>NZ_BAABAB010000010.1:0-336880 GCF_039537205.1 Microlunatus ginsengisoli | reverse complement strand
GCGGGCGGGGTCGGGCGGGGGGCGGGGTCGGGCGGGGGGCGGGGTCAGGCGGGGGGCGGGGTCAGACGGTGGGCGGTGGCGCGACCGGATTGGGCACCGCGCCGCCGTAGCGTCGGTCGCGGTCGGCGTACAGCTGGATGGCGTGCCAGAGGTCGCGCCGGTCGAAGTCCGGCCAGAGCCGGTCGAGGAAGACCAGCTCGGCGTACGCGCTCTGCCAGAGCAGGAAGTTCGAGGTCCGCTGCTCCCCGGACGACCGGACGAACAGGTCCACATCCGGAATCGACGGCTCGTCCAGGAATTGCCGGAACCGTTCCTCGGTGATCCGGTCCGGATCCAGCCGGCCCGCCGCCGCCAGCGCTGCGATCTGCCGGACCGCGTCGACGATCTCGGCGCGGCCGCCGTAGTTCACACAGAACTGCAGGGTGAGGACGTCGTTGTCGACCGTCCGCCGCTCGGCATCCTCCAGTTCGGTGATCACGCTCCGCCACAGCCGTGGCCGGCGGCCGGCCCAGCGGACCCGGACGCCCATCGCGTCCATCTGGTCGCGGCGGCGCCGGATCACGTCCCGGTTGAAACCCATCAGCCAGCGGACCTCGTCCGGCGAGCGGCGCCAGTTCTCGGTGGAGAACGCGTACGCCGACAGATACTTCACGCCGATCTCGATCGCGCCCTCGATCACGTCGAACAGGGCGGCCTCGCCCATCGCGTGCCCGTCGGTCCGTGGTAGCCCCCGCGCCTTGGCCCAGCGGCCGTTGCCGTCCATCACGATCGCGACGTGCTGCGGCACCTTGTCCGCCGGGATCGCCGGCGGACGGGCCCCGCTCGGGTGCGGCACCGGTGGGCGCGGGGAACGACCCGCCCGGCGCGCGGGTTCGCGGTCGCGGCGGGTCCTTGGCACATCAGGGACAATAGCGAGGTGCCGACCTATCGCGACGAAGCCGTGGTGCTTCGGACGCACAAGCTCGGCGAGGCGGATCGGATCATCACCTTCCTCAGCCGGGGCCGCGGGAAGATCCGTGCGGTGGCCAAGGGCGTCCGCCGGACGTCGTCGAAGTACGGCGCCCGGCTCGAACCGTTCTCCCACGTCGACCTGCAGTTCGCCGAGGGACGCACGCTGGACGTGGTGACCCAGGTCGAGTCGTTGCACGCCTTCGGTGAGCCGCTGGTGGCCGACTATCCGGCCTATACCGCCGGCCAGGTGATGCTGGAGACCGCCGACCGGCTGGTGGTCGAGGAGCGCGAGCCGGCCGTCCAGCAGTACCTGCTGCTGGTCGGCGCTCTGGGCGTGCTCAACCGCGGCACGAACGACGGTCCGCGCCCTGCCTCGCTGATCCTGGACTCCTACCTGCTGCGCTCGCTGGCAGTCGCGGGCTACGCACCGACCTTCACCGACTGCGCCCGCTGCGGGGTGGTCGGGCCCCACTCGGCGTTCTCCCCCGGCGCCGGCGGCGTGGTCTGCGAGCCCTGCCGGCCGTCCGGCTCGGCCCGGCCCTCGATCGAGACGCTGCGCCTGCTCGGGGCGCTGCTTGAGGGCCGCTGGGCCGACACTCGCGACCTTGACCCGCGGGTCACCAAGGAAGCGAGCGGGCTGACCGCCGCGTACGTCGCCTGGCACCTGGAGCGCGGCCTGCGCTCGCTCGTGCACGTCGAGCGCTGAGCGGCGACACCATGACCGAACCGGATGGTCGCGCTCCGCGCTCCGCGGTCACGGACTCGGCGGGATCTCACTCGTTCGTCACGATTCTCGGCGACGAAGAAGCGTGTCGCCCAGAATCGATCCTCACTCCCGAGAAGCCTCGCCCATGACCGAACCCGATGGTCGCGCTCCGCGCTCCGCGGTCACGGACTCGGCGGGATCTCACTCGTTCGTCACGATTCTCGGCGACGAAAAAGCGTGTCGCCCAGAATCGATCCTCACTCCCGAGAAGCCTCGCCCGTGACCGTCCGAGACCCGCGCGACCCGCGATACGTGAACCCAGGCTGGGCCGCGCCGCCGGAGCCGGAAGAACCGCGGCACCGCCCGCCCGCCGCCGCGTACGCGATCGCGGTGATCATGCCGATCTTCCTGCTGCTGCTGCTGGCCGTGCCTGTCGGCATCGCGATCGCCGTCCGCTCCGCCCGGGCGGTCGAGCCGGCTCCGCCCGGCACCGGGCGCGAACCGGATCAGCCGTCCGCGGGCGGAGCCGGGGCCGGCGACCCGTACTTCCCCGACTACGGCAGCTCCGGCTACGACGCGACCAAGTACGCGATCGCGATCCGGTTCGACCCCAGGACACAGTCGATCACCGGCACCACCACGATCACGGCCCGGGCGACCAAGGACCTGAGCTCGTTCTTCTACGACCTGGTGCTGAAGACCGACGCGGTGACCGTCGACGGCAGTCCGGCCCAGGTCGAGCAGCGGGGCCTGCAGGACGTCCAGGTCACCCCGCAGACTCCGATCAAGGCGGGCAGCACGTTCACGGTGGTGGTCAGCTACGCCGGCGATCCGGCGAAGATCGCCTCCCCGCGCGGACATCCCTGGTCGGTCACCAACCAGGAGTGGACCGCCGCCGGCGAGCCGGAGAGCGCCGCGTGGTGGTTCCCGTCCAACGATCATCCCTCCGACCCGGCCCTGATGGACGTCTCGGTCACGGTGCCGAACGGGATGGAGGCGATCAGCGTCGGCCGGCTGGTCTCCCGCGACAGCGACTCCGACCCCGACACCGCGACCTGGCACTGGCTGTGTGAGAAGCCGATGGCGACGTACCTGAACTTCGTCAGCATCGGCCAGTACGAGATCCGGCAGAGCACGGTCGACGGCCTGCAGGCGGTGTACGCGGTCAGCGAGCAGCTGAGCCCCGAGGACCGGCAGAAGGCGTTCGCCGCGATGGAGCCGTCGCCGAAGATCGTCAAGACGCTGAGCCGGTGGTTCGGGCCGTACCCGTTCGCCGAGATCGGCGGCGTCGTCCCCGCCCACCGGCTCGGCTTCGGCGGGCTGGAGACCCAGACCCGGCCGGTGTACGGCGCCGAGTCCATCCTCGACGGCCAGTTCGCCCCCGGGCTGGTCTCACACGAGCTGACTCATATGTGGTTCGGCGACAACGTCACCGTGCGGCAGTGGAACGACATCTTCGACAACGAGGGGTACGCGAGCTGGGGCCAGTGGGCCTACCTCACCAGCATCGGCGGCCGCAGCATGAACGACCGGCTGGAACAGGCCTATCGGGCCACCAAGGACGACCCCGACTTCTGGCAGATCACCATGATCGACCCGGGCGCCGACCACCTGTTCGACGCCGTCTACACCCGCGGCCCGATGCTGCTGCAGGCGCTCCGCAACCGGATCGGCGACGCCGCGTTCGTCAAGCTGTCTCGGGAGTGGGCGCAACGGCCCGGCAGCCGCAGCACCGAGGAGTGGATGATCACCGCGCAGTCGGTCACGTCGGTCGACCTGGCCCCGTTCTTCGCGGCCTGGGTGATGGGCACCACGCCACCACCGCACACCAAGGAATACGGCTTCGGCTGACCGAGCTCAGTCGTCGGCCAGCAGCCGGGCCGGGTCGGCGGCCGCGGCCCGGCGCCCGGGCAGGACCGAGGCGACCAGCCCGGCGAGCAGGGCGACGGCCACCACCAGCGCGGTCTGCGGCACCGACACGGTGTAGTGCACCCGCGCCAGACCGAGCTGGGTGCCGAGACTGTGCGTCCCGATCACGCCGAAGCCGATCCCGCAGACCACGCCCACCAGGGTGGCCACCACCGCCAGCAGCGCCGCCTCGACCGCGAGCATGCCACGCAACTGGCGACGCTGAACGCCGAGTGCGCGGAGCAGGGCCGACTCACGTGCCCGCTCGATCACCGACAGGCTGATCGTGTTGCCGACCCCGACCAGCGCGATCAGCACCGCGACCCCGAGCAGGGCGGTCGCCACCAGCAGGACGGCGTCGACGGCGGAGGCCACCGCGGCGGACTGCACGAGCGACCCGCCGACCTCGAGCCCCAGCTGGGCGGAGCTGGCGGCGTTGATCCCGGCCAGGATCTGCGCGGGCCGGTCCTGATCGGTCCGCACCCAGAGCAGCCGGACATCCGCCGCCGGAGCGAGCCGGGCCAAGGCCGAGGCCGGCACCACCACCTGCCCGGCGTCGGCGAGGTCGCTGGCCGCGAGCCGCAGCACCACCGAGCGCCGGCCGACGTCCAGCCGGACCGGGTCGCCGGCCTTGGCCGACAGCATCTCGAGCGTGAAGGGGTGCACCAGGGCGACACCGGGCCGTACGTCCTCGAAGCCGCCGCCGACGACCCGCGCCGCGCTCGGCGCGAGTCCGACCACTCCGATCTCGACACCCGCACCCTCGGGTGCGGCCGATGCAGCATGCGAGCCGGCCACTGCCCGGGCGTCGGTCATGACGACCGGTTCGACGGCGCGCACGCCCGGTACGGCGGCCACCGCCGCGCGCACGGTCGGCGAGATGGGCACGTCGGCGCTCAGCACCGACACGTCGACGGGGAATTGTCGGGCGACCTCGTCCCGGACCGACACCTTGACGCTGGCCGCTCCGACCTGGAGGGTGACGATCAGGCCGACGGCCAGCATCAGCTCGGTCGCGGTGGCCGCCGTCCGGCGCGGATGGTGTGCCAGGTTGGCGGCGGCCAGCTGTGCGGTCGGGCCGGCCCGGCCCACCAGCCGGCCGGCAACCCGCAGCAGCGGCGGGACATACAGCGGGGCCAGCGCCAGGATGCCGACGGCCAGCACGAACGAGCCGGCGACGGCCATCAGGAACGCCGCGGGCGGCACCAGGCCGCCGGTCACGATCCCGCCGGCGCCGAGCAGCACCAGGGTTGCGCCGACGACGATGCGCAGCCGCCCGGTCCGGTGCTCCACCGCCGCGTCCGCGACCGGCCGCAACGCCTCGATCGGCGCGATCCGGGTGGCCCGCCAGGTCGGCGCCAGGCTGGCCGCCAACCCGACCGCCACTCCGACGGCGACCGCTATCGCGATCTGACCGAGCGGCACGACCACGCCGCCACCCAGACTGTGCAGCCCGGCCGAGACCAGTACGGCCAGGGCGACCCCGAGCGCGGCACCGCCGACGCTGCCGAGCGATCCGACCAGCGCGATCTCGGCGAGCAGACTGCGCCGGACCTGCCGCCGGTCCGCACCCACCACCCGCAGCAGCGCGATCTGGCGGCGGCGCTGTGCGACCACCAGCAACTGGGTGTTGGTCACGATCATGGCGCCGACCAGCAGCGCGATCGCGCCGAAGGTGAGCAGCAGCAGCTGAGCGGCCTGAGCCCCGCCGCTCAATTGATCCACGGCCTGCCGGCCGAGGTCTGCGGAGGTCTGCACGACGGCATCCGCGGGCACCAGCCCGGCGAGCCGGGTGCGCAGCAGGCCCGGGTCGACCCCGGGCTCGGCCAGCACCAGGAAGGTCGGATAGCGGGCCGACTCGGCGGGAAACGTCGCGACCGGCACCAGGCCGGCCGGCTGGAGTCCCTCGAACAGCGACCGGCCCTCGTCGGTGATCCCCGAGACCGTCAGCCGCTGCTGGCTCGACGACCCGCTGCCGCCGAGCCCCACCTCGACCGGATCGCCGACCCGCAGGTCGTACGCCGCCGCGGTCGCCCCGCTGACCACCAGCTCTCCGGCCGCCGGCCACCGGCCCGAGGAGAGGTGCAGCCAGTTCAGCCGCGGATCGCTCGGCAGCGACAGCAGCCGGATGGAGCCGGGGTGCCCGTGGGCGCTCAGCTCCGCCTGCACCTCCAGCCGCCGGTCGACCGCCGCGACGCCGGGCTGCGCCGCGAGCCTCGCCGCGAAGGTGCCGGCCCGGTCGTCGACGCCGCTCACCACCACGTCGGCGACCGCCGTCGAGGCGGTGGCCCGCGCCCCGATCCCGCGGAACTGGGTCGGGACGAAGACCAGCAGCGCCACCACGAAGCCGACCCCGATCGCGGTAGCGGCCAGGGTGGCCGCATAGCGGACCGGGTGCAGGCGGACCTCCGACCAGGCCAGTCGGGCCATGCTCGTCCGGGGCCCGCTCATCGGCTCAGGCTCGTCAGCGCGCGGACGATCGACTCGGGGTCGGGCCGGTCCAGATCGTCGGCCGGACGGCCGTCGGACAGCAGCACGACCCGGGCCGCGTAGGACGCCGCGATCGGGTCGTGGGTGACCATCACGACGGTCTGGCCGGTCTCCAGGCTGGCCCGGCGCAGCTGACTGAGCAGGGTCTGGCCGGTGATCGAGTCGAGCGCGCCGGTGGGCTCGTCGGCGAACAGCACCTCCGGCCGGGTGACCAGCGCGCGAGCGATCGCCACCCGCTGCTGCTGTCCGCCGGAGAGCTCACTCGGACGATGATCGAGCCGGTCGGTGAGACCGAGCGAGGCAACCACCGCGTCCAGCTCGGCGCGGTCCACTCGCCGGCCGGCCAGGTCCAGCGGAAGGGTGATGTTGGCCCGCGCGGTCAAGGTCGGCAACAGATTGAAGCTCTGGAAGACGAAGCCGATCCGGTCCCGGCGGATCCGGGTCAGGGCGCGGTCATCGAGTGAACCGAGCTCGGTCGGACCGAGAAAGACCTGACCGCCGGTGGGACGGTCCAGTCCGGCCAGGCAGTGCAGCAGCGTCGACTTGCCGGAACCGGACGGTCCCATGATGGCCGTGAACGACCCGGCGTCGAGGTCGAGGTCGACGCCGTCGAGGGCTCGGACACGGGTCCGGCCGGCGCCGTACTCCTTGGTCAGCGCGATCGTGCGGAGGCCGGCGGTGCGGAGGCCGGCGGTTCGGCGGGCGGACGGGCCCGGCGCGAGGCCGGACGCGGTAGAGGCAGTCACGCTCGGCCACGCTAGGCGGCCGAACAGGGGTCCGGCATCGGAGCGCAGGCCAGACCCGGGTACGACCTGGGTCCCGGCGGCGCGCCGTCGGATCAGCGATCGACGAGACCGACGTCGTAGGCGAACAGCACCAGGCCGACCCGGTCCCGGACCTCCAGCTTGGCCAGCAGCCGTCCGATGTGGGTCTTGACGGTCCCCTCGGCCAGATAGAGCCGGGCACCGATCTCGGCGTTGGTGGCCCCGCCCGCGATCTCGCGGAGGACGTCGATCTCCCGCGCCGTCAGCACCGCGAGCCGGGGGTCCGGCCCCTGCTCGGCGGCCGGCGGGCGCAGATGCGGCACGACGTGGGCCAGCAGCCGCCGGGTGGCACTCGGCGCCACCACGGCATCACCGGCGGCGACGTTGCGGATCGCGGACAGCAGCTCGTCCGGCCTGGCGTCCTTGAGCAGGAACCCGCTCGCGCCGGCTCGGAGCGCCGCATAGACGTACTCGTCCAGATCGAAGGTGGTGAGCACCAGCACCCGGCCCGGCAGGCCGGCGTCGGTGATCCGCTGGGTCGCCTCGACCCCGTCCATCCGCGGCATCCGGACGTCCATCAAGACCACGTCGGCGGACGTCGAGGCCAGTGCCTGGACGGCCTCCCAGCCGTCCGCCGCCTCGCCGACCACCTCGATGTCGTCCTCGGCCTCGAGCAGCATCCGAAAGCCGCTGCGGACCAGCGCCTGGTCGTCGACCAGGAGGACACCGATGCTCATGTGCGCATCGGGAAGGGTTGGACCGGACGCGCGGCCGGTGCCGGGTCCAGCGGCAGCCAGGCCCGCACCTGGTAGCCGCCGCCCACCCGCGGTCCGGCCGCGATCCACCCCCCGTGCAAGGCCACCCGCTCGCGCATCCCCTCCTGGCCGTGGCCGGCCGGACCTGGCGTGGCTGCGGCGCCGACGCCGTCGTCGTTGATCTCCAGCTCGATCGCATCGGCGGTGTAGGCCACCGTGACGCGTGCGCAGGCACCCGGACCAGCGTGCTTCAGCACGTTCGTCAGCGACTCCTGAACGATCCGGTAGCTGCTCAACCCGAGCGCCTGACTGACCGGCGGCGGGGCCCCGAAGCTGCTGTACTCGTACGTCTCCGAGGTGCGATGCACCAGGCTGGCGAGATCCTCCAGCCCGGGCGTCGGCGCATAGGCGGTCGGGTCGGACCGGCCCGCCTCGCCGCGCAACAGGCCGACGATGTGCCGGGTCTCGGCCAGCGCCTGCCGCGAGGTCTCGGCGATGGTGCCGAAGACGTCCGGAGCCGCCTCCGGGCGCTTCGCCGACAGCGCCCGGCCTCCCTCGGCCTGGACCACGATCACTGACAGCGAGTGGGCGACGATGTCGTGCAGCTCGCGAGCGATCCGGTTGCGCTCGCTGATCGTCGCCACCTGGGCTCGCTGCTGCTGCTCGGACTCCACCAGCTTCCGCTCGCGAATCGCCTCCTCCTGCCGCTCGCGCTGGCGCTGGCGCGCCTCGCGCAACCGGCTGCCGAGCAGGTAGGCACCGGCCACGATCGCAGCGCAGGCGACCAGGGTGATCGCGAACGGCACGAAGCTGCCTGCGTCCAGAGACTGTCCGGTCCAGCGCAGCGGTCCCAGCACGGCGCCGAACAGGGCCGCCACCAGGGCGATCAGGCCGTGCCGGCCATCCGACCAGCGGGCCACGCTGTAGACCAGGATGGGCACCACCACGATCGCCGGCTGCGGCGTGTCCGCCACGCCCAGCAGTGCCAGCGACCCGACGATCCCGAGCGCGAGCGCCACACTCGGGTGCGAGCGGCGGAACAGCAGCGAGGCCGCGAGGACCGACGAGGCGAGCGCAGTGTCGACGTCGTGGCCGGCGAGCCCGACGACAGCGAGGCCGACGACGGCGGCCAGGCAGAAGTCGAACAGCCACGCGCGGTCGCGCACCTCGAACACAGACATCTCGCCCGGCAGCCTAGACGGCGGCCCTACCGCAGACATCAGACCACGGTCGTACGCCGTCTGCGGGCGCTTGCTCACCCGATCCAGATGGTGCAGAGGGCCCGCAGGCGCTCGTCGCCGGTCGCCAGCACGCCACAGCCGCCGGCCGCCACCGCACCGGCCAGCACGGAAACCAGCAGTGCGGTGCTGTCCGGATCGAGCTCACTGGCCGGGTCGTCCAGCACCACCAGCGGGGGCCGCGCGACCAGGGCACGGGCGATCGCCACCCGCTGCTGCTGGCCACCGGACAGTTGCTCGGTCAGGTTGTGCCACGACGAGCTCGGCAGCCCGACCGCCGCCAGCTGCTTCTCCGCCCTGGCCCAACGCCGCGACGGGCTGCCGCCCATGTCGTACGGCACCACGGCGAGATTCTCGACCGCCGTCAGGGTGCCGATCAGCCGGTGCTCACCGGTGACGTAGCCGACCCGCCCGGCGTCCAGCGGACGTCCGCCCAGCAGCAGCTCGCCCGCGTCCGGCCGGCGCCGGCCGGCAATCACTGCCAGCAGGGCCGACGTGTCTGCGGTGGGCCCACCGCCGATGCCGGCCCAGCCCCCGGCCGGTACGTCCAGGTCGAGCCCGCGCGTCACCGTCCGGCCCGAGCGGCTGATGGCCAGACCACGTGCGCGGAGGCCGGCATCCGATCCGGGCCCGGTCACTGTTCACGACTCTCGTCGGCCCGGCGGAGCAGGCGGATCTCGTCCGCCGAGGCCGCCTGCACCCGGACGGTCGACCCGGCCGGCCAGGTCGCCAGCAGTTCCTCCGGCAACTGCACCGAGCCGTCGGACCCGATCACCGCGTACTGCTCGTGTCGCAGGCCCTCGGCGCCGATCCGGCCGTCGCGCATCCGGATCATGCGCTGCATCCGGGCGGCGACGGCCTCGTCGTGGGTGACCATGACCACCGTTGTGCCCGCCTGCTGCGTCGCCTCGACCAGCGCGTCGAGCAGGTGGTCGCGTTCGTCGTCGTCGAGCTGGCTGGTCGGCTCGTCGACGAGCAGCAGCCGGGGCGCGTTCATCACCGCCACCGCCAGCGCGACCGCCTGCTGGCCGGCCCGGTCGAGCCGGTCCACCGTCCGCCGCTCGTCGTGCAGGCCGGCAAGCTCCAGCACCTGCCGGCCGGCGCCGAGAGCCGCTCGGGTGCCCGTCCGGGCGAAGCGGACGTTCTCCGCCGGGGTGGCGTACGACAACAGGTTGGACGCGGCACCCTGCAGCATCAGACCGGTCGCCGCTCGGTAGCGATACATCCGCCCCTCGGAGAACCGGGCGACGTCGTCGCCGTCGACCAGCACCGACCCCGCCGACGGCCGACGCAGCCCGGCCAGCACGCTGAGCAGGGTGGACTTGCCCGAGCCGGACGGACCGAGCAGTGCGACCCGCTCGCCCGGAGCGAC
The DNA here is from genome assembly GCF_039537205.1 of Microlunatus ginsengisoli. Taxonomy (NCBI): domain Bacteria; kingdom Bacillati; phylum Actinomycetota; class Actinomycetes; order Propionibacteriales; family Propionibacteriaceae; genus Microlunatus; species Microlunatus ginsengisoli. The sequence goes on along the minus strand of NZ_BAABAB010000010.1, from coordinate 326,696 downwards.
GTCGAGGTCGACGCCGCGCAGTGCCGCGACGTCGGTACCGAAGACCCGGTAGACGTGCACGACGCCGACGGTACGAACGGCAGCTCCCCCGGTCCGAGTGGCCGCCGTCGACGCGGTCATCGCTCGCTCCGGCGGGAGCGCCCCTCGACCAGCCCCGCCGCGCCCGCGATCACCAGCACGATCGCTGCGGTCACGCCCACCACGATCAGCATCGGGCCGTATGCCGGGTGGAGGTCGAGCGGCGGTCCCGGTGTGCTCTGGTCGACGAGCGGGAGCCGCGGGGCCGCCGACACGATCGCCAGCAGGCCCGCCGCCACACCGATGACGACCCCGACCAGGGCCGGCACCGACACCTCGATCATGGTCAGCCCCCGCACGGCCCGGGCCGGCAGCCCCGCGTCGCGCAACGACGCCCAGTCGGCACGGCGACGGACGGCGTCCGCGACCCGGGACGCCACCAGCCCGGCGAGCGCCAGCAGCAACGCCGCGTAGCCGACCCAGCCCGCGACCGCCGTACCTCGGGTCACCGCCTGGGCGCGCAGGTCGGCTCGGACGTCGGCCAGTCGCTCGACGCTCTGCACGCGAATTCCCTGCCGTCGCAAGGAATCGACGACCTGTCCGGACGCGCCGGGGGCCAGCCAGACCTCGCTGACCGCCTGGTTCTGGCTCGGGTCGCTGGTCCAGCGGGCGTTGCGCAGATCGACCAGAACACCGTCGTCGAGCGAGCGGGGCAGCACCTGAGCCCGGCCGGCGACCTCGATCAGCTGGCTCAGGCCGGGCAGACCGGTGCCGTACGCGACGCCCGAGAGACCGGCAACGCCGACCTGCTGCACGGTCGGGCCGAGCAAGGCCGGCATCGGGTCGGTCGCGTCGGTCCGCGACACCATCGTGGGCAGCCCGCCCTGCTGGTCGAAGGCCCGGACCGACAGGCCGCCGGGGTCGGCCGCGGGTGCGGCACCGGCGACCGGCGCCGGCGAGTCCTGGTCGGCGACGCGTTGCTGCCACCCGTGCGGATCGGTCAGCCAGGACCGGATCGACGCCGCGGTGTCGGCGTCGGTCCGGATCTCGGCGACGACGAAGCCGGCCTGATAGGCCGAGCCCTCGCTCGACTCGAGCTGGAATCCCACCACTCGGCATGCCGTCGCGCAGTGGATCGCTGACCGCCGGATGCCGTCACCCCCGGCGTCCCCACCGACGGGGCCGAGCGGGACATGTTCCCAGGCTGCGCCTGTGTCCAGGATCAGGGAGAGGCTCGGCGGCCGCAGCTGGGCGACCGGAATGTCGAACGCGCGCCCGGATCCCGGACTGACTCCGACCGTGACGCCGACCCGTACGTCGGTGAGCCGAACCGTGACCTGGCTACCGTGCAGCATCACCGGTGCGGTCCGCGACGGCCCCTGCAGGCTGCCGACCAGATCCTCCACATCGGACCACTCGGGCCGCCAGGTCGTCACCGCGGCGAACCGGTCGCTGTCCACCGCCACGATCCGCGAGGTGCCGCCGTTGGACGAGCCGATCCGCTCCATCGCTGCCATCGCCTGATGCCCGCCCGGATCGGCGCGATCGACGGCGGCGATCAGATCGACCTCGGGCGGGACCGTGACGGTCAGCACGCTGCCGGCGCCGACCGTCGCGGCCGCCTTCAGGTCCTGGTTGCGGCTCGACAGCCACCACGTCTGGCCCGCGAACAGCGCAAGGGCGAGCCCGGCGGCGATGACCACCGCCGGGTTGAGCGACGACGGCACCCGAGCCGCCCGCCGACCGACCACCAGCGCCGCCCGGCCGCGGGCCGGCCGCGCGGTGATCCGGCCGACCGCGATCACCACGACACGGACCACCATCACCGCCAGCGCGAAGGCACAGGCGGCAGGTGCGAGCAGGCCGAGCCGCGACCCGGTGCTGCCCAGCGCGCCGCCGGTCAGCAACTGGTACAGGCTGGCCGCCGCCAGCACCACGACCGCGGCCTGCGCGACGGCGCCCGGCACGCTCGACCGGCGGCTCTCCGACGCCTGCTGGATCTGCTCCACCAGCGGACGGCGGACGCTGCGAAGGCTCACCGCGACCAGCGCCGCCAGCGCGCCGAGCACCGCGGCCCCGGCCGCGAGCAGCACCGGACCGCGCCACGCGTCCACCGGCGTGCCCGGCCGCAGCTCTCGGGCCGCGATCAGGCCAGCGCCGAGCACGCCGAGCGCGAGACCGACCGGTGCGCCGAGCAGCAGCGCCAGCGCCGGCTCGAGATAGATCGAGCCCAACCACCGCGTCCGCCGGATTCCGCGCAGCCGGCCGAGGCTCCACTCCGCCGACCGGGCTCGCGCCACCCGCTGCAGCACGATCGCCAGTGTGAACAGCGCCAGGGCGACCGCCTGCAGCACGATGACCGTGATCAGCACACCCGCGGACCCCGACTGGGCGTCGACCCGATCGAGCAGCGTGTCCAGATCGGTGTCGAACTCCAGCACGGTGCTCTGCCCGGCCATCGACACCATGATCGCCGCCACCGTCGCGCGGAGCGCCGGCTCGTCCGCTACCGCGATCGAGCGGTCCGGTCGCAGCAGCAGCCGGCCCTGCACCCGGTAGGGCAGGTTGATCGCCTGAGCCTGATCGGTCGTGACCACCAGCGGATCGCCGGTCACCTGGGCCAGCGCGCCCGCGTCCGTGCCGGGCCGCAGCAACGGGGCCTGGTCGGAGCGCTCGGGGTCGTACAGGCCGGTGACCCGGAGCCGGAGCGGAGCCGAGTCGGGCGCGGTCAGGATCACCGTCGATCCGACGCCGACCTCGTGCTGTCGGCCGTCGGCGTCACTGAGCAGGACCTGCCCGGCCGCCGCCGGGCAGGTTCCGGCACTGAGGACGAAACCCCGACACGGCGACTCCGATGCGGTGACGCGGGACCCGATCGTCTCCGTCCCTGCCCGCGCGGTGGATGGCAGCCAGCCGACGTTCGCCGCCGTGATCAGGAAATGGGTCGGCTCCTGCCACAGATCGGGTTCGGCTGCGCGGCCGGCTCCGAGCACGCCGTCGACCGTGTCGACCGGGGTGTGGTCGAGGGTGGTCGGGTTCAGCCGGTCCAACGGAGCACGAACCGCGATCGCGGCGGCGGCCGGCTCGGCGCTCAGCGCGTCGTCGAGCGCCGACTCGTGCACGGCCCGCGAGACCAGCGGGCCGAGCACGGAGGTGAGCACCGCGGCCGCGGAGATCGAGAACAGCAACACCACCGTGGATGGGCGGTGCAGGATGCTGCGCAGGACCAGCGGCACGGTCCTATCTTCACCTGTCGATCAGCCGAACCGGCTCAAACCGGGACAGGTCGGTCAGCGACGGGCTCGGTTGACCGCCGAGCTGACAGCCTTGAGCGAGGCGGTGACGATGTTCGCGTCCATGCCCACCCCCCAGACCACTTCACTGTCCTCGTCACCGAGCCCCTCGACGGGTGCGATCTCGCACTCGACGTACGCTGCGGCGAGCGCGTCGCCGCCCGCGCTCAGCGCGTGCTCGGTATAGTCCAGCACCCGGACGTGGTGGCCGAGGGATGAGATGGCGTCGACGTACGCCGACACCGGGCCGTTGCCCTCGCCGGTGATCGTCCGCTCCACCCCGTCGTTCACCACGGTGGCGGTGACCGAGTCGCGCCGGCCGCTGCCCGACGCGGCCTGCACGCTCGTCAGCCTGAGCGGCTCGTCCGGCGCCAGGTACTCGCGCTGGAAGACGTCCCACAGCTGGTCCGGGGTGACCTCGCCACCACCGGCGTCGGTGTGGTTCTGGACCGCCCGGGAGAACTCGATCTGCAGCCGGCGCGGCAGGTCGAGGTGGTGCTCGGACTTCATGATGTAGGCCACGCCGCCCTTGCCGGACTGCGAGTTGACCCGGATCACGGCCTCGTACGTCCGCCCGACGTCGTGCGGGTCGATCGGCAGGTACGGCGCCTCCCACTCCAGCTCGGCGACGCCGATGCCGCGCTCGGCGGCCTGCCGGTCCAGGTCCTCCAGGCCCTTCTTGATCGCGTCCTGGTGGGAGCCGGAGAAGGCGGTGTAGACCAGGTCGCCCGCGTAGGGATGGCGCGGGTGGACCGGCAGGTTCGTGCAGTACTCCACGGTCCGACGGATCTCGTCGATGGCGGAGAAGTCGATCTTGGGATCTATTCCTTGTGAGAACAGGTTCATCCCCAGGGTGACCAGGTCGACGTTGCCGGTGCGCTCGCCGTGGCCGAACAGGCAGCCCTCGACCCGGTCGGCCCCGGCCATCATGGCCAGCTCGGTGGCGGCCACGGCCGTCCCGCGGTCGTTGTGCGGGTGCAGCGAGATGGCGACGTGGTCGCGGTTGCGGACGTGCCGGCCGAACCACTCGATCAGGTCGGCGTACGTGTTCGGCGTGGACATCTCCACCGTCGCCGGCAGGTTGAGGATGATCTCCCGGCCGGCGCTCGGCTGCCAGACGTCCATCACCGCGTTGCAGACATCCACGGCGAACTCGGGCTCGGTCCCGGTGAAGATCTCCGGGGAGTACTGGTAGCCGAACTCAACGTCACCCAGGTGCTCCTCGGCGTACTTCATCACCAGCTCGGTGCCGTGGGTGGCGATCGCCAGGCATTCGGCCTTGTCCACCCGGAAGACCACGCGGCGGAACAGCGGCGCCGTCGCGTTGTACATGTGGATGGTGGCGGTCTTGGCCCCGACCAGCGACTCGGCGGTGCGTTCGATCAGGTCCTCCCTGGCCTGGGTCAGCACCGAGACGGTGACGTCGTCGGGGATCCTGTCCTCTTCGATCAGCTGCCGGACGAAGTCGAAGTCGGTCTGGCTGGCCGACGGGAAGCCGACCTCGATCTCCTTGTAACCCATCGACACCAGCAGCTCGAACATCTTGAGCTTGCGCGCCGGGGTCATCGGGTCGATCAACGCCTGGTTGCCGTCGCGCAGATCGGTGCTCAGCCATCGTGGGGCGTGATCGATCCGCTTGCTCGGCCAGGTGCGGTCGGGCAGGTCGACGGGGGTGTATGCGCGGTAGCGCGAAAACGGCATCGGGCTCGGCTTCTGCACGGGAACGGCTTGTGGCCGGGTGCCGAAGCTGCTGTCCGGAGTGTTGCTGGTGGTGCTCATCGAGTCCTCGCTGCTGGGGGTGGATTCGGGCCGGAACGGAATGCTCGACGGCACGGCAAGTCTCCGCAGCGAGGATGCCGGCCCTTAGCGGGCCCCGCTGCGGCAGCGAAGGAGGAGCGCAACGAAGCGCTCGGCGCTAGCCATGTGGCCACCATAGCCCATCCGGCTGGAGATGGAAACGCCCCATCGGCCGCCGGTATCGCAGGAGCGCCGGCGGCACCGGAAAACCGGTGGCAACCCGTCGGTCGGCTCGGGCACCCTGGTCCAATGCCCTACGTACGCGTGAAGCCCGACGACCTCGCCGCCGTCACGGCTGCCGTCGATCTGCTGAACACCGCTCGCAGCGTCGACGATCCCGACGCGTTCGACGACGTGGCCGAGCTGTCCGCCCGCTGGCTGGAGTTCGGCTGGGACCTGCAGCCGCACGAGCGCTACCTGTATCTCCCGGACGGAGCGGAGACCCCGGTCGGCGTGCTCGACGTCCAGCTGCCGACCCGGGACAACCGACACCTGGTCTGGGCCGAGATCACGGTGCATCCCGACCACCGCCGCCGGGGCCACGGCACGGCGATGGTCGAGGAGACCGTCCGCCGGGCCCGCGAGTCCGGCCGGACCACGATCTGGCTGGGCACCGCGGAGGACGACGAGCCGGCCCGGGCGTTCCTGGAGCAGCGCGGCTTTCACTACGCCAGCCACGACGCCCGGCGCCGGCAGCGGCTCGCCGACGTGGACTCCGCCGAGCTGGACCGGTTGCTGCAGCAGGCCCGGCTGGCCGCGGCCGACTACGAGCTGGAGCGATACGTCCCGCCCGTGCCGGAGGCGATCCTTGCCGACCTGGTCGACGTCACCGCCGCGATCAACGACGCCCCGATGGGCGAGCTGACGTATGAGGACGAGGTGTTCGATCTGCCTCGACTGAGGGACATCGAGGCGGCGCGGGACGGTCGCGGCGACCGGGTCTATCGGATCGCGGCCCGGCACCGCGCCACCGGCCGGCTCGGCGGGCACACCCTGATGGTCGTCAACCCGCTGCGGCCGGGGCGGGCCAGCCAGGGCGACACGGCGGTCCACCGTGATCATCGCGGTCACCGGCTCGGCCTGCTGCTCAAGATCGAGATGATGCGCTGGCTCGCCGAGGCCGAACCCGAGGTGGAGGTCGTCGAGACCTGGAACAACGCGGACAACAGCTACATGATCAACGTCAACGAGTCGATCGGCTATCGGTTGTCCCGCGTCTTCGCCATGTACGAGCGCAACCTGGCCTGAGTTGTCCGTCGCTCGGCACGGATCTGGTGCTGGACGACGGACACTTCCGGTGGAATCTCAGCGACGGCCGGCGGATCGCTTGAGCGACACGATGACCCGCTGGTCCACCGCGCTGGAGACTCGAGCCGTCCGGGCGCTGGTGCTGACGGGCTCGATCCCTGCCGGCTTCTCACCGGTGAAGAGCCAGGTTCGGAAGAACCCGTCGAGGTTCTGCCCCGAGAACCGCTCCGCGAGCGCCTCGAACTGCCCGACGGTGGCGTTCCCACCGGCGTGCAGGGTCGTCCAGCGCTTCAGCAGCCGGAAGAACGCCTCGTCGCCGATCCTGGTGCGCAGCGCCTGCAGGGTCATCGCGCCGCGGTAATACACCGCGTTGTCGAACACCAGGTCCGGCCCCGGGTCGCCGATCACCACCGACCAGAACGGGTCGTCCGCCGGAATGTTCGACGCGAACGCGTCGAAGTAATCCTGCGCGGAACCCTCGCCGTGCTCCTCCGACCACAACCACTCCATGTAGGTGGCGAACCCCTCGTTCAACCAGATGTCTCGCCAGCGATCGACGCTGACGCTGTCGCCGGTCCACTGGTGCGCGAGTTCGTGCACCACCGTCGACGGATCCGTTCCGAACGGTCCGGCGAAGAAGCCCTTCGCATAGATCGGCCTGGTCTGGTTCTCCAGCGCATAGCCGAGCCCGGGGTCGTCGTCGACGATCCCGCCGGCCTGCTTGAAGGGATACGGACCGAGGTGCGACGCCAGGAAGCGCAGGATCTCCGGCTCGCGGGCGAACACCGCCTGGGCGTTCTCGCCGATCGTGGTCCCCGGGTCGTGATCGGTCACGCTCCAGCTGCCCGTGTCGTCCGGGTCCCCGGCCGGCGCGGTGCCGAACGTCCATCCGTCGAGCTGATCACCGTCGGCCTCGAACGAGGTGCTGCCCTGGCCGCCCGGGCCGGTGACGTCGTCCACGAACGCGCCCGACAAGGCGAAACTCGGGTCGCTGATCACGCTCAGGGCAACCTCGACCGGCTGCCCGCGGTATGCGGAGAGGTCAACGCTCCACTGCTCGTACCCGTCGCTCGGGCCGGTGGCCGCGTGCCACGAGCCGGTCGTCCCCGCCGGCACGCACTCGTCGCCGGCGGCGGTCTGGTAGTGGGTCAGGAACGGGTGCGTCTCCGCGAGCCACCCCGGGCAGCTGGCGCCGGTCGAGGTGTCGGTGTGTCCGTTCAGATCGGGCAGCGTCGTCCAGGCGTCGCTGCCGACCGGGTGTGCCTCCACGACGAAGAAGTCGTACGTCGGCTCGGTGTCCCGGGTGACCCAGAAGGACAACCGTCCGCCCGACGCCGGCACGTCGATCACCCTGCTCAGCCGTTCGTACGCGTTGTCGTACGCGCCCGACGTCGCGAACATGGAGCCGGTCCGTGGCGTCGTCCGGCGGAACAGCACCGGATCGATGGCATCCCGGAACTCGATCCCGTCGGCATGCCGCTCGGTCAGCTTGAACTGTCCGATGGTTGCGGTGGCCAGGTAGGACGCCATCGGCGCCGACTCCACCCAGGTCCACGTCGTCGTACGCTTCCCGTGGCGCACCCCGGCGAGGCGACCGTTCGCGACCACCTCCAGGCCCCTGGGAACGCTCACCTGGAACCGATAGCTCGCCTTGTCGCGCGGATGGTCGTTGACCGGGAACCAGGTCGACGCGACGTGCGGCTCGCCGATGACGATCGCGCCGTCGGCGGTCGGGAAGACGCCTCCGACGATCCCGCTGCTGTCCTCGATCTGACCGGGAACGCCGTGATAGCGAACCACCACCGTGAAGTCGGTTCTCTTGGCCAGCGGCCGCGCGGGCGTCACCTGCAGCTCGTCGCCCGTGCGGTGCCAGCTCGCGCGACGGCCGTCGACGCTGATCGCATCGACGCTCAGCCCGTGCAGGTCGAGATCGAACCGCGAGAGCGACTGGGTCGCCGTGGCCCGGATCGCGGCCGTCCCGCGGAGCCGGTGCCCGCTCGGCGTGTACGCGATCCGCAGGTCGTAGTGGGCCACGTCGTAGCCGCCGTTGCCGTCCAAGGGGTAATAGGCGTCCCCGATCCCGGGTGCGCCGGGCGCGGGTCCCCTCGGCGGCACCGCGCCGGCCGGCGAACCCACACCGGCCATGGCCACGACGAGCGAACAGACGACGATCCAGGCAGCTCTGCGCATGCGCCCTCCCCAGCGATGCCGATCAAATTGCCACCGGTTCGTTCGAGCGTCAACAGATGGGAACGGACCGTCCCGAGGACGCGGAGGTGAGCAACAAACCGACCTCCCCGGTGGGCACCACCTGCTCGGCGGTCAGGAGAGGAAGTCGAGTGTCACCGCGGCGAACAGCGGCGAGCTGAACACGTTGTAGTGGGTCAGGCCGGGCAGGATCGCGAGACGGTGACCACCCCCGGGCCGACCCTCCCCCATCCAGCCGCCGTCGCGTTCGCCGCCGCCCAGCAGCCCGAACACCTCCACGTAGTGGCTCGGCGGCGCCATATCGCAGTCGGCCGCCACCACCAGCGTCGGCACCTTGATCGACCGGACCTCCTCGGTGAAGTCGAAGTCCACCGCCATCGCCGCGCCGATCTTGTCCAGCAGCCGTGGAAAGTCCTCCGGGCGCGGTGCCACCCGCTGGTACAGCTCGTACATCGGGGTGTCCTTCATGAACTCGGCGGCCGCCGCGCTCACCTGACCCTGCTGGGCCAGCATGTCCGGATAGATCGCGCTGCGACGGATGTTCGCCGACGCGGTCACCATCCGCCCGATCTTCTCCGGGTGTCGGAACCCCAGTTGCCAGGCGACGCCGCCGCCGAGGGAGTAGCCGACCGCGTCGGGGCGGTCCAGGCCGAGGTGGTCGATCAATGCGGCGACATCGTCGGCCATGGTGCGGACATCGAGCGGGCGGTCGACGTCCGCGGTGCGACCGTGCCCCTGCAGGTCGACCAAGATCACCTCGTGCCGCTCGATCAGCGCGGGCAGGATCGGTCCGAACATCTCACCAGAGCCGAGGCCGCCGTGCAGCAGGACGATCGGGCTCCCGGTGCCGCGCCGTTCGTAGTAGAGCTCGATCCCGTTCACGTCCGCGTACTCCCCCGCTGCCGTCTCCGCGGTCCATCCGGTCGTCGTCACGTCGCCTCCCCTTTCGTTCTGCTCGTCGGTCAGCGATACAGACACCGGTGACCACCGGAACTCATCGCCCTCTCCGCGCAGCCTCGGCGCCGCCTCGGAGAAGACCGTCAGAAGCCGAGTCGCCTCAGGTGCTTGGGGTCGCGCTGCCACTCCTTGAGCACCTTCACCCGCAGGTCGAGATAGACCGGGGTGCCGAGCATCGCCTCGATCTGGCTTCGGGCCGCGGCGCCGATGTCGCGGAGCCGGCTGCCCCGGTGGCCGATCACGATGCCCTTCTGCGAGTCCCGTTCGACGATCATGGAGGCGTACACGTCCAGCAGCGGCTTGTCCGGGTCACGCCCCTCGCGCAGACCCATCTCCTCCACCACCACGGTGATCGAGTGCGGCAGCTCGTCGTGGACGCCCTCCAGCGCGGCCTCCCGGATCAGCTCCGCGACCAGCGTCTCCTCGGGCTCGTCGGTGATCTCGCCGTCCGGATACAGCGGCGGCCCCTCCGGCAGCAGGGCAAGCAGCGTGTCGGCCAGCAGCGGCAGCTGCTCACCGCTGGTGGCCGACACCGGCACGATGTGGGTCCACTCAATGCCGAGCTCGGCTTCCATCGCCGCGATGGCGAGCAGGTGCTGTGCCATCCGCTCGGCCGAGACGAGATCGGACTTGGTGGCGATCGCGACGAGCTTCGGCTTCCGTTTGAGCGCGGCGATCTCGCCGACCAGATAGGTGTCGCCCGGACCGACCCGCTGGTTCGCCGGCAGGCAGACCCCGATCACGTCGACCTCGGTCCAGGTGGCGCGGACCAGGTCGTTCAGCCGCTCGCCGAGCAGCGTCCTCGGCTTGTGCAGCCCCGGGGTGTCGATCAGCACCAGCTGACCGTCCGGACGGTGCACCACGCCGCGAACGGCGTGCCGGGTGGTCTGCGGCCGGGACGAGGCGATCGCGATCTTGGTCCCGACCAGGGCGTTGGTCAGCGTCGACTTGCCGGCGTTCGGCCGGCCGACGAAGCAAGCGAAACCGGAGCGAAATCCGGCCGGGACCGGGGTCGCCGAGCCGATGTCCGTCGTAGGTTCGCTCATTCCTCAGGCCTCCACCCGATCGCGGACCGCGCCGTCGCTTCCGACCAGCCAGACGACGACGGGGCGGCTCGCGACCTCGCGGACCAGCGCCAACTCCGGAGCCGTCGGGTCGTCGTCCGCAACCAGGGCGACCGCCTCCAGCCCGGGCGCGCTGGAGGACACCGCCATTGCCACCGCCAACTGGATCGCCGACAGGGTGAGGGATTCCAGGGCGACGTTCGTTGCCGCGTACGTCCGCCCGTCGCCGTCGCGGACGCAGGCCCCCTGCGCAGTCCCGGCCCGGGCGCGCGAGGCGCGGGCCAGGGTGATGATCTTGCGATCCTCGGGATCGTCGGGGGTCGGCGGGCTCAGCGGTTGGGATTCGCTCACGACGCTTTCTTTCCTGCCTTGTCTTCTCGACCGGCCTTACGGCCGCGTCCTCGCTCCTCGTCCTCGTCGGCGCGACGCGCCTTCGGGTCCTCTGCCGGCTGATCGTCGGTGCCGACCACCCGGGTGATCTGGGTCGCCGCCTCGACACTGCGGGCGTCGGTCGGGGTGTCCTGGTCATGATCGCCGATCCAGGTGGCCAGCACCGTACCGATCCGGTTGCGCCGCCCGGTCGGGCGCTCCGCGATCAGCTCGATCCCCTCGTAACTCACCGTGGAGCCGGCGATCGGGATCTTGTTCAGCACCTTGGCCATCAGGCCGCCGACGGTCTCCACGTCCTCGTCGTCCAGCTCCTCGCCGAACAGCTCGCCGAGCTCGTCCAGAGCCAGCCGGGAGGAGACCCGGTAGCGGCCGTCACCGAGCTTGACCACGTCGGTGTTCTCCTCGTCGTACTCGTCGGTGATCTCGCCGACGATCTCCTCCAGGATGTCTTCGATGGTGGCCATCCCGGCGGTCCCGCCGAACTCGTCCACCACGATCACCAGATGCACCCGTTCGAGCTGCATCTCCTTCAGCAACGCGTCGACCGGCTTGGAGTCCGGGCACAGCACGGGCGGCCGCATCAGCGAGGTGACCCGCTCGGTGGTCTGGGTGTCGGGCGAGTCGTAGACCCGCTTGATCACGTCCTTGAGATAGAGCACGCCGACGACGTCGTCCATGCCGTCCCGGATCACCGGGATCCGGCTGAAGCCGGAGCGAAGGGCCAGCGACACGGCCTGGCGCAACGTCTTGTATTCCTCGATGAACACCATGTCGGTCCGTGGCACCATCACCTCCCGGACGATGGTGTTGCCGAGGTCGAAGACCGAGTGGATCATCTTGCGTTCCTCGGCCTCGATCAGCTCCCGCGCCTCGGCCAGGTCGACCAGCTCGCGCAGCTCGGCCTCGGTCGTGAACGGGCCCTCGCTGAATCCCTTGCCGGGGGTGAGCGCGTTGCCGATCAGGATCAGCAGCCGGGGCAGCGGCCCGAGCACGGTGGTCAGCGCGACCAGCGGACCGGCCGCGGCGCACGCCACCCGGTCGGGGTGCTGCCGGCCGATCGTCCGTGGCGCGACGCCCCAGAGGATGTAGGACACGACGATCATCGAGCCGGCGGTGATCAGCACCCGCTCCCACGTCTCGGGGAAGATGCCGAACACGACCAGCGCCACCAGCACGATCACGACGACCTCGAGCACCGTCCGGACGAACAGGGCGGTGTTCAGATAGCGCGGCGGGTCGTCGACGATCTTGCGGACCTTGACCGCGCCGCGGTGGCCCTCGGCGATCAACCGGTCGGCCCGGGCGCTGGAGAAGGAGTACAGGGCGGACTCGGCCGCGGCGGTCAGGCCGGCGAACGTCGCCAGAACGAACGCAATCGCCAGCTGGATCCAGTCGGCTTGGTTCACCGTCGTGCCGCGTTCGGGATCAGGTGCGCGCAGCGTCGGGACGACGGGTCGCCCAGGCCGCGAGCAGCTTGTCCTTGAGGCCGAACATCTCGGCCTTCTCCGCCGGCTCGGCGTGGTCGTACCCGAGCAGGTGCAGGAGTCCGTGCACCAGCAGGTACTCCGTCTCCTCCGCCGCCGTGCGGCCGTGCTCGGCCGCCTGCGCGGCCGTCACCGTCGGGCACAGCACGATGTCACCGAGCAGGCCCTCGGGCGGGTCCTCGTCGTCGTCCGGCGGCCGGAGCTCGTCCATCGGGAAGGACAGCACGTCGGTCGGGCCGTCCTCGCCCATGTACTTCACGTGGTACGCGGTCATCGTCGGCTCGTCCACCAGCAGGATGGACAGCTCGGCCAGCGGATGGATCCGCAGCTGCTCCAGCGCGAACGTGGCGAGCCGGACCAGCGCCGGCTCGTCGACCGCGACCCCGGACTCGTTGTTGATCTCGACCGTCACCGCTGCCCGCCGATCATCGGTTGGCGGAGCGCGGTTGCGGCCCCGGCTCGCCGGCTTCGAACCGGTCGTAGGCCGCGACGATGCGGCCGACCAGCTTGTGCCGGACGACGTCGTGGTTGGTCAGATAGCAGAAGGAGATGTCCTCCACGCCGTCCAGGATGCCCTGCACGACCCGCAGCCCGCTCCGGGTGCCGCCGGGCAGGTCCACCTGGGTGATGTCGCCCGTCACCACGATCTTGGACCCGAACCCGAGCCGGGTGAGGAACATCTTCATCTGCTCCATCGAGGTGTTCTGCGCCTCGTCGAGGATGATGAAGGAATCGTTGAGCGTGTTGTGGGTGACGATCACGTCGTTCGTGACGTACAACGAGTCGGCCGCGGCTACCGCTATGCAGACGCACTCGCGCCGACCGGCCGGCTCGATCCGCTCGACGTAGCGTCGCGGGCGACCGCCACAGCCGGCGAGGAGATAGGCGTCGGCTTTGCGCTGCAGCCGGAACGGCGGGATGCCCGCCGGCAGCCGGATGTCGACGACGTGGCTGTCGTGCCGATAGGGGACCTCGCGGCGCCGGGCAAAGCCCGGCTTGCGGCCGAGTGCGAGCCGGGTGCGGGTATAGGCCACACCCCCCAACGAGCGGACGAGGAAGATCACATCGTCGCGGAGACGGGCCGAATTGGTCGTGTACTGCACCCGGCACGTACGGCCGCTTTGGCGCACCGGTCCGCCGTCGGTGTCGAGCAGACCCTGCAGCACAGCCAGCCGGACGTCGACACTGTTCAGCAGGTAGTCCTGGGGCACGAACTTCGTGTGTGAACCGGTTCCGTGGAGCCCGAGCGCGCGGAGCGCAACCGTGACCGGGTTGGCGACGATCACGCCGCCGCGTCGGCCGTGCACGTGCCGAAGGACATAGTCGAGTTCGCTCTTCGGCACCAGCTCGATGTCCGGGAGTGCCGACTCCAGCGCGTCGGCGAGCTCTCGGTCGCCGGTGCAGAAGCTGGGAGTGGTCTTCCCCGTGATACAGCCGTCACCGAGCAGCAGCCCCAGCGCATAGGGGTCGATCGGAACGTCTCGATCCGGCAGTTGCACCGGCCGAACGACCGGCAGCTCGAACCGGCGCTGGTGCGCCGCGCGCAGCCGGCCGATCATCTCCTCGGTCCGGACGACCCGACCGGCCTTGCCGTGCCGACGGTCGCCGGGAGTGGTGACGAACCACAAGTGCTCGCCGCAGGCCAGTGTCGAGGCGCCGTCCTGGGTCGAGACGCGGAACACCTCCTTGACTCCCTGCGGATACACCCCCAGCACCGGCGTCGGGCGACCGTCCGCGCCGACGACCAGGTCGCCGACCTCGAGCTCGCCGATCGGCCGGTATCCGTCCGGGGTGAGCACCGGCTCGTCGACCGGTTGGGCCCGGCCACGCATATAAGCCAGCGGCGCAACCTCGATCGTGCCGGCGGTGAGCAGCCGCGGAATGGAGTCGGGATCGACCATGTCGTGCAGGGCGTCGTAGAGCGGACGCAGGTAGGGGTCGATCTTGTCGTTCAGGGTGCCGGGCAGGAAGCCGAGGTGCTCGCCGGCCTCGACCGCCGGCCGGGTCAGGATGATCCGGTTGATCTGCTTGTTCTGCAGCGCCTGGACCGCCTTGGCCATCGCCAGGTAGGTCTTGCCGGTGCCGGCCGGGCCGATGCCGAAGACGACGGTGTGCTTGTCGATGGCGTCGACGTACCGCTTCTGGTTGAGCGTCTTGGGCCGGATCGTCCGGCCCCGGCTGGACAAGATGTTGTGGGTCAGGACGTCGGCGGGCCGGGCCTCCTCGCGGGCCGCGAGCATGCTGCAGATCCGCTCGACGGCGTCGCCGGTCAGCCCCTGGCCGGTGCGGAGCACGGTGATCAGCTCGTTCACCACGTCGACGCCGAGAGCGAGCGCGTGCGGCGGCCCGGTCAGGGTGATCTCGTTGCCGCGGACGTGGATGTCGGCCTCGAGCTCGCGCTCCAGGATGCGCAGGAACGAGTCACGGGGGCCCAGCACGTTGACCATGTCGATCGAGGCGGGAACCGTGACCCGGCGCAGTCCTTCGACGTGAGCGGGGTCCGCGGCGGACGACGGGTCACGGGGCGTGCGGTCGGAGATCGGTGCCGAGAACTCGGAGCTGGTCAGGATTCCTCACTGCTGTTCGACGATGGTGCCATCCCATCCTATAGACCCGGATCGGCGATCTGAACCGAGAAATCGCCCCCGGCGCTCACCTGCGGTCGGCGAAACGATCCAGCGCGGCCACCAGCTCCGCGAAGATCTGCGGCTCGTCGTACGCGTGCCCGGCGACCGGCATGATCCGCAGCTCCGCCTCCGGCCAGGCCCGGTGCAGGTCCCAGGCGGTCACCGCGGGCGTCGCCACGTCGTAGCGACCCTGCACGATCACGCCCGGGATGCCGCGCAGCCGGCCGGCATTCGCGATCAGCTGGTCGTCGACGAACCAGCCGCCGTGCACGAAGTAGTGGTTCTCGATCCGGGCGAACGCGAGGGCGTACGCGGGCTCGCTGAAGCTCGCGATCAGGTCCTCATCCGGCTCCAGGGTGATGGTGGCGGCCTCCCAGCTGCTCCAGGCGACCCCGGCCGGACCATGCACCGCCGGATCGGGATCGAACAGCAGCTCGTGATACGCCGCGATCGCGTCGCCGCGGAACCCGCCTCCGCCGAGCGGAGCCAGGAACGCCTCGTACCGATCGGGAAACAGCTGACCGGCCCCGCCGTTGTAGTAGAAGTCCAGCTCGCTGCGGCGCAAGGTGAACACGCCGCGCAGCAGCAGCTCCGACGTACGCTCCGGGTGCGTCTCGGCGTAGGCGAGCGCGAGCGCGCTCCCCCACGAGCCGCCGCAGACCAGCCAGCGGTCGATCCCGCGCGCGGCGCGCAGCCGCTCGATGTCGGCCACCAGGTGCCAGGTGGTGTTGGTGCTCAGGTCGGCGCCCGGCGCGCTGGCGTGGGGAAGACTGCGCCCGCAGCCGCGCTGGTCGAAGGCCAGCACCCGATAGCGGCCGGGGTCGAACAGCCGGCGCTGGCCGGCGTTGATCCCTCCGCCGGGGCCGCCGTGCAGGAACACCGCCGGCTTGCCGGCGGGGTTGCCGTACTCCTCCCAAGAGACCTGCTGCCCGTCGCCGACGTCGAGCAGACCCGCGTCGTACGGCTCGGTGATCGGCCAGCCGGTCACGGCAGGATCGAGTCCACGTAGCCGCCGTCCACCCGGACCGCGCCGCCGGTGGTCGCGGAGGCCTGGGCCGAGCTGAGGTAGACGACGAGGTTGGCGATCTCCTCGGGCTCGATCAGCCGCTGCAACAGCGACTGCGGCCGGTGCGCCCGCATGAACTCGCGCTGCGCCTCGTCCCACGGCAGCGCGCGGTCGACCAGGGAGTAGACGAAGTCCTCGACCCCACCGGTGTGGGTCGGGCCGGCGATCACCGCATTCACCGTTACCCCCGTGCCGGCCGCCTCCTTGGCGAAGCCGCGGGACACCGCGAGCAGCGCCGTCTTGCTGACGCCGTAGTGCACCATCTCGATCGGAATCACCACCGCCGAGTCGCTGGCGATGTTCAGCACCCGGCCGAAGCCGCGTCCGATCATGCCGGGAAGGCAGGACCGGATCAGCCGGACGGCCGACAGCACGTTCACGTCGAAGTAGCGCCGCCACTCCTCGTCGCCGATCTCCAGTGCCGGCTCGGCGCCGAAGATGCCGAGGTTGTTGACCAGGATGTCCACCTCGCCGCACAGCTCCACGGCGCGGGCGGCGCCCTCGGCGCTCGTCACGTCGGCCGCCACGTCGACCAGGTCGCCGCCGTCGAGCTCGGCCCGGAGGGCATCCGACGCGGCCGCCACCCGCTCGGCGGTGCGTCCGTTGACGCCGACCCGGGCGCCGGCCCGAGCCAGGCCGGCCGCGATCGCGAGCCCGATGCCCTGGGTGGAGCCGGTGACCAGGGCCGTCCGCCCGGTCAGGTCGATCAGCACGGAGCGGCGCCCGTCTCAGTCGCCGTCGGGGACGATGTGCATGGCGGCCTCCTCGGCGCTGGCCGCGGCCCCGTCGATCCCGACGTCCTCACCCCACAGCTCGCCTTCTTCGTCCGGCCCGATCCCCTCGTTGGGATCCACCAACCGCCCGGCTCGCTGCCCGCCGACCTCGCCGTCGTCCAGGTTGTCGGCGTAGCCGTCGTCGTCGAGGTCGTCCGGCTCCGGCTCCTCCTCGGCCAACCTCTCGTCCAGCGTCTCGTGGTCACCGTGCCGGATCAGGGTGGAGTAGCGTTCCGGCGGCGAGTAGCCCTCGTCCAGCGCGTCGTCGACCCCCCGGTTGTCCAGGTTGGTGTCGGGCTGCAACTGGTCCTGGTCCAGCTGCTCGGTCTCCTCCGGCACGTTCTCGTAGATCTCGCTCATGTCCTCCAGCCTGCCAGAGCGGCTCGGTGGCCCGGAGAGCGCTGGCCCGGTGAGCGCAGCCCGGAGAGCATAGGGTGCTCGGCGTGACCTCGCTGCAGCAGACCTCCACCGTCCCCGCGACGACCGGTCCGAGGTACGTCCGACATCCGACCGGCATCTACACCGTCGTCGTCGCCTTGTTCTGCGGCCTGCTGCTGATCTCCAACATCGCCGCCACGAAGCTGATCACCGTGGTGGACGGGCTGCCGATCATCCAGGGCATCTTCACCGACGGCGGCGCCTTCCTGTTCCCGCTGACCTACATCCTCGGCGACGTGCTGGCCGAGGTGTACGGCCTGCGCCAGGCCCGGCGGGCGATCTGGCTGGGCTTCTTCCTGGCCGGGCTGGCGTCGCTGACGTTCCTGGTGGTGGGGATGGCCCCGCCGGGGCCGGGCTATGAGAACCAGGACGCCTTCCTGGCCGTACTCGGCTTCGTGCCGCGGATCGTGATCGCCAGCCTGGCGGGCTATCTGGCCGGCCAGTTCCTGAACGCGTACGTCCTGGTCAAGATCAAGAACCGGACCAACGAGCGCCGGATGTGGATCCGGCTGGTCGGCTCGACGGTCGTCGGCGAGTTCGCCGACACCGCGCTGTTCTGCTTCATCGCCTTCGTCGGCGTGTTTCCCACCTGGAGCAGCCTGATCAGCTACACCGTGACCGGCTATCTCTACAAGGTGGCGGTCGAGGTGATCTTCCTGCCGGTGACCTACGTCGTGATCAAGGCGATCAAGCGGCGCGAGCCCGACTATGCCGCGTCACTCGCCGAGAAGCCGACCGTACGGCAGTTGCGGCTCGTCGTCCGGGCGGAGGACTACGACGACGCGGTCCGGTTCTACCGCGACACGCTCGGCATGGGCGAGGAGGAGACCTACACCACCGGCGACGCCCGGGTGACCATCCTGGACGCCGGTCGGGCCACCCTGGAACTGTCCAACCGCGAGCAGGTGGACTACATCGACACCGCCGAGGTGGGCCGCACCGGGGTCAGCCCGCCCTGGCGGGTCGCGGTCGAGGTCGACGACGCGGTCGAGGTGACCCGCGCCCTCGCTGCTGCCGGCGCCGAGGTGATCGCCGCGCCGACCGAGACGCCGTGGCACTCGCTGAACGCCCGGCTGAGCGCCCCGGCGGACGTACAACTCACGGTCTTTCAGGAGTTGTCAGCTCCTCACTCGTGACATGTCACGAGTGAGGAGCTGACAACTCGGCGGGAAGGGTGACCCGCACGACGGTCCGGCCCGGCTCCGAGTCGATCTCGATCGTGCCGTCATGCCGTTCCACCACGATCCGGCGGGCGATGTCGAGACCCAGCCCGGTGCCCTTGCCGACCTCCTTGGTGGTGAAGAAGGGCTCGAAGGCCCGATCGCGTACGTCCGCCGGCAGGCCCGGTCCGGTGTCGGCGATCTCGACCACGACCGACCCGGTTGCGCGTTCGGGGCGGACGGTCAGCCGGAGCACGCCCTCACCGGCCACTCCCTCACCAGCCGCTCCGGCGCCCGCCATGGCGTCGGCGGCATTGTCGATCACGTTCGTCCAAACCTGATTGAGCTCCCCCGGGGCGGCCTCGATCTCGGGCAGGTCCTCGGCGTAGTCCCGCTCGACCCGCACGCCGCGCAGCTTGTGCGCCATCATCACCAGCGTGCTCTCCAGCCCGTCGGTGACCCGTACCCGTTGCCGGCTGGCCCGGTCCAACTGCGAGTAAGACCGCACGGCCGACACGAGCGCGGAGATCCGCCCGGTCGATTCCCGGACCTCGGTCAGCAGGCTCTCCACGGCCACCGTGTTCGCGACCCAACGCAGCGCCGGCTGCAACTCTGTCCCGGGCAGCACGTCCTCGACCCGTCCGCACCACCCCGGATCCGCGCCCGCGCCGGTCAGCGTGGCCGCGAGCTGCCACGGCTGCTCGACAGCGCGCCGAGTCAGCCAGCCCAGCAGGGCCTGCTCCCGGTCGGACCGGTCGAGGGCATCGACGAAGCCGGACGCCGGCCGCAACTCGCGGCGCAGCTCGTTCAGCGCCTCGAACTGGGCCGAGGTGATGCCGTTCCCGGCCAGCGCGCCGAGTGCTGACAGCACGCTGCGGTTGGCGTCGGCCAGCGCATCGGCGGCGCGGGTGGCCGCGGCGGCCGGGTTGTTGAGCTCGTGGGCCAGCCCGGCGGCCAACGTGCCGAGTGTGATCAGCGAACTGCGCTCGCGCGCGGTGGACTCGATCGAGCGTGCGGTGTGATAGAGCCCGCTGATCAGGTGCGCACCGAACGGGAACCAGTCGGCGAACCGGTCACGCAGGATGTCGGCGGGCACCCGCAACACGTGACCCGGCCGTCCACCGCGACCGGTTGCCAGATAGGTCCCGTGCTCGTCCCAGGCACGGAATCCGCCGGCCCAGCGGCCGGGCACGTCCATCCTCGCGACCAGGGTGTCCTCGCGACCGACATGACGCAGCAGGTCGATCGAGCCGTCCACCAGCACCCACCAGTCGTCCGCCGGGTCGCCCTCGAGGAACACCAGCTCCCCCGGTCGGATCGGCTGCAGCGTGCCCGCCGCCGTCAGCGCCTTCAGCTGGGCCTGGCCGAGGCCGCTGAAGATGGGCAGCGCGGCGAGATCCGGCGGCGGCGCGGTGGCGTCGGTCGGGGCCTCGTCCATCGGTGCCTCATCCATCGCACCCGGGTCCATCAGATCGTCGCCAGGTAGCGGTGCACGAGGTAGACCGCCATCGCGCCCTCGCCGACCGCCGACGCGACCCGCTTCATCGAGTCGAGCCGGACGTCTCCGGCGGCGAAGACGCCGGGCACGGTCGTCTCCAGCGCGTACGGCGGCCGGTCCAGCGACCATCCCGCGTGCTCCGCGGCGATCTCCGGGCCGGTGACCACGAACCCGTGGTCGTCGCGCCGGACGTCGGCGCCGAGCCAGTCCGTGCGGGGGGCGGCACCGATGAAGGCGAACAGCCAGTTCGCCTCGACCTCCTCGGTCGAGCCGTGCTCGCGATCGGCCAAGGTGAGCCGTTCGAGGTGTCCGTCGCCGGCGGCGGCGACGACCTCGGTACAGACCCGCACCCGGATGCCAGGATGCTCCTCGATCCGCCGGACCAGATAGCGCGACATGGTGGCTTCCAACGACGGTCCCCGGACGAGCAACACCACCCGCTCCGCGTAGCGGGCGAAGTTCAACGCGGCCTGGCCGGCCGAGTTCGCGGCACCGACCAGATACACCGTCTCACCTTGACACTGGGCCGCCTCGGTCGCGGTCGCACCGTAGAACACGCCGCGGCCCGCGAAGTCGCCGAGCCCCGGGGCGGCCAGCCGGCGATAGGACGCGCCGCTCGCCACGATCACCGAGCGAGCCTCGATCTCGTCGCCACTGGCCAACCGGACGGCGCGCACCGGTCCGCGGACCTCGAGCCCGACGACGTCCTGGGCCACAACCAGCTCGGCACCGAACCTGCCGGTCTGGGCGATCGCGCGCTGGGTCAGGTCCGATCCGCTCAACCCGCGCGGGAAGCCCAGGTAGTTCTCGATCGCCGCGCTCTGCCCGGCCTGTCCGCCCGGCGCCTCGCGCTCGACCACGACGGTGCTCAATCCCTCCGAGGCCGCGTACACCGCCGCCGCCAGGCCGGCCGGACCGCCGCCGACGATGCAGACGTCGTACAGCGGCTGCCGGGCCGTGGTGTGCAAGCCGAGCGCGCCCGCCAGGTCGACCAGCGCGGGCGAGCGAAGCGGCGGAGCGCCGGGCACGAGCACCAGGGGCAGCTCGTCCGGCCCGGCCTCGGCCAGGCCACGCAGCCGCTCGCCCTCCTCGTCGCGCTCGACGTCGTACCAGAGGTAGGGCACGTGGTTGCGGGACAGGAACAACTTGAGCTCGTGGGCCCGGTCGGACCAGCGGTTGCCCACGACCCGGACGTCGGCGGTGTGATCGGGATGGGCCGCGCGCCAGTCGCCGAGCAGATCGTCGACCACGGGATAGAGCCGCTCGGCCGGTGGATCCCACGGCTTGAGCAGGTAGTAGTCCAGGCCCACGTCGTTGATCGCGGCGATGGCGACCTCGGTGTCGGCGTACGCGGTGAGCAACAGTTTCTTTGCCTCCGGCGCGTGGGTCTGCGACTGGGCGAGCAGCTCGATCCCGGTCATCCGCGGCATCCGCTGATCGGCGGCGATCAGTGCCACCGGTTCGTCCCGCAGCGCCAGCCGGGCCAGCACGTCGAGCGCCTCCGCGCCCGAGGTCACGCCGACCACCCGATAGTCCTCGCCGTACTGGACCGTCAGGTCTCTGGTGATCGCCGCGGACACCTGGGCGTCGTCGTCGACGGTGAGAATGGTCGGCCGGGCCACGGTCGCCAGGCTAGGGCATGGCGCTGACCGGCGTGGGCGACTGATTTTTCCGGTTTCCGTCCCTGCCGAAGAAGCTGTCGCGGAACCCGAAGGCGACCAGCGGTACGACGATGCTGGCGAACAGCACCACCAGCGAGAAGGCCGGCGGATAGGTCCGCTCGAAGACCTGCCAGCAGCCGATCAGTCCGTGCAGGATCGCCGGTGCCCACACCGTGCGTCCGCCGCGCTCCCACAGGTATGCGAGCGGAAGGCAGGTCACCGCCGCCGAGGTCAGCGCGAGGCCGCCGATCAGCGGTCCCGAGCTCAGCAGGACCGGCACGTGGGTCAGCGCGATCAACGGCATCGACGCCGCGACCGAGCGCCAGAAGCTCCACCGGTCGCGCAGCCGGCCGAACACGAAGCCGCGCCAGACCAGTTCCTCGGCCAGGCCGTGGAAGAGAAGTGCGCCGAGGGCGACGAGCTGCCACTGTGGCCGGAGCTGGAGCCGAATGTCGAGGACGGCGGCGCCGCTCAGATAGGTCGCCACGACCAGGCCACCCACGAGCACCGCCACCAGAACCGCACGCGGCACCGGCCGGCCCAGACCGAGGGCTCGCGGAGCGGCCTGCGGCGGCGTGCGGAACACGATGACCTGACCGAGGACCAGGACGGTGGCGGCCGCGATCAATGCCGCCAATGCCGGCACGGGCATCGGGGGGGCCGGGGCCAGCCGGTCCAGCACCACCCAGGCCGCGACGAAGGTGAGCAGGAACCCGGAAGTCGTGAACAGCCGGGTCCCGCGCGGCGTCCGTCCGCTCGCGCCGTCCCGCGCCTTCATGCCGTCACCGCACTCACCGGCCGCCGGGGACTCCGCCGCGCCGCCCGGGTCGGGTAGCCGATCCGAAACGCAACCAGCGGCTGTCCCCCATCGGCCAGCAGGCGTGCCAGCGGTGCCGCCAGCGCCGAAGTCCGGCCGAGCGAGCGTTCCCGGTCGATCCGTTCGGTGACCTGGTTCATCGGCTGCAGTCCGAGACCTGCCACCGTGGCGCGGAGGTGCATCCGCTGGAGCAGCCGGCCGCCGGCCAGCCGCGATGCGGTGTCGTCGACGTCGTCGGCGGTGACCACGCCGTATGCCGCCGCCGTCGCGGTGTGAACGGTCCTGGTCTGGTCCAGCCAGAAGGCGTCTCCGTCGGTGCGCGATGACGGCGGCAGGAGCTTCGCAACGGCCAGCTTGACCGGCCCGAACCCCTGACCGTCGAGGGTCAGCCCGTCCCGGTGCCGCTCGATGTCGTCCGGCCCGCTGCGGAACCAGGAGAACGCTTCCTCCGACTGCTCGCGATCGGCGATGATCGCCTCGGTGGCCGTGATCAGCAGGGCCGAGAGCGCGGCCCGGTCCCCCGCATCCTCGATCCACGTCAGGCCGACGCCGGCCAGGTCGTCGTGAGCACCCAGCTGGGTCAGCACCGCGGCCGGCACGGGGTCCGGACGGTACGGCCCTCGATCGGTGTGCCGGTCGCCGATCGCCTCGTACAACGCGGACGCCACCGGCGTACCGGCCCGGAACTCCACCGCGGCCAGCCGCCCCGGGTGGTCGGCGTCGGCACCGGTCGCCACCTCGGTCCGGTAGCCGCGAGCGTCGAGGGCGAGCACGAGGTTCTCCAGCGCGCAGCCGAGGCCGATCTGCTGCTCGCGGTCGTACGGGTCCACGGTGGGCATCCGCCGCCCGCCGTCGGTGGACAGCTCGATCGAGGTGTCGCTCACCCGGAACGTCCACGGCTGGGTGTTGTGCGGGTTGGCGGCCAGCACCGCGGCCGCTACCGCGCCCAGCGGGCTGGGATCGTCGCGCCAGCCGTCCCACGGTTCGTACGCGGTCCCGCTGCCGGGCCGCAGCGCACCCGTGTCGTGCGCGCGGTAACTCAGCAGGCCGCCGCCGGCGACCAGCACGGTCGCGCCGCCGACGCCGGCCACCTGCAGCACGCGGCGGCGGCTGATTCGCGACGGCTGATTCGCGACGGCGGCCTCGGTCGGTCCGCTGGTGTCGATCATGGTCATCTGCTCGCCTCCTGAAAACACCGGCTCGATCGTCCGGCTTGATCGGATCGGGGCCAGATTCGCGACCGCCGGGGTGCCGGCGCACCACCCGCCGCGGACTTCCACCCCGGGTAGTCACTCCGGAACAATGAGCGAATGAATCGGGACCGGCCGGTCGCGCCGCTGCTCGCGATCAAGCAGGCGGTGCCGCCGGTTCGTCCGGGAACGGTGCGCCGAGACGCGCTGGAGCAGCGGTTGACCGGCGGCGGCGGCCGGCTGACGCTGGTGGTCGCGCCCGCGGGCTGGGGCAAGACCACGTTGCTCAGCAGCTGGCTGGATCGCCTGGACCCGGCCATCCGGGTGGCCTGGGTGTCGCTCGACGAGGGCGACGACGAACCGCTGCGGTTCTGGCGCTATCTGATCACGGCCGTTCGGTCGGTCAGCGATGCGGCCGGGTCGGCGGCGCTGCAGCGTCTGCTCTCGCCCGGCACAGACCCGCTGGAGGAGGCCGTGCCCACCCTGCTGAACGACCTGACCGGGTCGCCGGAGCGCTACGTCTTGGTGCTGGACGACTTCCACACCCTGCGCAACGGGGAACTACACGAGCAGGTGGAGTACTTCGTCAGCTACCTGCCACCGAACGTCCGTCTCGTCCTGGCCGGCCGGCAGGACCCGCCGCTGCCCGTCGCCCGGCTGCGGGCGCGCGGGCAGCTCACCGAGCTGCGCGCCGACGACCTGCGGTTCGACCGCTCCGACGCCGCCGCCATGCTGACGGCGTTGGTGGCGGCTCCGATCGACGACCGGCTGGCCGACGACGCCCTGGCCCGGTCCGAGGGGTGGGCGGCCGGACTGCAGCTGACCGGGCTGGCCCTGCGCGGCCGCACCGAGGGCGTACGTCGGCAAGACGCCCCCGAGCCGGACCGGTATGTCCTGGACTACTTCGCCGCCGAGGTGCTGCCGGAACTGACCGCCGCCGAGTCCGACTTGCTGGTCGCCACCTCGGGGCTGGAACGGTTGTCCGGCGCGCTGTGCGACGTCGCGCTCGACACGACCGGCTCGGCGGCAGTCCTGGACCGGCTCGAGCGCGCGTGCCTGTTCGTCACCACCCTGGACGGGCGCCGGGAGTGGTATCGCTGCCACCAGCTGTTCCGGCAGGCCCTGGTGCACGCCGCCCCGGCCGCCGCGGCCGCCGACCGGCAACTGGTCGTGCTGCGCCGCGCCGCCGGTTGGTTCGTCGACCACGGGCTGCAGGACGAAGCCGTCCATTGCCTGCTCCGCGCCGGGGACGGACCGGGTGCGGCCTCGCTGCTGGCGACGCAGCAGAACTGGTTCTTCGATCACGGCCTGACCGGCTCCTACCTCGCCCTCGGCGACGCGTTGCCGCGCTCACCAGTCGGCCCCGGGCTCGCCCTCGGTCTGGCGTACGCAGCGGAGGCGTGCGGCCGACGCGACCGGATCGGGCCCTGGCTGGACGCGTGCGAGGCAGTGCTCGACGCGGGGCCGCCGCCGGCGGGCTGGCGCGACTCGCGGGCCGCGCTGCTGATGATGCGCGGGCTGATCGGGACGCCGGCCGACCGGACCACCGAGGCGCTGGCGCTGATCCGCACTGCCGTCGACCTCGAGCGCGTGGCGGGTGAGTCCGAACCACGGACCGCGCTGCTCGCGCTCGGTGCGGCGCTGGAGCGGGACGGCCAGTTCGGGCCGGCCGTCGACGTGCTGACCAGGCTCTGGGACGCCCGCGACCACTCCGGCTGGTCGGATGGCGTGGTGCTGCAGCTGGCCGGATTGTTGGGATTCGCGCTCCTTCGACTCGGCCGGTCCACGGAGGTCGAGCTGCTCCTGCGCGACGCGCTGCCGCTCGCGTCACGCGCGGACGCCGAGTGGCGGGTGGCCGACTCCTCCGCCGCCATGCTGCGGCTGGTGCAGGCCCGCTCGGCATACGTGCAGGGACGACATACTCAGGCGCGTGACCTGCTCGTCCGTGCGGGCGACGCGGGCGGCGCATCGCGGGTCGCCACCCAGGTCGTCCGCCGCGTGTTCCTGGCCGACGCCGAGCTCGCCTGCGGTTCGCGGGCCGACGCGCGCGCGGCCCTGGCCGAGGCCCGCGAGATCGCCGACAACGAGGCGATCAACCCGCCCGTGCGAGCGATGCTGGAGCATGCCGAGAACCGGCTGGGCCGGGGCGCCGCGCGAACGGCGATCCGGTCCGGGGCACTGGTCGAACCGCTGACCGACCGCGAGTTGGCGATCCTGCGCGCGCTCGCGGGATCGGCAAGCCGGCGGGAGATCGGCGCCGCCCTGTATCTGTCGATCAACACCATCAAGGCCTACAGCAAAAGCCTCTACCGCAAGCTCGGGGTGAACTCGCGGTCGGCGGCGGTCGCGACCGGGAGGGAGCTCGGCCTGATCTGACTCTGAACCAGGGCAGCCCACCCCGGGTGGTTGTGGGCGCGGGGTGTGCCGTGAATGAACCGATCACCCGCACACTGGCGTGGTGCCTGCCCGGATCACGATCACCCTTCGGTGGACCTGTTCGCCGCAGCTCGCCGAGCTGATCGCGGACCGGTTCGACCTGATCGGCCGTCCAGGCGACTGCACCCTGCTGCTGGACGGTCTCGACCAGGCCGCCCTTCGCGCTCTGCTCGCTCTGCTGTGGGACGCTGGGCACGAGGTGGTCGCGCTGACCTCGGAGCCGCCGCCGGGCACCGCTTCGCCGACGGAACTCCTCCACGCATCCTGCGCCGGCTCGATGCCGGCGAGGAAAGCCTTGCCGAGTTGACGGTGCTGCCAGTGCGGTCAGGACACCGGCGGTTCGGGGTCGGTGGCCAGGTCGATGCGCATCTCGATCGCATGTTGATCGAGCAGCCCCGCGTTCAACACCAACTGTTGGAGCGCGGTCGTCCAGCTGTCCCAATAGGGGCGGTCGGGTTCTGCCGCGATCGCGGCGATCAACTGCCGTCGGAACGGCTCGCGGTCGCCGTTGAAGCAGGTCTGGACGATGGCGGCGCACAGGCCGAACACGCGGGACTGCCACGGTGCCTCGAAGACGAGTTCGCCGTTGCGGCGCGGCGGGGCCGCGATCCCGTCGACATCCAAGAGGTCTGCTTTCACAGCCGCGCCACGCCGATCATCGAGTCCCGGGTGACGAGCTCGGCGAGCTCGGTCTCGGACAGCTCCTCCGTGCCGGCCGGTCGCTCGGGCACGACGAGGTAGCGCACCTCCGCGGAGCTGTCCCAGACCCGGACCTCGACGTCGTCCGGCAGGTCGCAGCCCATCTCTTCGAGCAGGACCCGCGGCTCTCGCACCATCCGCGCCCGGTAGGGCGGTTCCTTGTACCACCCCGGCGGGAGCCCGAGCACGTCCCAGGGGTAGCAGGAGCACAGCGTGCAGACCACGACGTTGTGCACACCCGGTTCGTTGGCCACCGCCACGAAGTTCTCGTCCGAGTCGAGACCGAGTTCGTCCAACGCCGCCGGACCGTCCTCCAACAGGCGTGCCCGGAAACCGGCATCGACCCAGGCACGAGCGACGGCTCTGGCGCCGTTCATCGGTCCGACATCGTTTTGATAGAAGCTGGTGACCGCTTCGATATAGCCCTCGGGTACGAGCCCCTTCTCGGTCAACAACTCCTCGAGAGCTGCGGCGCGGCGCTCGACCGGCGACGGGGGTGTGGGGTGGTGATGGTCGCCGTCGCGGGCTTGGCTCATGCCGGCTCCAGATAGTTGTCCCATAGATCGACGTTCACGGTAACGCCGGGCTGGCCGTCGTTCCAGAGCTCGTCGGCGTCGAAGCGCACCGAGTAGGTGGCCTCGCTGACTCGATGGACGGAGTGGGCCTCGACATCGGGGATGCTGAACCAGCCGTCGCACCGAGTCACGACTCCGACGTGACCGCGGACGTACCCGGGACAGCGAGTGTGACCGGGCGGATGCATATTGCGAACCCGTACGCGGTCGCCCACGCTGAACCGTGAGCGCCCGACCGGCGGATCGATGATGGTGTCAGCCTTCCCCGGCCGGGACAGCGGGTACGGTCCGCCGGCGCGTTCCTCGAGCTCGGCGCGCGTGACGATTCCGGACTCGACCGCCAGGGTCGCAAGAGCGGTCAGCCACCGTTCGTAGTACGACGCGGTCAAGTAGTCTGCCGGGTCCATCCGCTCGACCGCATGGCGATGGGCACCGGGGCTGGCGTTCGCGAGATGTTGGACCAACACTCCGAACAGCACGAAGGCGGCGGCTTCCCACCGCGCGGGAGGGCCTGGATTACCAGGCTGGACGACCACCGGCCCGAAACCCTGGCGCCCACCCAGGTCGTTGATCCCGTCCACACGGTGATCGTACGCAGCACGGACCGGCTCACACCGCCGAACGCGACGCCGAAGCGGCTGTAACGGTTTGCGACCTACGCGGAACAAATCCAGTGACCGGCGCTCGGTCGGCTCGATCCCACCATGGAGGACGTCATGCCCCATCTGCTCACCACCGCCGCACGTGACACGGTGCTCGTGCAGAGCAACGAGCCGGACCGAAACCGGCTTCTGACATTCCGCCGCGACCCGACAGCGGACGCGCTCGTCGAATCCGATCCGGTCGAGACCGGAGGCGCCGGCAGCGGAATGGCGCACCTCGCCTCCCAAGGGTCGGTGGCGATCGCGCACGGCGGCGACGCGGTGTTCGTGACGAACGCTGGGAGCGGCGATGTCAGCCTCCTGGCTTTCACCGAAGGCGGCCCGGTTCTGGTTGACGTCGCCGAGACCGGGGGTACGCCGGTCAGCGTGACCGAACGTGGCGGTCTGCTCTACGTCCTGGACAGCGCCCGAGCGTCACTGACCGGCTTCACCTGGCAATCCGCCGGTCTGGAGCCGGCGCCCGGGCCGCGGCGGGAGTGGGATCCCCAAGGCGCGCCCGCGCAGGTCGGGTTCAGCCCGGACGGAAGCCATCTCGTCGTGACCGAACGTGCGGCGGACCGGATCGTCGTCTTCCCGGTCGAGGCTTCGGGCGCCCTGGGCGAACCGGTCGTTCACGCCTCCTCAGGTGTCACCCCGTACGGTTTCGGATTCACGTCGACCGGCGTGCTCGTCGTGACCGAGGCATTCGGCGGTACGGCGGAGAAGTCGGCCGTCTCGTCGTACGCGCTGGCGAACGGATCACTGACGCCCATCTCGACCTCGGTCCGCAATGGCCGAACCGCGCTGTGCTGGGTCGCGGTCAGCCCGAACGGCGGGCTCGCCTACGGCGCCAACTATGGCGACGGCGCGGTCTCCCGCTACGACATCTCCGCCGACGGCCGCCTGACCCTGGGCGGACCCGCCGTCGACGTCGCGAACGACCAGGCGCCAGGACTGCGAGACCTCGACCTCGCCCGCGACGGTCGACACCTCTACGCGATCGATGTCGACTCCGGGCACCTCCTCGGCTGGACCGTCGACCAGTCGGGCGATCTCACCCGCGTCGACCGCCTGTCCGGATTGCCCTCCACCGCGGCCGGGATCGCGGCTACCTGACCGATGTCGTCGGCCCACGCCGGCAGGAGACGCGTCCGCGCCGCGGGCGTGCTCAGCCACCGCGGACAGCAAGCATCGAGCAACCATCCACCTCATCGATAGGACCTCTCGTGAAGATCGATACGCCTCATCAGCCCCGGATCCTCCGCCGCAGCGCGCTCGGTGCCGGCGCGGCCGCCCTCGCGCTGATTCTCGGCGCCGCCAATCCCGCCCAGGCGGCTTCCGCGTGCCGGGAGCTCCGCGGCAGCTACACCGAGCACGCCGTCAGCGCCGATTGCCAGTCACCGGTCGCCCTCTGCATCGCCGGCATCTACACGGGCCAGATCGAGGGCGCCTTCTTCGGTCAAGCCACCAGCATCACTACCACCGCCGACACCCCGACCACCGGCGTGGCCATGTTCACGTCGGACTCCACCATCGCTGCAACGATCGGGAAACGGCACGGAACACTGATCATCAAGAACGCCGGCGCGTTCGCGGCCGGCAACGGCGGACCGATCGTCGACCTGCAGACCATCATCGCCGGCACCGGCCAGCTCGCGGGGGCGACCGGAGCACTGCGAGCGAGCGGGACCTTCTCACCCACCTCCGGCGGCCAGTCCCGCTACGAAGGCATTCTGTGCTTGCGCTGACCAGGAACGCGCCCGAAATCGGTCGACGCGGCGGCCCTGGCTACGTGTCGAAGATCAGCGGCACACCGTTGACCAGCGCCACGGTGGCGGTGCCGAGATAGGCGGCGGCGCACAGGAAGCAGCCGGATGCCTTCCAGCCCGGGCTGTTGAGCAGCTCGCCGACCCCGCGGCAGGCGAGACCGCCGGCGCCGAGCGACACCACCACGATGATGCCGAGCACGATCCCCGTCTCCGCGCTCGACGGCAGGAGCTGGGTCAGTGCCACCGCAGCGTTGGCCACCAGGCCGAGCACGATCGCCGCCACCACCCCGAAGCGGGGCAGCCGGGCGTGCTGGACCACGGCCGCCTGCTGGACCGACGGTCCCCGGCTGCCGGCGTACTGCCTGGCGGCGTCCTCGTAACCGGTCGCCGGTTCGGTCGCCGCCACGGCGCTCCCGTCGGGATCCGTCATGCTCACCGTGATCTCCCCTCCGGCCCCATCATCTCGCCAGTGCGCATGATCGGAGTAGATCCATCGGGATGTAACCGGAACGATCGACTCCGTTCTCGGCACCGTCACCTGTCGTAGTAGCGGCCTAGCGTCTCGGCCCTGACCGCCTCGAAGCTGCCGGCGTCGATGCTGTCCCGGATCCGGTCCACCAGCGAGACGATGAACCGCTCGTTGTGGATCGTGCACAGGGTCGAGGCGAGCATCTCCTTGGCCTTGAACAGGTGGTGCAGATAGGCCCGGGTGTAGTTCGCGCAGGTGTAGCAGTCGCACTCGTCGTCGATCGGCACGTACGCCCGGCGCGACGCCGCGGTGTTCACGTTGAACCGGCCGTCGCGGGTGTAGACGGCGGCATTGCGCGCGACCCGGGACGGGTTGACGCAGTCGAAGGTGTCGGCGCCGTTCTCGATGCAGGCGAAGAAGTCGTCCGGCTCGGAGATGCCGAGCATGTGCCGTGGCTTGTCCTCCGGCAACTCGGAGCTGACCCAGCCCGTGATCGTGCCGAGGTTGGCCTTCTCCAGCGCGCCGCCGATGCCGAACCCGTCGAAGCGCTGGCCGTCGACGTCCAGCTGCGCCAGGCCGCGAGCGGCGGCCCGGCGAAGGTCCTCGTACTGCGCGCCCTGGACGACGCCGAACAGCGCCTGGTACGGCCGGTGCCGGCGCTGCTCGGTCAACAGTCGGTGCTCGGCCAGGCACCGCGCGGCCCACGCGTGGGTCCGCCCCACCGAGTGCTCCTGGTAGCCGCGGGTGTTCATCAGGGTGGTCAGCTCGTCGAAGGCGAACATGATGTCGGCACCCAGCTGGTGCTGGATCCGCATCGAGATCTCGGGGGTGAACCGGTGCCGGCTGCCGTCGAGATGGGAGGTGAAGGTCACGCCGTCGTCGTCGACAGCGGCCAACCGGGTCTTGCCCTCGGCGATCACGTCGTCGTTCGCCAGCCCGGAGGTATCCATCGCGAGCACCTTCTTGAACCCGACGCCCAGGCTCATCACCTGGAAGCCGCCGCTGTCGGTGAAGGTGGGACCCGGCCAGTTCATGAATCGGCCCAGGCCGCCGACCCCGTCGACGATGTCGGCGCCGGGCTGAAGGTAGAGGTGATAGGCGTTTGCGAGCACCGCCTGCGCGCCGAGCGCGGCCATCGATTCCGGCAGCACCGACTTGACCGTGGCCTTGGTGCCGACGGCGACGAAGGCCGGCGTGCGGATCGACCCGTGCGGGGTGGTGATCACGCCGGTTCGGCCCAGCTGCCCCGGGAGCCGGCTGCCGACCTCGAAGCCGAACCCCGGGTCTGCGGAGATCCGTTGCGGGCGCTGGTGGTCGACGGGCTCGGGCGCGCCCAGCCTGATCGGGCTCATCGGTGGCTGCCCTTCGACAAGCTCAGGGCACGTACGTCGCCGACCACGTGCCCTGAGCCTGTCGATGGGCACACCATCCGCACGGTCATCGCAACCTCAGCGCGGCCAGCGCGACGACGCCGGCAGTCGATGTGCGCAGCACGGTGTCGCCGAGCGACACGGCGCGTCCTCCGGCACCGGTCAGCAGCTCCAGCTCCCCGGGCGCGATACCACCCTCGGGCCCGATGATCACCAAGACCTCTCCCTCGTCCGGTACGCTCACCGCGCCGATCGGTTCGCCCGCCTCCTCGTGCAAGATCAGCGCGCGCGCGGCAGTCGCGACCCGCCCGGCGAGCCGACGGGTGTCGAGCGGGTCTGCCACCTCGGGCACCCGCAGCCGGCGGGACTGTTTGGCCGCCTCGCGAACGGTGGACCGCCAGCGGGTGAGTCCCCGTTCGACCCGATCGGCGCCCCATCGGGAGATCGACCGGGACGCCTGCCACGGGATCACTTCGTCCACGCCCGTCTCGGTCAGCATCTCGATCGCCAGCTCGTCGCGATCGCCCTTGGCCAGTGCCTGCGCGGCGACCCACCGCACCTGTCGCGTCGGCTCGACCAGCACCTCGGCCACCTCGATGCTCAGCGCGCCGGCATCGAGCTCCACCACCGCACCGCGGACGCCGCGGCCCCGGCCGTCGGCGATCACCAGCTGCTCGCCGGCCCGGATCCGACGTACCTTCACGGCGTGACGCCCCTCCGGGCCGTCCAGCCGGACGCGATCGCCGATCGCTGGTGTGCCGAGCTCCTCGATCAGGAAGACCGCATCACTCAAGATTCGTACTCACTGCCCGGCGAAGGCGTCCCGCAGCCGGCCGAACACGCCCCGTCCGTGCTTTTGCACCGTCACCTCGGGCCGCGTCTCCTCGCGCAGTTCGGCGAGCTGGCGGAGCAGCTCGCGTTGCTCGTCGTCCACCCGGGTCGGCGTCTGGACCAGCAGCGTGACCCCGAGCTGGCCGCGACCCGAACCGCGCAGCCGCGGCACTCCCTTGCCGTCCACGGCGATCCGGGTGCCGGACTGGGTGCCGGAGGGCACGCTCACCTTGACCGTCGACGTCTCCGCGCTCGCGTCGGGCAGATCGGCCTCCAGCGTCGCGACGTCGACCTCGGTGCCCAGCGCGGCCGCCGTCATCGGGATCTTCACCACCACCTCGAGATCGTCGCCCTCACGCCGGAACACCTCGTGCGGCGCGACGTTCAGCTCGACGTACAGATCGCCGGCGGGGCCGCCACCGGGACCGACCTCGCCGTGCGCGGACAGGTGGATCCGGTTGCCGGTGCTCACCCCGGCCGGGATCTTGACGTTGATGGTGCGGGTCGAGCGGACCCGGCCGTCGCCGGCACACTCCGGGCACGGGTCGGGGATCACCGTGCCGTAGCCGCGGCAGGTCGGGCAGGCCTGGGTGGTCCGGATGTCGCCGATGAACGAGCGCTGGACGTGGGTGACCTCGCCCTGACCGTGGCAGGTCTGGCAGGTCACCGGCTCCGAGCCCTCGGCCGAGCCGGAACCGGAGCAGCGTGGGCAGAGCACGGCGGTGTCGACCCGGAGCGGCTTGGTGATCCCGAACGCCGCCTCGGCCAGCTCGAGGTCCAGCCGGACCAGCGCGTCCTGACCGCGGCGGACCCGCGACCGCGGGCCGCGCGACGCCGTCTGGCCGAACATCGCGTCGACCAGGTTGGTGAAGTCGAAGCCGCTGGTGCCGAACCCACCGGCGCCGAAGCCGCCGGTGAACCCGCCGCCCATGCCGCCGCCGAGCGGGTCGCCGCCGCGGTCGTACAGGTCGCGTTTCTTCGGATCGGACAAGACCTCGTACGCCTCGGCGACCTTCTTGAACCGATCACCGGCGTCGGCCTCGGTCGCGACGTCGGGGTGCAGCTTCATCGCCAGCTGGCGGTAGGCCTTCTTGATCTGCTCGGCCGACGCGTCTCGCGGCACGCCGAGGATCTGGTAGTAGTCCGAGCTCATCGTGTGTTGATTCATCCTTCGGATAGGAAGCGTCCGACGTAGCGAGCTACGGCGCGGACCGATGCCATGGTCGAGGGGTAGTCCATCCGGGTCGGACCGACGATGCCGAGGGTGGCGAAGGCGTCGGCCTGGCTGCCGTAGGGGCTCGCGACCAGCGAGGTGGTCTGCAGCTCCTTGAACGGGTTCTCCTGCCCGATCCGGACCGTGACGTCGCCGTCGGTGCTCGCCTCACCGAGCAGCCTCAGCAGCACGACCTGCTCCTCCAGCGCCTCCAGCACCGGACGGACCGCGGTCTCGAACTCCTGGCCGAACCGGGTCAGGTTCGGCATCCCGCCGACCACGACCCGGGTCGAGCTCTCGCTGCCGAGCATCTCCAGCAGCGCGGCGATCCCGGCCTGCCCGATCACCGACAGCGAGGGCGGCAGCTCGTCCACCAGCTTCTGCAGCCGGGCGGCCGCCTGGGTCGAGGAGTTGCCGACGGTGGCGGCGTTGAGGTGGGCCCGCAGCTCGGCCAGCGTCTGCTCGTCGTGCTCGGGCAGCTCCAGCGCCCGCTGCTCGATCCGGCCGGTCGAGGTGATCAGGATCAGCAGCGCCCGGCTGGTGGTCAGCGACACCACCTCGACGTGGCGCACGGTGGAGTGGCTGAGCGTCGGATACTGCACGATGGCCACCTGCTGGGTCACCTGGGCGAGCAGCCGGACGGTGCGCAGCAGGATGTCGTCGAGGTCGATCGCCCCGGACAGGAACGTCACGATCGCCCGCTGCTCGGCCGGCGACAGCGGCTTGACGCTGCCCAGCCGGTCCACGAACAGCCGGTAGCCCTTGTCGGTCGGGATCCGGCCGGCGCTGGTATGGGGCTGGGTGATGTAGCCCTCCTCCTCCAGCGCGGCCATGTCGTTGCGGACGGTCGCCGGCGAGACACCGAGATCGTGTCGGTCGACGAGCGCCTTCGACCCGACCGGCTCCTGGGTGGAGACGTAGTCGGCGACGATGGCGCGCAGCACCTGCAGCTTGCGGTCGTCCATGGGTTCTCCACCTCCTCCGGGATCGAGTCGCCGCCGGGTCCGCTTTGGCACTCGGACAGACGGAGTGCCAGTCTATCGCGGTGAGCACACCCTTCCCCGCAGCGAAGCTCGGCGACTGGCACGCGGTCGCTCAGGGCGTACACGTGCTGGTGGCCGAGCCCGCCGGCGTCAACCTCGCGCTGGTCGTGGGTTCCGATCGCGCGGTCGTGGTGGATGCAGGGTCGTCGCCCGCCCAGGGACGGGCGCTGCGCGCCGCGGTCGGGTCGGTCACCGATCGGCCGCTGGCGGCGGTGGTCGCCACCCACTGGCACCACGACCACGCCTTCGGGCTGGCCGGTTTCGCCGGGGTGGAGACGATCGCGCACGAGAGCGTACGTCCCCGGCTGGCCTCGGCGGCCGCGGCCGAGGAGGCGGATCGGCTCGGGTTCGCCGCGACCGAGCTGGCGCTGCCGACCCGGGAGCTGGCGCTGGCCGCCGCCCTGGACCTGGGTGGCGGCCGACGGGTGGAGGTGGTGCACCTCGGCCGCGGGCACACCGACGGCGATCTGGTCCTGGTGGTCCCGGACGCCGATCTCGTGCTCGCCGGCGACCTGGTGGAGTCGGCCGGACCGCCCTCGTACGGGGCGGACTCCTGGGCGCACGAGTGGCCCGCCACCCTGGACGGCCTGATCGGACTGATGACCGCGACCACCCGGGCCGTGCCGGGCCACGGTTCGCCGGTGGATCGCGAGTTCGTGTTCGAGCAGCGCGGCCGGGTCGCGGCCGTCTCGGGCGAGATCAGCCGGCTCGCCGGCCTCGGCGTCTCGGCGGAGCAGGCCGAGTCCCGCGGCACCTGGGCGCTCCCCTTCGACGCGGTCCGCCCAGGCCTCGACACCGCCCTCGCCCAGGTCCGCTCCGGCCCCCGCCGCCCCACCCTCCCACTCGCCTGACCTCCCCCCTCCTCCGAGTTGTCAGGTTCTCAGCGCGCTATAGCTCGCTGAGAACCTGACAACTCGGGGGCAATGGGGAGTTATCCACAGATTGCATTCCGCGAACCTGAGGACGCCGATATCGGGCCGAGCATGTCCGACATGTACGCGGCCACAGAACACCTTCCGGCCCTGGCGAGCCTTGCTCGCCGGCAGCTCGGAGCGATCCACCGACGCCAGTTCGACACCTGCAATGTCCCCCGCGGCTACGTCGCCGCGCAGGTCACAGCGAGTCGCTGGACCGCGATCGGAGACAACGTCGTCCTCCTCCAGAACGCCCCTCCCACCCGCGCCCAGCTCATCTGGCTTGCGGTCCTCGACGCGCCGCCGCCGGCCGCCATCGGTAGTCACACAGCGCTCGAGCTCGCCGGCATGGACCCGATCGCGGCCGAGGCATCGCTGATCCACCTGATCGTCGTGCGTGGGTCGACCCCGACGCCGCTGCCCGGTGTGCGTATTCACGAGTCGCGGCGGCTATCGCCGGACGACATCATGAGACGGGGCGGTCCGCCGCGTACCCATCCCGCGCGATCGGCCGTCGACGCCGGTGCGTGGCAACCGTATCCGCGATTCGCGTGCCTCATGGTGACGGCAGCCGTCCAGCGACGGATCTGCTCGGTCGCCGACCTCGAGCGGACGCTCGAGGAGGTCGGACGGGTCCGCCATCGGGCCTACATGCGACTCGCGGTCCAGGAGGCGGCGGGCGGTGCGCACACGCTCGGCGAACAGGATCTGACGCGCATGTGCCGGCGCTTCAACCTGAAGCCACCGACCCGGCAGGCCCGCCGGAGGGATCCCTCGGGCCGCTCCCGCTATCTCGACGCCGAGTGGGAGCTGTCGAACGGGGAGATCGTCGTGCTGGAGATCGATGGTGGTCACCATATGCAGGTCGAGCACTGGGAGGCCGACATGCGCAGGGAGCGCGCGATCGTGGTGAGCCGGCGACGGGTGCTCCGGGCCACCAACTTCGAGATCCGGCTGGATCCGGGGTCAGTCGCCCGGGACCTGATCGCGCTCGGCGTCCCGACCACGGGCGAGTTGTCAGGTTCTCAGCGAGCTATAGCGCGCTGAGAACCTGACAACTCCGGGAACGGGGGTCAGACGAGGCCGGACTGGTAGGCGATCACGACGAGCTGGGCGCGATCGCGGGCGCCGAGCTTCACCATGATCCGGCTGACGTGGGTACGGGCGGTGGCCGGGCTGACCACCAGGCGCTCGGCGATCTCGGCGTTGTTGCATCCCTCGCCGATCAGGGCCAGCACCTCGCGCTCGCGCTCGGTCAGGCTGCTCAGCAAGGGGTGCACCCGGCGGGTCCGGGCGCCGCCCTGCAAGGTCTCGATCACCCGCCTCGTCACCGACGGCGACAGCAGCGACTCCCCTACCGCCGCGAGCCGGATCGCGCGCAGCAGGTCGTTCGGCTCGGTCTCCTTCACCAGGAAGCCGGCCGCACCGGCGCGCAGCGCGGCGAAGACGTTCTCGTCGGACTCGAACGTCGTCAGCATGACCACCCGGGTGCCGGCCGTCTCCGGGGCGGCGACGATCTGGCGGAGCGCCTCGATGCCGTCCAGGCCGGGCATCCGGATATCCATCAAGATCACGTCCGGCGGGTCCGCCCGGGCCAGCCGGACCGCCTGCCGGCCGTCCTCGGCCTCCCAGGACAGCCTCAGATCGTCCTCCGACTCGGCCAGCACCCGCAGGCCCATCCGGATCAGCTGTTGATCATCGGCAATGCCCAGACTGATCGTCTCGCCGCTGATCATGCATCCACCGGCATGGTGACCGCCGGCAGCACGGCGCTGACCTCGACCCCGCCGCCCGGCCGAGGACGTACGTCCACCCGGCCGCCGACCGCCGCCGCGCGCTCCTGCATTCCCCGGATCCCGTTGCCAGACAGCAGTTTCTCGGGCCGGACGACGGGTCCGTGATCACTGACCGTGATCAGCAGCCGGTCGTCCCGACGGGCGATGTCGATCGACGCGGGTGCGTCCGCGGCGTGCCGGACGACGTTGGTCAGTGCCTCCTGGACGATCCGGTAGGCCGCGTGGTCGACGGCGGCGGGAAGTTCGGCCCCAATGTCCCCGCCGGCCCGGATGTCACCGCCGGTGCCGATGTCGCCGTCGGTGCGGACGTCCACGTTCCGCCCGGCCGCGCGTACGGCCGCGACCAGGTCCCCGAGCCGGTCCAGGCCGGCCTGCGGCGCGGTCGGCTCGGGTCCGTCCTCGCGGAACATGTCGAGGGTCTGCCGCAGCTCGGCCAGGGCGTCCTTGCTCGAGGACCGGATGGCCTCCAACGAGGCGGCGACCTGCTCGGGCCGCCGGTCCAGCACGTGCAGGGCCACCCCGGCCTGCAGGTTGATCACCGACAGGCTGTGCCCGACCACGTCATGCACCTCGCGGGCGATCCGCATCCGCTCGGCGTAGACGTACCGGTCCCGCTCGGCCTCCCGCTCGCGCGCCTCCGCGTCGCGCCGCGATCGGCGCAGCACCAGGAACAGCGCCGGCAGGATGACGGCCGCCGAGCCGAACAGCGCCGCCGGCAAGACCGCGGCGTCGAGCAGGCCGCCGTACGGCTGCCGCCAGAAGCCGGCGGACATCATCACCGGCAGCGCCGCCAGCCACGGCAGCCACGCCCGCAGTGGGAGCCGGTCGGCCAGCGCCAGCACGGCCAGCGCCGGCGCGAGCAGCGCGGGACCGTACGGACCACCCGCGGCCAGGAACGCGGTGGTCCCGGCCACCACCGCCAGGTACGCCGAGCGCGGGAAGACCCGTCGCAGTGCGAGCCCGACCACCAGCACCGCGATACCGACGCCGATCAGCCACGGCAGCGACCAGGCGGTCGAGACCAGGTTCGGGTCGGGTCGCCGGAACGGCGGGCCGCCACCCATCCGCATCGGCGGGCCGCCCCGTGGGCGCCCGTCGTCCCACCACTGCTGCCAGCGCGTGCTCGCCCAGGCGAGTGAGCCGACGGCGACGCCCAGCGCCGCGTCGATCGGCAGCACCCGGCGGAAGTCGGCACCCGGCATGCCACCGAGCCTAGGCGAGCCGGGCGGGTGGATGCATCGGCCGGATCGCGTAGCCGTCGTACGTCCGTCGACGTACGCGAACTGTCGCTTCCGGGGCGATGCGGGACGCCCGGCCCGAGGGCAGGCTGGCAGCCATGGATCATCACCACTTTCCACCGGGCGGACCGGACCCCGCCCACGCCTTCTCGTTCGCACCGTTCCTGGGAGGACTCATGTTCCTGCTGTTCCTGCTGCTCGTCGCCGGCACCTTGTTCTATCTGGTCCGCACCGGCCGGATCTCCGCACCGCCGTGGGTCGCCGCGCGCACCTCTCCGGAGTTCGAGGCACGCAAGATCTTGTCCGAGCGCTTCGCCCGCGGTGACATCACGACCGACGAGTTCATGGAGCGGGCCAGCGTGCTCAACTGGACGCCGGGAGTCGAGCCGGCCCGCGCGAAGAGCACGCGCAAGAAGACGTCCTGACCGCTCGCCGACTGGCGAGGAAGCGGGCCGTCGGGCTATGCTGAACTCAACGTAAGCGCTTTCGCAGTCGGCGGGAGCGCCCGGCGAGGAGGATCGCATGGCGCCCGAGGCGGCCAGGATCGCAGTCATCGGCATCCACGGACACGGGGCGTCCCACGTGCTCAACGCCGGGCGCGTGGGGCGGCTCGTGGCGGTGGTGGACCCACGGCCACCGCAGCCACAGACGCCGGCCGCCGACGACGACGTGCGGTGGTTCACCGACCTGGATTCCTTGCTGGCCGCGGATCTGGCGCTCGACGTCGCGGTGCTGTGTACGCCGTTGCATACCCACGCGGCGATGACGACGACGCTGCTGCGGGCCGGACTGGACGTGCTGCTGGAGAAGCCGCCGACCACCACCCTGGCCGAGTTCGAGGCCCTGCTCGCGGTCTCCGCCGAGACCGGGAGGCTGTGTCAGGTCGGCTTCCAGAGCCTCGGCTCGCAGGCACTGGAGCGGGTCGACCAGCTCGTGGCGTCCGGCGCGATCGGCACGGTCAGCCACCTCGGCGCGGTCGGCACCTGGGTCCGGCGCCGGGCCTACTGGCAGCGCGCGGCGTGGGCCGGCAAGCGCAGCCTGGACGGCCGTCCCGTGGTCGACGGGGTGATCACCAACCCGCTGGCGCACGCCACCGCGACGGCCTTGCGCCTGGCCGGCGCGCGACGAGCGGTCGACGTGACGTCGATCGACCTCGCACTGTTCCGCGCCAACGACATCGAGGCCGACGACACGTCGTCGGTCCGGATCGAGACCGAGGCGGGTCCGACCGTCATCGGCGCCTTCACCTTGTGCGCCGAGACCGAGCGGCCGCCGTCGGTCACCGTCTACGGCAGCACCGGCAGCATCCGGCTGGACTACACCCTGGACCGGGTGCACTGGACCCACGACGGCGGCACCGTGACCACCGAGCACGAGCGGAGCGATCTGCTCGCCGACCTGATCGCCGCCCGCACCGACGGCACGGCGCTGCTCAACCCGCTCGCCGACAACGGTGCGTTCATGCGGGTGATGGAGGCAGTCCGGACCGCGCCGGACCCGCAACCGATCCCGAGCGCGTACGTCCGCTGGGAGGGAGAGGGCCTGGACGCTCACCCGATCGTCCCCGGCATCGACGCGGCCCTCGCACGGGTGGCCGACGAGGACGTGGCCCTGCACCGGGTCGTGAAGTTCTCGACGAGCTGGAGCAGGTTGAGAGCCTGACCAGCAGCTAACCGACGACGAGGGTGCCGTCCACCCGGCGCGGGATGCCGAGCGGATTGTCGTCCTGCAGGGCCGGCGGCAGCACCGACGCCGGCGCGTCCTGGAAGACCACCGGTCGCTGGAAGCGCCGGGCGGCGGTCGCGCCCACCGAGGTATGGATCGAGGTCGTGGCCGGCCACGGACCGCCGTGGTGCTGCGACCAGGTGACGGCGACGCCGGTCGGCCAGCCGCCGAACAGGACCCGGCCGGCCAGCCCGGACAGGGTCTCGGCCAGCGCGCGGACGTCCTCGCCCGGCGCCGCGTGGACGGTCGCCGTGAGCGAGCCCTCCAGCGAGCCGAGCACGGCGTCGCGCTCGGCCTCGTCGGCGTAACGCACCAGCAGGGTCACGGGACCGAAGCACTCGGCCAGCAGGGTGTCCGGATCCGCCACCACCGCGGCTGCCGTCGTGGCCAGCACGGTCGGCGCCGGCACCTCGTCGGTCGCACCCTCGCCCTGGCGTGCGATCACCTCGACCGACGCGTGCCCGGTCAGCGCTTCCAGCCCGGCGTGGAAGCCCTCCTCGATCCGCCCGTTCAGCAGCGGCGCGGGTTTCGCCGCGCCCAGCGCCTCGGCCACCGCGTCCTCGAGCCCGGCGCCTGCCGGGACGAGCACGACGCCGGGATTGGTGCAGAACTGACCCGCGCCGAGGGTGAAGGAGCCGACCAGCCCGCTGGCCAGTTGCGCTGCGGAGGCGGCGGCTGCGGCGGGCGTGATCACCACCGGATTCACGCTGCCCAGCTCGGCATAGAACGGGATCGGGGCCGGCCGGCCGTTGGCCAGGTCGAACAGGACCCGGCCACCGTGCAGCGAGCCGGTGAATCCCGCTGCCTTGATCGCCGGGTGCTGGACCAGGTCACGGCCGGCCTCGAGGCCCTCGACCAGGCCGAACGCGCCGTCCGGCGCGCCGGCCCCGGCCAGCGCCGCGCGGACCACGTCCGCGGTCCGCCGAGACAGCTCCAGGTGCCCGGGGTGGGCCTTGACGACCACCGGACAGCCGACCGCCAGCGCCGAGGCCGTGTCGCCACCGGCCACACTGAACGCGAACGGGAAGTTGCTCGCCGCGTAGACCGCGACCGGGCCGATCGGGACCAGCACCCGGCGTAGCTCCGGCTGCGGCGGCGTGGCGTCGGGCCGGGCATGGTCGATGATCGCCTCGAGATAGCCGCCGTCGCGGACGACCGCCGCGAAGAGGCGCAGCTGCCCGGTCGTCCGGGCCACCTCGCCGGTCAGCCGAGCCTCCGGCATGTGGGTCTCGGCGATCGCGATCGGCACCAGCTCACCACCGGCGGCATCCAGCGCGTCGGCCACGGCCTCCAGCCAGCGGGCCCGCTGCTCGCCGGTCGCCCGGGCCATCGCCGGTGCGGCGGCGGACGCCGCGGCAACGAGCTGATCCAGATCGGGTGCGGTCGTGGTGGCGCTCATTCTTCTCTCCTTGCGGTCTTCGTGATCGGTAGCTGTTCAGCCGAAGTGCAGCCCGAGGCCGCCGACCCGGTGGCCTCCGACGTCGTCGGCGAGCGCGAGCTCCGCGCCGCGGCGCAGCACCGGTGTCGGCTCGTCGACGAAACCCAACCCCTCCAGTCCAGCATCCTCGACCTCTTCGATCCACACCGCCTCCGGCAGGCTGAAGGCGATCTGGGCCGAGAGATCGGGCAGCAGGTGCGGAGCGAGCGTCCGGTCGGCGGTCCGGACCAGGTCCGCGATCCGCAGGAACGGGGTCAGCCCGCCGACCCGGACGATGTTGGGTTGGACCACGTCGATCGCCTCGGCGGCCAGGAACTCGCGGAAGCGGTACGCGGTGTGCACGTTCTCCCCGCAGGCCAGCGGGAGGCCGATCTTGGTCCGCAGGTAGCGGTACGCGGCCAGGTCGTCGGCTCGCACGGGCTCCTCGATCCAATGCAGATCGAACCGCTGGAGCGCCCGGATGCCGCGCTCGGCGGCCGGTACGTCCCACCGCTGGTTGGCATCGACGGCGAGCCAGCGCTGCGGGCCGAGGATGTCACGGACCGCGGCGACCCGTTCCAGGTCGCGGTCGAGGTCCGGGCTGCCGACCTTGATCTTGGCCCCGCGGTAGCCCGCGGCGACCCAGCGATGCGCCTGCTCGGTCAGCTGGTCCAGCGAGTAGTGCAGGTTCACCCCGCTGCCGTAGGCGCGGACGCTCCGCCGGCGCACTCCCAGCAGCTCGCTCAGTCCGACGCCGGCCGCCTTGGCCCGCAGGTCCCACAGCGCCAGATCCAGGCCGGCCATCGCGATCGTGGTCAGACCACCGCCGCCCGCTTCGTGCAGATGCCGCCACAGGTCGTCCCAGATCAGCTCCGGGCGGGCGGGCCGGCCGACGGCGAACGCGGTGATGTCGTGATCGAGCAGGGCCTGCACCGCGTGCGGGCCGATGGTCGGGGTCCAGCTGAATCCCTGCCCTGACGAAGATCCCGCCGTCACTTCGACCACGATCGCGTGCAACTCCGGCACGTCCGGACCCCACGGTCGCGACAGCCTCCGGGTGATCAGCCGCGTCCTGATCGACTCGATCTGAGGTTCGCTCACAACAACTCTCGCCCGCGGGCCAGCAGATCGGCCAGGGCCGCCTCGTGCTCCGGCGTCGGGTCCACCAGCGGGGCCCGGACGCCGCCGACCGGCAGCCCGCCCTGGCGCACACCCGCCTTGATCAACGACACCGCGTAGCCCGGTACCTGGTCCCGCAGCGCGACCAGCGGCCGGTAGAACCCACGCAGCAGTTCCTCCCGTCGTACGTCGTCGCCGGCGGTGTACGCGACAAAGAACCCGTTCGCGATCTCCGGTGCCATCGCGAACACGGCCGAGGAATACAGCGGCACGCCGATAGCGCGGAACGCCGCCTGGGTCAGCTCGGCGGTCAGCAGGCCGTTGAAGAACAAGAAGTCGTCTCGACCGGCGTCGCGCACCGCCAGCACGACCAGCTGGGTGGTGCCGATGTCGCCGACGCCGTCCTTGAAGCCGATCACCCTCGGGTTCGCCGCCAGCCGGGTCACCGTCGCGGGCGACAGCTGGGCATTGGCGCGGTGGTAGACGATCAGCGGCAGCTCGGTCGCCTCGGCGATCGTCTCCACGTACCGGACCAGACCGTCCGCCGGCGCGTTCACCAGATACGGCGGCAGCACCAGCAG
The DNA here is from genome assembly GCF_039537205.1 of Microlunatus ginsengisoli. Lineage (NCBI taxonomy): Bacteria > Bacillati > Actinomycetota > Actinomycetes > Propionibacteriales > Propionibacteriaceae > Microlunatus > Microlunatus ginsengisoli. Next base: position 283,171 of record NZ_BAABAB010000010.1, on the reverse strand, counting down.
GCCCTCGGCGCCGGCGTCGGCGGCGACCTTGGCACAGCCGAGAGCGTGCCCGAGCGGTCCTCCGGTGCCACCCAGCACGGGCGTACGCCCTCCCGCCGCCGACACCGCGGCGGAGACCACCGTGCCCACCTCGGCGACCGACAGGGCATGGAACTCCCCCGTCCCGCACGCCGCGAAGACCGCACCCGGCGCGTGGTCCAGCCGGCTGGCGACGTGCTCCTTCAGCAGAGCGGCGTCCACCTCTCCGGAGCCGGTGAAGGGGGTGATCGGGAAGAACAGCACGCCGTCGAGATTCATGATCTGGCTCCGACTGGGATCGAGGGGTTGGACGCGATGGGAAGGGCGAGCTCGGTTCGCCAGCTGCGGGCGGGCCGCCAGCCGAGCAGCTCGGCGGCTTTGGCGATGGAAAACGCCGGTGCGGTATCGACCAGGTCGGCGGCGAGCTCGTCGGTGCCGGGCAGGAACCGCGGGATCAGCTCGGCCAACGGCCGGGTGGCCATCGCGTCCGCGGCGCCGACGAAGAACGTCTCGCCCGGCGGCAGGTCGGCGGCGGCGCGCAGCCAGACGTCGACGAAGTCCGCGGCGTCACGCGCATCGACGTAGTTGAACAACGAGACCGCGGCCAGTGCTGGGTCGGCCAGCCGCTCGGCGACCGTGTGTCCCTGCTGGGTCGGGGCGCCGTGCCACTCGTCCGGTGAGATCACGAAGCACGGCCGGAACGAGCCGAGCGCCACCGCTTTCCCTTGCTGGGCGGCGAACATGGCGACGATCGACTCGATCGTGATCTTGGAGAGCGCGTACGCGTTCCACGGCCGGAGCGGATGTCGTTCGTCGATCGGCAGGTAGCTCGGCAGCCAGCCGTTCGGGTTGCCGTAGCCGAGCGGTGTCGGGCTGGAGGCGGCGAGCACCCGGGTCGCGCCGTTCGCCACGGCCGCCTGCACGACATGGAAGGCGATCGAGGTGTTGGTGTTCCAGATCACCGGCTCCGGTGCACTGAACGGGGTGGCGATCGCGGCCAGGTGCACGACGGCTTCCGGCGCGGTCCGGCCGAAGGCTGCCACGGTCGCGGCGAAGTCGGTCAGGTCGACCGCCAGCTGGCTCACCGCGGCGGGAGCGTCCGGGGCGGCCACCCGGTCGATCGAGACGACCTCGTGCCCTGTCTCGACGAGTCCGGCGACGACGCTGCGGCCGAGCCGGCCGCTGCCGCCGGTGACGGCGACCTTCACCGCGCACCGGCCGGAGCCGGCTCGGCGTCCGCGGACCGCAGCGACAGGCCGAACTCCGCCGTGTCGACCGGGCGCCCCTCGGCCAGGCTGACGTTGCCCGCGATGCCGACGATCACGCTCCGGACGCCGTCGAGATAGCCGGCGGCCCGCCCGAGCGGATCGTCGCCGGCGCCGCGGAAGACGTCGTCGAGCAGCATCGCGTCGCCACCGCCGTGCGCGCCGGCGCCTACGGGGATGGCGATCTCCTCGGCCCGCTGCCAGAGCCGCTGCAGAACGACCCGCTCGCCCACCGGCCGGATCCGGTCCTGGGCAGCGTCGGAGTCGTGCGCCGCGCTGGGATCGACCACGGCCTTGCCGTCGTGCTGGTCGGCGGCCGAACGGACCCAACCGCGCTCGATCACCTCCAGCTCCAGCCGCCCCTCGGTGCCGTTGAACCCGACCCGGTAGCCCTCCCAGGGCGAGAAGGCGTTGAGCGAGTAGGTCATGGTCGTGCCGCCGGCATAGTCGACCAGCAGGCTGAGCGAGTCCTCCACCGTGATGCCGGTGTCGAACACATCCTTGTCGCGCCGGTAGCCGTCGACGTGCTCGGCGTCGAGGTAGAGGCCCTTCAGCAGCGGGTCGGCGGCCAGGTCGAGCCGGAACGGGTCGGTGCCGGCCGGCTGGTCCCGGCTCAGCTTCGGGCGGTGGCCGAGGCCGCGGCGGGCGGCGTTGTCGGCGCCGTAGAACTTGAGCCCGCCGCGGGCGTAGACCCGGGAGGGGACGTCGTCGAGCCACCAGTTCACCAGATCGAAGTGGTGGGTGGACTTGTGCACCAGCAGGCCGCCGGAGTGCGCCTTCTCCCGGTGCCAGCGGCGGAAGTAGTCCGCGCCGTGCGAGGTGTCGAGCAGCCACTCGAAGTGCACCGAGGTGATCTGCCCGATCGCGCCGGAGCCGAGCAGCTCCTTCACCACCGAGTTGCGCGGCGAGTAGCGGTAGTTGAACGTCACGGTCAGCTCGCCGGCGGACTCGTCGAGACTGGTGACGATCTTGGTCAGCCGGTCGCGGTCGATGGTCATCGGTTTCTCGCTCACCGCGTCGATGCCACGATCCAGCGCCGCGCAGATGTAGCGATCGTGGGTGTCGTCGGGCGAGGTGACGATCAGGCAGTCCGGCGACGTCTCGGCGAACAGGCGGTCGAGCTCATCCGGTGAGTAGGCCGGGATCGCGTCCAGCCCGAGTTCGCGCCGATAGAAGTCGACCCTCGCCCGGTTCGGTTCGCAGAGCGCGACCAGCTCGCCGACGTCGGCGTGGCTGCGGGCCAGCGCCGCCAGATACATCCGCGCTCGGGACCCAGTGCCCACCAGGGCGTAGCGGCGGCGCTGCGATGACGACATGAAACGTATCTCCTCGAGGCTGGCGAGTAATCGGTTTCTCACACTCTAGTCGACGCCGGAGCGGCCACGCAAGCGCTTCCGTACGACTGGCACCTGGACGACCAGCTGAGTTAGGCTGACCGAGAACTTCCTGTTCTGTCATGCAATATTCGGTTCGGCGAGGGCGAAGGGACGGTGGTCGATGCCTCCGGCGCGACGAACGACCGGCGCAACCATCGGCGATGTCGCCAGCCGCGCCGGGGTTTCGCGAGCAACCGTTTCCCGGGTCATGAACGGGCTGGCGACCGTGGACCCGCAGATCGCCGCCCGGGTGCGCTCCGCGGCGGACGAGCTGGACTACCGGCCCAGTGCCGCGGCCCGGAGCCTGGCCCTGGGCCGGACGCACACCGTCGGCTATCTGGTGCCCGACCTGACCAATCCGGCATTTCACGGCGCCATGCGCGGGCTCAGTCTGGCGGCGGCCGACGAGGGCTACCGGGTGCTGGTGGCCGACAGCGCCGAACGGGCTGCCGACGAGGCGCCGCTGGCGATCGAGACCCGCCGGCGCTGCGACGCGCTCGTGCTGTGCGCACCACGGATGCCGCAGCAGGAGCTGGTCGAGCTGCTGCCACAGCTGCAGCCGGTCATCCTGCTCAATCGCAACGCGGAGGAGGCAGGGCTGCCCCTCCTCAACGTCGACTGGGCCTCCGGCATGCGCGACCTGCTGCGACACCTGACCGGGCTCGGCCACCGGCGGATCGCCTACCTGGCCGGCCCGCCCGCCAGCGCCTCCAACACCGACCGGCTGAGCGGCCTGCGCAACCTCCCGGCCGGGGTCGAGCTGCTGGAGCTGGAGTGCGGCGCCATGTTCACCGACGGGCACGAGGCTGCCGGCCGGGTGCTGGATGCCGAGGTGTCGGCGGTGATGGCGTTCAACGATGTGGTCGCGGTCGGCCTGCTCGGCGCGCTGCACGAGTTCGGCACCGACGTACCCGGCGAGATCTCGGTGACCGGGTTCGACGACATCCCGTATGCCCGGTTCACCGCTCCCCCGCTGACCACGGCCGCCGTGCCGCAGGAAGAGATGGGCCGGCTCGCCTGGCAACGGCTCCGGGCGATCCTCGCCGGCGGCCACCCGCACGACCGCGTCCTGATCCGGCCGCGACTCGTCACCCGCGCCAGCACCGCCCGGGCGCGCAGCACCCCATCCGGAACCACCAGGAGCCGATCGTGACCTCCACGACACCCGTTCGCACCCGCACCGACCGCGAGCTCAAGCGCGAGCGGCTACTCGGCCTGCTCGACCGCCGTGGCGCGGACCGGCTCGTGCTGACCACCGCGACCAGCCTGGGCTGGTATCTCGACGGCGCCCGGACCCACGTCAGCCTGGCCGCCCCGCCGATCGCCGCGGTCATCGTCGATCGGGACGGCGAGGAGCTCGTGACCACCGGCAACGAGTCGGAGCGCCTGATCGCCGAGGAACTGCCCGCCGGCATGGCGGTCCGGACGGTGCCCTGGCATGCCGCCCTGCCGCTGCCCGCCGGCTCCCGCACGCTGCAAGAGGAGGACGCGCTGGACGACCTGCGGCGGCTGCGGGCTCCGCTGCTGCCCGCCGAGACCGCCCGGTTCCGCGCCCTGGCCGCGGATGCGGCCCGGATGATCACCGGCGTCCTCGCCGCCGCCCGACCCGAGCAGACCGAGACCGAGCTCGCGGCCGCGATCTCGGCCGGGATCGTGACGGCTGCGGCAGAGCCGCTTGTCGTGCTGGTCGGCGGCGAGTCCCGCCAATTCGTCCGGCACCCGCTGCCGACCGCGGCCCAGCTCGGCCGCCGAGCGCTGGTCGTGCTCTGCGCGCGCCGGCACGGCCTGATCGTGAACGTGAGCCGGTCCGTCGTGTTCGGGACGCCGACCGCGGCCGACATCGACGGCCACGAACGGATCCTCGCCGTCGAGGCCGCCTTTCTGGACGCGACCGTGCCCGGCGCGGTGCTGTCCGAGGTGTTCGCGACGGGCTGCGCGGCGTACGGCCGAAACGGGTTCGACGCCGAGGAGTGGCAGCGGCACCACCAGGGCGGCGTGGCCGGCTACGCCGGCCGGGACCCACGGGCGAGCGACGGCACCGACGACGTGATCGTGGCCGGCCAGGCGTTTTCCTGGAACCCCACCGGCGACGGCGCCAAGGTCGAGGACACCGTGCTGCTCACCGACTCGGGGCTCGAGATGCTGACCGCGGATCCGGCCTGGCCCACCCGCGACGTGGGCGGCCGGCGCCGGCCCGATCTGCTCACGATCGCCTGACAGGAGAGAGTCGACGTGCCCATCCGCGTGACCGTGTGGTCGGAGAACTACCACGAACGGCACCAGCCGGAGATCGCCGCCGTCTACCCCGACGGCATCCACGGCGCCATCGCCGCCGGGCTCGCCGACGACGGACGCTTCGAGGTCCGGACCCGGACCCAGGACCAGCCCGATCAAGGTCTGGGCGACGACGTGCTGGACGAGACCGACGTCCTGATCTGGTGGGGACATGCCCGGCAGGGCGAGGTGGACGACCGCTGGGCCACCGCGGTCAGGGCGCGGGTGATCGACGGGATGGGACTGATCGCCCTGCACTCCTCCCTGAACTCCAAGCCCTTCCGCGCGGTGATCGGATCGTCCTGCCGCAGCGCCGGCTTCCGGCACGGGGACAGCGAGCTGGTCTGGACCGCCGCCGCCGACCACCCGATCACCGCCGGCGTGCCGAGTCCGATCGTCATGGCGGACTCGGAGATGTACTGCGAGCCCTTCGACATCGCGCAGATCGACGAGGTGGTCTTCATCTCCAGCTTCGGCGGCGGTGAGGTGTTCCGGTCCGGCGTCACCTTCCGGCGCGGCCGCGGCCGGGTCTTCTACTTCGGTCCCGGACACGAGGAGTACCCGATCTATCACGACCCGATCGTCCGGCGGGTGATCGGCAACGCCGTCGCCTGGACCGCGCCCGCGGCCCGTCCGAGCCACCCCCGGATAGGACCGGAGCGGCGGGACAAGCCGCTCGACTGGTTCCGACCGGCCTGATCATCGCCCGGCCTGTCGGGCTGGAAAACGCTTTCGTCATTGGGCACGATAAGCAGGTGCCATCTCCAGAACGAGCCGGCCAGCGGGCGGGACAGCCGACCATCGCGGACGTCGCGGCCCGTGCCGGCGTTTCGCTCGCGACCGTGTCGCGAGTGATGAACGGCAAACGCAGCGTGGACGAGTCGCTCGCGGTGCGGGTCCGCGCCGCGGCCGAGGAACTCAACTACAGTGCCAGTCCCCTCGCTCGCAGCCTGGTGCTGGGCAAGACCAACACGGTGGCGGTCGTCGTCCCCGATCTGGGCAACCCGACGTTCCACGGCGTGCTGCGCGGGCTCAGTCACGGCGCCGGCGAGCAGGGCTATCACGTCCTGATCGCTGATTCGGCCGAGTCGGTCACCGACGAGCGGATCCTCGCCGTCGAGACCCGCCGGCGCTGCGACGGGATCGTGCTGGTCTCACCGCGGATGGCCGAGGACGATCTGCAGGCGCTGCTCGCCGAGCTGGACCCTGTCGTCCTGGTCAGCCGCGACGCGGGCGCGTCCACCACGACCCCGGTCGTCACCGCCGACTATGAGGCCGGCCTGCGGGGGCTGCTGGACCTGCTCTTTGACGACGGTCACCGCTCGATGGTCTTCCTGTCCGGCAATCCGCAGAGCGCGTCCAACGTCCGCCGGCTCGCCGCGCTGGACGGCTTCCTCCGCGACCGCGCCGACGTCGCCATCGAGACCCTGCCGTGCGGGGTGAACTTCGCCGACGGGTACGACGCCGCCGACGCTGTGCTCGCGACCGCCGCGACTGCTGTGGTCGCCTTCAACGACCTGGTGGCGATGGGGCTGCTCAGCGCGCTGAGCGAGCGCGGGGTCACGGTCCCGCAGCAGTTGTCGGTGGTCGGCTTCGACGACATCCCGTTCGCCCGCTACACCACCCCGCCGCTGACCACCGCTGCCGTGCCCGTGACCGAGCTCGGCGAGCAGGCGTGGCGGCGGATGTGGCGGCTGCTCAACCGCGAGCCCGCCGGCGAGCCGCTGGTGTTCCGTCCCGCGATCGAGCGCCGCGGCACCTCCGCCCCACCCAGCCCTCGCTGACGCTCTCGGATCGGGCAGGTTCCGGTGCAGCGACTCCGCACCCCGCCCGGCCGTGCGCGCCACACTCCGCACCTCGTACATCGACTCCGCACCTCGTACATCGACTCCGCACCCTGCGCGCGGGGTGCGGAGTCGCCCTCCGCGGTGCGGAGTGCGACGGTGGCGGCGACCCGGCGCACTCGCGAAAACCATTCGCGCACGAAGTTCGGGCCGGCACGCGAGGGAGTTGCGTGCCGGCCCGAGGTCGGTGATCGACGGTTCTCGACCTCCTACTTGCCGCCGGTGGTGGCGATGCCCTTGACGAGGAATCGCTGGCCGAAGAGGAAGACGATGAACAGCGGGATGAGGGTGACGACGGACATGGCGAACATCGCGCCCCAGTTGCTGCCGCTGGTGGCGTCGAGGAACGAACGGAGAGCCACCGGGACCGTGTAGGAGTTCGGGTCGGTGAGATAGATCAGCGGCGTGAAGAAGTCCGACCAGGTCCAGATGAAGGTGAAGATGGCGGTGGTGGCCAGCGCGGGTCCCATCAGGGGGATCATGACGCGGGCGAAGATGCGCCAGTGGCCGCAGCCGTCGATCCGAGCGGCTTCGTCCAGTTCGCGGGGAATGCCGCGGATGAACTGGACCATGAGGAAGACGAAGAACGCGTCGGTGCCCAGGAACTTGGGCAGGATGAGCGGCACGAACGTGTTCACCCAGCCGAGGTTGTTGAACAAGATGTATTGCGGGACGAGGACGACGTGGATCGGCAGCATGACCGTGACGAGCATGATGGAGAACAACACGGTCTTGAACCGGAACCTCAGCCGGGCGAACGCATACGCGGCCAGCGAGCAGGCGAACAGGTTGCCGGCGACCGCGCCCACGACCACGATGGCCGAGTTGATGATGTAGTGGCCGAACGGTGCGCTGAGCGCGTTCCAGCCCTGGGTGTAGTTGTCCAGGACGAGGTCGTTCAGCCACAGGCCTGGGGTCCGGAAGATGACGTCGGTGGGCCGGAACGAGGAGACCACCAGCCAGAGCAGCGGATAGATCATCACGAAGCTGGCCACGATCAGCAGGACGTGTTTCAGCATGGACCGGGCGTGTCGGCCGACCGGCCTGCCCCGGTCGACCTGGGCTGGGGCGGTGTCCGCGCCCACGGTCAGTGGGCTGGTCTCGGCCTGGAGCTGTGTCTCAGTCATCGTAGAAGACCCAATACTTGGAGAGGAAGAAGTTGATCGCGGTCAGCGCGCCGACGATGATCACCAGGACCCATGCCATCGCCGCGGCGTAGCCCATCTGGAACTGGCCGAAGCCCTTCTGGTACAGGTACAAGGTGTAGAACAGGGTCGAGTCAGCCGGCCCACCGGTGCCGTTGGACACCACGTAGGCCTGGGTGAACGACTGGAACGCGCCGATGATCTGCAGCACCAGGTTGAAGAAGATGATCGGCGACAGCAGCGGCAGGGTGATCTTGGCGAACCGGCGCCACCGGCTGGCCCCGTCGACCGCCGCGGCCTCGTAGTACATGCCCGGAATCTGTCTGAGCCCGGCGAGGAAGATCACCATCGGCGACCCGAACGTCCACACGTGCAGCAGGATGATCGTCCAGAGCGCGTACTTCGGGTCCGAGATCCAGCCGACGTGGGAGTCGATCCCGACCAGCCGGAGGATCTGATTGAACAACCCGTCGGTGCCGAACATCTGCCGCCACATGATCGCGATCGCGACCGAGCCGCCCAGCATCGACGGCAGATAGAACACCGACCGATAGAACGCCAGCCCGCGCATCCCCTTGTCCAGCAACAACGCGATCGCCAACGCCAAGATCAGCTGCAACGGCACCCCGACGAACACGTAGATGAACGTGACCTTCAACGAGTGATGCAACCGCGGATCCGACAACATCCGGAGATAGTTATCCAGACCGATCCATTTCGGCGCCTGGATCAGGCTGTAGGAGGTGAACGACAGATACAGCGACGCGATCATCGGACCGATCGTGATCACCACCAAGCCGATCAACCACGGCGCCAGGAACAGATAGCCGGCCTTGTTGTCCCGACCGGCCTCCTTCCGGCGCTGCGCACGCTCCTCCGGCGACCTGGCCTTGTCGACCTTCAGGTGGGAGAGCTCAGAGATCGCACTCATGTCATCAGCCCTGGAGGTTCGACTTCATCTCGTCGACGAACTTCTGGGCCGCGTCCGCGGTGCTCTGCCGGCCGAAGAGAACCTCGGTCTGGTAGCGCAGCATCACGTCGCCGAGCTTGCCGCCGCCGGGCGGAGGGGCGATCGGGGTGTCGGACAGCTCCGGCTTGATGTCGTTGATGAACTTCAGCACGCCCTGCTGCGCGCCGGACAGCTTCGGGGTGATCGCGGACTGGATGTCGCCGTTGGCCGGGACGCCGCGCTCGGCCAGGTTGATGTTCGCGGACTCGGTGGAGTTCACCCACCAATCGATCAGGGCCACGACCGCGTCCGGGTTCTTCGTCCGCGCGGACGCCGACCACAGCATCGACGCCTTGTACCAGGCCTTGCGCTCGGTGGCCTTGCCGGCGAGCGAGGGGAAGCGCAGGATCTTCAGCTCGGTGCCGGCCGCCTTGTTCAGCGCCTCGACCTGGTTCGACCAGTACGTCTGCATCGCACCAGTGCCGACCGCGAGCGTCGACTGGTCCAGCGACTTGGTCGCCTCCTCGGTCAGCTGGGCGGGTGTGCCGATCGCGCCGGCCTTTTGACCCTTGACCATCAGGTCGAACCAGGCCTGGGCGTCACCGGCCTCGAAACCGAGGCCCTGCGCGGTGAACAGCTGCTTGCCGTTCTGCCGGAGGTAGGCGGAGAACATCGCGTCGGAGTTGAACAGCGACGCCGCGCCGAAGGTGAGCTTCGCCTTCGACGCCACCTCGGCGGCGGTGTCGATCAGCGAGTCCCAGGTCCAGGTCGTGTCGTCCGGCAGGTCCATCCCGGCCTTCTCGAACACCTTGGGGTTGGCCATGATGGTGACGGTGTTGATGCCGGCGTTGACGCCGTAGAGGGTGTCGTTGATCTTGCCCGACTCGACCGTGCCGTCGACGAACTTCGAGGTGTTCACGCCGGAGAGGTCCAGCAGGGCGCCGCGATTGCCGTACTCGCTGATGTAGGCCATGTCCATCTGGATGATGTCCGGAGCGGTGTTGCCGGCGACCTGGGTGGCCAGCTTGTCCCAGTAGCTCGCCCACTCGCCCGGCTGCGGGGAGATCGAAACGCCCGGATTCGCCTGCTTGTACGCATCGATGGCCGACGTCGTGTTCTTGTTGCGGACGTCGTTGCCCCACCAGGCGAACGTCAGATCGCCCCCGCCACTGCTCGCGCCCCCGCCCGAGCTGCCCGAGCCGGGCGCACAGCCCACCAGCCCGATCGTGGTGGCGGCAGCGGCCAGGCCGCCCAGTAGAAACTGCCTGCGGTTCACGGCCATGACTTCTCCCTCATCGTTGCGGAAAACGTTTTCCCGGACACTATGCCGGGTCCCTCGCGGGTGTCAATCGGTGAGCGGGTCGGATCTGGAGTGGATCTCCGGCGTGGGCCCGGTGCTTGTCACCTCGGTTCGGCCCGCCCTCTGAAACTAGACTCTAGAAGAACGAAAGCGATTGCGCAAGCGCTTTCGTACACTCTCTTCCAACTGCGCCGCAGCCCAGCCGGAGCGGGTCGAGCCGGTGCTTCTGGCCGTGCCCGCCCCACATCGCCGCTGGACGCGGTGACCAGAGCGCGCGTGCGCAGTCGGAGCTCAGGATGCGGACGCGGTGCGAACCCGCAGCGGCCCGTCGGACCGGGGCGGGGCGGTGGACTCCCGGCGCATCAACTGGGCGGCGACGGTCTTCCGCCGGGGGCGGCTTGCGGCGGGCCGGGTGGCCAGGTCCAGTGCCTCTCGACCCATCTCCGCCAGCGGCAACCGGGCGGTGGTCAGGCTCGGGAACAGCAGCTCGGCGACGGCCACATCGTCGAAGCCCGCGACCGAGACGTCGCCGGGGACCGAGATGCCGGAGCGCCGGAGGGCGACCAGGGTCGCGATCGCCATCGAGTCGTTGAGGGCGAGCACGGCGGTCGTCTCCGGCCAGGCCTGCAGCGCCTGGACGGCAGCCGGACCGGCTCCCGCGGCGGTGAAGTCGGTGGCCACCACGTGGTGGCGAACCCCCTCCTCGGCGAACACCTGGACCGCGCCGCCCAGCCGGTCCTGCACGGTAGTCAGCGTCTCCGGCCCGGAGAGGATCGTCACGTCGGTGTGACCGAGCTCGACCAGATGACGGGCGACGGCGAGTGCGGCCCCGCGATTGTCGGGCAACAGGGCGTCCACGCCGAGCTGGTGCCGGCCGATCACCGCCGCCCGGCCACCGTTGCGCTCGTACGTCGCCAGCAGCCGGCGCGCCTCCGCCTCCAGGTGAGCGTCCACATAGCCGGAGCCGGCCACGATGATCGCCCGCGCGCGCTGCGCTGCCAGCGACCGGAGCTGACGCAGCTCGCGCTGCGGATCGCGCCCGGAGTGGGCCACCTGGACGATCAGTCCGCGCTCCTCGGCCGCGTGCACGACGCCGGCGGCGATCTCGGTGAAGTACGGATCGTCGATCTGGTGCACGATCAGCCCGGCGATCGAGGTCGCCCCGCCGGCCAGCGACTGGGCGTGCGTGTTCACCACGTAGCCCATGTCCTCGGCCACCTTGCGCACCCGGGCGGCGACCTCGTCGCTCACTCCGGTCAGCCCGCGCAGCGATCGCGATGCCGTCGCCAGCGAGACCCCCGCCGCCTCGGCGACGTCCGCGAGGCGCAGGCTCGTCGTGCTGTTGGACATCTCCCGCACCTCCCCCATCGATCTCGATCGCCTGTTGCACCGTCAGCCTACCGTAGCGTACGCTGACGTAAGCGCTTTCGTTAAGCGCTTACGCCCCATTCCACCGACCAGACGATCAAGGAGCGACATGGCAGAGCGGACGATCAAGGTGATCATGAACGGGGTCACCGGGCGGATGGGCTACCGGCAGCATCTGGTCCGGTCGATCCTGGCGATCCGCGACGCCGGCGGCGTGCCGGTCGGCGACGACCGGATCCAGGTCGAGCCGGTGCTCGTCGGCCGCAACGCCGACAAGCTGGCTGAGCTGGCCAAGCAGCACGGGGTTGCGGACTGGACCACCGATCTCGACGAGGCGCTGGCCGATCCCTCCGCCCAGATCTACTTCGACGCCCAGGTCACCTCGGCCCGCAAGGGCGCGATCCTGAGGGCGATCGCGGCCGGGAAACACATCTTCACCGAGAAGCCGATCGCGGAGTCGGTCGCCGACGGTCTGGAGCTGGTCGCCGCGGCCGAGCGGGCCGGAACGATCACCGGCGTGGTGCACGACAAGCTCTATCTGCCCGGCCTGGTCAAGCTCAAGCGGCTGATCGATCTCGGCTTCTTCGGCCGGATCCTCTCGGTCCGCGGCGAGTTCGGCTACTGGGTGTTCGACGGCGACGTGATCCCGGCCCAGCGGCCGAGCTGGAACTACCGCGCCGAGGACGGCGGCGGCATGGTGCTCGACATGTTCTGCCACTGGAACTACGTGCTGGAGAACCTGTTCGGCCGGGTCGAGGCGGTGACCGCCAAGGCCGTCACCCACATCCCGGAGCGCTGGGACGAGAACGGCAAGGCCTACACCGCCACCGCCGACGACGCCGCCTACGGCATCTTCGAGCTCACCGGCAACGTGATCGCCCAGATCAACTCGTCCTGGGCCGTCCGGGTCGACCGCGGCGAGCTGGTCGAGTTCCAGGTCGACGGCACCCACGGCTCTGCGGTGGCCGGCCTGTTCGGTTGCCGGATCCAGCCCCGGGCGCAGACCCCCAAGCCGGTCTGGAACCCGGACCTGCCGACCGATCAGGACTTCCGCGCACAGTGGGAGCAGGTGCCGGACCTGGAGGACTACCCGAACGGGTTCCGCGCCCAGTGGGAGCAGTTCCTCACCGACGTCGACGCCGGCCGCCCGCACTCCTACGACCTCGCCGCCGGCGTCCGCGGGCTGCAGCTGGTCGAGGCCGGCCTGCGGTCCTCCGACGAGGGCCGGCGGGTCGAGATCGGGCAGCTCTGAGCCATGACCACCTCTCTCGCCGCCCCCTCCCTCGGCACCGGCACCGTCCGGCTGCCCCAGGCCGACGGAAGTCTGCGGACCGTCGAGCTGGCCGATCCGCGCGCCTGGGCCGAGCACCCCCAGCCGTACACCAGCCGGATCGCGTTCGCAGCGGCTCACGTGGTCGCCGACCCGCACGGGGAGAACGTGCCCGGCGCACCGGCCGTGATCGACTGGGACGCCACCTTGGCGTTTCGCCGCCACCTGTTCCGCTACGGCCTCGGCGTGGCCGAGGCGATGGACACCGCCCAGCGCAACATGGGCCTGGACTGGGCCGCGACCCGGGAGCTGATCTCCCGTAGCGCCGGCCAGGCGCTGGCCGTCGGGGCCCGGATCGCGTCCGGTGTCGGCACCGACCAGCTGCCGGCCGCACCGGTCTCGCTCGATCAGGTGCTCGCCGGCTATCTCGAGCAGCTGGAGTTCGTCGAGGGCACCGGCTCGCAGGTGATCTTGATGGCGTCTCGGCACCTCGCCGCGGCGGCGAGCAGCGCCGAGGACTATCTGCGGGTGTACGACACGCTGCTGACCCAGGTCAGCCGGCCGGTCGTGCTGCACTGGCTGGGCGAGGCGTTCGACCCGAGCCTGGCCCGCTACTGGGGCAGTGCGGACGTCGACATCGCCACCGACACCTTCGTCGGCCTGCTGCACAGCCATGCCGACAAGATCGACGGGGTGAAGGTGTCGCTGCTCTCCGCCGAGCACGAGATCGGGCTGCGCAAGCGGCTGCCCGAGGGCGTCCGGCTCTACACCGGGGACGACTTCAACTACCCGGAGCTGATCGAGGGCGACGGGACGCATCACTCCGACGCACTGCTCGGGGCGTTCGCGGCCATCGCGCCGGCCGCCTCGGCCGCCCTGACCGCGCTGGACGCCGGCGACCTGCCGGCGTACCGGGCGGAGATGGCGCCCACCCTGGAGCTGTCCCGGCACGTCTTCGCGGCGCCGACCTTCTACTACAAGACCGGGATCGCCTTCTTGGCCTGGCTCTGCGGCCACCAGGACGGGTTCACCATGGTCGGCGGGCTGCAGGCCGCCCGCTCCCCCGTGCACCTGGCTCGGGTGTTCGAGCTGGCCAACACCGCCCGGCTGCTCCCCGACCCCGGGCTCGCCGCGCACCGGCTGGGCCTGATCCTCGACGCCGCCGGGATCGCGCGATGAGCCCGCCCGCGCAGAACAGACTGGCGCTGAACCAGAAGACGACCAACGCATGGTCGCTGCGCGAGGCGATCGACGGCTGTGTGGCCGCCGGCCTCTCCAGCATCGGGGTCTGGCGCGAGCCGCTGGCCGAGGCCGGGGTCGAGAACGCCCGGAAGTGGCTGGCCGACGCCGGGCTGCGGGTGTCGTCGCTGTGCCGGGGAGGCTTCTTCACCGCCGCCGATCCCGCCGCGATCGAGGCCGCCCACGCGGAGAACCTGCGGGCGATCGACGAGGCGGCGGTGATCGGTGCGGTCACGCTGTGCCTGGTTCCGGGCGGGCTGCCGGCCGGCGATCGCGATCTGGCGGGTGCCCGCCGGCGAGCGGCGGAGGCGATCGGCCGGCTGGTGCCGTACGCGAAGGAGCGGGGGGTCGCGCTCGGGATCGAGCCGATGAACCCGATCTACGCCGCCGATCGCGGCGTGGTCTCCACCCTCGGCCAGGCGCTCGACATCGCCGAGGAATTCGCACCCGACGAGGTCGGAGTCGTGCTCGACACGTTCCACGTCTGGTGGGACCCGGCCCTGCGCGAGCAGATCGCCCGCGCCGGCTCCCGGATCCACAGCTATCAGGTCTGCGACTGGATCACCCCGCTGCCGGCCGACTCGCTGCTCGCCCGCGGGATGATGGGCGACGGGCACATCGACTTCTCCGCGATCACCCGATGGGTGGCCGAGACCGGCTACGCCGGTGACGTCGAGGTGGAGATCTTCAACGCCGACGTCTGGGCGGCGCCCGGCGAGCAGGTGCTCGCCACCATGGCCGCCCGCTACGCCGACCTGGTGGAGCCCTTCCTCTGCTGACGTTTCTCCGAGTTGTCAGGCTCTCGGCGAGCTATAGCGAGCTGAGAGCCTGACAACTCTCGGGGGGCGTGCGGGGGAAGCTGGCATTCTTGGGCGATGCCCGACGACGAGCCGACCTGGTCCTGGGACCCGAGCCTGTACGCCGGGAGCGCCCGCCACTACGCGGTGGGCCGGGTCGCCTATCCCCCGACGATGGTGGAGGCGCTGGTCGACGCGCTGTCACTCGACGGGACCGGCACCTTGCTGGACGTCGGCTGCGGTCCGGGATCGGTCATCTTGTTGCTGGCGCCGTACGTCCAGACCGCGATCGGCGTCGACGCCGATCCCGACATGCTCCACGAGGCGGCGCGGCTGGCCGGACTCCGCGGCATCGACAACGTCGAGTGGCGGCGGCTCCGGGCCGAGCAGTTGCCGGCCGACCTGCCGCCGGCGAGGGTCATCACCTTGGCCCAGTCGTTCCACTGGATGGACCGCCCGCGGGTCGCCGGGATCCTGCGCACGATGCTCGAACCGGACGGTGCGCTGGTCCACGTCAGCGCCGAGACCCACGAGGGCGACGATCCGGGCGACGTCGCGGCGCCGCCCTGGGCCGCCGTCGAGCAGCTGGTGGCGCGCTATCTCGGCCCGCGGCGACGTGCCGGCCAGGGCGTACGTCCGCCCGGGCGGAGCGACGAGAACACCATCTATCGCCAGGCGGGCTTCCATGGCCCGCAATCGATCACGGTGCCGGGCTGGCGGGTCCAGCGCGGCGTGGACCAGATCGTCGCCGCCCTGCATTCACTGTCGTGGGCCGCACCGCACCTGTTCGGCGACCGGCTCGAGGACTTCGACGCGGAGCTGCGGGCCCTGCTGGTCGACAGCGCACCCGACGGTCGCTTCAGCGAGACCATGCGCCCGATCAGGCTCGACCTCTGGCGCTGAGCCGCGGCGCTTCGCTCGCGCTATATCGTTACAGCGCACAAGGAGGCGGAGCGATATGGGTCGAGTAACGGCGAAGACGGTGGCCGAGGCGGTCGGCGTGTCGGTCGCCACGGTCTCCAACGCGTACAACCGGCCCGGACAACTGTCCGCCGAGCTGCGGGCGAAGATCCTCGCCACCGCGGAGGAACTCGGCTATGCCGGACCGGACGCGGCCGCCCGGGCGCTTCGGAGCGGCAGGACCGATGCCGTCGGCGTGCTGCTGACAGAACGGCTCTCGTACGCCTTCTCCGACCCGTATGCCATCGGTTTCCTCGCCGGTCTGGCCGAGGTGGTGGAGCAGCGCGGCACCAGCATCGTGCTGATTCCGCTGCCGTGGACTAGCGACGACTCCGACCCCGAACCGGACCTGGTCACCGTGCGCCAGGCGGCGATCGACGCGATGACGACGCTGTGTGTCGCGGACGATCACCCGGCCAGGGTGCTGGCCCGGACCCGAGGCATCCGGCTGGTCGGCACCAACATCAGCGACGATCCCGACGAGAGCTGGGTGGCCGTCGACGACGAGGCGGCCGGCCGGCGGTTGGGCGAGGAGCTCGTTCGGCTCGGTCACCGCCGGATCGTCGTCGTCGCCGACACCAACGCGCCGGCCGGCAGTCCGGCGCGTCGGCTGCCGATGGCCGCGATCGACTGCATCGACTGCGCCGCACGGTTGCGGGGCCTGCAGGCGGTCATGCCGAAGGAACTGATCGTCGTCTCGGCCGGTCACAACGCCACGGCGTCCGGCGCCAGCGCGGCCCGCTGGATCCTCGACCACGTCATCGACGGGCCGGATGCGCCGACCGCGATGGTCGGCCTGAGCGACGTGATCGCGCTGGGAGCGCTCGACGTGTTCCGGGCCGAGGACATCGAGGTGCCGGGCCGGTTATCGGTGATCGGATTCGACGACATCCCGGCGGCGGCCCCCGCCGGGCTGACCACCATGCGTCAGCCGATCGGCGGCAAGGGCCGGCTGGTCGGCGAGCTGCTGCTGGACCCGGAGGCCACGCCGCGGCAGGTGCTGCTGCCGATGGAGCTGGTGGCCAGATCGACCACCGGCCCGGCGGCCGGCTGAGTCAGTCCGGCCAGGGTGCGCCGTAGGTCGCCGCGGCCTCCCCGGTCAGCTCGATCAGCCGCTCGACCAGCTCGGTCAGGCTGGCCGCGCCGAGCAGGCTGAGCTGGTCCATCGGGCCGATCGGCGAGATCCCGGCCAGCTGCCACAGCCGCGGCACCGGCTCGTCGGCGAGCACCACGTCCGGTGGCCAGGAGGACTCCACGAACTCGCTCGCCGCCGCCAGCGCCTGCCGAACCGTCCGTTCCGCCTCGTGCAGTCGTGGCTCCAGCGCCGGATCCCAGTCGAAGTCGGCCAACTCGGTCACCACCGCGCTCGGGTGCGGATCGTCCCGCAGCCACTCGACCACCCGGAATCGTCGATGCCCCTGCGCCTGGAGGCCGACGATGCCCTCCTGCGAGCCCAGCTCGGTGATCTCGGCGGTCGTGCCGACGTCGAACCGATGCTCGCCGCCGCCCACCTCGTGGCCGCGCTCGATCAGCACGACGCCGAACTCACCGCGCTCGTGCTTCAGCATCTCCGACAGCATGACGAGATAGCGCTCCTCGAACACGCGCAACCGCAACGGCATGTTCGGGAAGAGCACGGACCCGAGCGGGAACATGGGCAGGGTCGCCACGCCCCAAGCCAACCACGACAGCCGGCCGCGCACGCAGCGACTCCGCCCCGACAGCCCCGCGCTAGGCCTCCCGCGTCTTGGGCGAGCTCTCCTGGGTCTTCGCCGGGTCGCGCTCGACCACCGGATCCAGCGCCTCGTCGATCTTGGCGAGCAGGTCCGCGTCCAGCGTGACCCCGGCCGCCGCAGCGCTGTCGGTGACCTGCTCGGGCCGGGAAGCACCGACGATCGCGGTCGCCACGTTGTCGTTGTTCAGCACCCAGGCGACAGCCAGCTGGGCCATGGTCAGGCCGGCCTCGTCGGCCAGCGGGGCCAGCTGCTGGACCCGCTCCAGCACGTCGTCGCGCATCCAGCGCTTGATCATGTTCGCGCCGCCCTTGTCGTCGGTGGCCCGGGAGCCCGACGGTGGCTGCTCACCCGGCTTGTACTTGCCCGTGAGCACGCCCTGGGCGATCGGCGACCAGACCACCTGGGAGATGCCGAGCTCACGAGACGTCGGCACCACCTCGGCCTCGATCACCCGCCACAGGGCCGAGTACTGCGGCTGGTTGGAGATCAGCTGGAACCCGAGGTCCTTGGCCAGGGCGGCGCCCGCGCGGAGCTGGTCGGCAGTCCACTCGCTGACCCCGATGTAGAGCACCTTGCCCTGCCGGACCAGGTCGGCGAAGGCCTGCATGGTCTCCTCCAGCGGCGTCTCGTAGTCGTACCGGTGCGCCTGGTAGAGGTCGATGTAGTCGGTCTGCAGCCGCTGCAGGGAGCCGTGCGCGGCGTCCATGATGTGCTTGCGGGACAGGCCGAGATCGTTGTGACCCTTCGGACCGATCGGCCCGAACACCTTGGTGAAGATCTCCAGCGACTCGCGCCGCTCACCCTTCAGCGCCTCGCCGAGCACGGTCTCGGCCTTGGTGTTCGCGTACACGTCGGCGGTGTCGAACGTGGTGATGCCGGCATCCAGCGCGGCCCGGACGCAGGCATTGGCCTGCTCGTTCTCCACCTGAGAGCCGTGGGTCAGCCAGTTGCCATAGGTAATGGTCGAGATCTTGAAGCCTGAGTTGCCGAGGTATCGGAAGTCCATGACACGAACCTACCCGTTTCCGGTGGAACGATTCATCGGGCGTTGCGCTGCGGTCCGGTCGCGGGTGCCGCGCTTAGGCTGCCGGGGTGCCTCACGATCGATACGGCAGCGACGTCCTGAGCCCCGGCTGGCAGAAAGCCGGCAAGCCGGTCAGCGTCGACCTGCCCCTTCGGCGGGGGCTCGTGCTCGAGGACCCGAGCAGCGGGTACGTCGGCGAGGTGATGCGTTGGGAGAACGGCCTGGTCGTGCTCGAGGACCGGAAGGGCAAGCGGCGAAGTTTCCCGATCGGGCCGGGGTTCTGGTACGAGGGCAAGCCGGTCACCCTCCGGCTGCCGACCGCGCCGCCGGCCGAGACCGTCCGCAGGACCGCGTCCGGCTCGATCGCGGCCCCGTCGTCAACCCGGGCAAAGATCGCGCTGCCGAGCCGGATCTTCGTGGAGGGCCGGCACGACGCCGAGCTGGTCGAGAAGATCTGGGGTGCCGACCTTCGCGACGTCGGTGTCGTCGTCGAACTGCTGAATGGGGTCGACGAGCTGCCCGACGTGGTCGCGGAGTTCTCGCCCGAACCGACCAGGCGGCTCGGGGTGCTCGTGGACCATCTGGTGCCGAACAGCAAGGAGAGCCGGATCGCGGACCAGGTGGCGAAAGGTCCCGGCGGCGGCCACGTGCTGGTGCTCGGCCACCCGTACGTCGACATCTGGCAGGCGGTGAAACCGGCCCGGGTCGGCCTCGCCCGGTGGCCGGACATCCCGCGCGACGTCGAGTGGAAGCACGGCATCTGTGAGGTGCTCGGGCTGCCGCACGACGACCAGCGCGACATCGCGGCCGCCTGGCAGCAGATCCTCAGCCGGGTCAGCAGCTGGCGTGACCTGGAGCTGCCGCTGCTGAACGTGGTCGAGCAGCTGATCGACTTCGTCACCGTGGAACCGGGGAGCTGACCGGCCCGCGCTCGCCCTCGAGGAGATCGATGCCTCGTGTCGGGGTCCTCGGCCTGTTCGTCGCGCTTGGGGCGCTCAGCCGCTGAGCGCGGCCACCAGCCGGGCGAGCGCCCCGGTGTAGGCGTGATCGGCCGGCCGGGAGTAGCCGACCACCAGGGCGGGCGGCATGGTGCGATCCACCGGATCGAGGCCCGCGAACGTCCTCAGCCCCTCCAGCGCCAGACCGCGCGCGGCAGCGGCGGCGACCACCCCGTCCTCCGTGAGCCGCGCCGGCAGCTCGACCAGCGCGTGCAGGCCGGCGGCGATGCCGCTGACCCGGGTGTCCGGCGCCTGCTCCGCGAGCACGCTCACCAGGCGGTCACGGCGCCGGCGGTAGGTCAGCCGCATCCGCCGGACGATCCGGTCGTAGTCCCCGCTGCGGATCAGCTCGGCCACCGTCAGCTGGTCGAGCACACCGCTGCCGGCGTCCTCGCTCGACTTCGCTGCGACCACGTCGTCGACCAGAGCATCCGGCAGCACGAGCCAGCCGACCCGGACGCCCGGCACCAGGGTCTTGCTGACCGAACCCGCATAGACGACGCGCTCCGGGTCCAGCGCCTGCATCGCGCCGACGGGCTGCCGGTCGTAGCGGAACTCGCCGTCGTAGTCGTCCTCGATCACGTAGCCCTCCGCGCCGGCGGCCCAGCCGCAGGCGGTCTGGCGGCGGCGAGCCGAGAGGACCGCACCCAGCGGGAACTGATGGGCGGGGGTGAGCACGACCGCCCGGGCGTCGGTGCACGGCAGGTCCTCCACCCGCGCCCCGTGCGCGTCGACCGACAGCGGGCGCGGGGCGAGACCGGCCGCCAGCAGCACGCGCCGATGCGCGTCGTGGCCGTACGCCTCGATCCCGATCGAGGCGTGGCCCCGATCGGCGAGGACGCCGGCCACCACCCGTAGGCCCTGGGTGAAGCCCGAGGTGAGCACGATCCGCCCGGGGTCGGTCTCCACGCCGCGGGTCCGGGCGAGGTAGCCGGCCACCGCCTGCCGGACACTCGCCGGACCGATCGGGTCATAGCCGAAGACCTGGTGCGGCGCTCCGGCCAGCGCGCGGCGCTGGGCCGCGGACCAGCCGGCCCGCGGGAAGGCCGCGAGGTCCGGCACGCCGGGACGAAGGTCGAAGCGGGGCCGCCGGGCCTGCTGTGCCGACCGGCGGACCGCGGGTTGCTCGCGCTGCCGCGGGGCGCTCCGGTGGGGACGCGCGGCGACCCTGGTCCCCGACCCCTGCCGGGCCGTGAGCCAGCCCTCCGCGACGAGCTGCGCGTACGCCTCGGCGACGGTGTTCCGGGCGATCCCGAGGTCGGCGGCCAGCGTCCGAGACGCCGGGAGCCGCGTGCCCGCGACCAGCCGCCCGTTCTGCACCGCGGAGCGAAGAGCGCGTTCCAGCCCGGCCCGCGGACGACGGACGTCCACGTCGAGGTGCAGGTCGACCCCGGCGATGGACGGCGTGGAATTGGCCCGAGAATCTGCCATGGAATTGGACCTTAGCGCCGGGACACTCCGGCCGTAGCGTCGATGACATGACAACCACGATGGCGACCACCACTGACAGCCGGATCCCCGTCCGGCTGGACCTCGACCAGCACGCGGCGGCCTTCAGCCGAGCGATGTCGTCGCTGGACCACGCGGCCACCAAGGAACTCGACAGGGCCGGCATCGACCCCAGGCTTCGCGAGCTGGTGCGGGTGCGTGCCTCCCAGCTCAACGGCTGCGCGTACTGCGTCGACATGCACACCAAGGACGCGCGCGCGGTCGGCGAGACCGAACAGCGGCTCTATGCGGTGGCCGTGTGGCGAGAGACCCCGCTCTTCGACGCCCGGGAGCGGGCCGCGCTGGCCTGGACCGAGTCGGTGACCCGGCTCAGCGAGACCCACGTGCCGGATGCCGACCATGCGGCCGCCGCCGAGCACTTCTCGGCGCAGGAACTGTCGGCGCTCACTGCTTTGATCGTGACGATCAACGCCTGGAACGCGATCGGCGTCAGCACCCGAGCCTGGGAGCCGGGCTCGTACCAGCCGTGACGCGGGGCGGAGACGGAAAGAGAGATAGAAGGAGAGACACACGATGAGTACCACCCCGAAAGAGCTGGCCCGGACGTACTTCGACGCGTGGCAACAGGGCGACTGGGAGCGGCTGCGCGGCATCCTCGCCGACGACGCCACCTTCGCCGGACCGATGGGCACCGCCGCGGATGCCGACGCCTGCGTCGCCGGCCTGCAGGGCATGGCCGAGATGATCAGCCGGCTGGAGATCCGAGCCATGGTGGCCGACGAGACCGACGTGATCACCTGGTATGACCTGGTCGTCGGCGACACGACCGTGCCGACCGCCAACTGGAGCCACGTCGAGGACGGCACGATCACCCGGATCCGAGCGGCGTTCGATCCGCGCCCGATCCTCGGCCCGTGAGCCGGCGCCGGGGCGGCGGTTAGGCTCGCGTCATGCGACTCGGCGTGATCGTCCCTTCCATGTCGGACGGCTCGGCGCCGACGCCGGGCTGGCCGGCGATGCGCTCGTTCGCCACCCATGCCGAGGCCGTCGGGCTGGACTCGCTCTGGGTCTGCGACCATCTGCTGTTCCGCTTCCCGGAGCGGCCCGAGGGCGCGGCCCACGAGGTGTGGACGATCCTGTCCGCGCTTGCCGCGACCACCAGCCGGGTCGAGCTCGGCCAACTCGTCCTCTGCGCCTCGTTCCGCAACCCGGGGCTGACGGCCAAGATGGCCGCGGCCGCCGACGAGGTCAGCGACGGCCGGCTCATCCTCGGCGTGGGCGCGGGCTGGCACGATCCCGAGTACGCGGCGTTCGGCTTCCCCACCGATCACCGCGCCTCGCGGTTCGACGAGGCGCTGCAGATCATCGCGCCGCTGTTGCGGGGCGAGCGGGTCACCGTCGACGGCCGCTACCACCGGACCGAGGACGCCGTGCTGCTGCCGGCACCGCGACGCCGGGTGCCGATCCTGGTCGCGGGGCGCGGCCCGCGGATGCTGGCGCTGACCGCTCGTCACGCGGACGCCTGGAACACCGCGTGGTTCGGGATGCCCGACGGGCAGCTCGACGAGCGGCTGGCCGACCTGCGGGCCGCCCTCGACGCCGAAGGGCGCGACCCGGCGACGCTGCGGCTCACCGTCGGGATGGAGTGGGACCTCGGTCGACCGGACCGGATCGACGGCGGATCCGCCGATGCGATGGCCCGCGCGTTCGAGGCGTACGACCGGCTCGGCGTGAACGACCTCATCATCTCCCTCGATCCGGCGACCGAGGCGATGCTCGATCTGGTCGCCGAGGCCAGGGCGATCTGGGGCGGCTGAGCACGCGGCCGGCGGTCTGTCAGGCCGGTCGATCACGCAGGTCGATCACGCCGGTCGATCACTGGTGGCCGCAGCCCGGTGCGCCTCAGTTCCGCGTTGGCCAGCGCCCGGATCACGTCCCGGTCGCCGCGGCGCCAGGCGGCCACCGGATCGTCGCTGATCTTGGCGATCACGTGCATCGGCTGGCCCACCATGGCCCGCAGGGCGAACAGATCCAGGTCCGCCTGGGCGTCGATGAACACCTGCGCCGCCCGGGCCCGCCGGACGAACCGGACCCGGAGCGGCAGCCAGATCACCAGCAGGATCACCACCGGAATCGCGAAGACCAGCCAGCCGAGCAGCAGACCCGCGTGCTCGATCGACGAGATCTGCTGGCTGATCGCCGTGGTCACCCCCGACAGGGAGTCGACGGCGCCGTCGAACGGCTTGCGCAGCTCGCTGCCGATCCCGGGCACGCGGCCGGCCTGCTCGGCCGCCTGGCGGGCCTGCTCGGTCAGCTGTGCGGCCCGCTCCCCCGACGTACGCAGCGGGTCGGCGATGGCGTCGATGGTCCGCTGAGTGAACCGTCCGACGAACCACCAGAGGACCACCCAGACGACCATCGACAGATCCGCGAGCAGCTGGCCGGCCATCCTGCCCCGGCGCTGCGCGTACAGGCCCGCGGGAAGTCTCATACTGCTCGACCCTACGGGCGCTCCGCCGGGGCCGACGGCGCAGACCCGGTCAGTCCAGCAGGTCGCGGATGACGCCGTCGGCCAGCAGCCGGCCGGCCAGTGTGAGCCGGAGCGGACCCCCGCCCGGCTCCAGCAGCCCGCGAACGATCAGGTCGGGCACCCGGGCGAGCTCGGTAGGAATGAGCACGGCCGGGTCCAGCCCGTCGGACATCCGCAGCTCGAGCAGCACCCGCTCGATCCGCCGGACGTCGGCCCCGAGCACCTCGCGGGCGTACGCCGGCGACGTCCCCGCCGCCAGCCGATCGGCGTACGCCCGAGGGTGCTTCACGTTCCACCACCGGGTGCCGCCGACGTGGCTGTGCGCCCCCGGTCCGATCCCCCACCAGTCCGCCGAACGCCAGTAGCCGATGTTGTGCCGGCAGCGGGCGGCGGGCGAGGTCGCCCAGTTGCTCACCTCGTACGCCGCGAAACCGGCGCCGACCAGGCGCTCCTCTGCCGCCAGGTACTTGTCGGCGAGGTCGTCGTCGTCGGGCATCGGCAGTTCGCCGCGCCGGACGCGCCGGGCCAGCGGCGTGCCGTCCTCGACGATCAACGCGTACGCACTCAGGTGGTCCGGCGACGCGGCCAGCGCGGTGTCGAGGCTGGTCTCCCAGTCCGCAGCGGACTCCCCCGGCGTGCCGTAGATCAGGTCGAGGCTGATCTGCTCGAATCCGGCGGCCCGCGCCTCGGCCGCGCACTGCGCCGGCCGGCCGGCCGAGTGCACCCGGTCCAGCGTGGCGAGCACGTGCGGCACGGCCGACTGCATCCCGAACGAGATCCGGGTGAACCCCACCTCGCGGAGGCGGGCCAGCCCGCCGGCGTCGACCGACTCCGGATTGGCCTCGGTGGTCACCTCGGCGTCCGACGCCAGCCCGAAGACGGTTCGCACCCGGTCCAGCAGCAGGCCGAGCCGCTCGGGTGCCAGCAGGGTCGGCGTCCCACCGCCCACGAACACGGTGTCCACCGGTGGCGTGCGATCGCCGAGCACCCGGCCGGCGAGGTCGATCTCGGCCAGCGCGGCGGCGACGTACGCGTCCTGGCTGGTGCCCGGGGCCGCACCCAGCTCGGCCGCCGTATAGGTGTTGAAGTCGCAGTAACCGCAACGCACCGTACAGAACGGGACGTGCAGATAGATGCCGAATGGGCGTGCGCCCCGCCCGGCTAGCGCCGCCGGAGGCAACGCGCCGTCCGGCGGCGCGGGGTCGCCCTCGGGCAGCGCGCCGGGCACCGGCTACGGCACCAGGACGAGCTTGCCGCGGACGTGACCGCCGAGGCTGATCGCGTACGCCTCGGCGGCCCGGTCGAACGGGAAGGTCTGGAACTTGATCACCAGCTGCGAGCTCTCCAGCAGCCGGGCGCCCTGGGCGAGCGCCTCGAACGGGTGCGAGTCGGCACCGCCCCGGGTCAGGATCACACCGGACTCGGCCGCACCGTAGTTGGCGATGGTGACGACCTTCGCCGGCTCGGGCACGAGACCGATCAGCTCCGCGATCGGAGTCTTGCCGGCCACGTCGAACACGGCGTCGACGTCTCCGCCGGCCGCCGCTCGGGCCCGGTCGGCGACACCATCGCCGTAGACCACGGGGATCGCGCGGATCTCGCGCAGATAGTCCTGGTTGCCCTCGCCGGCCGAGGCGATCACCCGGATTCCCCGGGCGATCGCGACCTGGACCACCGTGGCACCGACCCCGCCGGCACCCCCGTCGACGAACAAGGTCTGGCCCGGCTCGACCCCGACAAGCCGGAGTCCCCGCTCCGCCGTCTCGATGCTGACCCCGGCCGCGGCGGCGAGCGCCCAGTCCACCGACGACGGCTTGAGCGCCCAGGCGTCCAGCACGGCGAACTCGGCTTGGGTGGCGTTCCCGCGGCCGAACACGTCGTCGCCGACCTGCACCCCGGTGACTCCGTCACCGATCTCGTCCACCACCCCGGCGGCGTCGAAGCCGAGCCGGCCGACCCCCTCCATCGGCTTGCCACCCGCGAACATGCCGGTGCTGAGCTTCCAGTCGATCGGGTTGATGCTGGCCGCGGCGACCTTGATCCGGATCTGACCCGGCCCGGCGTGCGGCTCCTCGGCCTCGGCCCAGCGCAGAACCTCCGGGCCGCCGTACTCGCTGAATTGCAGTGCCTTCATCTCATCTTCTCCGACCTGTCAGCGTCTCAGGCGGCTGCAGCCGCCTCTCCCGCTGACAACTCGATGCGAGGCGTCCTTATTTCTTCTCGGCCTTGGTGGTCTCGGTGGTGGACAGCGCGGCGACGAAGGCCTCCTGCGGCACCTCGACCCGGCCGACCATCTTCATCCGCTTCTTGCCTTCCTTCTGCTTCTCCAGCAGCTTCCGCTTGCGGGTGATGTCACCGCCGTAGCACTTGGCCAGGACGTCCTTGCGCATCGCCCGGACGGTCTCCCGGGCGATGATCCGGGAGCCGATCGCGGCCTGGATCGGCACCTCGAACTGCTGCCGGGGGATCAGGTCCTTGAGCTTGCCGGCCATCATCAGCCCGTAGCTGTACGCCTTGTCCTTGTGCACGATCGCGGAGAACGCGTCGACCGGCTCGCCGTGCAGCAGGATGTCCACCTTGACCAGGTCCGCGCGTTCCTCGCCGGCGGGCTCGTAGTCCAGGCTCGCGTATCCCTTGGTGCGCGACTTCAACGCGTCGAAGAAGTCGAACACGATCTCGGCGAGCGGCAGCGTGTAGCGGATCTCCACCCGGTCCGAGGACAGGTAATCCATGCCGTGCTGGACGCCACGCCGGTCCTGGCAGAGTCCGAGAATGGTGCCGATGTAGTCGGTCGGGGTGAGGATGGTCGCCTTGACCACCGGCTCGTAGACCTCGGCGATCTTGCCGTCGGTCGGGTACTCGCTGGGGTTCGTCACGGTCACCTCCCGGCCGTCCTCCATCACCAGCCGGTAGACCACGTTCGGTGCGGTGGAGATCAGGTCGAGGTCGAACTCCCGCTCCAGCCGCTCCCGGACGATCTCCATGTGCAGCAGGCCCAGGAAGCCGATCCGGAAGCCGAAGCCGAGCGCACCCGAGGTCTCCGGCTCGTACGTCAGGGCCGCGTCGTTCAGTTGCAGCTTGTCCAGCGCCTCCCGCAACTCCGGGTAGTCCGCGCCGTCGATCGGGTAGAGCCCGGCGTACACCATCGGGTTCGGGTGCCGGTAGCCGCCGAGATCCTGGGTCGCCGGCTTCGACGCCGACGTGACGGTGTCGCCGACCCGGGACTGCCGGACCTCCTTCACGCCGGTGATCAGGTAGCCGACCTCGCCGACGCCGAGTGCGGCCGCCCGCGTCGGCTCCGGCGAGATGACTCCGACCTCGAGCGTCTCGTGGGTGGCCTTGGTCGACATCATCAGCACCCGCTCGCGGTGCGACAGCTCGCCGTCGACCACCCGGACGTAGGTCACCACGCCGCGGTAGGTGTCGTAGACCGAGTCGAAGATCAGCGCCCGGGCCGGGGCCGCCGGATCGCCCACCGGCGCCGGGGTCTGGGCGACGATCTCGTCCAGCAGCTCGGCCACGCCCTCGCCGGTCTTGGCGCTGACCCGGAGCACGTCGGACGGATCGCAGCCGATGATCCCGGCCAGCTCGGCGGCGTACTTCTCCGGCTGCGCGCTCGGCAGGTCGATCTTGTTCAGCACCGGGATGATGTGCAGGTCCGCATCCAGCGCGAGGTAGAGGTTGGCCAGGGTCTGCGCCTCGATCCCCTGCGCGGCGTCGACCAGCAGGACCGCGCCCTCGCACGCGGCCAGCGACCGGGAGACCTCGTAGGTGAAGTCCACGTGGCCGGGCGTGTCGATCATGTTGAGCACGTAGGTGTCGTCCGCCACACTCCAGGGCATCCTCACCGCTTGCGACTTGATCGTGATGCCGCGCTCGCGCTCGATGTCCATCCGGTCGAGGTACTGCGCCCGCATCGCCCGGGCGTCGACCACCCCGGTCAGCTGCAGCATCCGGTCGGCGAGCGTCGACTTGCCGTGGTCGATGTGGGCGATGATGCAGAAGTTGCGGATGACCGCGGCGTCGGTGCGGCCCGGCTGGGGCGCGGAAGGTGCAGCCACGGTCCTGAGGTCTCTTTCTGGCGGCGGTGGTCGAACGATCATCCTAGGCGGACCACGGCGAGTCGGGCACCGGCGAGTCGGCACCGGCGCCGACCGCGACGGCAGTTATCCACCTGACCAGACGATGCCAGGTCACAATTTGGCAACGAGGGCCATCTCGATTCGATTAATCCTGTGTCCGGTCCATATCCTCCTCGGGCGGCCTGGGGAAAGCCGCCCGCCCTGGGGGCGGACAACATTCGGGGGAACTCAACGATGAGAAAGTCAGTTGCCGGCCTGATGGCCGCAGCGGTCGGCGCTTCGGCGCTCGTGGCGGGGGTCGGCTCGCCGACGGTCGCCGCTGCCGACACTCGCTCGGACTGCTATGTCCAGCTGAAGGCACCGAGCACGGTCAAGATCGACCGCTACTACCAGCGGATCACCGTCTCGCTGGTCGACTCCTGCAAGATCGCCGACTTCGCCGGCATCGCGCTGTACGGGTCGCGCGGATTCCAGGACGGGTTCATCTTCGACGGCAACACCAGCACGCGCTGGGACCTGTACGCCGACAAGACCGCTCTCGGCACGCTGCGGACCGAGCCCGCGGACTCGTTCGCGATGGACGTCGACGAGAACGACATCACGGTCAAGGCGACCAGCATCAAGGTGAAGCTCGGCACCCACGCCTACGTCAACACCAAGCGCAAGGGCAAGAAGGTGACCATCAAGGTCAACGCCAAGAGCTGGAACGTGAAGTCGGAGACCTATCAGGCGTGGAACGCGCCGTCGGCCAAGATCCAGTACATGTCCGGCTCGACCTGGAAGACGAAGAAGACCGTCAAGCTGAAGAACGGCTCGGCGAGCTACTCGTACAAGACGAAGTCGAAGCGGACGTACCGCTTCGTCGTCGCGGAGGACGGCACCCACTTCGGCGCGACGTCGTCGACCTCGCGCCGCTGAGCCGGGGACCCGCCGCCTAGGCTGGTCGGATGGCACGTTGGTCCGACTTCAGCCGGGCGGCACCACGGATCGCCGAGATCTTCGCCCGCCGGCATGCCGCGACCGGGAACCTCTGCCTCCTCGGCACGAACCGCCCGGACGGGTTTCCGCGGATCAGTCCGATGGAGCCACGGGTCTTCGCCGGCGACCTGTGGATCGGCGGCATGCCCGGCACGGCGAAGTTCCGCGACCTGGTCGCCGATCCGCGCTTCACCCTGCACACCGCGACGGTCGACACCTGGGTGTCGCAGGGCGACGCGAAGGTGTGGGGAATGGTCGAGGACATCCTCGACCCCGACCTGCACCGGCGCTACGCCGACGCGCTGTTCGCCGAGACCGGATTCGACCTGCGCGGCCAGACCTTCGAGCACCTGTTCCGGGCCGACCTGGTCGGCGCCGCGGCGGTCGAGGTAGCCGACGGGCACCTGGACATCACCTCCTGGCGGGAGGGCGGGCCCGAGAAGGTGACCCGCAAGCACTGACTCCGGCGTGCGGACGGCGCGAGTTTGGCTCCGCTGTCGCCCGCTGCTAGAGTTGGCGGTCGCGCCCGCAGCCGGACGAGGCCGTGGACGCGAGCAGGACCACACCAAGAACGTACCGAATCGACAGAGCTCAGAGGCCCTATCCGTGGCGAACATCAAGTCCCAGATCAAGCGGAACAAGACGAACGAGAAGGCGCGTCTGCGCAACAAGGCGACCAAGTCGTCCCTGCGTACCGCCGTCCGCCGGTTCCGCGAGGCCGCCGCTGCCGGCGACGCCAGCAAGGCGACGGAGTATGCACAGGTTGCGTCCCGGGAGCTCGACAAGGCCGCTTCGGCCGGCGTCATCCACAAGAACCAGGCCGCGAACCGCAAATCCGCGATCGCGTCCCAGGCGGCCAAGCTGGGCTGATCGCCCACGGCCGCTTCGACATCCTGGCGCGACCCGCCACCTGTCCGTACCCACGTCCCGATCGCCCCTGAGGTGGTCGGGACGTGGTGCGTTCGGAGTGCTAGGACGTCCGAATAATCACCGTGCCCGGCGGCGTCACGACCGCCCGCCGCGGCAGATGGCGAGCACCGCCTGCTCCAGCGCGAAGTCCGCGTCGCCGGCGGCCCCCTTCACGTCGGCGTCGGCGGCCGCCACCGTCTTGAGCGCGACCGCGAGTGACGCAGCATCCCAGCCGCGGGCCTGAGTGCGCAGCGACTTCAGCTTCCAGGGCGGCACGCCGACCTCCCGGGCCAACTCCGCCTCACGCATCCCACCGGGCGCCGTGACGAACTTGGCCAGCGCTCGTAGCCCGGAGGCCAGCGCGCTGGTGATCAGCACCGGCGCGACCCCGGTCGAGGTCGCCCAGCGCAGCTGCTCCAGCGCCGCGCCCGTCTTGCGCAGCAGCGCGGCGTCGGCGACGGCGAAGCTCGTCACCTCGGCCCGACCCGCGAAGTAGCGGCGCACCTGGGCGGCGCTCACCCGGCGGTCCTCGGCGTCGGCCACCAGCTGGGCGGCCGCCGCGGACAGCGGTCGCAGCTCGTGGCCGACGGCGTCGACCAGCAGGGGCGGCGCGGACGCCTCGATCGTGCCACCGATCCGTTGGACCTCGCGGGTGACGAACTGGGGCAGGTCCCAGGCCTTGATCGGCGCACAGCCGATCACCTCGACCCGGGCCTTCGACAGCCGGTCCAGCAGTGCCTTCGGCCGGGCACCGCCACTGTGCACGAGGATCACCGCCAGCTCCGGGTCGGGTTGCTCGGCCAGCAGGGCGACCGCGTCGACGAGCTCGTTCGGCAGGGCCGCCACGTCGCCGACGACCGCGACCCGGCGATCGGCGAACAGCGACGGACCGGTGACCTCGGCCAGCCGACCGGCGTCGAGCGTTGCGGCGTCGACCTCGGCGACCTCTCCCCCGGCGGCCGCCTCGCGGAAGCGTTCGACCAGCTCGTCCACCGCGCGTTCGGCGAGCAGACTCTCCGGCCCGCTGACCAGCACCACTCGCCCGAGCGGGCTCTTCGCGACCATGCGGCCCATCCTGTCAGGCGGCTCCGACACGACCTGATCGCAACCGGGCGCCACGCGGCCCGGCAGCCCGATCCGAGCGCGGACCTGCGGTACGTTTCGGACAAGATCGGCCCCTTCCCCGTTCGGCCGGCGGTCAGTTTGTCGACCCTGCGGGGAGTGCCGACCCGCAGACGTACGACCGGCCGTGGCGAGGTGACCCACTGTGACGCAGCTCGCGGAGCAACCCGATCTCGAGGAACGACCCGCACCCCGTTCCCGGCGACCGCGTGGCCTCCGGCGCACCCAGTCGGGGTCGACGCCGGCCGGGTCCGCGTCGTCCGGGGCGACGAGCTCCCGGCCGGGTCGGCGGAACGCAACCAGCGGCGGCGAGCCGGAGGCACCCGTGCCCGATCAGACCTTCACCGGCGAGCTGACGGTGCTCCGCCGCCTCGCCCGCGTCCGGCGCGGCACCGTGGTGGCGATGTTCACCGAGGGCGAGCGTCCGCTGCTGCGCCAGCCCGGCGAGCTGTTGCTGCCGGACCGCAACCCGCTCAAGCACCGCATCTCGGTAATGCCGATCAGCACCGAGCCGGTCCGGCTCCGGGTCCGCGTCGTCGACCTGCTCAGCCTCGACGGTCAGCACCTCGACGCGATCGAGATGGCCGTCACCGTGCGGCTCAACCCGAACGAGCCCGACCGGATCCTGGAGCTCGCCGCCAAGCGTGGCCCGCAGCTGGGGACGTACCTCAACGAGCAGGTGCGCGAGGGCATCGAGAACACCGCCCGGGCCGGGGTGAAGATGAACACCCAGGCCGAGTTGCAGCGCCAGGGGCTGGCGGCGACGCTGAAGGAGCGCTGGCTGCCGCGCAGCTTCGTCGGCCTGCTCCAGGTGGTCGATTTCGAGTTGATCGCCGACGAGTGGGCCCGGCCGGTGGTGGTCCACCGCCCGCACGTGTCCCCGCCCGACCCCACCCGGGCGCCGGCGAGCCGCGATCACGACCCGCTCCCGGCACCGCCCGCCGATCGGGCCGCCCTGCACACCGACGTACGCCTGCTGAGCACGTGGCGGCGTCGGCTGCCGAAGTCGTTGCCCCGCGGACTCGCCGGGGCCAAGGTCGGTGACGACGGTTGCGTGCTGGCCGTGGTGGACGACCAACCGCCCGCATTCGAAGGCCGGCAGCTGTGGGAGGACTTCGCCGCCGTCTTCGACGACCGGCACCTGGCCCTGCTGCTGCTCCGGGGAGACAGCTACGACGAGGTCGTCCGCTCCTGGTTCTCCCAGCTCGGGCTCCCCGGCCGGCTCCAGGATCGGCTCGACGTGGACGTCACCCGCGGCCGGGTGGACGTCCGGCTGCCGGCAGACCTGGCCGACGATCTCGAGCTCGGCTCGCACGGGCGCAGCTGGACCGGGCTCGACGGCGCGCCGGTGGCCGCGCTGCGCCGGCTGCTGGCACCCGCGGCCGACTCGGGACGCAAGCTGACGGTCGGCTACCAAGGTGACCGGCCAGAGCAGATCGGAGGGGACCGGTGAGCATCCTCACCGTCGAGCCGGGCCAGCGCTCGCCCGAGCTCGGCCTGCTGGGCGAGAACCGGAAGCGGCCGGCTCCCACGGCCCGCCAGGCCCTGGCGGTGTCGCACGTGCCACTGGCCATCTCCGGCACCGTCTGGTGGCTGTTCTTCATGGCCTACTGGATCCCGGAGTTCCACAACTTCCCCGGCGGCGACTTCCTGCTCACCCAGCTTTCCCCGCTCGCCGCACCCGGGATCACCACTCAAGGCAACCCGGTGGTCGCCCTCCAGGTGGATCGCTCCGGCGCGATGGCGGCCTACCTGCTGCTCGCGGCGCTGGCGATCCCGCCGCTGACCCGCACCCGCTACTGGCTGGCCCGGCTGAGCCTGATGGTGATCAGCTACGCCGCAGTGGTCGCGGTGGTGGTGTCCGTGCTCGGCATCCTGGTCCGCGGCCAGGTGCAACAGACGGTGCTGGGGCTGATCGGTCTCGTGGTCTGGCTGGTGACCGCGTTGGTTACCTCGTGGCGGAGCCTGTGGGTGGACGTGAACACGCTGCCGATCCGGCCCAAGCGGGCGCTCTGGCTGCTGCCGGTCTACGTCTTGTTCGTGCCGGCGCCGCTGGCCGTCGGCCGCTGGCTGTTCAGCCCCGAGCTGCGCGATGCCGCGGTCTCCGTGCTGGACAGCGGCCTGACGCTGCGCTGGGCCGCCCTGCTGACGCCGATCTCGCTGCCGCTGTATCTGTCCGGGGTGATGGTCGGCGTCCTCGCCGCCTGCCTCTACGCGTACGTCCCCCCGCGCTGGCCCGGTACGCGCCGGCGGACGCCGATCTTCTTCGCGGCGGCGGCGCTGGTCACGCTGTTGATCACCAGCACCATCGCGTCCGCGGCCGCGCCCGGTCGGGTCGAGCGGCTCGCCACCGCGAGCCCGGCCGACGACGTGAGCTTCAGCTGCGGACACTGGGTGAACGACGAGATGCCCGGCGAGCCCGCTCGCACCCTGATTGTCACCGGCGCGCGCTGCGACCGGGCCACCAGCTATGCGGGCTACCGCCGGACCGGCGGCAGCCCGCTCGACGGGTCGCTGCTGCCGATCCGAGCCAACCAGCCCGACGAGACCCCGATCACCAGCCGGTACGTCGCCGCCCTCTACGACGACATCGTCGTGATGGCGACCACCACCCGGCTGGACGCGCGGCCGAACGGCCTGGTCGCCGTCCGGCTGAGCGACGGCGGCCGGGCCTGGTCATTCACCTGTGCCGATCATCGTCCGTTCGGGCTGCGGTTCGCCGGTGGCGACGATCCGGCCGACCCCGCGGCCGGCCGGATCACCCGCGTGGGCGAGCCGGACTCGATCAACGTCGCCTGCGACAGCGGGTCGAGCCGGCTCGACCCAACCACGGGTGTGCCGGTCGCCGGCTGACCCATCCCCGACCGGGGTCGACCCGCTCGCTGCTCAGATCGACTCGACCAGATAGACCACGGCCTGGTCGGGATCGATCGGCGCGGCCGCCAGCCCGACCGAGGTCAGCAACGAACCGCTCGCCTGGATCCCCGCGGCTCCCGCGGTGGGGACGTACCGAGGCCGGTGGCCCGCCGCCAGATCGGCGTACGCATGGTCCCGGACGACCTCGACCCCCCACCACGGCGGCGGCCGCAGCCCGCTCGGCGCATGCTCCAGCAGCGCCGGCGTGACCCGGTAGCACCGCGCCGGATCGAGTCCGGGAAACCGGAGCCGGCCGAGTAGTGCCACCTCTGAACGCGCGACGGACGCGTACGAGTAGACGGCCCGGCTCCGGTCCGGGGCGACCACCCCGCTGACCATCAGCGTCTCGTCGGGGTGGTCGAGCCGGACCAGGTCGCCGCCCAGCAAGAGGTCTCGGTGCTCCCGGTAGAACGCGATCCAGTCCGCCAGCTCGGCCAGCTCGGCCTCGGTCGCCTTGACCAGGTCCCACTCGATCCCCAGGTGCCCGAAGATCGCCGTCGCGGCCCGGAATCCCAGGTCGTGCTCGCGGCCGGTGGTGTGCGAGCGGCCGGACGCGACGTGGGCGCCCATCAGCTCCGGCGGGATCAGCTGGCTGGTCCAACGGTGCATCAGCTGGCGTTCCAGCGGATCGATGCAGTCCGAGACCCAGACCCGATCGGCCCGCTCGAGCACGCCGAGGTCGACCCGTGCCCCACCGGAGGAGCAGGACTCGATCTCCAGCCCGGGATGCGCGGCCTTGATCTCGTCGACCAGGCGATAGAACGCGAGGGTCTGCTGGTGCACCCCGGGCCGCCCGCTCGGCTGAGTGCCGGCGTCGATCAGGTCGCGGTTGTGGTCCCACTTGAGGTAGCCGATCTCGTACTCGGCGAGGATGGCGAAGATCGCGTCCCGGACGTAGTCGTAGCACTCCGGGATGCCGAGATTGATCACCTGCTGAAAACGCGACTCCACCGGCAGCCGGTCGCCTGTGGCCATCACCCACTCGGGATGCTTCCGGGCGACGTCGGAGTCGAGGTTGATCATCTCCGGCTCGAACCAGAGACCGAACTCCATGCCCAGCTCGCGCACCCGGTTCACCAGCGGGTGCAGGCCCTGCGGCCAGACGTCTGCCGAGACCTGCCAGTCGCCGAGCCCGGAGTGATCGTCGCGCCGGGAGCCGAACCAGCCGTCGTCGAGGACGTACCGCTCGACGCCGAGTGCGGCCGCCCGCTCGGCCAGATCGAGCAGGTGATCCAGATCGTGATCGAAGTAGACCGCCTCCCAGACGTTGATCGTCACCGGGCGCTCGGTGGAGGGATGGTTGTCCCGGGCGCGCAGGAACCGGTGGAAACGTCTGGCGACCGCGTCCAGCCCGACGCCGTACGACCCGTACACCCACGGCGACGTGTAGGTTTCACCGCGCTCCAGCCGCACCTCGCCGGGCAGCAGCAGCTCACCCCCGCCGACCACCTGCTCGCCGGTGGACAGCCGCTCGGCGTAGTGGGTGTGGTTGCCGCTCCAGCCGGTGTGGACGCCCCAGACCTCGCCGGTCGCGAAGCCGAAGCCCGGCGTGCCGACGTGCAGCACGGTCGCCGCCTCCGGCCCGGTCCGGCCCTTCCGGCCCTCCCGCAGGTGGACGCCCACGGTGAGGTCGCGGCGCTGCGGCGTCCGCTCCTTGCCCCAGCGCCCGGCGAAGTCGAGGATTTCGCGGGCCGCGGCCGGCACCGGCAGGGCCAGCACCAGATCGTCCAGCTGGTAGGTCTCGCCGCGGTTGGTGAGCGTAGCCCGGGTCCGGACCAGTCCGCCGGCGGCCAGCTCCACCACGATCGTGACGCTCAGCTGCGCGACGTCGTCGACGGCGTCGGCCTCCACCACGGCGGGTCCCGTCCGGTTGATCACGATCAGCCCGCCCCCGACGGAGCTGTCCTCGACGGCGACGGGCTGGCCGTCGATCCGGAGCGCGACCGTACGGAACTTCGGTGACCAGTCGCGACCGGCCCGCGACCCGCTCAGTCCGGGCCGGCCGACCCAGCCGGTCCAGTGCTCCGGCAGCAGAGCCAGCCTGACCGGTTCGTCGACCAGGTTCGCCATCACGGGCTCGACGCCACCCAGGATGAGGCCGCGCGCGTCGGACTCGCTCAGCTCGCCGAGGTCGGGGCCCCAGTGCGCCACCGCGGGCAGACCGGTGCCGGTGGCGTCGAGGACGAGCCCGACGCCGTCGGCTCGCAGCGCCACACAGGCGTTGACGGATTCGGTCACGATTCATCTTCCTTCGTATCGATGTGGGTCGTCCGACCCCGGGCAGCCGCAGGAGCGGCGGATCACGAGCTCGGGCGGGAACAGCTGGTGTCCGGGCCGCGCGGTGGGGACCTCCACCACGACCCGGACGGCCGCTTCGGCCATCGCACGCAACGGCTGGCGGACGGCCGTCAACGGAGGCCAGCAGTACTCCGATTCCTGCGTGCCGTCGAAGGACACGATGGCCAGGTCCTCGGGCACGCGCACGCCCAGCTCGTGCGCGGCCCGGAGCAGACCGATCGCCTGCATGTCGCTGCTGGCGAACACCGCCGTCGGTTGCGGCCGCATCCGGAGCAGGCGCAGGCCCCCCTGGTAGCCGCCCTCACGGGTGAACGGCTCGCGCACCAACGCCCCGTCGGGCCGGTCGGCAGCTCGGAGGACCTGCTGCCAGCTCCGCTCGCGATCGTCCACCGACCGGCGATACCCCGACCCGATCAGCAGGGCGACGTTGCGATGACCGTGCACCCGGACCAGATGGTCGACCGCGAGCCGGGCGCCGAGCACGGCGTCGGTGCCGATGGTGTGCAGCCCTGGCGCCGGCACCGCGGTGTCGACGTAGACCACCGGCGGGCCGGGGCGGCGCTGACCCGCGGCCCGGGACCGCGGTGGCCCGGCGGCGGGCGAGACGATCAGGCCGTCGACCTGGCGACCGATCAGGTCGAGCATCAGCTGGTACTCGATCTCGGCATCGGAGTTGGAGTTCGCCATCAGCAACACCAGCCCTCGGTCGGCGGCGGCCTGCTCGACCGCGAGGGCGTACTCGGCGAAGAACGGGTTGCTGCTGTCCGAGACGATCAGCCCCACCATTCCGGTGGTGCCGAGCTTCAGCGCTCGGGCGGTGACGTTGGGCCGGTAACCGAGGACGTCGATCGCCTCGCGCACACGCGCCGCTGTGGCCGGAGCCACCGGCTTCGGGCCGTCGTTCACCACATAGCTCACCACCGCCGCGCTCACCCCGGCGTAGCGCGCGACGTCTGCCCGGGTGACCGCCCTGGGGGCAGGCAGGTCACCGGATCCGATCGCCATGGTCAGCCCGCCCGCCCCTCGTCGCTGGACGTGTCACCCGGCCGTGTCGTCACCCGCGGCACCGGCCGGAGCCGGGACCGGTGCGTCACCGAAGTCGGGGACCGGAAGCCGTTCGCCACCGGCCAGCGCTGACGCGTGGGCGATGATGCCCGGCAGGTTGAACCGCGCCGCCGTCCAGGCGTTCACCGGAGGCATCGTGCCGTCGACGACGGCCCGGACGAAGTCGTCCACCAGGAAGTGGTGGCTGCCCTCGTGGCCGTTGGGAGCGCCGCGGAACTCCGCCGGCAGCCGGCTGGTGTCGTGCACCGGCGCCGATCCGGAGATGAAGGCATCCCGCAGCTCGGGCGCGACCCCGGCCAGCGCCGGATCGTCCGGCGACATGGTGGGCACGGAGTCGATCAGCTCCGACACGTCGGTAACGCCCTCCTTGTCCTGCCACAGACTCACCGTGGCGAGCTGCTCGAAGCTCCCCTCGGTGCCGAACCAGCGGAAGCGGGACTCCCGCAGGTGGGACGGATAGCCGACCCGGCGCATCTCGTTGATCCGCATGGTCCCGCCGTCGGACAGCTCGAACAGGGCGGTCGCATTGGAGAGGTCGTTGCCGAACTGGCTGATCGTCTTGTCGAACACGCCGTCGCCGCGCTGATCCGGCACTCCGAGACAGCTGACGCTGACCGCGTGGGCCGACTCCAGCGCGCCCAGCACCCCGCCCACGGAGTGAGTCGGATACATCATGGGCGGGTAGCTGGCGGTCGCCTTCCAGTTCTCCCCACCGCTGTAGGCGTAGGCGGCGTAGAAGCCCAGATCCATGTCGTGGACGTAGTCGCCCTCGGCGTAGAAGACCCGGCCGAAGGAACCCTCGGCCAGTCGCTGCCGGGCATAGACGGTCGCCGGGTTGTAGTAGCTGGTCTCCCCCATCATGTAGACCAACCCGGTCTCGCGGACGGCATCGATGATCGCGGCGATCTCCTCGACCGAGACCGCCATCGGCACGGCCGAGTAGACGTGCTTTCCGGCGCGCAGCGCCTGCACGGCGAGCGGCCCGTGGGTCCATCGCTGGGTGAACAGCGCGATCGCGTCCAGATCGGAGGACAACAGCTCCTCGAAGCTCGCCGCAGTGCCGGTCAGGCCCTCACGTTGGGCGAGCTCAGCCGCCCGCTCGGGCAGCAGGTCGGTCACCACGATGTCGTCGACGTCGGGATGGAGGCGGAACAACTTGGCGAACTGACCGGCGAACTGGCCGGCGCCCACCAGGCCCAATGAGGTCATGAAGACTCCCCGAGGTGGTCGTGGAGGGGAAAATCTACACGAGAAGATAGCTCGTCTACCAGGCTCGCGTAAAGGCCCAGAACGAACGAAATCTGGGGGTTGCAGGGATGATTCTACTCGTGTAGCGTCTGGCATCGCGAGCAGATTCCCACCCCACCCTCGGCTCGCCACCCCGTGTCGAAAGGACTGACGATGACGTCCGTAGCGCCGAGTCCGGCACAGGTCCGCTCAGGACCGTCGGGCCACACCCGGGAGGTCTTCCGGTGACCTCCGAATCCGTCGAGATGCCGCTCGGAACCGTCTCGACCGCGGGCAGCCAGCGGCTCGACCTGAAGAAGAGCAAGCCCGGCAGTGGGCGGAGCGAGCTGGGCATGGCCCTGCTGTTCATCGCGCCGGCCACCATCGGCTTCCTGGTCTTCTACTTCTATCCGACCATTCGCGGCTTCTACTTCAGCCTGACCCGCTACAACCTGCTCGGAACGCCGCACTTCATCGGCTTCGACAACTACGTCAAGATCGCCAGCGACAAGCTGTTCTGGAACGCGATCGTGGTGACGCTGGAGTACGTCGTGCTCAACATCGTCTTCCAGACGATCATCGCCATCGGGCTCGCGGTGCTGATGCAGCGACTGGTCAAGTCCACCATCATCCGGGGCACGATCCTGTTGCCGTTCATGATCTCCAACGTGATCGCCGCGCTGGTCTGGTTCTGGCTGCTGGACTACCAGATCGGTCTGGTGAACTCGTTCATCGACTGGCTCGGACTGGACAAGATCCCGTTCTTCGGCGGCGAGCACTGGGCGATCCCGACCATCGCCGCCGTGAACGTCTGGCGGCACATGGGCTACACCGCGCTGCTGGTCTTCGCCGGACTGCAGACCATCCCCGCGTACGTCTACGAAGCCGCATCCATCGACGGCAGCACCGAGTGGCGTTCCTTCTGGCGGATCACGCTGCCGCTGCTGCGGCCGATCCTGGCACTGGTCCTGGTGATCACGGTCACCGGCTCGTTCCAGGTCTTCGACACCGTCGCGGTCACGACGAAGGGCGGACCGGTCAACGCCAGCCGGGTGATGCAGTACTACATCTACCAGAAGGGGTTCGCCGAGGGTCAGTTCGGTTATGCCTCGGCCCTGTCGGTGATCTTGTTCATCATTCTCATCGCCGTCGCGTTGGTGCAGCTGAAGCTGCTGAACGCCGGCGAGTCGGATCTGGCCTGAGGAGCGCATCTCGTGACCACCACTACCTCGGTCGATCCCGGCACGATCGACAACGTCCCGCGCACCGCGGACAAGGCCACCCGCACGGTGAACGTGGGCCGGATCGTTGCCTGGGCACTGCTGATCATCGCGATCATCGTCACCCTGTTCCCGTTCTACTGGATGCTGCGCACCGCGTTCTCGACCTCGAAGTCGCTCTTCTCCAACCCGACCTCGCTGCTGCCGGTGGATCCGACCCTGGGCGCGTTCAAGCGGGTGCTCGGGCTGTCCACCGTCGCCGAGGCGCAGGCCGAGGGCGGCTCCGGAGCGTCGGTGAACTTCCTGCTCTATCTGCGGAACTCGATCCTCTACTCCACCATCGTGACCGTCGGGCAGGTGTTCTTCTGCTCCCTCGCCGCGTACGCCTTCTCCCGGCTGAACTGGCCCGGGCGGGACAAGGTGTTCGTCCTCTTCCTGGCTGCTCTGATGGTTCCGCCGATCTTCACCTCGCTGCCCAACTTCATCCTGATCAAGAACCTCGGCCTGCTGAACACCATCCCGGGCCTGGTGCTGCCGTCGCTGCTGATGACGCCGTTCGCGATCTTCTTCCTGCGCCAGTTCTTCCTCGGCATCAGCAAGGAGATCGAGGAAGCCGCCTCCATCGACGGGGCCAGCGTGTGGACCTGCTTCTTCCGGATCATCCTG
The DNA here is from genome assembly GCF_039537205.1 of Microlunatus ginsengisoli. Taxonomy (NCBI): domain Bacteria; kingdom Bacillati; phylum Actinomycetota; class Actinomycetes; order Propionibacteriales; family Propionibacteriaceae; genus Microlunatus; species Microlunatus ginsengisoli. Next base: position 243,146 of record NZ_BAABAB010000010.1, on the reverse strand, counting down.
CCGATGAGCGTCGCGCCGATCACCACGCTCGCAGTGCTCACCTTCATCGCCGCCTGGAACGACTACTTCTGGCCGCTGCTGGTCGGCAACACCGAGAGCAGCAAGGTGCTGACCGTCGCCCTGGGGGTGTTCCGCAGCCAGAACCCGCAGGGCAGCCCGGACTGGGCCGGCCTGATGGCGGCGGCGCTGATCGCCGCCCTGCCGCTGCTGATCTTGTTCTTCGCCTTCGGCAAGAAGGTCGTCAACTCCATCGGCTTCTCCGGCATGAAATAGCCCGCAGCACTCTTCTCGAAACCCGCTTCACCGAGCACTCCCGCTCACCACGCGTCCGCAAGGACGACCTCCAAGGAAGGAAGTCGCCAACCATGGCACGAATCCGCAAGCGGCTCGGCATCGGCATCGTCGGTGCGGCCATCCTCAGCCTCGCCCTCACCGCCTGTGGCGGGGGCTCCTCCGACTCCGGTGGAGCCGACTCGCAGGGTGGCGCGATCGACACCTCCAACGCCTCGGGCGAGATCAGCTACTGGCTCTGGGATGCCAATCAGCTGCCGGCCTACCAGCAGTGCGCCGACGACTTCCACGCGAAGAACCCGAACATCACCGTCAAGATCACCCAGGCGGCCTGGGACGATTACTGGACCAAGATCACCAACGGCTTCGTCGGCGGCACCGCACCCGACGTGTTCACCAACCACCTGTCCAAGTACCCCGAGTTCGTCAGCCAGGAACAGCTGGTGCCGCTGGACGACACGCTCAAGAAGGACGGCATCGACACCAGCATCTACCAGCCGGGCCTGGCCGACCTCTGGGTCGGGCAGGACGGCAAGCGCTACGGCCTGCCGAAGGACTTCGACACGGTCTCGGTCTTCTACAACAAGAAGCTGATCGCCGACGCCGGGATCAAGGAGTCCGACCTGCAGAATATGACCTGGAACCCCGACGACGGCGGGACGTACGAGAAGACCATCGCCCACCTGACCGTCGACGCCAACGGCAAGCGCGGTGACGAGGCGGGCTTCGACAAGAGCAAGGTCAAGGTCTACGGCCTCGGTCTGGACGGCGGCTCAGGCTCCGGCAACGGGCAGACCCAGTGGAGCATGTACACCGGCACGCTGCCCTGGCAGTTCACCGACAAGAACCCGTGGGGAACCCACTACAATTACGACGACGCGAACTTCCAGAAGACCATGGGCTGGATGCACAGCCTGATCGAGAAGGGCTACATGCCCTCCCTGGAAGCGGTCACCGGTCAGGGCTCCGACACCATCTACGCCGCCGGCAAGTACGCGATGATCACCAACGGCTCCTGGATGATCGGCGCGATGTACGGAGCCAAGGGGATCGAGACCGGCACCGCGCCGACGCCGATCGGACCGAGCGGCAAGCGCTCCAGCATGTACAACGGGCTGGCGGACTCGATCTGGGTGGGCTCGAAGAACAAGCCGGCCGCGGCCAAGTGGGTGGAGTACCTGGCGTCGGCCGACTGCCAGGACGTCGTCGGCTCGAAGGCCGTCGTGTTCCCGGCGGTCAAGACCTCGACCGAGAAGGCCGAGGCCGCGTTCAAGGCCAAGGGCATCGACGTCAGCTCGTTCACCGTGCAGGTGAAGGACGGCACCACGTTCTTGTTCCCGATCACCGACCACGCGTCGCAGATCGAGGGCATCATGCACCCGGCGATGGACGCGGTGTTCACCGGCAAGGCGCAACCGTCCTCGCTGACCGACGCCAACAACCAGGTCAACGGGCTGTTCGGATAGTCGACTCCGAGCCCGCAGTTCGGGCAGATCGATCGCGGCGGCGCGCCGGACTCACGAGGTCCGGCGTGTCGCCGCTCGGCGTCTGCCGGACGCCGGTGGAGGCGCGGTCGACTCGCCGAGGACGAACGAGCCGGTGCGCAGCTGCGGCGGCAGCGGCGTGCCGCCCTCCAGCCGGCGGACCAGGGCCTGGACCGCGAGCAGACCGAGCTCGACGCCGGGCGCGGTCACCGCGGTGAGCGGCGGGTCGCAGGCGAACGCCTGATCGATCGCCGCGATCGCAGAGACCACCGACACGTCCTCGGGCACCCGCCGGCCGAGCGTGTGCAGCCCGGCCAGCAGACCGGCGGCCGCCGGCTCGTCGAAGATCACCACCCCGGTCACGTCCGGCGCGATCCTGGTCAGCTCGGTCGCGATCTCACGCCCGTAGCGCGCGCCGGAGCGGACCCCCAGCACGATCTCCTCGAAGCCCCGCTCGTTGGCGATCCGGCGATAGGCCTGGTCCATCCGGACGTACGGGCCGTAGCGCTCGAAGCTCGGCACGCTCTGGTCGCCGGAGATCAGGGCGATCCGCCGGTGACCGAGGTCCCAGAGGTGGGACACGCACAGCTCGAGGCTGGTGTCGAAGTCGATGTCGACGTAGTCGAGCCCGGTCGGGTCCTCGGTCCGCCCGATCAGGGCGAACGGCATCCCCATCGACTGCAGCAGGCCGACCCGTGGGTCGTCCAGCTGGACCTCCATCAGCAGCACGCCGTCGACCAGCCCCTGCCCCACCAGGTCGGCGAGCTCGGCGGAGTCGTTGCTGACCGGCCAGACGACGAGGTGGTAGTCGTGGCTGCTCGCCTCCCGGGCGGCACTGGTGATGAACTCCACCGCCGACGTACTGAGCCGGTGCTCGAGTGCCGGATAGGCCAGGGCGAGGATCCGGGTCCGGCGGCTGGCCAGCGCGCGCGCCACCACGTTCCGGCGGAAGCCGAGCTCGGCCATCGCGGCCTCGATCCGCTCCCGGGTCGACGCCGACACCGGCTTGGTGTTGTTCACGACGAACGACACGGTCGCGATCGACACGCCGGCGCGGTCGGCGACGTCGCGCATGGTGGCCATCGCCTCTGCCCTCCTCGATATTGCCGGGTTCCAGTTCTATCGCAGCCCGATGCAGGATGCGTCCGTTTCGAAAACAGGTATTGACACCGCCGCCGTCACCCAGCAGACTCTCTGCCACCAGCAAGTAAAGCGGTTAACCGCAAGCCCCACAAGACTCCAGCGACACCCTCTCGCCTGTCGGTTAAGCGCTTTGCCACCAGCCCAACGAAGGAGCTGTACCCGATGACCAAGAAGAGACTGCTGGCCGTCGCCGCGATGGCAACGCTGGCCCCACTGGCCCTGGCCGCCTGCGGCGGTGGGTCCGACAGCGGCAGCGGGAGCGGCGCCTCGTCGGCCGCCGCCGTCGACAGCTTGACCGTGCTGGACTACTACAGCGACGAACCGGGCCACACCCAGATCGGCGATCAGCTGAGCAAGTGCGGCACCTCGATCGGCGTCGCCAAGGTCGACCACCAGTCGGTGCCCGGCCCGACCCTGATCCAGAAGGTGCTGCAGCAGGCGTCCTCCAAGACGCTGCCCGACGTGCTGATGCTGGACAACCCCGACATCCAGCAGATCGCCGCCACCGGAGCGCTGGCGCCGCTCGGCGACTACGGGGTCACCGCCGACGGCTACGCTCCCGGCCCGGTGGCCGCGGCGACGTACCAGAACCAGCTGTACGGCCTGCAGCCCGGCGCCAACACGCTCGCGATCTTCTACAACAAGGACATCCTGGACAAGGCCGGGGTGAAGCCGCCGACCACCTGGGCCGAGCTCAAGGACACCGCCAAGAAGCTGACCGTGGGCAAGCAGTACGGCTTCGCCTTCAATGCGACCGCCGACTACGAGGGCGCCTGGCAGTTCCTGCCGCCGATGTGGACCAACGGTGGCGACGAGACCAACCTCAAGTCCCCCGAGGTGGCCGGTGCGCTGCAGCTGTGGAAGGACCTCGTCGACGACGGCTCGGCCTCCAAGAGCGTGGTCAACTGGAGCCAGGCGGACGTGAACGACCAGTTCATCGCCGGCAAGGCCGCGATGATGCTGAACGGGCCGTGGCAGATCCCCGCCCTGGACAAGGCGAAGGTCAACTACGGCGTGGTCAAGTTCCCGGTGAACCAGGCCGGCCAGACCTCGGTCGCACCGCTGGGCGGCGAAGCGTGGACCGTCCCGGTCACCGGTGACGACGCGAAGATGACCAAGGCGGCCGAGCTGGTCAAGTGCATGAACTCCGACGAGAACCAGTTGCTCCGGGCCAAGCAGGGTGGCATCGTGCCGACCAAGCTCGCGCTGGCCGACCAGTTCGCCAAGGAGGATCCGGAGATGGCGGGCTTCATCGAGCCGGTCTCCACCGCCCGCGCCCGGACCGGAAAGCTCGGCGACAAGTGGCCCGACACGGCGAAGGTGATCTACACCGGCATGCAGCTCGTGCTGACCGGTCAGGCGACTCCGGCCGAGGCAATGGCCAAGGCCGGCGCCAGCTGATCCGGCGCCGACGAGCACCGTGTCGTGCCAACTGAAGGGAGCCGACTCATGTCGGACGCGAACCTGGTGACCGCCGGGTCCTCGCCCCAGAGCTCCGCTCGTCCCGCCGGCCGACCCGCCGGCGGGGCGACGGACCGCCGGCGCAGCGGGAGCCGCCGGCGGGAGGAGTTGTTCAAGGTCTTGTTCGTGGTGCCCGCCGCGGCGGCGATCGTGACCCTGTTCGGCTACCCGGTGATCAAGAACCTGATGATGAGCTTCCAGGAGTACACACTCCGGACGTTCTTCACCGGCAAGGCGCCGTGGGTCGGGCTGCAGAACTACGTCACGGTGGTCACCGACGAGCTCTTCGGCAAGGCGCTGGTGAACACCGCGCTGTTCACGGTCGGCTCGATCGCCGGCCAGTTCGTGATCGGCATGCTGCTGGCGTTGTTCTTCCACAAGAACTTCCCGCTCAGCGGGGTCATCCGGGCCCTGTTCCTCCTCCCCTGGCTGATCCCGCTGATCGTCGGCAGCACGACCTGGCGGGCCATTCTCGAGCAGGACAGCGGCATCCTCAACCTCACGCTGGAACGGCTCGGGGTGATCGACACCGCGATCCCGTGGCTCACCTCTCCCGACGTCGCCCTGGTCTCGATCATCCTGGTGAACATCTGGCTGGGCATTCCGTTCAACCTCACGCTGCTCTACAGCGGGCTCCAAGACATTCCGGACGAGCTGTACGAGGCGGCGGCGCTGGACGGCGCCACCGGCTGGAAGGCGTTCTGGCAGATCACCTGGCCCAACCTGCGGGCGGTGGTGAGCATCACCTTGATGCTCGGCATCATCTTGACCTTGAAGGTGCTCGACATCATCCTCGGTCTGACCCAGGGCGGCCCGGCCAACGCCACCCAGACCATCGCCTTGATGTCCTACCAGCGGTCGTTCATCCAGTTCAAGTTCGGCCAGGGTGCCGCCTTGAGCAACATCTTGATCTTGATCTCGCTGGTGTTCGCGATCGTCTACCTGCGCGCCACCCGGCGCCAGGTGGACGAGTAGGGAGAATCTCGATGACCACGACCATCGCGCCGGTGCCGCCGGCGGCCGCGAGAACCCGACACGCCGGTCGACGCCGGACCCGGAGCAGCGCGCGGACCGTGCTGGCCATCGTGCTGCTGTGCTTCATGCTGTTCCCGGTCTACTGGATGTTCAACATCTCGCTGCAGGCCACCGGCGGCACGCTGGTCTCCACGTTCTTGCCGACCGACCCGAGCCTGGAGGGCTACCGGTTGGCCATCGAGGACCAGGGCAAGAACCTGGTGACCAGCTTGATCATCGCCGTCGGGACGGTGATCCTGACCCTGGTGGTCGCCGCACCCGCCGCGTACGCCCTGGCGCAGTTCAGGTTCCGCTGGATCAACTGGGCGCTGCTGGCAATCCTGATCTGCCAGATGATCCCCGGCATCGTGATCGCGAACGCGCTCTACACCTTGTACGAGAACCTCGGGCTGCTGAACACCATCCCCGGCCTGATCATCGCGAACTCGGCCAACGCGATCCCGTTCGGCGTCTTGATCATGCGCTCGTTCATGCTCGGCGTGCCGTCCTCCATCGTCGAGGCGGCCCGGGTCGACGGTGCCGGGTTGGTCCGCTCGTTCCTGTCGATCGTGGTGCCGATCAGCCGGAACTCGCTGATCACGGTCGGCTTGTTCACGTTCTTGTGGGCCTGGAGCGACTTCCTGTTCGCCCTGACCCTGACCACCAAGGGCGACGTGGTGCCGGTGACACTGGGCATCTACACCTATCTCGGGCAGCACGTGTCCAACTGGAGCGCGGTGATGGCCACGGCCATGCTCGCCTCCGTGCCGGCGATCATCCTGCTGGTGATCGCGCAGAAGTACATCGCTGCCGGCGCCACCGGCGGCGCCCTCAAGTAGTCCTCTCGCCCGTCCCCCTTTGCCGAGCCAGAAAGTGGATCAGTCATGTCCGAAACCGAGTCCCGTCCCGTCCGCGTTCTGGTCTGGGGCGAGAACGTCCACGAGCAGGTCGAACCGCACGTCGCCGCCATCTATCCGCGCGGTATGCACGCCACGATCGCCGAGGGGATCGCCGAGAACCTCGGTCCGCGCGCGGTGGTGAACACCACCACACTGCAGGAGCCCGAGCACGGGCTCACCGAGGAGGTGCTGGCCGAGACCGACGTCTTGGTCTGGTGGGGACACGCCGCGCACGGGGACGTGTCCGACGAGGTGGTCGAGCGGGTGCACCAGCACGTGCTGTCCGGTCTCGGCCTGGTCGTGCTGCACTCGGGCCACTGGTCGAAGATCTTCGGCAAGCTGATGGGCACCACCTGCACCCTGCGCTGGCGCAGCGAGCAGGACCGCGAGCTGGTCTGGACCGTCAACCCGACCCATCCGATCGCGCGCGGCGTGCCGAACCCGATCGTCATCGACGCCCAGGAGATGTACGGCGAGTTCTTCGACATCCCGGTCCCCGACGAGCTGGTCTTCGTCTCCTCGTTCACCGGCGGCGAGGTGTTCCGCTCCGGCTGCACGTTCCGCCGAGGCCACGGCAAAATCTTCTTCTTCTCACCCGGCGACCAGGACTATCCCGTCTACCACCACACGGACGTACGCCGGGTGATCGCCAACGGCGTGGAGTGGGTCGTCACCGATCGCGCGCGGCGGGAGATCCCGGTGCTGCTGCGCTACGACACCGACGACTTCTTCAACGGCAAGGGTTACACCGGGCCGATCGAGAGCAACGACGAGGAGCCGGTCGATGCCCCCGTCGGCTGAGGGCCGCTCGGCCGACGGCACGCCGGCCGACGGGCCGGCACCGCTGCGGATCATCCAGGTCGGCGCCGGAGCGATGGGCCGGGCCTGGTTGCACAACCTCGCGGAGTCGCCCGACGCCGTCGTGGTCGGTCTGGTCGACCTGGACCCGGGGCTGGCTCGCGCGGCGGCGGCCGACACCGGCCACGGCAACGCCGCGGTCGCCGAGTCCCTGGACGACCTGCTCGGCCGGGTCGAGGCCGACGCGGTGGTGAACGTGACCGTCCCGGCCGCGCATCGCGCGGTCAGCGAGCGGGCGCTGCGCGCCGGGCTGCCGGTGCTGTGCGAGAAGCCGCTGGCCGACACCGTCAGCAGCGGACTGTCGATGGCCGCGGCGGCCGAGCTGACCGGGCAGCTCCTGATGGTCTCCCAGTCGCGCCGCTACTGGCGGCACCTGGACACGCTGAGCGGGCTGCTCGACCAGCTGGGTGAGATCGGTGCCGTCGGCTGCACCTTCCGCAAGGCCCCACGCTTCGGCGGGTTCCGGGAGCAGATGCCCTATCCGCTGCTGATCGACATGGCCATCCACCAGTTCGATCTGGCCAGGGTGCTGATCCACGCGGACCCGATCGCGGTCTACTGCGATTCCTACAACCCGAGCTGGAGCTGGTTTCGCGGCGACGCGTCGGCGGAGGCGGTGTTCGAGTTCGCCGACGGCGCCCGGTTCGCCTTCTCCGGCAGCTGGTGCGCGCCCGGGCTGGAGACGTCGTGGAACGGCTCCTGGTGGATCAGCGGCGCGAACGGCACAGCGACCTGGGACGGCGAGCACGCGCCTGCCGCCGAGGACACCGATGGGCACCGGCTCGGCGCCGAGCCGGGTTCGCGGCCGGAGCAGATCGCCGGCTCGTTCGCCGAGTTCGCCGCCGCGGTCCGGACCGGCGAGACCCGGCCGGCCGGCGAGGTGCACAGCAACGTGCTCAGCCTGGCCATGGTCGAGGCGGCGATCCGCTCGGCCGAGCACCGACGTCGGGTGAGCATCGCAGAGATCCTGGACGACGCCTACGCAGACGCGATCCGCACCGAGACGGAACCGGACCTGCGCGACGTACTCGCCTCGTGGCCTTTTGTCCACGACGTCATCGGTGAGCATCGGACCGTTTCGACACCTCCGGGAGCAGCGCAATGAGCATTCAGACGACGAGCACCCGTCCACTGCGAGTCGGCATGATCGGGTACGCCTTCATGGGCGCCGTGCACTCGCACGCCTGGCGCAGCGCCCACCGGTTCTTCGACCTCCCGCTGGTGCCGGAGCTCACCGTGCTGTCCGGTCGCCATCGGGACGCGGTCGAGGCCGCGGCCGACCGGTTCGGTTTCGCCTCGGTCGAGACGGACTGGCGAGCCGTGATCGAGCGCGACGACGTGGACCTGATCGACATCTGTACGCCCGGAGACCTGCATGCCGAGATCGCGATCGCGGCGCTGGAGGCCGGGAAGCACGTGTTGTGCGAGAAGCCGCTCGCCAACAGTGTCGAGGAGGCCGAGCGGATGGCCGCCGCGGCGGAGGCGGCAGCGGCCCGCGGCGCGCGGGCGATGTGCGGTTACACCTACCGTCGGACGCCGGCGCTGACCCTGGCCCGGGAACTGGTCCGGAGCGGCCGGCTCGGTGTGATCCGGCAGGTCCGGGCCCAATATCTGCAGGACTGGCTCGCCGACGAGAACGCTCCGATGACCTGGCGGCTGCAGGCCGAGCACGCCGGCTCCGGCGCGCTCGGCGACATCGGGGCGCACATCATCGACACCGCGCAGTGGCTGACCGGCCAGTCGATCACCGGTGTCACGGCGTTGCTCGAGACGTTCGTGACCAGCCGGCCACTGGCCGGCGAACGGGCCGGGCTCGGCGGGCACGGCGAGGTGGGCGAGGACGTACCGCGGGGTCAGGTGACCGTCGACGACGCGGCGATGTTCATGGTCCGGTTCGACGGTGGCGCCACCGGGGTCTTCGAGGCGACCCGGTTCGCGCTCGGCCGGAAGAACGCACTTCGGATCGAGCTGAGCGGGACGACCGGCGCGCTGGCCTTCGACTTCGAGGACAACAACGTGCTCGAGTTCTTCGACGGCGCCGGTCCGGCGACCGAGCAGGGCTTCCGCCGGATCCTGGTGACCGAGCCCGATCACCCGTACGCCGGCGCCTGGTGGCCGCCCGGCCACGGTCTCGGCTACGAGCACGGCTTCACCCACCAGGTCGTCGACCTGGTCCGGGCGATCGCGGCCGGCCAGCAGCCGACGCCCTCGTTTGCCGACGGGCTGGCCGTCCAGCGGGTGCTGGGCGCGGTCGCCACCAGTGCCGGCGACGGCTCGCGCTGGGTCCCGGTCGGCGGCTGACCACCGCGACTTCGCTCACCCCACCGCGACTTCGCTCACCGTCGACGGCGCGCGAAGTCGCCCCTGGACGAGCGAAGTGGTACGGCGCGTCTAAAGCTGGCCTGCGGCGTGGTGCGTGGGCTGCTCCGCAGGCGGCACCGCCGCCTCGGAACTCCCGGTGCCGATGTGCTGCTGGAGCTGGCAGGGCGGCGCTCGAGAGCATCGGCCGACGACGGCGTCCGTGCCAGGTCGCCGCCGCGACGGCCGACCTACCGACTTCGCGCGTCCTACCGCCCCTTCGCTCACCGGGGAAGGCGAGCGAAGTCGCGTTTCGCCGAGCGACGTGGAGCCGGGATGCCGCCAGTAGCGCTATGCCGAGCGAAGTCGAGGGAGGCGGTCCCGTCGACACCGAGCTGCTCAGCCGGGAGGCGGCGATGGTGCGTTACCCGGGCCACCGACGCGCACAGCGACCCTCTCGAAGCACCCGACCGATCGCCATCCCACTTCGCGCGTCCAACCGCGACTTCGCGCACCGGGGAAGGCGAGCGAAGTCGCGTTTCGCCGAGCGAAGTGGAGCCAGGGTGCCGCCGGTTGCGCTACGCCGAGCGAAGTGGAGGGAGGCGGCCCCATCGACGCAGAGCCTCCCAGTCGGCGGGCGGCCCCACCGACGCAGAGCCTCCCAGTCGGCGGGCGGCCCACCCACGCCGCGCTGCTCAGCCGGGGCGGCACCGTCGCGTTACACCCGGGCGGCCGCGCGCAGCGACGCCGCTCGACGCCACCAGACCGGGGTCGGTCCCGATCGCCATCCCACTTCGCGCGTCCAACCGCCACTTCGCTCACCGGGGAAGGCGAGCGAAGTCGCGTTTCGCCGAGCGAAGTGGAGCCGGGAGGTTACGACGTCGCGCTACACCGAGCGACGTTGGCCGGGGGGTCAGCTCGTCGGTCGACGAGGTCGTGTCTGGGAGTGGGGCAAGGGCAAGACACCTTTCGACGGGACCGCATAGTCGCGGCAAGATCGACTGGCGTGTTCTGGTACGCCGCCGGCATCGCGCGGCATGACCCCGCGGCCGGCCGAGGAGGTCGATGCCCGCGAACAACCTCGCGGGCCCGGACGTGGCGCGCCCCACCGCGCGACGTGGTGCGAATCGGACGGGACCGCACAGCGACGACGCTCGCCCAAACGCGACTTCGCTCACCCCCGGGAGGGCGAGCGAAGTCGGTTTACGGCGAGCGGGGTCGCGCCCGAAGCTCAGCGGCCGTCGATACTGGTCAGCCAACGGGCGTTGGGTGAGCCGAGCCCGGTGACGTTGTCCCAGCCGGGAGCGATCTTCAGCGAGGAGTCCTGGTTGAAGGTCCGCACGCTGTAGACCAGTCCACCCTTGGTGTTCTCGCTGTTGGCGTAGTCCACCCGGACGTTGCCCGCGTCGGGTGGCGTGCCCTTGATGTCGGTGAACACCTTCGTTCCGGCCTGGCTGTACAGGGTCGGGTTCAACAGCCCGAGCCGGCCGCCGGCATGCTGGCTGGCGAGGGCCACCATTCCGGTGTACAGCGGCGACGCGAGGCTGGTGCCGCCGATCCGGTACTCGTCGTAGTAGACGCCGTCGGAGAAGGTCTGGGTCTGCCCGATCAGCATTCCGGTGGTCGGGTCGGCGTCCAGCCCGACGTCGGGCACGGCCCGGCCGGAGCCGTACTTGGCCGGGACCACGCCGTCCTGATAAGCAGGGCGGTTGAACAGCGCCGAGCTGCCGCCGCCGGCGCCGTAGAGGAAGCCCAGCGGGGTCCAGCTCTTGCCGTCGGCGCTCAGGCTGTACTTCTCGGTGCCCCAGCCGGTCTGGAAGACGAACTTGCCGCTGGCGTCGATGGCGTCGGAGGTGCCGCCGACCGCGGTGACGTACGGGTCGGACGACGGGTAGTCGACCTGCTTGAGCCCGCTGCTGGCGAGCTCGTCGCCGTCGTCACCGGAGGAGAACAGGAAGCCGATCCCCTGCATGGCGCCCTGCAGGAACACGTCCTCGTAGGCGACCACGTTCGGCCCGGACTCGTTGGCCTCGAGGTCGCTCCAGGAGTTGCTCACCAGCGACGCCTTGTTCTCCTCCACCACCCGGGTCAGGGTGTCGAGGAAGTCGTCGTCGAAGCAGCTGGCCGACGCGTAGTAGCGGATGTTCGCACCCGGCGCCATCGCATGGACCGCCTCGACATCGAGGGTCTCCTCGCCGTACCAGCCCTGCGGGTCGCAGTCCTTCTGCCGGTTGTAGGCGCCCGGCTTGACCTGCGTCAGCTGACCGGCTGCGTAGGCGCCGTCGCCGTGCCGCTTCGCGTAGGTGTTGGCGTCCTTGGCGATGGTCGGCGAGGCGTAGGCGTCGGTGATCGCCACCGTCACGCCGCTGCCGTCGAGACTGCTGTTGTTCTCGTAGGCCGAGCGCAGCAGCGGGCCGGTGTAGCCACACACCGCGTACGGCAGGGTCTGGCCCTTGAACTTGGGCAGCGGAGTCTTGTAGTCGGCCTTGGTCGCGGCGCTGATCTGGCCGTAGCCGATCGAGCACGGCCGGGCGTTGCGGAAGCCCGGGGACGGCGCGGCGTTGTGGGTCATCGTGCGCTTGGTCGTGTCGAGCCCGGACACGGTGCTGACGTAGGACGCGACGTTCGCCGGAACGGTCGCCGCGGCTGCCGGCGCGGTCACCGTCTGGCCGTCGTGCCGGTAGGAGTTCAGCGTCACGCCGAACGCCTTCTGCAAGTCGGCGACCGATCCGCGGGCGCTCACATAGCGATGATTCTGCTCGACCCCGGTGACGGACAGCCCGTCGGAGCGGAGCCAGGACGAGACCGCCGCGACGGCGGTGTCGGATGCGTCGTAGCGGGAGTGGTACTGCGTCGGGCTGAGGAACTGCCGATAGTTGGCGCTGGCCGGGTCGGCGAGCGCAGCGACGTCGGCCTTCAGGCCAGCGAGACCCCCGTTCGGGGCGAGATACACCTTGACCGTCTGCTGCTTGGCGCGATCGGCTCGGCCGAGGCTGTGGGCCTTCGCGATCCAGCGCGGGCCGGTGTTGGTCACCGTCCGCCGCGGTGCCGCGCCGGCCTGCGGCGCACCGAGGATCAGCAGCAGGGCTGCGGCGAAGGCGACCACCGCGGCCAGGCTCTGACGAGCCCTGCGGCGGTGGGACGGGCGGGGTGGTGTCGGTGGACGTACCCCGAGCTGTGGGCGCATGGCGTCGGCTTTCTGTCGATGGCCGGAGGACTCGAAAACGAGGCCACGTTAGACCTTCTGCTACCCGCGTGGATAGGGTTGCTATGCACATTTCGCCAACTGTCGCACGCCCGTCACGGGCGTGTTTCCTCATCCCCGCCGTCCACTCGTCGCTGCCGTTTCACCGGCCGCCACGGCGACCAGCGAGCGATCGGGGCGGACCACGACAGCGATGCTGCCCGCGGTGTCGGTGCGCAGCACCGCCGTGCCGAGCGCGGCCAGTGCCGCCACCGTCTTGGGTGCGGGATGACCGTAGTCGTTGTGGCGCCCCGCGCTGGCGACGGCCAGTCGGGCATGGACCGCGGCCAGGAAGCCGGGGTCCTGCCGGGCCGAGCCGTGGTGCGGGACTTTCAAGACGTCGGCCCGCACGTTCTCCCCGGCGGCCAGCATCGCCGCCTGGCCGGGCGGCTCCACGTCGCCGGTGAGCAAGATCCGGATGCCGGAGACCTCGACTGCCAGCACGAGGCTCGAGTTGTTCTCGGTCTCCGACTCCGCTCCGCTGCCGCCGTCGGCCGTGCCGGCGGCCAGGCCGCCGCCGCCGAGTGGACCGAGCACCGCCCAGGCGGCAGGTCCCAACCGGCCGGCGGTGCCGGCCCGAGGTGTCTCCACCGGGATCCCGTGATCCCGCGCGACGGCTCGAACGGCGGCCGCGCCGGCCGTGGGCGGGGCCAGTGGACCGACCCAGATCCGGCCGACCCGGCGATGGTCGAGCACCCCCGTGAGCCCACCGATGTGGTCGGCGTGGAAGTGGGTCAGCACGAGCAGCGGGACGGAACGGACCCGCAGCCGGTCCAGGCAGGTCCGGATCGCCGGTGGGTCGGGACCGGCATCGACCACCAGCGCCTGCCCGCCTCCCAGGCCGACGACCAGCCCATCACCCTGGCCGACGTCGCAGGCCACCAGAACCCAGCCGGCGGGCGGCCAGCCGGGCGGGCTCGGCGGCCGCAGCAGTGCCCCGATCAGCACGACACTGACCAGCAGGCAGAGCCAGCGCCGGACGAGCACCCGGGCCAGGAGGCCGCCCAGGACGACAGCGGCGATCACCAGCAGCCCGATGGACAGCGCCGATGTCGGCCACGTCACCGACGCTCCCGGCAGCCGGGCGCCGGCCCGGCCGATCCAGGTGATCGGCTGGGCCGACCAGGCCGCACCGAGGCCGACCAAGGTCGCCAGCCGCGGGCTGATCAGCGATGTGCCGGCGGCCGCGAACCCCAGCACGGTCGCCGGTCCGACGAACGGCCCGGCGACGGCGTTCGCCAGCAGTCCGACGACACTGATCGTGCCGGACAGCTGGGCGACGACGGGGACGGTCGCCAGTTGGGCGGCGAGCGGGACCGCGACAGCCTCCGCGACGACCGGCGGCAGCCAGCGGCGCAGCGCGTGTGCCCAGCGTGCCGCCCACCAGACGATCCCGGCACTGGCCAGCACCGACAACGCGAATCCGTAGCTGCGGGCGAGGTAGGGATCGACCAGCAACAGGCCCAGGACCGCGACCGACAGATGACGCAGCCCGGCGCGTCCCCCGCCGAGACCGAGTGCGGCCAAGGCCACCAGGCCCATCGCCGCCGCCCTCAGAACGCTGGGCTCGGTCCGGCAGAGCCCGACGAACACCACCACACCGACCAGGCCGACGGCCCGCAACCACCATCCGCGCACCCCGCTCCAGCGGGCAAGCCAGAGCAGGAACGCCAACAGAAGGGTGAGATTGGCGCCCGAAACGGCGACCAGGTGGCTGAGTCCGGCCACCTTGAACGCGTCGACCAGGTCGGGTGGCAGGGCAGACGTGTCGCCCAGCACGAGGGCCGGCACCAGCGCCCGGGCGTCCGGGTCGCGGTTCGCGACGGCCGCGCGGAGCCCCGCGCGGACCCGCTCCACCAGCCGGAGCCCGGGTCCCGGGCCGGCCATCGGCTCGCCGTGCCTCACCCGTAGCCTCGCCGCCAACCCGGACCCGGGGTCGGGCGGCTCGAGCCGGCCGTCGACCCTCCAGCGGGTGCCGACGGGACTGGACCGCCAGCGCGGGGTCGTGTCGCCGCTGATCATCAGCAGCACCGGTCCGCGGACCCGCCAACGCCCACCGCGGCCCTCGACCGCGAGCACGGTCGCCCGCACGGTGATCGACTCCGGACGGATCGCGCCGGCCGCCTGGACCGTCGGATCGGCGGTGGTCACCGCGACGGCGCTGACCGCGGCCCGGTCCGCGGCCAGGTCGGCGAGGGCGCCCGAGCCCAGCCGGACCTGGTGCAGGGTGCCGACGCCGACCACCGCGAGCAGCACGACGGCGACCCCGGCCCAGGCCAGCGACCGCCGCAGGCCGGCGACCAGCGCAGCGACGAGGCCGCCCGCGACGGCCAGTGCGGTCACGCCGGTGTGGCCCGCGGTCGCGCACCAGGCGGCGGCCCAGGCGGCGGCGGCGATCGGGACCAGCCGCAGGTCCGTCCGCTCGTCTCGCGTCGCGACGTTCGGGTCCGCGCCGAGCTCCGGGTCCCAGCTATGGTCGTGGTCCGGGCCCGCGCCATGGTCCGGGTTCGGGTCCGCCGGGGGCTTCTGCTCGCCGGCCCAGCCAGGCGGACCGCCGGCGGAACCGCCTCGTCGACGACGGTGCTCGGCCGGGCCGCTCACCGGTCTCACACCCGGACGTGCGGTGCGAGCTGGGCATACGTCTTCGGTCCGATCCCGTCGACCTCCTGCAGCTCCTCCACCCGGGCGAACCGGCCGTGCTCGCTGCGCCAGGCGAGGATGCGCTCGGCCGTCACCGGACCGACCCCGGGCAGCGCGTCCAGCTGGGCGAGGGTCGCGCTGTTCAGGTCGACCGGCGCGTTCGCCGAGCCGCCTGCCGAGCCGGCGGAGGACGTCCCGGCCCCGCCGGCGCTACCGGCGTCGCCCGCGGCCGAACCGTTCCGGACCTCGCCACCGGGATCGCGGGCGGTCCCGATCACGACCTGCTGCCCGTCGGAGAGGATCTGGGCGAGGTTGAGCTCGCCCGGTCGCGCCCCGCCCGTCAGCCCACCCGCGGCGTCGATGGCGTCCTGCACCCGGGAGCGCTCGGGCAGGGCAACGACGCCGGGTCGGCGGACCGCACCGAGCACGTGCACGAGGATCGTCGGCGCTGCCGAGGCCGCTTCGGTCCCGGGCGACGCGCGCTCCCTCGCCGCTCCCGGCCCTGTGCCCGGAGTCGCCGCGCCGGTCGACGACGGAGCGGGTGTCTCGGTCGTCGCCACGGTGAGCGGCGTCGCCACCGCAACCGGCCGGGC
Organism: Microlunatus ginsengisoli; assembly: GCF_039537205.1. Lineage (NCBI taxonomy): Bacteria > Bacillati > Actinomycetota > Actinomycetes > Propionibacteriales > Propionibacteriaceae > Microlunatus > Microlunatus ginsengisoli. The sequence goes on along the minus strand of NZ_BAABAB010000010.1, from coordinate 227,221 downwards.
CCGGATCAGCGCCCAGCCGGCCGCGGTCAGGCCGATCACCAGGATCAGCACGAGCACGCCGAGGTGGCGCCGACCGAAGCCGCGCACCCGTTCGGCCGGCGTCTCCGGCCCGCGCGCCCGCACCGGCGGGCGTGACCCGTCGAGCCGGGGCGCTACGGATCGGGTCCTCGGGTCGGACCCGAGCGCGTGGCCGCCGTCGCCCTGCTCGTCGTCCTGCTCGTCCTGCTCCTGCCTGACCTCTGCCTGCCCGCTCTCCCCCTGCCAGCTCTCCCCCTGCCAGCTCTCCCTCTGCTCGTCGTCCCCCGGCTCGTGTGCGACCTCGCCCACGACCGCCCGCCGGGGCGCCAGGCCACCCAGCAGTCCGGCCAGGCGCTCGGTCGCGATCGCGGCGGTCTCCTCGTCGACGGTTCTTCGTCGTCCCATATCGAAACGTTAAGGAGAGCGACCCCGATCGTGCCGGTTCCGCCCGCCTCTTGTGGACAACGTTCCGGCCCGCCCGAACCTGTGGACAACGAGCGGCGGTCGACGTACCCGAGTTGAAACAGCGCCCCGGCAGCAGACAGGTTGGAGGCATGACCGAACGCCGATTTCCGGACATGTGGCTCGACCCCGAGGACGACCCGCGCGAGGCGGGCGATCAGGCCAGCGGCGAGAAGGGGGTGCTGACCGACTATCTCGACCGCTACCGGCTCACCCTCGAGCTCAAGTGCGACGGTCTGGATGCCGAGCAGCTCGCACGGCGCTCGGTTCCGCCGTCGACGCTCTCGCTGCTCGGACTGGTGCGGCACCTCGCGAAGGTGGAGCACAGCTGGTTCCGGCGGGTGCTCGAGGGGCGGCCCGAGCTGGACCGGCTGTACTGGAGCGAGGAGGACCGCGATCTTGACTTCAACGGCGCGCTGGCCGACCCGGCCGTCGTCGACGACGCCTGGCACAGCTGGCGTGCCGAGGTGTCGCATGGCCAGGCCTACCTGGAATCGGTGACCGACCTCGGTGCCCGGGTCGACCACCACGGCGAGTCGATCGAGGTGCGGGACGTGATCGTGCACCTGATCGAGGAATATGCCCGTCACGTCGGCCATGCCGACCTGCTCCGCGAGTGCATCGACGGCCGGACGGGTCAGTAGCGCCCGGCCCGATCCGCGAGCGTCACGAGCGAGGCGTCACCACCACGCCGAGCGTGCCGGGGCCGACGTGCACGCCGAGGACGGCGCTCAGCTCGGCGATCACCACCCCGCGGGGAACGCTTACCCGGTCGCGAAGCTGGTCGGCCAGCCGTTCGGCGGCGGCCAGGTCGTCGAAGTGATGCACCGCGACGTCGACTCCCGGGTGCTCCGCCGCGGCCCGGGCCATCGCCGCCGTCGCCAGCTCCGCCAGCCGGGCGTGCGCGCGGGCGGTGGTCCGGACCCGCTCGTACGGCTGGATGGTGCCGTTCTCGACCGTCAACAGCGGCTTGACCGCGAGCGCCGAGCCGACCAGCGCGGCCGCCGCGCCGATCCGGCCCCCGCGGCGCAGGTGCTCCAGATCGGCGACGCAGAAATAGGTCGTCGACGCGGCGGCCCGTCGCTCGACCGTGCGCGCCACCTCCTCGGCGTCGGCGCCGGCCTTCGCCGCTACCGCGCCGGCCAGCACGGCGAATCCGGTCGCCATGGCCACCGTGCCCGAGTCCACCACGGTGACCGGGATCGGCGCATCCGGTGCCGCCACGGCCGCGGCGTCGACGGTTCCGGAGACCGCGCGGCTGAGGTGGGCGGACACCACCGCGTCGTAGCCGTCCTCGGCCAGCCGGCGATAGACCCCCACGAACGCGTCCGGGCCCGGCCGGGAGGTGGTCACCCGACGGCCCTCGCGCAGCGCACGGGCGACCTCACCCGGCGTCACCGCCGCGGACGTGGCGCCTTCGGCGCCGAAATGCTCGGTCCGGCTGACTCCGTCGATGACGACCTGCAACGGAACGATCACGATGTCGTCGCGTTGTGCGTCGGTTGGCCGGAGCGACGACGTAGAGTCGGTCACCATTGCCACACCGGCCACGGCGCCAGAGTAGGGCACGGGGGCATTCGACCGGCCAGTGAGCTATTCGGACGGACCGTCCGCCGGATAGGGCAAGCTGACCGCTGGCCCGGCGCGACCGGCGGGCGCCGGGACGAGAAGGCTCAGGAGGAACCGCGGATGGCCCGCCGACGTCAGACCTGGCGTGCCGCGCCGCTGACCTTGGCGGTGGTGATCGCCTTCCTGGTGATCAGCGTGGTGGTCATCCCCGTGCTGGCCTATCTGATCTATCAACGACAGCACGGGTACGTCCTGCCGAGCGTCCTGATCGCGCTCACCGTCGCCGTCGTGCTGTACGCCTGGCGGTTCGGCGTGCATCCCCGGATCGTGGCCGACGACCGGGAGGTCACCGTGGTCAACCCGTTCCGGAAGAGCCGCTTCGGCTGGGACGAGCTGCGGGTCGTCTTCCCCGGCCAGAATGGGCTGGTGATCGCCTCGGCCCGAACCCGGACCGAGGCCTGGTGCGTGCAGAAGTCGAACACCGCCACCCGGCGCGGGCGCTACACCCGAGCCGATGCCGTCGCCGCCGACCTGCTGGAGCTGGCCGACGAGCACGACCCCGCGGCCCAGGAGGGCGACGACGGGCTCCGGATCCGCCGGGCCCGCCCCGACGAGGTCCGCCGGCTGGCGCGGATGGAGCGCGCCGCCAGCGAGGCGGCCTTGGAGCACATCTTCCCGCCCGAGGACTATCCGTACCCCATCGACGAGATCGCCCGCCGCTGGCGCCGGCTGCTGCGCAATCCTCGGGTCGAGGTGCGGGTGCTCGATGCCTTCGACGCCCCGGTCGGCTACCTCGCCTACGACGACGAGCGGGTGCGACACCTCGGGATCGTCCCGCAGCAGAGCGGGCAAGGTTTCGGCACCCGGTTGCTGGCGCACGCCTGCGACGAGATCTTCGCGGGCGGGGCCGAGCAGAGCACGCTGTGGGTGCTGGAAGAGAATAACCGGGCCCGCGAGTTCTACCGCCACCGCGGCTGGACCGAGACCGACGAGCGGCGGGAGTGCGAGTTCCCCCCGTATCCCGCGGAGCTGCGGATGGTCCGCTCGAACCCGTCCGTGCCGAGGCGGCGCCGATGAGCACGACCACCCGTCAGCGGTCCGCGCAGGCGTGGGACAACAGCCGGCCCGGCCCCCGGCGCGGCGTCACCCCGCTGGTGGTGCTGGCCGTGCTGTTCGCGCTGCCGGGGCTGCTGGCGGTGCTGCTGCGCATCTTTCCTCCGACCGACGACCTGCCCGCCCTGGTCGCGTCCTTCATCTCCTACGGGGTGATCGCCTGGACGGTCGCACTGATCGGCTTCGGCCTCGCCGCCCTGCTCGCCCGGCGGAAGGCCGTGCTGGTCACGCTGGCCCTGGTCTGTGCCGGCCTGCTCGCGCTCCAGCTGAGCTGGCTGGTGCCGCTGTTCGTGCCGGACCAGCGACCGGCGACGACCCGGACGTTCACCCTACTCAGCCTGAACATCCGCGGCGACCTCGGCGACCCGGACGCGATCCTCGCCGAATCCGGGCGGGCCGACGTCGTCGTGCTGCTGGAGACGACCCCGAAAGCGGTCCGGGACCTGAAGGCCGCCGGCATGTACGAGCAGTTCCCCTATCGCGCGGGCACCAAGAGCCGCGGCAGCGCGTCGGCGATCTTCTCCCGCTTCCCGCTGAGCTCGGTCCAGCCGCTGCCGCAGACCTCGTTCCAGATGTGGCAGGCGGTCGCCGAGATACCCGGCGTGGGCTCGGTGCGGGTGATCGCCGCGCACCCCTGCAATCCGTTCTGCGGGCCCGGCTACTGGCAGTCCGAGCACGAGCTGCTGCAACGGGTCGTCGGCGACGACCTCGATCGGCCGCTGGTGGTGGCGGGTGACTTCAACGCCGTCGACGACCACCTGCCGATGCGCGACCTGCACCGGATGGGCCTGCGCAGCGCCACCGACATCGTCGGTGCGGGCTGGCTGCCGACGTACCCCGCCAACTCGCGGATCCCGCCGCTGATCCCGATCGATCACATCATGCTGAACGACGCGATGACGGCGACCTCGATCACCCGCGTCCACGTGGCCGGCACGGACCACCTGGGTCTGCTGGCCACGCTGGCCGGGACCGGCGGCTAACGCTGACCTGGGCGGGACGAGCCAGCCTGGCCGCGTCGGCGGCGGGGCCGGGTCTGCGCTAGCGTCGGCGCCACGACGACGTACGTCCCGGTCCGGCCGGGCCCGGCGGAGGAGATCGTGATCGCACCCCAGGACGACGCTGCCCCGACCATGGCCGACCTGATCGCCGCGGCCCGCGCGCTGATCGTGCCGGGCGAGCGCCGCATCCTCGGTCTGACCGGCGCACCCGGAGCCGGCAAGTCGACGCTGGCCGAGGCACTGCTCGCGGCGCTCGCCCCCGACGCCGTCGTGGTGGCGATGGACGGCTTCCACCTGCGCGACGACGAGCTGAAACGCCTCGGCCGCTATCAGCGCAAGGGTGCGATCGACACGTTCGACGCGGCCGGGTTCGTCCACCTGCTGCGCCGGCTGCGCAACCGCGAGCGGCTGGTCTACGTGCCGGTGTTCGACCGCGGGCTGGAGGAGTCGATCGGCTCCGCCGTGCCGGTCAGCGGCGATGTCCCGCTGATCATCACCGAGGGGAACTACCTGCTCGTCCCGGACGGGGAGTGGGGCGAGATTGCCGGCCTGCTGGACGAGTCGTGGTACGTCGAGCCCGGCGACGGCGTCCGGGTCGAGCGGCTGATCGCCCGGCACGTGGCGTTCGGCCGCAGCGCCGAGGAGGCCGCGGATCGGGCCGCCGGCTCCGACGGCCGCAACGCCGAGCTGATCGCGGCCACCCGGGATCGTGCCACCCGGGTGGTCACCGTCCCGCCGCAGCCGCCCGGTGGCTGACCAGGATCGACCGCCCGCGGCTCGACCACGAGATAATCCGCGGCATGGATGAAACCAGGCTCCACAAGAACGCCGGTCGGGTCGCCGCCGTGTTCAACGCCCTCTCGATCGTCGTCGTGATCATCGGCGTGCTGATCGCGGCCGCCGTCCTGATCGCCGGCTTCGTCGGTGCGGGCATCAGCAGTCAACTGGCCGAGTCGTCGGCCTCCAGCCGCGCCGCGGCCCGGCTGGCCAGCATCCTCGGAGGCGTGATCGGCGCGATCGGCACGCTCGTCTACACGGTGATCGCGTGGGCCGGCGTGCAGCTGTCGGCGCTCGTCGCGGGCTATATCAAGGTGCGGACCGGTCCGCAGCCGGTCGTGCCGGCCGGCTACCCGCCGCAGCCCTAGTCCGGGCCGCGGCGAGCGGATCGGGTGCGGGTCCGCGTCGAGTTCCGAGAACCCGCCCATGGCGGGAAAACAGGGCTGCGACGGGCATCGGAGACCCCTGATTTCCCGCCGCCGACGGAAGTTGCGACGCGCACGGCCGGAGCGCCGCGCGCGAGGCGAGCAAATCAGACCGGCACGATCAGACCGGCACGATCAGACCGGCACGATCAGACCGGCACGATCGAGACCAGCTTCGGGGCGCGGACGATCACGGTCCGGACCTCGCGACCGGCCAGCGCGCGCTGGACACCCTCGTCGGCCAGTGCCAGCGCCCGCAACTCGTCCTCGGAGATGGTCGGGGCGACCTGCAGCCGCCCTCGCACCTTGCCCTGCACCTGCAGCACGCAGGTGACCGCGTCCTCGATCAGCAGGGTCTCCTGGACGACCGGCCAGCTGGCCTGGGCGACCGACGGCGCGTGCCCCAGCGCCTCCCACATCTCCTCGGCGACGTACGGGGCGATCAGGCTCAGCGCGATCGTGACCACCTCGGCGGCCTCACGGACCGCCGGATCGGCCGCGCCGGCACCCGAGTCGACGACCTTACGGGTGACGTTGACCAGCTCCATGATCCGGGCCACCGTGACGTTGAACCGCTGGGTCTCGACGCTCTGCTCGATGTCGGCCAGCAGCCGGTGGGTCTGGTGCCGCAGCCCCGGATCCCCCGTGCTCACGTCGACCCCGGGCGGAGCGGCGACGTCGCAGGCCAGCCGGTACGCCCGGTGCAGGAAGCGCAGCGAGCCGCCCGGCGACACGTCCGCCCAGTCGATGTCCTCCTCCGGCGGACCGGCGAAGACCACGGTCAGCCGGATCGCGTCGACCCCGAACTCGTCGATCTGGACGCCCAGGTCGACCCCATTGCCCAGCGACTTGCTCATCGCCTTGCCCTGGTTGATCACCTGGCCCTGGTTCAGCAGCCGCTGCATCGGCTCGACGAAGTCGACCATGCCGGCGTCGTACAGCACCTTGTTGAAGAACCGCATGTACAGCAGGTGCAGGATGGCGTGCTCGACGCCACCGACGTACTGGCCGACCGGCATCCAGCGGCGCACGTCGTCGGGGTCGAACGGCCCGTCGGCGTAGTCGGGCGAGCAGTAGCGGTAGAAGTACCACGACGAGTCCACGAAGGTGTCCATCGTGTCGGTGTCCCGGGTGGCGGGTCCGCCGCACTGCGGGCAGTCGACGTTCACCCAGTCGGTCGCGGCGGCCAGCGGCGAGGTGCCCTTCGGCGCCAGGTCCTGACCGCGCAGGTCCGGCAGCACCACCGGCAGCTGGTCCTCGGGCACGGGGACTTCGCCACAGGCGGCGCAGTGGATGATCGGGATCGGGCAGCCCCAGTAGCGCTGCCGGCTCAGCAGCCAGTCGCGCAGCCGGAAGGTAACCGCGCCCTGACCGACCCCGTCGGCCTCCAGCTGGGAGATGATCGCGCCCACCCCGGCGACCTTGTCGGTCAGCCCGTCCAGCTGTCCGGAGTTGACGTAGCTGCCGTCGCCGGAGGTGGCGACTCCGGTCTCGGCGGGATCCGGCTCGCCGGTGTCGACCACCATCCGCACGTCCAGGCCGTACGTCCGGGCGAAGTCCAGGTCGCGCTGGTCGTGGGCCGGCACGGCCATCACCGCGCCGGTGCCGTAGTCGGCCAGTACGTAGTCGGCGGCGTAGACCGGGATCTTCTCCCCGTTGACCGGGTTGGTCGCGTACACGCCCAGGAACACGCCGGTCTTCGGCCGGTCGGTCGACTGCCGCTCGATCTCGGTCGCCCGGTTGGTCGCCTCCAGGTAAGCCTCGAACGCCGCGCGCTGATCGTCGGTGACGATCTCGGCGGCCAGTGCGGCCTCCGGCGCGACGACGAAGAAGGTGGCGCCGTACAGCGTGTCCGGACGGGTGGTGAACACGGTGACCACCCGCTCCTCGCGGGGGGTCTCGATCGTGAAGTCGACGAACGCGCCCTCGGACCGGCCGATCCAGTTCTTCTGCATGGTCAGCACCCGGTCCGGCCAGGCGCCCTGCAACTGATCCATGTCACTCAGTAGCCGGTCGGCGTACTCGGTGATCTTGAAGTACCACTGGGTCAGCTGCCGCTTGGTCACCTGGGTGCCGCAGCGTTCGCACAGCCCGGCGACGACCTGCTCGTTGGCCAGCACGGTCTGGTCCTTCGGGCACCAGTTGACGAAGCTCGCCTTCCGGTAGGCCAGCCCACGATCGCGGAACATCAGGAACAGCCACTGGGTCCAGCGGTAGTACTCGGGGTCGGACGTGTGCAGCCGGCGGCTCCAGTCGAAGCTCAGCCCGTACCGCTTGAACGACGTGGCCTGGGTCTCGATGTTCGCGTACGTCCACACCGCAGGGTTGGTGTTGCGCTGGATCGCGGCGTTCTCGGCCGGCAGGCCGAAGCTGTCCCAGCCGATCGGGTGCAGCACGTCGAAGCCGCGCAGCCGCCAGTAGCGGGCCACCACGTCGCCCATCACGAATGCCTCGGCGTGGCCCATGTGCAGGTCCCCCGACGGGTAGGGGAACATGTCCAGCATGTAACGCCGTTCGCGGCTGCCGTCGTCGCGGGCCGCGAAGGTGTCGTGCTCCTCCCAGTACGCCTGCCAGCGCTGCTGGGCGGCCGCCGCGTCGTAGCCGGGGCGCTCCACCTGCGCGGTTCGCTCCACCTGGTCAGTCACTGTTCTGCTCCTCGTCGATTCGCACTCCCCGGTCGTGCCGTTCGTGGCGTCACCGAGGTGACGGCATGAAAAAGCCCCTCGCCGCTTGGGCACGAGGGGCTGCCGCGCTGGCTCCCGTCAGGGTTCCGCGCGGCTAGCTAAGAAGCGCGACGCTTGCGTACACGATATTCACTCTAGCGCACCGGCCCTTCCCGCTCCGTCGACATTTCGGCCCGGCCGAGCGCGATGACTGTCGGAGCCGGTCCGTAGGGTCACTCCCGTGCGACGGGTCGATGCCGAAGAACTGCGCCGGACGACCCTGGCGCGCCAGTTCCCGCCGATCGAGGGTCGGGACGGTCGGGCCGTGCTCGACCTGTTCGAGCGGCTCGGCCCGATCCAGTCCCAGGTTCCGCGGGCGCCCTTCCTGACCGCGTCGTCACGGCTGCCCGGAGTGGGCTACGCGGTGGTGCGCGACCTGTTCGCCGGCCATGAGCTGCTGAAGACGACCAGCCTGCGCGGCACCGTGCACAGCACCACCCGAGCCGATTTCGTGCGCACCGATGCCGTCGCGCGCCATTCCAGGGAGCCCGTGCTGCGGCGCGAGCTCGGGCTCGGCGAGCTGCCGGCCGGAGCGGTGGCGGCGGAGCTGGAGCGGTTCTGCGGGGACGAGTGGCGGCCGCGGAAGGAGGTCGTGAGCCACCTGACCGAGTGGCTGGACGGGCGCGGCATCGGCTTCGAGCCGAGCACCTTCAGCGCGAACCTGATCTGGGGCCACAGCGGCCTGATCCGGCGGCCCAAGGACGAGCACTGGGAGAAGCGGACCGACACCTTCCACCGGACGGCCCGCGACGTGGTTGCGCTGCCGCCGCGGCCCGACCCGTCGGTCGCGCTGGCCGAGCTGGTCCGGGTGCACCTGAGCGCGTACGGCCCACTCACCCGAGCCGATCTGGCGTTCTTCTTCGGCGTCCGGCTGGGCGAGGTGGATGCCGCGCTGGCCGTGCTCGCTGCGGAGGTCGAGCCGCTGATCGGACCCGACGGCGAGCCGATGCTGGACCTCGCCGAGGCGGCCGGTCGCGCCGACGCGGAGGCCGACCCGGATGTCCGGCTTCTGCCCGAGTACGACGGGCTGCTGGTCGGCTATGCCGGTCCGAACCGGACCCGGTTCTGCAGGCCCGAACACCTCGCCCGGGTCTGGGCCAAGGCGAACGGGGTGTTCTCCCCGGTAGTGCTGGCCGGTGGCCGGATCGTGGCGAGCTGGCGGACGGTGAGCACCGGCCGCCGGACCCGGCTCGAGCTGGAGCTGCTGCCGGGCGCGTCGCCACCGGCCGAGGACGACCTCGCGCCTCAGGTGGCGGCCCTGTCCTCGGTGCTGGCGCTGTGCGTGGACGATGTCTCGATCCGTCGCTGACGCCGGCCCCGGGCGAGTTCGGTCGCCAGCGCGTCCAGCGGCTGGTCCCAGGTCCGGCGGAAGCGGTCGAGCCAGACGTCCAGCTCGCTCAGTGCCTCGGGCCGGACCGCATACCAGCGCCGGGTTCCCTCGGCCCGGACGGCCACGACCTCGTGCTCGCGCAGCACGCGCAGATGTTGCGAGCCGGCCGGCTGGGAGATCCCGAACCGGGCGCGGGCGAGCGCCACCAGATCGCCCGCCGGCTGCTCTCCGGTGGCCAGCGATTCCACCATCAGCCGGCGCACCGGATCGGCCAGCGCCTCGAACACGCCCACGGAACCGCGGCCCGGCCGCTCAGTCCCCGACCGGCTGGCCGGTGTAGAACGCGGTGGTGCGTGCCCCGGCCTCGTGTGCGGCCGCCGGGTCGTCGCCGTCGGCGATCGCGGCTTGGCTCCAGCCCTTGCTGGCCCCGGCGATGAACTGCATCCCCTCGGGTGACAGCGACCACGCCTCGAACTCGGCCGGGTCGAGCGTGGCCCCGGTCCGCAGGTGCTGGTCGAGGCCGTTCAGTGCGAGGTCCCAGCCGACGCCGACCGCCCCCGGCCCGAACTGGGCCCAGCGATCCGGATCGACGAACGCGGTATGCCGGAGCTCGAGTTCGGTTCTGTCCTCGCCGTCCTCGGTCAGGCGCAGCTCGAGCCAGGTCACCTCGCCCATGAACTCCCAGGTGACGGCGGCCAGGTGCGGCCGGTCGCAGCGCTCGACCACGCCGCCGGCATTGCCCTCGAGCTGATAGCGGCCACCCACGGTCAGGTCGCCGCTCACCGGCAGGAACCAGCGCGGGATCCGCTCGGGGTTCGTCAGCGCGTCCCAGACGTCCTCGATCGCGGCGTCGTACGTCCGCAGCGCGAGCGCGACCTTCGCCTCTCGCCCGTCGCGCTGCGCCGTCTCCACTCGCCGCTGCACCGCACCCACCAGATCAGCCACCGACATGTTGCCCTCGCCTCCCTCGTCGCCATGTATAAGTGACAGCTTATATATGGACCATCCGATCGACAACCCCGGAATGACCGCGACGGGTCCGAAGTTGTCTCGTGCGTGCTGATCGAGATCTTCTCCGACGTGGTCTGCCCGTGGTGCTACATCGGCAAGCGGCGGCTGGAGCGGGCGCTGGCCGAGTTCACCCATCGCGACGGGGTCGAGCTGCTGTATCGCTCGTTCGAGCTGGACCCGACCACGCCGAAGGACTCCGAGCTGAGTCTGGACGAGATGCTGGCCGCCAAGTACGGCCGCAGTCTCACCGAGGCCCGCGCCATGAACCAGCGGGTGAGCGACCTGGCCGCCGAGGCGGGCCTGCGGTTCGACCTGGCTCGGGCCCACCCCGCCAACACCTTCGACGCCCACCGGCTGCTGCACCACGCCCTCGCCCAGGGCCGCCAGGCCGAGCTGACCGAACAGCTGCTCCGGGCGTACTTCACCGAGGGCGCCCGGCTCGCCGACCACCGGGTGCTGGCCGACCTCGCCGCCGAGGTCGGGCTCGATCGAGACACGGCCGCCGCAGTCCTGGCCGGGCAGAACTACGCCGACGCGGTGCGAGCCGACCTCGCGCTGGCCCGGAGCTTCGGCGCTACCGGCGTACCGTTCTTCGTCTTCGATCGTCGTTACGGCGTGTCGGGCGCCCAGGATGTCGGCGTCTTCGCGCAGGTGCTGGAGCGCGCCTGGTCCGACCGGGAGGGGTCCGACCGGGAGGGGTCCGACCGGGAGCCGGATCCGGTCACCGCCGGCGAGGCCCGCACAGACGAGGCCCGCACAGACGAGGCCCGCACAGACGAGGCCCGCACAGACGACTCCTGCTCACCGACCCGCTGAGATCTGGGCCGCCTCGGCCCGCAGCTCCTCCAGGACGGCGGCGACCACGCGGCGGGCCTCCCGATCCGGTCGGAGCAAGGCCTCGACGTGCCGGCCCGCGCGCAGGCCGGTCAGCGGGACCAGGGCGAACCGACCGTCGGCGTGATCCAGGGTGGAGTAGCGCGGCAACAGGGCGAGGCACTGACCGCGGGAGACCAGGCGTTCCATCAGCGGCAGGTGGGTGGTCCGCCGGACCACTCGGACCGGTTGCCCGGCTCGCGCCGACAGGGCCAGCAGGGCGCGCTCGATCGGGAACCCGACCGGCGGCGCGGTCCACGGCTCCCCCACCAGGTCCGCCGGCTCGACCGCGGCGCGCCCGGCGAGCGGGTGACCCAGTGGCAGCCCGACGTCCAGCGGCTCGCGGAGCAGCGGCACGACCCGGATGTTCGGCCGGGGCGCCGGCTCGGTGTCGTCGCTGCGGTGCGCGACGACGATGTCGTAGTCCGCGACCAGGTCGGCGAAGCCGTCCTGCGACACGTCCTCGTCGAAGGTGTCCAGCCGCACCCGGGGGAAGCGCAGCGCCAGCCGCTCCACCAGGCCCGGGATGAACAGCTCCGACGCGGAGAAGAAGCTCGCCAGCCGGACGGTCCCGCTCACGTCGCCGAGGAACCGCCGCCAGGACGCGTCCGCCTCGGCGAGCGCGGTCGCCACGCCGGTGGCACTGTCGGCCAGCGCCCGGCCCGCGTCGGTGAGCCGCAGCCCGCGGCCGTCCCGCTCCACCAGCGGGATGCCCAGCCGGCGCTGCAGCGACTTCAGCTGCTGCGACACCGCCGACGGTGTCCGGTGCGACGCCTCCGCCACGGCCGTCACCGATCCGCGGTCCCCCAGCTCACGGACCAGCTCCAGGTCCGGCCAGCCGAGCTGCACGTCCATGAAGTCAGGCTACACAGTAGATGAAGCAGATTTCGATTGTCCTTAACCCAAGCGGCGCGGAGGATGAACGCATGCCGACCCGCGACCGACTCCTGGCCGTGCTCGTCGCCGTCTGCTGGGGACTCAACTTCCCGGCAACGGCGCTCGCCCTGCAGCACTTCCCGCCACTGTTCATGGTGGCCCTGCGCTTCGCCCTGGTCGCCGTGCCGACCGTGCTGCTCGTCCCGCGCCCGGCGGTGAAGCTGCGCTGGCTGATCGGCACCGGCCTGGGCATCGGCGTACTCCAGTTCGCCTTCTTGTACCTCGGGATGGCCGCCGGGATGCCGAGCGGCCTCGCCTCCCTGGTGCTGCAGGCCTCGGCGCCGTTCACTGTGCTGCTGGCCGGCGTCTTCCTGCGTGAGCGGCTCAGCCGCCGCCAGGTCGCCGGGATCGTGCTCGCGGTGGCCGGGCTGGCCGCGATCGCGGTCCACCGTGGCCAGACCGCCGCCCTGCTGCCGGTCGTACTCACCCTGTGCGGCGCGCTCGGCTGGGCCGTCGGCAACGTCTGCAGCCGGCAGGCCCGAGCACCCAAGCCCCTGCAGCTGACCCTGTGGATGTCGGTCGTGCCGCCGGTCCCGATGCTGGTCGTCGCACTGATCGTCGAGGGGCCGGCGCGGATCGGCGCGTCGCTGGCGACCGCCTTCGACGCCGACGCGCTGCCGTCGCTGCTCGGCCTGCTCTACATCGTGCTGATCGCCACCGTGCTCGGCTATGGGCTGTGGAACCGGCTGCTGAGTGCGTACCCCTCCTCGACCGTGGCCCCGTTCTCGATGCTGGTGCCGATCGTCGGAGTGATCAGCTCCTGGCTGATCTTCGGCGAGTCCTTCGACGCGGTCGAGCTGATCGCCGGCGCCGCCGTGATCGGCGGCGTGCTGATCGGCTCCCTGCCCCGCCCGACCCGCGCGACCACCGAGTTGTCAGGCTCTCAGCGTGCTATGGCTCCCCGAGAGCCTGACAACTTGCCCGGCACTGCGCGGCTGACCGGCGCGCCGGGCGGCTAGGTTATGGTCGGCGGCCGCGAGTGCGAAGGAGAACGCGATGGCCTGGTTGGTGACCGGCGGTGCCGGCTACATCGGCGCGCACGTGGTGCGGGCGTTCGGGACCGTGGGCATCGATGTCGTGGTGATCGACGACCTGTCCAGCGGCCACCGCGGCTTCGTCTCGCCGGAGGTCCCGTTCGTCGAGGCGAACGTGGTCGACCGGGCCGCGCTGCACGGAATCTTCGACGGCCATCAGATCGACGGCGTGGTCCACCTGGCCGGTTTCAAGTACGCCGGGGTCTCGGTCCAGCGCCCGCTGCACACCTATACCCAGAACGTCACCGGGATGGTCTCGCTGCTGGAGGAGATGGCCGACCACGACGTCGACAAGATCGTCTTCTCCTCCAGTGCGGCCACCTACGGCACCCCGGACACCGGGATCGTCACCGAGCAGAACCCGACCCGGCCGGAGTCGCCCTACGGCGAGTCCAAGCTGATCGGCGAGTGGCTGCTCCGCGACCAGGCCCGGGCGACGAGCCAGCACGGACCGGGGCTGCGGCACACCTCGCTGCGCTACTTCAACGTGGTCGGGTCGGGCTATCCGGACCTGCGCGACACCAGCCCCCACAACCTGTTCCCGCTGGTCTTCGAGCAGCTGGTGAACGGCAAGGTCCCCTACATCAACGGCGACGACTACCCGACGCCGGACGGAACCTGCGTCCGCGACTACGTCCACGTCTCCGACCTCGCCACCTCCCATGTGGCGGCGGCGAAGGCTCTGACGGCCGGCCGGGAGCTGGAGCCGGTCTACAACCTCGGCTCCGGAGACGGGCTGTCGGTCCGGCAGATCATGGACGCGGTCGCGGCCGTCACCGGCATCGACTTCACCCCCGACATCCACCCGCGCCGACCGGGCGACCCGGCCCAGATCGTCGCCACCGGCGAGCTCGCCGCCCGCGACCTGGACTGGCGGATGCGGCACAACGTCGAGCAGATGGTGGCCTCGGCCTGGGAGGCTCGGCAGGCCGCGGCTGAGTGAGCGCGCACGGGCCGCGCGCGCGACCCGTGCAGCGGCGCTGGTGGGTCGTCGCCGCGTACGCGGCGGTCAGCGGCACCAACCAGATGCTCTGGCTGACGTTCGCACCGCTCACGACTGAGGCCGCCGCCCACTACGGCGTGTCCGTCGACGCGATCGGCTGGCTGTCGGAGCTGTTCCCCTTGCTGTACGTCGTGCTGGCGCTGCCCGCCGGACTGGCCCTCGACCGCTGGTTGCGCCCGTCCCTCGCGCTCGGGGTCGGCCTGAACGCCGTCGGCGCTGTCGTCCGAGTCCTCTCACCGGTGTACGCCGGCGTGCTGGTCGGGCAGATCCTGATCGCCGTGGCACAACCGCTGCTGCTGGCGGCGGTGACCCGGGTCGTCGAGGCGAGCGTGCCGGCCGCACAGCGTCCTCGCGCGATCGGCATCGCCTCCGCCGGACTGTTCGCCGGCATGCTGGTCGCCCTCGTACTGGGGCCGGTGTTCGGGTCCGAGCGGCTGGACGCCCTGCTGCTGGTCCAGGCCGGACTCACCGTGGTGGCCGCGGCCGCGATGATGCTCGCGCTGGCCCGACCGATCTGGCCGGCCGGCACCGGGGCGGCCGCCCCGGGCGTGGAGCGCGGCGGGCGCCTCCGCTCGGTGCTGGCCGATCCGGTCATCCGCTCGCTGGTGCTCGTCGCTGGCCTCGGGTTCGGCGTCTTCGTGGCGGTCACCACCTGGTTGCAGGCGCTGCTCGCGCCGGCGGGGATCTCCGCCGATCTCGCCGGGATCATGCTGCTGGTGATGGTGCTGGCCGGCATCCTCGCCGGCGTGCTGCTGCCGGAGCCGGTCATCCGCTCGGGCCGGGCCGTGCCGATGCTGCTGGTGGTGGTGGCCGTCACCAGCGGTGCCGGCCTCGTCCTGGCGGTGCTGCCCGGTCCGGTGAGCGGCCTGCTCGCGGCAACGGCGTACGGCCTCGCGCTGCTCGGCGCGCTGCCGGTGATCCTGAGCCTGGTCGAGACCCACGCCGGCGCCGCGGAGGCGACCGCCACCGGCCTGGTCTGGCTGGGCGGCAACCTCGGCGGCATCGTGGTGTCGCTGCTGGTCCAGGCGACCCTCGGCAGGCCGCCGGTCGCCTTCGGGCTGATGACGGCTGTGATGCTTCTCGGCATTCCCGTCCTGGTCGCCCTCCGCCGCCGCCTGAGCACCAGCGCCCCGGCGGAAACTGTGCCGTAGTTGCGGATGCCACCGGCGTGTCGCTGCGAGAGCCGCACAGTTTCCGGGATGGGCTGGCGATTTAAACAAACGTACGTTTGAATAGACCTGTGCGATGGGATGCGCAGCTGATCGACGGGCGGTCGACCGACGGGCGGTCGACCGACGATGCCCTGCCGGGAATGCCAGGGCTGATCCGGTCGGTGCAGACGCCGGAGTTTGCCGGCATCACGTTCCACGAGGTGTTGGCGAAGTCGGCCCTGAACAAGGTGCCGAACGGGTCGCAGGTGCCGTTCGGGTGGACCGTCAACCCCTACCGCGGCTGCTCCCATGCCTGCACGTACTGCTTCGCCCGCAACACCCATACCTATCTGGAACTCGATCCGGGCGCCGACTTCGACTCCCAGATCGTGGTCAAGATCAACGTCGCCGACGTGCTGCGGCGCGAACTGAGCCGACCGAGCTGGCACGGCGCGGCGGTGGCGTTGGGCACCAACACCGACCCCTACCAGCGCGCCGAGGGCCGCTACCGGCTGATGCCCGGCATCGTGGCCGCCCTCGCCGACTCGGGCACTCCGTTCTCGGTGCTGACCAAGGGCGCCACCGCCCGCCGCGACCTGCCGCTGCTGGCGGACGCGGCCCGGTCCGTGCCGGTCGGCATGGGCGTCTCGCTCGCCCTGGACGACGACGCGATCCACCGCGACCTCGAGCCGGGCACGCCCACTCCGCGGTCCCGGCTCGGCCTGATCCGCGCCATCACCGACGCCGGCCTGCCGTGCCAGGTGCTGGTGGCGCCGGTGCTGCCGATGATCACCGACAGTGACGAGGATCTCGACCGGCTGCTCGGCAAGATCGCCGCCGCCGGGGCGAGCGGCGCCACCGTATTCGCCCTCCATCTGCGGACCGGCGCGCGCGAGTGGTTCTGGCGCTATCTGCGCCGGCACCACCCCGAGCTGGAGCGGGCCTACCACGAGCTCTACCGCAACAGTGCGTACGTGCTGCGCTCCTACAGCGACGACCTCGCCCGCCGCGTACGTCCGCTGTTGCGCCGGCACGGACTGCACGCACCGAAACTGTTGCGCGATCCGGAGCCGACGGTGGCCCCATCACCCCCGACCCGCGAACCGACCCTGTTCTGACCCGACTGAATCGATTGTGTGTGAGCCCAGCGAAACCCTGCCGTCACATGAGAGCGACAACTGTCATCTTCCCGTAACGCTTCGTCGTCCAGGTGCAACACGGACGAACGAGAGTTCTGCCTAACCTCGCCACGTCCAGGATCCAGCCGTGCCGAGGCGACTCACACATTCCAGTTACTTCACCGAAAGAAGCAACATGCCACCACTCGACATCAATTCAGGCGATACCGCCTGGATCCTGACTTCAGCGGCGTTGGTGCTCCTCATGACGCCGGGACTGGCGCTCTTCTACGGCGGCATGGTCCGCGCGAAGAGCGTCCTCAACATGATGATGATGAGCTTCAGCTCGCTGGCGATCGTGTCGGTGCTCTGGGTGCTCTACGGCTACTCGATGGCCTTCGGCGACGACGCCACCGGGGTCGGCCTGCTCGGCAACCCGCTGCAGTACCTCGGCCTCAAGGGCATGATGGAGGACACCGGCGCCAGCCTGCCCGCGATGGCCTTCGTCGCCTTCCAGGCCGTGTTCGCCATCATCACCGTCGCGCTGATCTCCGGCGCCATCGCCGACCGCGCCAAGTTCGGCACCTGGATCATCTTCACCATCATCTGGGTCACCGTCGTCTACTTCCCGGTCGCCCACTGGGTGTTCGACTTCAGCCTCGACCAGCATGTGGGTGGCTGGATCGCCAACACGTTGAAGGCGATCGACTTCGCCGGCGGCACGGCGGTCCACATCAACGCCGGCATCGCGGGCCTGATGCTCGCCATCGTGATCGGCAAGCGGATCGGCTGGCGGCGTGACCCGATGCGGCCGCACAACCTGACCCTGGTCATGCTCGGTGCCGGTCTGCTCTGGTTCGGCTGGTTCGGGTTCAACGCGGGCTCTGCCGTCGCGGCCAGCAACTCGGCCTCGGTCGTCTGGGTCAACACCATGGTCGCCACCGGCGCGGCCTGCCTGGCCTGGCTCGCCACCGAGCGGATCCGGGACGGTCACGCCACCTCTCTCGGTGCCGCGTCCGGCATCGTCGCGGGCCTGGTTGCGATCACCCCGTCCTGTTCCGCGGTCAGCCCGATCGGCGCGATCATCCTCGGCGCGGTCGCCGGCGTCGTCTGCGCGCTGGCCATCGGCCTGAAGTACAAGTTCGGCTACGACGACTCGCTCGACGTGGTCGGCGTCCACCTCGTCGGCGGCATCTGGGGCACCCTCGCGGTCGGCCTGCTGGCCACCGCGGCTGCTCCGGCCGGGGTCGACGGGCTGTTCTACGGCGGCGGCTTCGACCAGCTCTGGCGGCAGGCCGTCGGCGCGCTCGCGGTGCTGCTCTACAGCGGGATCCTGACCCTCGTGATCGGGCTCATCCTGCACAAGACCATCGGCTTCCGGGTCTCGGCCGAGGAGGAGACCGCCGGCATCGACGGGATCGAGCACGCGGAGACCGGATACGATCTCGGCAGCCTGAGCTCCGGCATGCGGGGTGTGTCCTTCGGTGGCACCCAGCCCGTCCGGACCACCGAGACCGACGAGGGCCCGGCGGGCGCTCGCGGTGACCACGACGAGGAAGAGGTGAAGGCATGAAGCTCGTAACCGCGATCATCAAGCCGCATATGTTGGACGAGGTGAAGACGGCTCTCGAGTCCTTCGGGATCGAAGGCATGACGGTCAGCGAGGCCAGTGGCTTCGGCCGTCAGCGGGGGCACACCGAGGTCTATCGGGGGGCGGAGTACACCGTCGATCTCGTGCCCAAAGTGAGGCTTGAGGTGCTCGTGGACGACGACGATGTCAAGGACATCATCGACGTCCTGGTCAAGAGCGCTCGGACCGGCCGCATCGGTGACGGCAAGGTCTGGTCCGTTCCCGTGGACGATCTCGTCCGCGTGCGTACGGGCGAGCGCGGGCTGGACGCGCTCTGAAGCGTGACTTAACCAGCGAGCGTCTCAACGTCGCGATCCGGTCCGCGTGGGTTCCCACGGCAGGGCCGGATCGTCGGCGTTCTATCACCTGTTGCGTCGAGTCCGCCCTCGTCGAGCTCTATGCCGACGCCGGCGGTCCGGCGTCGGGGACCGCGCTGGCGTGTGTCGGCAGCCTGGCCCGGCGCGAGCTCGGCCCGCGCTCCGACCTGGACCTCGTGCTGGTGCACGCCGGTGGCCAGCAGGCGGCGGTGAACGGGCTCGCCGAGAAGCTCTGGTATCCGCTCTGGGACGCCGGGGTGAAACTGGACCACTCGGTCCGGACGCCGGCCGAGTGCGCCGAGGTGGCCGGCCGCGAGCTCAGCGCCGGCGTCGGCCTGCTCGACCTGCGGGTGATCGCCGGTGATGCCGAGCTGGTCGCCGGCGCCCGCAGCGCGCTGCTCGGCTCGTGGCGGAACAACGCGCGCAAGCGGCTGCCCGAGCTGCTGTCCTCCCTGGACGAGCGGCTGGCGCTGGCCGGCGACGCGGCGTACCTGCTGGAGCCCGATCTGAAGGAGGCCCGCGGCGGCTTCCGAGACATGACCATGCTCCGGGCCCTGGCCGCGACCTGGCTGACCGACCGCCCGCACAGCGGGGTCGAGGAGCCGTACGACCGCCTGCTGGACGTCCGCGACGCGCTGCACGTGACCTCCGGGCGCGCGCTGGACCGGCTGCTGGCCGGCGAGGTGGCCGACGTCGCGGACCTGCTCGGGTTCGCCGACACCGACGCGCTGCGGCGGGAGGTGTCGATGGCGGCCCGGCGGATCGGCCAGGCCGTCTATCTGACCAGCCGTGCGGCGCGCCAGGTGCTGCCCCAGCGCCGGGTGCTGTCCTTCGTCCGGCGGGAGCGCAGGCCCGAGTTCAGCCGGGCCGACCACGGCCTGATCGTCCACGCCGGCGAGGTCGGGCTGGACAAGGACACCGACCCCCGCGGGCCGTACGTCGGTCTGCAGGCGGGTGCGCTGGCGGCCGAGCGTGGCCTGCTGCTGTCGCCGGTCACGGTCGCCAACCTCACCACGCACGCACCCGCGATTCCCGCGCCGTGGCCCGACGAGGCGCGGGAGGCGCTGCTGCGAATGCTGGCGGCGGGCGAGAACGTGCTGCCGGTGTGGGAGGACCTCGACCTGTCCGGGATCGTGGCCCGCTGGCTACCGGCCTGGGAGCTGATCAGCGCCCGGCCGCAACACAATCCGGTGCACATCTACACCGTTGACCGCCACTCGATCCAGACCGTCGTCGAGGCCCACCGCGGACTAACCCAGGTGGAACGCCCGGACCTGCTGCTGCTCGCCTGCCTGTTCCACGACATCGGCAAGGGGGCGAACGGCGGCGTGGCCCATGCCGCGGTCGGGGCACCGATCGCCCGTGATCTGGTCGAACAGCTCGGGCTGGGAGCGGACGACGCCGACGTGGTCGAGCGGCTGGTCCGCGAGCACCTGACCCTGGTCGAGCTGGCGACCCGGCGCGACCACACCGATCCGGCGACCCACGAGGCGCTGGTCAAGGCCGTGGACGGCCGGACCGAGATCTTGAACCTGTTGCGCCGGCTCACCGAGGCGGACGCGCGGGCCGCCGGACCGGCCGCCTGGACGCCGTGGCGCGCCCAGCTGATCAACGATCTGGCGAACCAGGTCGAGGGGCTGCTGGTCGGCGAGCCGCTCGACCCGCACGGCACGGAGTTCGTCGACCTCGGGCTGGCTCGTTCGGTCGGGCTGGACGGGGTGCCGCGGATTCGGCTCGAGACCAAGCCCGGCGGCAGTCAGCTGCTGTGCGCCGCGACCGACCGGCTCGGCCTGTTCAGCGACACCGCCGGCCTGCTGGTCGCGCACGGCATCTCGGTCCGCTCCGCGGTGCTGCACACCGTCGAGGGGGTCTCGGTGAACACCTGGCGGACCGACAAGGTGTCGGCCAAGGAGCTTCCCGACCTGGCGTTCCTGGTCAAGGAGCTGCAGCGGCTGGAGGCCGGCGACCGCTCGATGCTGGCCGGCGTGCAGCGGCGCGAAGCCCGCGCGCAGAACGCGGTCGCGAGCGAGCCGCACGTCGCGGTGGTCCCCGACGCGAGCGGCACCGCCGCGGTGATCGAGGTGCGCACCGCCGACCGGGCCGGCCTGCTGTACGCCCTCGGCCAGGCCGTGACCGCCGAGCAGCTCTCGATCCGCTCGGCCCACGTCGCGACCCTGGCCGGCCAGGCGATCGACACGTTCTACCTGACCGAGCCCGACGGCTCGCTCCCCTCTACCGACCGGACCGCCGCGGCCGTACGCTCGCTGACCGCGGCCGCCGCCGCCCGCCGCGCACCCACCCCGACACCCTGACCCCTCGGCTCCCGCCCCACCGGCACCCCACGTCCTCGGATCCCTTATGGCTTCCCGGATCCCTTATAGCGGATCCGAGCCGTCCCAAGGGATCCGAAGACCTACCGGCGTGAGTTCGGATCCCCTGTAGGTCGCCGGATCCCCTATAGATCACCGGATCCCTTATGGCTCGTCGGATCCCCTATGGCTCGTCGGATCCCCTGTAGCGGATCCGAGCCGTCTCAAGGGATCCGAAGATCTGGCGAGGGTGAGTTCGGATCCTTTATGGCTCGCCGGATCCCCTATAGGTCACCGCATCCCTTGTGGCTCGCCGGATCTCTTATAGCTCGCCGGATCCCTTACAGCGGATCCGAGGCGATACAGGGGATCCGAAGATCTGCCGGGGGCGGCGGCGCCGGATCCCTTATGGCTCGTCGGATCCCTTATAGCGGATCCGAGGCGGTACAGGGGATCCGAAGATCTCTGCTGGGTGGGATCTGCCGGGCGGGGGCTCGCCGGCGGGGCGGGTCAGCCGACGGGGGTGGAGGCGAGCAGATCGTCCACCTCGGCGGCGGTCGGCGGCTGTGCGCCCTGCCGGCCGCAGACGATGGCGGCGGCCGCGGCGCCGCGGCGCAGCGAGTCCGGGAGCGGCTGGCCGAGGTTGACGTAGCCGTCCAGGAATCCCGCCATGAACGTGTCGCCGGCCCCGACGGTGTCGACCACATCGACCCGGAAGCCGGGCACCCGCACCTGCTCGCCGCCCGGCAGGACGGCTGCGCTGCCGTCCGGTCCGAGGGTGACCACGGCCATCGAGACGCCGTACGACTCCACCCAGCCCGCCACGACGTCGACCGGGTCGGTCACGCCCGGCTTGGCCGCCCCGGCGGCCTGAGCGAGGAACTTCACGTCCTCGTCGCTGGCCTTGATGATCCCGTGGTGCACGCCCACGGTGCGCAGCCACGGCTTCACCCGCTCCCAGTACTCGTCCGGGTCGGTGATCACCGACGGCCGGACGTTGATGTCGTACGACATCTGGCAGGTCAGCTGACCGGCCCACTCGTGCAGCACCTGGGCACCCGGGCTGACCACGGTCGCCAGCGAGGCGATGTGCAGGAAGTCGTCGCCGGTGAGCAGCGGCAGGTCCTCCTCCTGCCAGCCGAAGTTCGCGGTCTCGGCGAAGTGGAACGTATAGCTGGCAACGCCCTGGTCGTCCAGGCTCACCACGGCGATCGAGGTGGACTGCGACGACTCGGTGGCGAGATCGAGCTCCACACCGGCCTCGGTGATGTAGGCGGTGAGCTGCCGGCCGAACGAGTCGCGGGAGAATCTGCCGAGAAAGTGCGAGTCGGCCCCCAGCCGTGCGAGCGCAACGGAGGAGTTCATCGGACCTCCCGCCGACAGCGCCAACCAGGTGGAACTGAAGTTCCCCCCCGGTTGCTCGGCCGCCTGGATGAGGTCGATCAAGGATTCGCCGCAGACCACGAAGCGCTTCATGGGAGACAACCTAACGGTCGGCGGCGCGGACGCTCACCCCGCCAGCATGTCGGGATGCTTTCGGAACTCGCGCCGCAGCTCGTCCCAATAGCTGGGCGGGAGCGCCCGCTGGTTGATGTCGGCCAGCAGGGAGGCCATCGAGTACTCAGGGTCGATCCGTTCGACCCGTTCGACACAGCAGTTCTGCAGCGTTCCGTTGCCCGCCACCCAGGCGGAGATCCCGAGCAGGCACAGCGGCGCGGAGGCGAGCCACACCGGCGTGCGGGACACCACCCGCTGCCACAGCGCGACGTGCTCGGCGGCCCGTTCGCGGGTGAGTTGGGCCCAGGCCACGTCGCGCACGTGGAGGTGGTGGACCAGAACCGCCAGCCGCGCGCACTCGACATCGCTCGGTGGCTGCCCGGCGTCCAGGGTCTGCTGGACGAGGCGCCGGACCAGCCGCTTGCGGCTGCCGACCGACGTGCCGATCAGCTCCTCCAGGGCCTCGTCGACGGCCAGCTCGAGAGCGGGCACGTCATCGGGCGATGGTCCGGCGACCAGAGCCTCCACCGACGAGCGGTCCGGCATGGCGTTCAATCCGGCGTACACCGCCGCCGCGCTGAGCGGATTGCTGCCGAGGTCGTACGGCGTCCCCTCCGGCGGGCAGCAGGATCCGTTGCACAACACCGACCACCAGCGCTCGCCGTCGGCGAGCATGGCGTCGACCAGCACCGCCGGGTCGATCTCGTCGGCGAGCGCCGCCGTCCGTTCCCAGGCGTCGTCGGAACGGCTGTAGGTGATGGTGACCACTCCGACGGCGCCCTGGCCGCGACGCACCTCGTCGAGGTAGCCGGCGAGCCCGCGTGGATCGGTCAGCTCGGCGAAGTCCATCCGGGCCGTCATCACCACCCGGCGCTCGCTCAGCAGCAGCAGGACGACCGACTCGCTCGGATGGAAGCCGAGCAGGTACGGGACGACGCCGATCAGGTCGGCCGGTGACTTGGCCCGGAGCCGGGTGCCGTCTTCTGCGTCCGGCCCGACGGACGCGCGGGCGGACGGGCCGGCAGACGGGCTGGCGGACGGACGGACGGCTCGCTTTCGCTGTCTTCTCATGCCTGCACACTCCGGACGAGAGTGCCGATCGTGCCGCCCCTGCCGAAATCTGTGGACGACGCTCGGCACGGGCTCGAACCTGTGGACGACGAAGGCTGCATCCGCAACCTCGGCGGCGGGTACCGTGGTCGCGTCATGCCGAACCAGCCGCCCGGATCCGAGACTCCGGGAGCGGACCCGTTCCGGCCCGGCTCGCCCGGACCGGAATCCCTCGACGGTGCCTCCGGCATGGGCTCCACGCCGAGCGGACCGTCGTTCGCGCCCGGCAGCCCTCAGCCGCGCTGGAGTCGTCCGCTCGGCCCGGAGCCGGTCGCCCGGCCCGATCCGGAGACCTACCGGCCGCCCCAGTCGCGGCTCCCCGCCGTGCTCACCGCACTCGCCGTCGGCGTGGTCGCGCTCGTGGTAGCGCTGGCGAGCGTGCTGGCACACCGAGCGGACCAGGTCGTGGCGATCCCCAGCCCGACCCGCTCGGCCGCCTCACCGCACATCACGGTCACCAAGGACTCGATCGAGTTCACCACCCGAAGCGGGGCCGGCCGGCTGACCATCCTGGACCACACCTGGCGCGACGCCCAGAACGGAGGCGGCTCCGCGCTCCAGGTCAGGATCCGGATCGCCTGCAGCAGCGGCGTGGTCGACTACGACCCGTTCGACTTCCAGGCCTTCGACGCGAGCGGCAGCCTGTTCGACCTGGCCACCGAAGAGGTCGACGGGCCGCTGTTGGGGGTCGGCGCGCTGCAAGCTGGCGAGCAGACGACGGGCCTGGTCGCCTTCGTCATCCCGCGCGGCGAGGTGACCCTGTTGATGAGCGACGACGCCGACTCGGTGACCGCGCTCAAGGTCCCCGACTGATACCTGCGCGCGACACCTCGGCCCCGGAAACTGTGCAGCTGCGACAGGTTTCGGGGGCCGAGAGTGGCCGTTTCTGCCCACTTTCGGCACGCGGACACGGTGTCTGACCAGTTTTCCCCCCGTCGCGAGCGGGGAGGGGGCCGCCGGCGATGCGGAGCTCAGGCCGCGAGGCCCTGGACGCTGGTCCGGGCGACCACGCGGTGGGCTCGGTCCAGCCACCAGCGAACCCGCGGACCGCCGCCCGCGTCCTGCGCGGCCGGGTCGGCGGCGCGCCAGGCCGCGTCGATCGCGTACATGGCCTGCATCTGCGGGCGCACCCGGCCGGGACCGCCACACCGCCGGTAGCTGTTCCAGAAGTGCTCGCTCAGCCAAGCCACCGTGGCCGGGACGGAGTCGGCGACCAGGGCGATGCTCGCCAGGCAGGCCGCGACGTCCCAGTCGGGATCACCCAGACCGGCGCTGCCGAGGTCGGTGAAGCGGGCCCGCCAGAACACGTCGACGCTCACGTTCTCCGGGGCGATCCGGCCGATCGTCCAGTTTCGGTCGGACCAGCGCTCGCGTACGGTCTCGGCCGCGACCCGGATGCCACGGTCGGCGTCCAGCGCGTGCCGGATCTCGGCGCCGAGCGCGGTATCGCGGGCGTTGCGCACCGATCGGGTCGAGATGGCGGTGCACGGCACGTCCGGTCGCGGGCGGCGGTCGGCGGGCAGCCGGTGCACGGCGGCCAGGGACGTACCCAGGGCGACGCAGCCGGCGGTGAGGTCGGCCAGTGCGGAGTCGCCGGCGGTCGGCGCCCAGTGGTGCGCGGCCGACAACTCGGCCAGCGTCCGGCCGGCGAGGGCGGCGGTCCACAGCCGCCCGTCGGTGGACGGCAGCACGGGCGCGGCGAGATCGTCCGCGGCGAGCGCCTCCAGCGCCGCCCGCTCGTGCGCGATCGGCGCGGAGGGCGCCGCCTCCCGGACGGTGGCGACGATCCGGCCGCGGAGGGCGACCACGCGCTGACCGGTGCCGGCGCCCGGGCCTGCGGCGACGAGTCCCCGCTCGACCTCGGTCCGGGTCACCAGACCCAGCTCGAGCGCCTGCGCCAGGATGTCCATCGCCGTTCTCCTTGCCACCATGTCCGAATCGGTGCTCCCGGAAGTCTGTGATCATCCGGAAGCCTGGGTTGTCCAGCAGTCTCGGGTTGTCCAGCAGTCTTGCTCCAACAGAGCGCTCGTCGGGGGACGGTGATACGGCGACACGCCGGGACCCGCTCTTTTGGACGGATCGGGCACGCTGGAGGTTCCCAGCCCACTGCGACACCGAGGACCTGTGATGTCGACCGTTCAGCCCGCCGGGCCCAGCCGGGTGGACCGTCCCGTGCCGGCCGTGACCGCGGCCCTGGTGATGGTGATCGCGCTCGGCGTGTTGTGGCTCAGCGAGCTGGTCGATCAGCTGAGCGGCAACCAACTGGACTACTACGGCATCCACGCCCGCGAGCTCGACGGGCTGCCCGAGATCTACACCGCTCCCCTGCTGCACGGCGGCTGGGAGCACCTGATGGCGAACTCGGGGCCGTTCTTCGTTCTGGGTCTGCTGGTGCTGCTGGGCGGGGCGCTGCGCTGGGTGGTGACGACGCTGATCAGCGTGACCGTGTCGGGACTGGCCGCCTGGGTGCTCACCCCGATCGGCACCATCGTGCTCGGCGCGAGCGGGTTGATCTTCGGCTGGCTGACCTACCTGCTGGTTCGTGGCATCCTGACCCGCCGTCCGGCCCAGGTGATCATGGGGATCGCGGTGCTGGTCGTCTACGGCGGAATGATCTGGGGCGTGCTGCCGGGGGCCGCCGGGATCTCCTGGCAGGCGCACCTCGGCGGCGCCGCCGGCGGGATCCTCGCGGCCTGGCTGCTGCATCGCCGGCGTTCCTCGCCGGCACCGACGCCGGGCCGGCCGGGGTACGTCGGCGGGCGCTGATCCGGCGCCGGGTTCAGAACTCGATCTCGCTGTCGCCGTTCTGCAGGTCGTCGCGGAGTGCCGTCAACCGGCCCTGCGCCAGCCGTACGTCGTCGTCGTCGAGTTGTGGCCGGGTGAAGAACTCCCGGAGCTCGGTCGCGGCACGGGATGCCTCGGGAAAGCCGAACGTCCCGGCGGAGCCGATCAGCTGGTGCGCGACCGCTGCCGCCTGGGCACGCCCGGCCTCGTCCAGCCGTCCCTCGGCGGCGAGCTCGAGCGAGCGCTCGAGCTGAGCCGCGCGGCTGAGATTGGTCACCCGGGCCCGGCTGCGGAGCCCACGCATCGCCGGAAGCACCCGGTCGATCTCGTCGACGTGCCCATTCGAGCCCACACCGTTCGAGCCCGCTTCCTTCGAGCCCAGACCGTTCGAGCCCGGTTCCTTCGAGCCCAGACCGTTCGAGCCCAGACCGTTCGAGCCCAGTTCTTTCGAGCCCAGACCGCTGGGACCCAGACCGTCGCGGCCCATACCGTCGGCGCCGGCGGGCGCCGATCCGGCCGAGCCTCCCGGACCGTTCGCCGTGGCCCGCGCGTCGCGGGTGTCAGAAGGCCGATCCATCAGCTGTCCACCCAGCCGAGCATCTGCGCGACCTGACCGGCGAGCGTCATCGGGTCGAACGGCTTCGGGATCATCCCGGCCAGCGCCAGCCGGCTGAAGTCGCGGCGGTCGACGCTCAAGTTCTTGGCGGTCAGCAAGATGACCGGGATCTCCGCAGTCATCGGATCCTCGCGCAACCGGGCCACGGTCGACGGCCCGTCGACCCCCGGCATCATCACGTCCAGCAGGACCGCGTCGGGTCGCTCCGCCCGCGCCAGCTCCGCCGCGTCCGCGCCCGAGTTCGTGCTGATCACCTGCCAGCCGCCGACCACCTCCAGCGCCAGCGTGGCGACCTCGCGGATGTGGTCGTCGTCGTCCACGACGAGCACGCGACGCTCGGTCATGTCGAGCACCCCAGTTCATGAGCGGGGCACGGCAGCGAACCCGACGGGCACCCCAGCGATCGTGCCGGCGCAACACCGCGTGCTCCGCGACCGGCGTCACCGTGCATCGAGGACCTCCCAGGACCCTGGCAGGCACAAGACCTGTCCCGGGTCGCGAACGACGTGGCCAACCCCCCGATTTCCACCAAACATGTTACGCAGAGGAACAGGTTACGCAGAAAACCCGGTGATACGGTCAGCCCCATGACGGGGCAGGTCCGGCCCTCGGCGGGGATCGGAGATGCCGCCCCGCCGAAGCGTCGGCTGCTCTGGCGCTATCCGATCGCGCTCGCGGTGATCGCGATCTTCGGCCTGCTGCTCGGCAGCGACCTGCCGCCGGAGGTCCGCCGCGCGGTCAGCGGCTTCGGTCAAATGCTCGGCGCGCTCGCCGTGAGCGCGGCCTGCATGTATCGCTACCGGCTCAGTACCGGCCGCCGCCGGCACGCCTGGCTGTTCTTCGCCATCGCCGGGCTGTTCGGCTCCGCCGGAGCCGTCGGCCTGTGGGCGGCCGAGCCCAGCGGCGCCGGCGACCCGACCTCGCCGGCCAACGCGTTCATCACCTTGGCCCTGCTCAGCGGCGTCGCCGGCATCGTGCTCTATCCGTCCGTGCCCCGCCGGCTGACCGAGATGATCCGGATCGTGCTGGACGGTGTGGTGCTCGGCGGCTCGGTGCTCTACATCGCCAGCCTGACGGTCTTCCCGCAGATCCTGGCCAACACCAGCACCCCGTATCCCCAGCGGCTGCTGCCGCTGGCCTCGCCGGTGGTGGAGATCGTGATCGCCACGGTCGCGGCACTGCTCTACTGGCGCGCGGCCCCGGCGGACCGGACCTCTCTCGGCCTGGCGGCCATCGGGTTCGCCCTGTACGCGGTCTCCGCCACCGCGCTGGCCGTCGAGACCGCGCAGGGCGACTTCATGCTCGGCTCGATCACCGACCTCGGCTGGATCGCCGGACACGTGACGCTGGCCCTCGGGATCAGCCTGGCCCGGGTCGAGCCGCGCAACACCGAGCGCAAGGAACTGTCCCCCGTGCTCGGCACGTTCGTCATGTTCGGGCTGTTCCTGGCCGCCGGCATCGTGAACCTGCTCGCCACCGCGGGTGACTCCTACGTCGCGGCCGGCGTGCTCTGGCTGATCGTGTTGCTGGCGGTCGCCGGCCGGCAGATCTTCATCATCTTGGACAACGAGCGGCTGCGCCGCGACCTGGAGATCCGGGTCGCCGAGCGAACCAGTGCGCTGAACACCGCCAACGAGCGCAACATCTTGCTGCTCAACTCGGTCGGTGACGGTATCTACGGCGTCGACCGGACCGGGTTGATCACCTTCGTCAACCCGGCCGCCGCCCACGCCCTCGGCTTCGGCTCGACGGAGCTGATCGGCCGCGACGCCCACGCGCTGTTCCATGCCCCGCTGCCCGACGGCTCTCCGGCTCCGATCGAGGGCTGCTACATCACCGAAGCCATCCGGCAGCGGGTGGTGACCAGCGCCGAGGACGATCTCTACACCCGGGCCGACGGCTTGCAGATCCCGGTCGAGGTGACCGCGACCCCGCTGATCGAGGAGGACTCCGTGACCGGCGCGGTGGTCGTCTTCCGCGACGTCACCCAGCGCCGCGAGGTCGACCGGATGAAGAGTGAGTTCGTGTCGATGGTCAGTCACGAGCTGCGGACCCCGCTCACCTCGATCCGCGGCGCGCTCGGCCTGCTGTCCGGCGGTGCGCTGGGCCCGCTCGCGCCCAACGCCGGCCGGATGGTCGACATCGCGCTGGAGAGCAGCGACCGGCTGACCCGGCTGATCAACGACATCTTGGACATCGAGCGGATCGAGGCCGGGGTCGTCTCGATGAAGCTCGCCTTCCATCCGATCGCCGAGCTGATCTCGACCGCGACCAGCCAGGTCCAGCTGCTGGCCGAGCAGTCAGAGATCGCGATCAGCGTCGACGCCGCACCGGCGCGGGTCTTCGTCGACGCCGACCGGGTCGTCCAGACCCTGGTCAACCTGGTCGGCAACGCGATCAAGTTCTCGCCGAACCAGACGACGGTGTGGATCGAGGCGCTCGAGCGCGGCACGTTCGTCGAAGTCGCCATCCACGATCAGGGACGCGGGATCCCGGAGGGCAAGCTCGAGGAGATCTTCGCCCGCTTCCAGCAGGTCGACTCCTCCGACGCACGGGCGAAGGGCGGTTCCGGGTTGGGACTGGCCATCAGTCGCAGTCTGGTCGAGCGGCTCGGCGGCCGGATCTGGGCGGAGAACAACCCGGCCGGCGGAGCGACCTTCCGCTTCACCCTGCCGACCGAGGCCGACTTCCCCAGCGCCGAGGACGTCACCGTTCCCGTAGAGCCCCGGACGCGTCGAGTCGGTACGGTATAGGGCATGTCAGGTCAGCCCGAGCGCGTTGCGGTCGTCATCGAGGACGATGCCGATATCCGCAACCTGCTCGAGGCGATCCTGGCCCAAGCCGGCTTCAGCTGCTACACCGCCGCAGACGGGGTCGAGGGGATCGCGGCGGTCCGCGAGTACAAGCCGATCCTGACCACGCTCGACATCAGCCTGCCCGGCATCGACGGCTTCGAGGTCGCCCGCCGGATCCGCGCGTTCAGCATGAGCTACATCATCATGCTGTCGGCCCGCGACGAGGAGATCGACACCTTGATGGGGCTGGACGCGGGCGCGGACGACTATCTGACCAAGCCGTTCCGGCCGCGCGAGCTCCGGGCCCGGATCGAGGCGATGCTGCGGCGCTATCACCAGTCGCCACCGACCATCGAGGTGTCGGCGGCCCGTCCGGCCGGCGGCACCGCGCAGGCGAGCGCACCCGCTCCGGTCGTCACGGAGGTCGAGCCGGAGGACGACGACAGCGGCTGGCTCACCCACAACGGCCTGCGGATCAACGCCGACATGTGGCTGTGCGATCTCGACGGCGCACCGCTCGAACTCACCCGAAGCGAATTCGACCTGCTGCTGGCGATCATGCAGGGCCAGCGCCGGGTGATCTCCAAGGACTCTCTCGCGCTGGAGCTGCGCGGCGAGTACGGCAGCAGCGGCTACGTCAGCGACTCCGACCGGCGGGCCGTCGAGGTGCACATGGCGAACCTGCGCCGCAAGCTCAACGACCCGGTCAGCAAGCCGCGCTACATCGAGACGGTGCGCGGGGTCGGCTACCGGCTGGCAGAGCCGGACTGAGGCCGGCCCGACGGTGCGACCGGACTGCCCGGACTGCCCGGCGTGACGGGGCTCGACGGGGTCGGCCGGCTGAGCACACTGCTCAGCGCGGTCAGCCGTACCCGCAGCGCCTCGGCCTGCGCGGTGAACTCTCGCAACCGCTCGTCGACCCGTCCCGGATCGTCGCGGACCGCTCGGCGCAGTTCCGTGGTCGCGGTGACCAGGTCCTGGGCGCCGAGCATGGCCCCGGTGGTTTCCAGGCTGCGCAGCACCGTGATCGCACCGTCGTTGTCGGACTCCGCGAGCGCCTCAGTGACCGCGGCGAGCCGCTGGTCCAGCAACGTCAGGAAGTCGATCACGAAGCGCTCCACGATCCCCGTGTCGTGACCGACCTCGTTGGCCAGCTCACCCAGCTGCGTGCTCCGAATGGGAGTGATCGGTCCCGGGCCGGCTGGCGACACCGAGACCGATCCTCCCCCTGACCCGCCACCCGCCGCGGCAGGTCGGTTCCCGGCTGGCGGCGAACCGGCATCCCCCGACGCGATCCGCTGCCCGCCCTCCAGATCCTCGTCCCCTGTCGAGTTCTGGTCCCCTCGTGCCGGGTCGCCGTTTCCGGCCACCCGGTCCCCGGCGCTGACGACCGGGCTGAGCCCGGCCCCGCTCTCCGGGACTGCCGACGTACCGGCGAGACGTCCCCCGACCAATCCCGCCGCCCCGTCGACAGCCTCAGCGCGCGTGCCATCCCACTCCCGAGACGCCACGGCACACCCCCAAACTGACAACACCACTCCCCCGAGTAGTCGTCCCCCGTGACGACAGCCGCGCGATCCGCCGCTCGACCTGGGGACAAGCCTGCTCTGCCGGGCTCAGTCGGTCGTGCGGTTGCGGCTAAGCGTCAATCAGGATTTGCTCAAGATTGAGAGGCTCCGGACGTGCGCGGACCGGGCTCCGAACGTGCAGTAGGGCCCTCCGGATGCTCCGAAAGGCCCTACTCTTCCCCGACAGGCGTCTGCGGTGCCAGCGCGTTCCCCTCCCCCAGAGGAACACCTGGCTGCCGTTGGAAAACGCTCCCCGCTGACCCCCTCCATCCCGGTCGCCCGGACTGGTGGCAGGACCATAGCCAGCGCAAAATGCCACTGTCGAGGGGCGGGTCGACATTTGTCGCCAACCGGCTATGACCAAATCCGGACACGATTATTGCGCCCCTCAGCACGCCAGCAATTCTCGGATTTCGTCGGCGCTGAGTGAGCTGTCGCCCAGCACGTCATCGGCCAGCACGGAGCCGACCAGCTGCTCCTTCCGGGCCTTCAGGGCCATCACCTTCTCCTCGATCGTGTCCCGCGCGACGAGCCGATAGACCATCACCGGCCGGGTCTGCCCGATCCGGTGGGCGCGGTCCACGGCCTGCGCCTCGGCGGCCGGGTTCCACCACGGATCCAGCACGAAGCAGTAGTCCGCCTGGGTCAGGTTCAGCCCGAACCCGCCGGCCTTCAGGCTGATCAGGAAGACCGACGCCGACCCGCCGGTGAACGTCTCGATGGCGCCCTGCCGGTCCCTGGTGGAGCCGTCGAGATAGCTGAGCGAGATGCCCGTCGCCTCCAGCCGTTCCCGGATCTTGCCGAGGAAGCCGGTGAACTGGCTGAACACCAGCGCGCGGTGCCCCTCCGCGACCAGCTCGCCGAGCCGGTCGACCAGCAGGTCGATCTTGCTGGCCGGTACGCCGGTGTGCTGCGCGTCGACCAGCGACGGGTCCAGCGCGAGCTGGCGCAGGAGGGTGATCGAGCGCAGGATCGTGAACCGGTTCTTGTCCAGCTCGTCGACCAGTCCGAGAACCTTCTGCCGCTCGCGCTGGAGATAGGTCTGATAGACCCGCTGATGCCGCGGCGCGAGCGTCACGTCGATGACCTGCTCCTGCTTCGGCGGCAGCTCGGTGGCCACCGCCTCCTTGGTCCGGCGCAGCATCAGCGGCCGGATCCGGCGGCGCAGCCGGTCCAGCGCGTCGAGATCCTGGCCCCGCTCGATCGGCAGCCGATACGACTCGCTGAACCGCTCCGGGTAGGGGAACAGGCCGGGTGCGGTGATCGACAGCAGCGACCACAGCTCCATCAGATTGTTTTCCAGCGGTGTTCCGGTGATCGCCACCTTGTACGGCGCGTCCACCTGGCGCACGGCCTGGTACGTCTTCGAGCGGTGGTTCTTGACGAACTGAGCCTCGTCCAGGATCAGACCGCGCCAGCCGCGCGCCGCGAGATCGACGACGTCCAGCCGGGCCAGCGCGTACGAAGTGACGACCAGGTCCGCGGTCCGCTCGTCGAGCCGGGCCAGCGCCTTGCTCCGGCGGGCGGAACTGCCCTCCAGCGCGACGACGCGCAGGTCCGGCGCGAACCGCGCGGCCTCGCTGACCCAGTTGCCCGTCACGCTGGTCGGCGCCACCACCAGGAACGGTGGCTCGTCCGGGTTCTGCTCCCGGGCGTGACAGATCAGGGCCAGCGTCTGCAGCGTCTTGCCCAGGCCCATGTCGTCGGCCAGGATGCCGCCGAGCCCGTGCCGGAACCGCGCGGCCAGCCAGCCGAACCCCTCCAGCTGGTACGGCCGCAGCTCCGCCTTCAGCCCCACCGGCAGGGTCGGCCGGTCCACCGGGTCGGCGCTCAGCAGGCCGCGGACGGCCCGGGACCAGCGGTCGGCCTGGCCGACCACCACCCCGAGCTGGAGCAGTTCGTCCCAGACGCTCGCCTGCGCCGGACTGATCCGCAGACCGGGTTCGTCGTCGTCCTCGTGCAGCGTGCGGGCCTCGTCGATCAGCCCGCGCAGCGTGCTGAACTCCCGCCGCTCGAGGTCGATGCACACCCCGTCCTCGGTGATCATGAACTCGTCACCCAGGCTGAGCGCGACGAACAACTGCTCGAAGTCGAGCGGGTCGCCGTCGACCCGGACCGTGATGTGCAGGTCGAACCAGTCCGCGCCAGGGGTCCGCGGCGCGCCGACCGGCACGGGCCGCTCGCTGGTGGACACCTCGATCAGCGGCGCCCCCCGCGCCCGCCGGTAGTCCACCGGTTCTCCGCTGGTCCGGATCTCGACCCCGGCCGCCGCCAGCCGCGGCAGCACCGCGGTCGCGAACAACACGGTGTCCCGACCGGCCAGCAGGGCATGGGCCGCCGGGCCGCCGCCCTGCGGCGCGCGCAGCGCCGGGATCTTGTCCAACGGCAGGTCCGGGGTGTCGAGCAGCGCCAGTTCGGCCGTCCGGTCACGACGGCTCGGCGGGACGATCGGCTGGTCGATGTCGTGTTCGGACGGGCCGTCGGCGGGGTCGTCGTAGACGAAGGACCAGTCCAGCCGCAGCCGATGCTCCGGCCGGTAGCCGACCGCGCAGACCAACCGGGGACGTACCGGCTCGGGAAGGCCCACCGAACCGTCGGAGCTGACCAGGGTCGCGGCATGCCGGATCGTCGGCACCACCTCGCGCAGGAAGCGCTCGCGATCCGCTGCCGGCACCCGGATCTCGCCGCCGCGGCCGAGCAGGATCCGCAGCTCCCCGACCAGCGGACGGCCGAGCGGCGCCAGCACCAGCGCGGGCCGGGACCGGTCGGTCGGGCGGTCGAGCCAGAACACCCCGTGCGCCGGCTCGCCGAGGACGCCGATCCGGCCGGTCGGGACGGGCTCGCCCGCGCGCAGGACCACCGGGTGCAGCTCGATCTCGCCGTCCGCCACCTGGCGGGCGTCCAGGCCCACGGCGACCTCGCGCGACTCCACCAGCAGCTCCTCGGTGCCGGCCGCGGTCACCAGTCCCAGCCCGGCCGGACCGGACCGCTCCAGCACCGACCACAGGCTCGGGCTGATCGCGCTCAGGTCGAGCCACGGGCTCCGCGGATAGGCGAACCGCGCGGCGGCGCCGGCGGAGGCCCACAGCTGCAGCAGCAGATCGCGCTGCTCGCTGCGATAGCCGCTGGCCAGGTAGTCCAGCTGCTCCCAGCCGACCCCGGATCGCACCCACCGGCCGCTGTTGCCCCGGCGCACGGGCCGGACCCGCAGCCGGAGCTGGCCGGTCACGCCGCGATAGTCGGGGGTCTGCTCCAGGTCGAACTCCAGCCCGAGCCGTACGTCCTCGGGCTCGCGCACCGGCTCCGCGGCCGCCGCGAGCCGGCCCAGGCTGCGCTCCCACTCGGGCCGGCCGAGCTGGCTGGTGATCGCCGTCAGCCCGCGGGCCGCGATCAGGATCGCCGCGGCGTGCTTGCAGTCGACGCCGATCGGGCAGGAGCACCGGCCCCGGTGCGCCGGCAGTCGGGACGGACCGCCGGCGAGCTGGACCGAGGTCGCATAGGACGCGTGGTGGGAGCCTTTCACCCGGCCGGCGACGATCCGCCGGTCGGCGTCGAACTCCAGACCGCCGACGTGGCCGTCCCGGACGTACACCTGGGCACGGGCGAACGCCTCCGGTCCGGCCATGGCGATGATCGCCTCGTTGGCCAGGACGGAGGTGAGATCCGCCGAGCGCCCGTCCATCGAGGCGATGCTAGTGCGGCCCGCTGACACCACCCGCTGTTCGCCCCGATCCGGCCCGCGGCCCGGCTACCGCCGGCGTTTGGGGTCGCTCGTGCCCGGGAACAACCGGTGGTGTAAGCAGTGGGATACGGCGTCGACCCGGCGCGGACCCATCTACCAGGAGGTTTGCCGATGAGCGAGACATCCGATCCCAGTGGCGGCGGCGTGGCCGACCTCGAGGGTCCGGCCGACGGTGGCGCCGAGGGAGTCCCCGGCATCCAGGACGGCGGCGCGGACGGTGGCGCGGACAGCGGCGCCGAGGGTCCGGCCGACGGTGGCGCCGAGGGAGTCCCCGGTGTCCACGACGGCGGCGCTGACGGCGGGGCCGATGGTGGTGCCGACGGCGGAGCCGATGGTGGCGCTGACGGCGGAGCCGATGGTGGCGCTGACGGCGGAGCCGATGGTGGCGCCGACGGCGGAGCCGAGGGTCCGGCCGACGGCGGAGCCGACGGCGTTGCGGGCGTCCAGGACGGTGGCGCGGACGGCGGAGCGAACCGCTGACCTCGACCACCCGTTCACCGGGCCCGCAGCCGCCGGGTCCTGAGTCGTCGACCGACCGGCTGCCCGGGGGCCGCCCCGGGCAGCCGCGATCGGTCGTGCTGGACCGGTTGATCTCGGTCGACGCGGCGCGGTTCGCCGCCGACTACTGGGGTCGCCGGGCGCTGTTGTCGCGGGCTGCGGAACTGCCGGGCGGAACCGCGTTCGAGGACCTGCTGGACTCCGGCGCGATCGACGAGCTGGTCTCCTCGCACGGCCTGCGGACGCCATTCCTGCGGGTCGCCAAGGCGGGCAGCACGCTGGCCGAGAAGACCTTCACCGCACCGGGCGGGGTCGGCGCCGGCATCGCCGACCAGGTCAGCGACGACCGGCTGACCCGGCTGTTCGCCGACGGGTCGACCCTGGTCCTGCAGGCCCTGCACCGCACGTGGCCGCCGGTGCTGGCGTTCTGTCAGGCGCTGGCCGCTGAGCTCGGACACCCGGTCCAGGCCAACGCCTACATCACACCCCCGCAGAACCAGGGCTTCAGCGACCACTACGACGTGCACGACGTGTTCGTGCTGCAGATCGAGGGCGAGAAGCGCTGGTCGATCCACGAGCCGGTGCTCGACGCGCCGCTGCGCGACCAGCCCTGGACCGACCGCCGCGCGGCCGTCGAGCGCCGCGCCGCCGAGCCGGCGGTGATCGAGGCGGTGCTCCGGCCCGGTGACTGCCTGTACCTGCCGCGCGGGTTCTTGCACGCCGCGCAGGCGCTCGGCGGGATCAGCACCCACCTGACCATCGGTGTCCACGTCTGGACCGGTTTCGCGCTGGCCGAGCGGATGGTGCAGCAGGCGATCCGCACCGTCGCCGGCGACGCCGACGTCCGGGCATCCCTGCCGCTGGGCGTCGAGTTCGTCGACGAGGCGATCGCCGGCGACGTCGAGGCGGTCCGTCGCGCCCTGGTGGCCGCCCTCGAGCGGGTCGACTCCGGCGCTCTGACCGCCGAGCTGCGCCGCGCCGGCCGGGGTACGTCCCGGGCGGCACCGATCGGTCCGCTGGCCCAGTTCCGGGCGGCCGAGCGGCTGGACGAGACAGTCGTGGTGCAGGTACGCGAGCACCTCGCCGCCGGGGTGGAGCGGCGCGCGGACGGTCGGGCGGTGCTCCGCGGCCGGGCCGACGACCTCGTCCTGACCGACGATGAGGCGGCTGCGGTCGAGGCCTGGCTGGTCCGGGACGCGATGCCGGCCGGTGAGCTGGGGATCGCGCTCGCCCGCCGGCTCGTGCTGGCCGGGGTGGCCGTGGTGGCCGGCGACGACGCGGCCGGGTGAGCCCGGCCTGGTTCGGTTGCGCCGACCGGGCCCGGCAGCGCGACGACCCGATGATCGGCAGCGCACCACACGCCCACGGCTGGCTGCTGATCGAGCATCCCGGACCCTGGGGCATCGACGCGCCGGCCGGGTGCGGACTGGACGAGGACGTACTCCTGCTGCTCGGGCGCGCCGCCCGCGCCGCGCACTGGCGGATTCTGCTGGTTCGGCGACCGGGCCGCCGGCCGGTCCCTCCGCAGCGACGCTGGATCGCGGTCGGTGCCGCCGCGACTCGCGAGGGTCACTGGCGCGGCGATGGCGAGCTGGGCGCCGCGGCCGAGGCCGTACGAACCCTGTCCCGAGCCGGCGAGCCGGCCGCGACCGCCGGGCCCGCGGACCCGGCGGCTGAGCCGATCATCCTCGTCTGCACCCACGGCACCCACGACACCTGCTGCGCCGTGCGCGGCCGGCCGGTCGCCGAGGCACTCGCCGCGCGCTGGCCCGCGTCGGTCTGGGAGTGCAGCCATCTCGGCGGCGACAGGTTCGCGGCCAACGCCATCGTGCTGCCCGACGCCGCCTACTACGGAAACCTCGATCCCGGCTCGGCGGTCCGCACCGTCGAGGACCACCTCGACGGCCGGCTCGACCTGGATCGGCTGCGCGGCCTGGCCAGGTTCCCGCCGGTCGCTCAGGCGGCGATCGCGGAGGCGCACCGGCGGCTCGGACCGCTGCCCGCCCTCGCGATCACGGCGGGCCACCCGGAGCAGCTCGAGCCGCATCGGTGGCGGGTCGTCGTCGCCGCTCCGGCCGGCAGCTGGCGGGTGATCGTCGTCGCCGAACGCCGCGAGCCGGCCGTGCTCACCTGCCGCGCCGCCGCCGCCACCCCGGCGACGGCGTATCTGGTCACCGCCTTCGATCCCGCCTGAGCCGCTCTGGGGTCTGGGCTCTCCCGGTGCCACTCCGCACCGCGGAATGCGACTCCGCACCCTGCCCGCCCTGCCCGCCCTGCCCGCGTGGTGCGGAGTCGATCCCCGGGGTGCGGAGTCAAGAACGCAGCAGGACCCGGCCGCGCCCGAGTGCGCAACCTGGCTGGGCGTCGCCGCCGGCGGCCGGTGCGGGCCCTAACCGGCCGGATACTCCCGGGGCGCCTGGCCCTTCGTGGCCAGCGCGAGCTGCGGCGTCAGGTGCTCCAGGACGTACGCCAGGCTCAGCGGGGTGGTGAAGTAGATGGCGCCGGCGAGCGTGGCGAACCCGGCCCTGATCTCCGCGATCAGCTTCTCGCCCTCGGCCGGCTTGCCGACCGCCGTCGCGATCTGCCGGGTCTGGTCCTGCCAGGCCGAGAAATAGCGGCGGGCGCCGGTGATGCTGGTGACCGTCGGAGCGATCTTGGAGAGCTTGTCGTAGTCCGCTCGCTCCATCCCCGCGTTCACCCCGATGATCAGATCCGGTTGAGCTCGGCGATCTTCTCGAACTGGAACCCGTCGTCGGTGGTCAGGACGGTGGGCTCGGCGTCACCCAGCAGCGGGCGCGCCCAGGGCCAGACCGCGTAGGGCTGGTCGCCGTACCAGTCGGTCGTGGCGATCGGCACGATCCCGAGCTGCAACAAGGTGTCCTGCTCGGTCAGCCCGACGCTGACCACCCGCTGCGGCTCGCTGGGGATCGTCGTCGAGCCGAACTGGTGCTCGACGGTGACCGGGAAGGCTGCGCCGGTGCTGGCTGGCGCGGACGCTGCCGGCTCGGTCCGCGCGGTCGCCGAGCAGCCGGCGGCGATCAGGAGTACGCCGGTCAGCAGGGCGGCAACGACAGTGCCGCGATGTCGGCGGTGCATGACGTCCTCTCGATAAGGGAAGCCTTCCTTATCGAAGCGCGTCGACCAGCAGTTCCAGCGTCCGCTCACGGGCGGGCGCGCGATCGGCCGGGTCGCCGGCACGCGCGCCGGCGATCGGATGGACCATCACCTCGTCCACCGCAAACACGGATGCCAGCTCGCGGATCCGCTCAGCCGCCGCGACCGGCTCGTCGACCACCCATCTCGACAGCATCGAGGTGGCCAGCCCCTCGTGCTCGACCGGCAGTGGCCGGGCCAGCGACTCCTCGACGCTCGGTTGCGGGCCGAGCGGACCGCCGGTCCGCAACGAGATCATCGCCAGGAGTTGCGGCCGGGCCAGTTCCAGCGCCTCCTCGCGGGTCTCCGCGACGGCGACGTTCACGGTCAGGAAGGTCCGCGGCTCGTCGCCGAAACCGGACGGGCTGAAGTTCTCGCGATACAGCTCGAGCGCCTCGGCCGTACCGCTGCCGGAGAAGTGGTGCGCAAACACGTACGGCAGACCAAGGGTGGCCGCCAACCGCGCGGAGTAGTCGCTGGAGCCGAGCAGCCAGACGGCCGGGGTGCCGACGGCCTCCGGCGTCGCCCGCAGCGGGTACGTCCTCCCCTGGAGCTGCAGCCCGACGCCAGCCGGCTCCAGCATCGCGACCAGGTTGGTGACGTGCTCGGAGAAGCGCTCAGGGTCGGCGGTCTCGGGCCCGCCGTGGCGCAGCGCCCAGTTGGTCACCGGGTCGCTGCCCGGCGCGCGGCCGATCCCGAGGTCGATCCGGCCCGGGTGCGCTGCCTCGAGCAGGGCGAACTGCTCGGCCACCACCAGCGGCGCGTGGTTCGGCAGCATCACGCCGCCGGAGCCGATCCGCATCGTCGACGTGGCGGCGGCGAACATCGCAATCAGCACCGGCGGGTTGGTGGACGCCACGGCCGGCATGTTGTGGTGCTCGGCCACCCAGTAGCGATGGACACCCAGCCGTTCGGCGACCCCGGCCAGCGCCAGGCTGGCGCGGAGCGCGTCGCCGGTACTCTGGCCGGTCCGGACGGGGATCAGATCGAGAACGGAGATCGTCGGTGGTGAAGTCATCTCATCGTGCGCAACCGACCCGCCCCCGGCACTATTCCTCGCTCGGTCTCTCCTACCGCGGTCGCTCCTCGTGCAGCACACCCGCGGCGTCCAGCCGGAGCGTCCGGGTGAGGCCGAGCCGGTCGAGGAACGCGTCGTCGTGGCTGACCACCAGCAGCGCGCCACGATAGGAGGTCAGCGCGTCGACCAGCTGATCGACACTGGTCAGGTCCAGGTTGTTGGTCGGCTCGTCCAGGATCAGCAGCTGCGGCGGTGGATCGGCGAGCAGCAGTCGGGCGATCGCGACCCGGAACCGCTCTCCGCCCGACAACGAGCCCACCGGGCGCTCGACCGTGCCGCCGCGCAGCAGGAACCGGGCCAGCCGGGACCTCACCTCGTTCGGCGTCCGGTTGGGGGCGGCGTCGCGGACGTTGTCCAGGATCGAGCGGTCCTCGGCCAGGCCGTCCAGCCGCTGCGGCAGATAGCCGACCCGCTCGGTCAGCAGCCGACCGCTCGCGCTCCCGGTGTCCTCGCGCCCGGCGATCGAGGACTCCAGCAGCCGGGTCTTGCCGATCCCGTTCGGCCCGACCAGCCCGATCCGCTCCGGACCCTGGATCACGATCCGGCGCCCGTCGGTGCCGGCCAGCTCGGCGATCCGGCGGCCGGGTGCCAGCCCGGGGTCGGGCAGGTCGACCATGATGCGGGTGTCGGGCCGGACCCGCTCGGCGGCCGCGTCCGCCTCCTGCGTGGCCTGCTCGACCTTCTCCCCCGCCTCGGTCCGGAGCCGGCCGGCCGAGACCTGGGCGGCGCCACGGCGACCGTGCGCGATGATCTTGGGTACCCGCTTCTCGCGCTCGGCGGTCCGCGCCGTCCGCGCCCGCCGGGCGAGCTTCTCCTCCGCCTCGATCCGCTGCCGCTTCTCCAGCCGCACCACCTGGTCGGCCGCCCGCTGCGCCTGCCGAGCAGCCTGCTGCTCGGTCTCCAGCTGCTCCAGGTAGGAGCTGTAGGGGCCGCCGTACGTGATCAGCTCGCCGCCGTACAGCTCGGCGATCGCGTCCATCCGCTCCAGCAGGGCGACGTCGTGGCTGACCACGACCAGGGTCCCGCGCCAGTTCTCGACCAGGTCGTAGAGCCGAGCGCGGGCGTCGCGGTCGAGATTGTTCGTCGGCTCGTCCAGCAGGGTGATCGGCCGTCCGGCGAGCTGCAGACCGGCGGTGGCGACCAGCACGGTCTCGCCGCCGGACAGCCGTCCGACCGGCCGGTCCAGGTCGTCGGCCGACAGCCCGATCGCGTCCAGCGACTGCTCCGCTCGCGCCTCGATGTCCCAGTCGGCCCCGATCACGTCGAACAGATCGGTCGAGACATCCCCAGCCTCGACCGCCCGGATGGCGCGGACGACCCGGCTGATCCCCAGCAGGTCGGCCACCGTGGCCGACGTGTCCAGGGTGAGCGTCTGCGGCAGATAGCCCACCTCGCCGGCGGTGGCGATGCCGCCACTGGTCGGTTCGAGCCGGCCGGCGATCAGCCGGAGCAGGCTTGACTTGCCGGCGCCGTTGGCCCCGACCAGACCGGTGCGGCCGTGGCCGAAGGCGGCGTTCAGGTGTTCGAGCGCGATCGAGCCGTCGGGCCAGACCAGGCCGAGGTCGGTCAGGACGATGGATGACGAGGATGCAGGCACGGTTTCTCCCGGAGGTGCGGTGGCGCGACTCCGGAGAGCGGAGTCAGCGCGTGGGCTGGGGCGCGAAACCGTGCAGGTACACAGAAACCTCATCGATCGGGGACGTCACCGAGTGTTCCACGACTCGCACCGACAGCCAAACGGGATTCCGGTGCAGCGTTGCAGTGGTCGGCATCGTATTGATACGATGCTACAAACAAGGTACGAAGTTGTGGGGGTGAAGCCGATCGTGCCGTACGTAGCAATCCCGGTCGCCTTCTGTCTTGCCGTCGCGGTCTGGCTGCTGGTGCTGCAATTTCCGCCGGCCAGGCGGCGGCTGAGCGCGAGATGGATCCGCGAGCAGCGCGCACCCATCACCGACGAGCTGACCCGCGAGGTCGAAGCGGCCCGGTGGCGCCAGCAGGTCGGCGCGTTGCTCGGCGGCCTGCTCGGCCTGATCGCCCTCATCCCGATCACCGCGCGATTCGATCCGGCCGACGACAGCAGCCTCGTGGTGACCATGCTGAGCTGGCTGCTGCCGATCGCGGGGGTGTTCGTCGGCCGCGGTGTCAGCGGGCTCTACGGAGCAGCCCTGGAGATCCGGGGGCCGATCCGGGTCGCGAATGCAACCGCAGCGCGGATGTCCGACTACGTGCGCCGGGCCGGCCTCGGGGTCGTGCGGCTGGAGGTGCTCCTCGTCGTGGTCGCCGCGAGCTGCGCGCTCTGGTCGTCGTCGCAGCTCGAAGGGACGTCCGATCGGGGCCATCCTGCCTTCGCCGGCACGACGCTGGCGCTGGTCGTCCTCAGCTGGGCCGCGGCCGAGGTGGTGGCCCACCGGCTGGTTGCGCGACCGCTGCCCAGCGCCGATGCCGTCAGTCTCTTCTGGCGGGATGCGCTGCGCGGCGAGCGGTTGCGCGACATCTTCTCGCTGCCCGCGATGATCGGCATGCTGAGCCCGCTCACGATCACCGAGTCACTACCGCCGTCTCACGGATCGGCGGCGGCCGGCACGACCTGGCACGTCGTGACGGCTTTGCACATCGCCACGTACGTCCTCGCGTTGGCCGCACAGATCCTGCTGCGCGATCAGCCGGCCAATCGTCACCGGAAAGCGGCCCTGCGGGCGGCCCGCGCGGTGGGACAGGCCGTCGGATGATCGTCATCGACACCTCATCGCCCGTCCCCCCGTTCGAGCAGCTCCGACAACAACTGCTGTCCCAGATCGAGACCGGCGACCTCACCCCGGGCACCCAGCTACCGACCGTCCGGCGCCTGGCGGCCGATCTGGGCATCGCCCCGAACACAGTGGCCCGCACCTACCGCGAGCTCGAGCAGGCGGGTGCGATCCGGACGGCCGGGCGTCGGGGCAGCGTCGTCGCCGAGCCGGCCGCCGATGCCGGCGAGGACGCCCGGCGGTCCGCCGCCGAGTTCGTCCGGCGGATGCGCGGCCTCGGACTCGGGCCGATCGAGACCCTCCAGCTGGTACGGCAGGCGCTCGATCGCCCGACCTGAACCGGGCGTGGGAGGCCAACGGGCGCAGCGGCCCGACGAGCGCTGCTCCGTCGTCACCCGGACCAGCCCGGATCCACCCTCAGCATGATCGATTCGAAGCGACGAGGGAGCAACCGTCGTCGAGTCCGTCGTCCACAGGTTCGGGCCGTCTCGACCCGCCGTCCACAGATCCGGACAAGGGGCGGCACGATCGGGGTGGTCCTCCGCATGGTGACAGATGTGAACGAGATCGAGATCCGACTGCGCCGCGGTGGCGGCATCCTGCGGCGGGCCGACAACGCCGACCTCGCCGGCCGGCTGGACACCCTGCTTCGCCGCGGGGAGCTGGTCGCCGTCCATCCCGGTGTGTACTGCCTGCCCCACACGGCCGGCGACACCCTCGTCCGCATTCTCGCCGCCGCTACCTGGGCGGGTCCGGACGCGGTGCTCACCGGCTGGGCCGCCGCCCGGCTGACCTTCCTGCCCGACGCGAGAGTGCCGGTGGTCACCGTCGCTCTCCCCACCAGCCGGCGGGCGCCCGGCGGGATCGCCGTCGAGCGGCGCCGGATTCCGCCGGAGCTCGTCCAGCCGTACGGCCCGTTGGTGCTGACGCGTCCGAGCCTCACGGCGCTCGACCTGGCCGATTCGCGCACCCGGGCGTCGGTCGTCGACGAGGTGCTGCGCACCCGGGCCGCGACCCTGCAGCAGCTCTGGGCAGCGCTCGAGCTGACCCCGAATCGTCGCGGAAACGCCGTCCGCCGGGCACTGCTGGTCGAGTCGCGCGCCGAACCGTGGTCGGAGGCGGAACGGGCTCTGCACCTACTGCTCTGGCAATGCGGAATCGCCGGCTGGATCAGCAATGCCTGGGTGCTCGGCTACCGGGTCGACGTGCTGTTCGCGGCGGCGATGCTCGTGATCGAGGTAGACGGCTGGGAGATCCATCGCAGCCGGGACGCGTTCGAGCACGACCGCCGGCGCCGCAACGAGCTCGAACTCGCCGGCTATCGGGTGCTGAACTTCACCTGGCGACACATCGTCGAGCAACCGGGCTGGGTGATCGAGTGTGTGCTGCGCGGGCTGGCCGACGAGCGTTGCTCCCCCGTCACGCCGAGAGCTTCCGGTCTGCGCTCAGCATGATCGACTTCTCCCGACGAGGGAGCATCCGTCGTCGTCGAGCGGACGGTTCAGCCGGCCCTGGTGGTGCCGCGCTCGACCAACCGTGCGGCCGGCATCACCACCTGGGCCGGACGGCGCTCACCGTCCTCCTCCATCCGGGACAGCAGCAGCTCGCAGATGGCGTCGGCCATCCGGTCGTTGCCCGGCTCGACCGTCGACAGCGGCGGCACGCTGAACCGGGTGTCGCTCAGGTTGTCGAACCCGATCACCTGGACGTCGTCGGGGACGCGCAACCCCGCCTCCACCAGCGCGGTCAGGGCTCCCATCGCCTCGGTGTCGGTGAGGGCGAAGACGGCGTCGAAGGCGATCTCCTCCTCGATCAGCAGGCGGACCTGCT
This sequence comes from Microlunatus ginsengisoli, assembly GCF_039537205.1. Lineage (NCBI taxonomy): Bacteria > Bacillati > Actinomycetota > Actinomycetes > Propionibacteriales > Propionibacteriaceae > Microlunatus > Microlunatus ginsengisoli. The sequence goes on along the minus strand of NZ_BAABAB010000010.1, from coordinate 183,000 downwards.
CGAAGCCGTCCAGCCGCCGGAAGCCACCGGGTCTGATCAGCTCCGGACGGATCGCCAGCCGGGCCGCACGATGCGCCGCGAGATAGCCGCGGGTCCGCAGCTGCGGCATGGAGTCCCCGTCGCCGGTCGCCCCGCCGAGCAACGCGATCCGCCGGGCTCCGCGCTTGATCAACAGCCGGGTCGCCATCCGGGCGCCGGTCACGTTGTCCATCAGCACGTGGTCGAACCGTGCGGGGACCGTCCGCTCGCCGATCAGCACCACCGGCGTCTCCACGCTGAGCTGCTCCAGGTCCTGGGTGTCGCCGGCGACGACGCTCAGCACGAACCCGTCGTACACGCTCAGCCGGGCGGCCGACAGCGACTCCAACTCCGATCGGCGACCCGAGGTGCGCTCGACCACGAGCCGCAGACCGTGCGCGGCGAACCGATCGGCCAACCGGTCGGCCAGCTCGGAGTAGTAGCCCGGGGTGAAGTCCGGCACGGCCAACCCGACCATTCCGGTCCGGCCGGTGCGCAGGTGCCGGGCGGTCAGATTGACCCGATACCCCAGCTCGCCCAGGGTGGCCAGAACGCGCTCCTTGGTCGCCTCGCTGACTCGCTGCGATCGTCCGTTGAGGACGTTCGAGACGGTCATCGACGACACACCGGCGTGCCGGGCCACATCGGCGATGGTCGGGCCGCCGCGCCGAGCCCGTTTCGCCGTCTCGCTCATCGGCTCAGCCTACGGTCTCGCCGCCGCCGGACAGGGTCAGTTCGAGAGTGCCGAACGAGTGTCGCGGCAGCTCGACGGTCAGCGTCCCCGCCGCGTACGCCGACTCGAGCGCGGTCGGACGGACCACGTCCGGCGCGAGCGAGGTGTTGTGCGCCTGCGGCTTGTCCGCGGTCAACACCCGGCCGCGAACGCCGGTGACCTGCCGGCCCCGCAGATCGAATGTCAGCACGGCGTCGGAGTCGAGATCGAGGTTGCTGACCGAGATCAGGGCCCGACCGTCCTTCAGGCTGGCCGAAGCCGACAGCGTGTTCAGCTGGGCGCCGCCGACCGATCGCGCGCTCGGTCCGTCGATCACGTGCACCGGCAGCTGCCAGGCGTCCTGGTGACCCTGATTCATCTCGAACACGTGGTACGTCGGGGTGAGCACCATGCTGCCGTCGTCGCCGGTCAAGATCATCGCTTGGAGGACGTTCACCGTCTGGGCGATGTTGGCCATCTGCAGCCGGGCCGCGTGCTTGTGGAAAATGTCGAAGTGGACGCCGGCCACCAGCGCGTCCCGCAGGGTGTTCTGCTGGTACAGGAATCCGGGATGGGTGCCCGGTTCCACCGCCCACCAGGTGCCCCACTCGTCGCAGACCAGCCCGATCCGCCGCTGCGGGTCGTAGCTGTCCATCACGGCCACGTGCCCGGCGATCACCCGGTCGATGTCGGCCGCCTTCGCCATCGTGGCGTAGTACTGGTCCTCGCCGAACTCCGTCGCCGAACCCTTCCCGATCGCGTCTCCGGCGAAGCTGTAGTAGTGGAACGAGATCGCCTGGAAGATCCCGCGCGGCTCCGGTGCGCAGCCCAGGCAGCTCACCGCCTCCATCAGCGCGCGGGTCCAGGCCAGGTCGTCGTCGGCCGCACCGGCCGCGATCCGGTACAGCCGGTTGTCGCCGTGGTCGCGGCAGAACGTCGCGTAGCGCCGGGCCAGATCGGCGTACGCCTCCGGCCGCATGTTCCCGCCGCAGCCCCACGCCTCGTTGCCGATCCCCCAGAAGGGCACCCGCCAGGGCCGGTCCCGGCCGTTCGCCCGCCGTAGCCGCACCATCGGCGAGTCTCCGTCGCGCGTGAGGTATTCCACCCACTCGCTCATCTCCTGCACGGTTCCGCTGCCGACGTTGCCGTTCACGTAGGGCTCGGCACCGAGCAGCTCACACAGCGTCATGAACTCGTGGGTGCCGAAATGGTTGTTCTCCTCGACGTCACCCCAGTGAGTGTTGATCATCGTCGGACGCTGCTCGCGCGGACCGATGCCGTCACGCCAGTGGTACTCGTCGGCGAAACACCCGCCCGGCCAGCGCAGATTCGGGATCCGCAGCGCGCGAAGCGCGTCGACCACGTCGGAACGGATCCCGCCGACATTCGGAATGGGCGAGTCCTCGCCGACCCAGAAGCCGCCGTAGATGCAGCGGCCCAGGTGCTCGGCGAAGTGCCCGTACAGGTGTCGGTTGATCTTGGGTCCGGTGACGTCCAGGTCGACCACCAGTCGTGCCGTTGAGCTGCTCATGCGGGAATCCTTGTCGAACGGGGTGTCGGATCAGGGGCCGGCCGGGACGGCCGCCGAGGCGAAGTGGTTTGACGATATACCTTGATCGCTCGGCGACCGTTTCGTCAAGACCGGAAAGCCGGCCGAGGGGCCCTTGCCAGACCGGCGGATCGTGTGTTTCGATAGGCGCAGACGCCGAGATTTAACGATAAACCTCGCGTCCGATCGATGCACTCGAGCGCGCCCCGACGACCCGACCGTGGAGTGGCGCGGCACCCAAAGGAGGGACCTGAGTCCGATGAAAGCACGTACGATCGCAGCCGCGGCCCTGACCGCGTGCGTGGCCCTGCTGGCCACCGCCTGCAACGCGGGCTCGACCCCGAGCGGCGGCAGCACCGAGGACACCAAGACGTTCGACTTCTGGTCGTTCAGCGGCATCAACCAGAAGGCCTCCGTCCAGGAGTACAAGGCGAAGCATCCCGACGTGACCGTCAACCTCACCGAGGTCGGCTCCTCGGTCGAGACCGCGCAGGCCCTCACCACGGCACTGGCGGGCGGAAAGGTTCCCGACCTGGTGCTGATCCAGGGCGACGACCTGCCGAAGTTCATGATGAATCCGGGCAACTTCAAGGACCTCAGGGACTTCGGGGCGGGCGACATCACCGGGAACTACCTGGATTGGGTGATGGCGCAGTCCACCGGCGCCGATGGCGAGGTCGTCGGGATCCCGACCGACGTCGGCGGGATGGCGATGTCCTACCGGGTCGACAAGTTCAAGGCGGCCGGCCTGCCGACCGACCCGGCCGAGGTCTCCAAGCTGTGGCCTACCTGGCAGGACTATCTGAAGGTAGCGAAGGCCTACACCGCGAAGACCGGCGAGCCGTTCCTGGACAACGCATCGACCACGGTCTTCTACCAGGCGGTGAATCAGGTCTCGCAGAAGTACTACGACAACAGCACCCGAGAGCCGATCTATGCCACCAACCCGGAGGTGAGGGCGGCGTTCGACCTCGGTATCGAGGCCGCCACCTCGGGCACCACCGCGAAGCAGGGGTCGTTCACCACCGGGTGGAGTGCCGGACTGGCCAACGCCGACTTCGCGACCGTCGCCACGCCGTCGTGGATGCTCGGCTCCATCAAGAGCAACGCGCCGAAGACCGACGGCAAGTGGGACATCGCCGTCATTCCGGGCGGCGGCAAGGGCAACTGGGGCGGGAGCTACCTGGCCATCCCGGCCGGGGCGAAGAATCCCGTCGCAGCGTGGAACTACATCAAGGAGATGCAGGCGCCGGACTCCCAGCTGGCACACTTCCTCGACTCGGGATCGCTGCCGACGACGCCGTCGGTCTTCACCGACCCGAAGCTGCTGGCCAAGACCGACCCGTTCTTCTCCGACGCGCCGATCGGAAAGATCTTCACCGAGTCGGTCGACGGTCTCAAGCCGTTCTACATCGGACCGGACTCGTCCACGATCGGGGCCGAGTTCCAGAACTCGATCAACAACGTCGAGGCCGGCAAGGGAGATCCGAGCACCGCCTTCGACACCGCGGTGCAGAACATCAAGACCGCGCTCGGCGGCTGAGATCGGATCGGCTCCGCGATGACGACGATCACGCTGTCGACCACGACACCCGCCCCCCGCCCGCCCGCCCGACCCCGGCCGATCCGGCTGGGGCTGGGCGAGCGGGTCGCACCCTACGGCTACGTCCTGCCGTTCTTCGTGCTCTTCTTCGTCTTCGGACTGTTCCCGCTGCTGTTCACCTTCGTGATCTCGCTGTTCAACTGGAACCCGATCGGGACGAAGACGTTCATCGGCACGGCGAACTTCACCAGGCTCGTGCACGATCCGCGGTTCTGGAACGCCACCGTGAACACGCTCAGCATCTGGTTGTTGTCGACCGTTCCCCAGCTGGTCGTCGCACTGGTGCTGTCGCACCTGCTGAACCACGCCCGGTTGCGGTTCGCCAACTTCTTCCGGATGTCGCTGCTGGTGCCCTACGTCACGTCGGTCGCCGCGACCACCGTCGTGTTCGCTCAGCTGTTCGACCGGGACTACGGCCTGTTCAACTACCTGATCGGTCTGTTCGGCTTCGACCACATCGACTTCATGAGCTCGCGGATCGGGAGCCACGTCCTGATCGCTTTGATGGTCGCGTGGCGCTGGTTCGGTTACACCACCCTGCTCTACCTGGCGTCCCTGCAGGCGATCCCCCGCGACATCTACGAAGCGGCATCGGTCGACGGCGCCGGTGGCTGGAAGCAGTTCTCGAACATCACGGTGCCCTCGCTACGACCGGTGATCATCTTCACCATCGTGACGTCGACCATCGGCGGCCTGCAGATCTTCACCGAGCCGCTGCTGCTCTCTCCCGGCGGTCAGTTCACCTGCGGCGCCACCCGGCAGTGCCAGACCCTGACCCTGTTCCTCTACGAGCAGGCGTTCGGCCAGTTCAAGTTCGGCTACGGCGCCGCGGTCGGCGTCGCGCTGTTCGCGATGATCGTGATCATCGCGCTGATCAACTTCCTGCTCTCGACGAGGCTGAAAGGAGAGCGGTGATGACCGAGGCCGCCGAGGAGATCGTCGAGGAGGCAGTCCCGATCCTGCCCACCGCGAGGCGCGGGCGCGCCCGGCTCGGCCGGGTCCGGTGGTGGACGTACGCGCTGCTCGTGCTTGCGGCGGCGGCCTGCATCTTCCCGCTCTACTGGATGTTCGTGGTCACCACGGCCGGTCCCGGGGCGGCCACCCAGCTACCGCCCCGGGTGGTCCCGGGCACCGACCTGCTCCGGATGCTCGAGCTGGTGATCAGTACGGTCCCGTTCTTCCAGTCGTTGCTGAACAGCACGATCGTCGCGCTAAGCCTGGCCGCCGGGCAGGCCCTGCTCTGCGCACTCGCCGGTTTCGCCTTCGCCAAACTCACGTTCCGCGGCCGCAACGTGCTGTTCCTGATCGTCGTGCTCACCATGACCGTGCCGGCCCAGCTGTCGGTCATCCCGCAGTACATGATCATTTCCAGGTTCGGCTGGGTCGACACGCTGCAGGCGCTGATCGTGCCGGGCCTGGTGAACGCGTTCGGCATCTTCTGGATGCGCCAGCACATCAGCGTCACCATCAGCGACGAGCTGCTGCAGGCCGCGCGGATCGACGGCGCAGGAACCTGGCGGATCTTCGCCGACATCGTGTTCCCGGTGGTCCGCCCGGCGGCGTTCGTGCTGGCACTGCTCACCTTCGTGACCGCCTGGAACGACTTCATGTGGCCGTTCATCGTGCTCAAGTCGCCCGAGATGTACACCGTGCAGATCGCCATCAAGGCACTGCAGAACAACATCTCGGTGGATCTCGGCCTGGCCATGGCAGGGTCGTTCTTCGCCACCCTCCCGCTGCTCGTGGTGTTCGTCATCGTCGGCCGTCAGATGGTGTCGGGCATCATGGATGGTGCCTTCAAGGGCTGAACACCGGATCTGACGACGAGAAGTGGGAGCCATGAGCGCAGCACCGAGCGAACACCGGACGAGACGGGCCCTGGTGGTCCGCGGCGGCTGGGAGGGCCACGCGCCCGTGCAGGCCACCGACTTGTTCCGGCCGTTCCTGGTCGAGCAGGGGTTCGAGGTCCGGGTGGAGGACTCCCCGGCCGTCTATGCCGACGCGGAGTCGATGGCCGAGCTGGACGTGATCGTCCAGTGCATGACGATGAGCACGATCGAACGGGACGAGTTCGACGGCCTGCGGGCCGCCGTCGAGGCGGGCACCGGCCTGGCCGGCTGGCACGGTGGGATCGCGGACTCCTACCGCAACACCAGCGACTACCTGCACCTGATCGGCGGCCAGTTCGCCTGTCACCCGCCCAAGCCGGCCGAGCAGCGGATCGGCGGCGACCCGAGCGACAACTTCCTGCACTACACCGTGAACATCCGCGCCGACCAGCGCGACCATCCGATCGTCGCCGGGCTGGCCGACTTCGAGCTGACCACGGAGCAGTACTGGGTGCTCGCCGACGACTACATCGACGTGCTGGCGACGACCACCCTCGAGGCCCGCCCGTGGGACCCGTGGCACCGGCCGGTCACCTCGCCGGCGGTCTGGACCCGCGACTGGGGTCGGGGCCGCATCTTCGTGGCCACCCCGGGGCACAGCCTGGACGTGCTGCAGGACCCGAATGTGCGCACCATCATCGAGCGAGGAATCCTGTGGGCCAGTCGTTGAGGATCGGGATGATCGGCTGCGGTGCGATCTCCGGACAGTATCTGGAGACCATCGCCCGGCTGCCGCGGCTCAGCCTGGTGGCGGTCGCCGATCGAGACCACGAGCGGGCGGAACGGGTCGGCGCGGCCGCGGGGGCGTCCGCGCTGCCGGTGCCCGCGCTGCTGGCCGATCCGCGGATCGACGCCGTGCTGAACCTGACCGTGCCGGCCGCCCATGCCGAGGTCGCGCTGGCCGCGATCGAGGCGGGCAAGATCGTCTACGGCGAGAAGCCGCTGGCCGCGAGTCTCACCGACGCTCGCCGGATCGTCGACGCGGCCGCGGCCGCCGGCGTACGGATCGGTTGTGCGCCGGACACCGTGCTCGGCACCGGGATCCAGACCTCGCGGCGGGCGATCGACGACGGCCTGATCGGCACCCCGGTGGCGGCTTCGGCGACCATGCTCACCCCGGGGCACGAGCGCTGGCACCCGGACCCGGACTTCTACTACCAGCCCGGCGGCGGGCCGCTGCTGGACATGGGTCCCTACTACGTCACCGCGCTGATCACCCTGCTGGGGCCGGTGACCGAGGTCGTCGGGATGTCCAGCCGGTCCCGTGACACGCGCGCCATCGGCAGCGGGCCGCGGGCCGGCGGGGAGGTCCCGGTCGCGATCGACACCCACGTCACCGGCGTGCTGCGCCATGCGAGCGGGGCGTTGTCCACGTTGATCATGAGCTTCGACGCGGTGGCGACGCGGGTGGCACCGATCGAGGTGCACGGCACGTCGGGCTCGCTGGCCGTCCCGGACCCGAACCGGTTCGGCGATCCGACCTTCCTGCACCGGCTGGGCGCGACCGGCTGGGAGGAGCTTCCGGTCAGCGCCGGGTACGTCGATGCCGGCCGCGGCTACGGCCTTGCCGACCTGGCAATCGCCGCACCGGACAGAGAGCCACGGTCCGGTGGACGGCTTGCCCTGCACGTGCTCGACGTGATGGAGTCGCTGCTGACCGCGGCCGTCGAAGGGCGCAGCGTTCCGGTCGCCTCGACCGCGGATCGCCCCGACCCCGTCCCGTTGACCGACCTCACCGACGCCGGCTGAGGTCCAGCGGACCGTCCGCGCGAAAGGCGTGGGCGGCGAACCGTTCGCCGATCAGCCGGTGGGTGACCGAGTCCGGGTGCAGCCGGTCCGGCAGCGGATGGTCGACGGCGTCGGCCGGTCCGTACAGCTCCAGTCCGTCCACTAGTGCAGGTTGTCGTCCTCGACGGCGCGTTGGGCGACGATCCGGGCCAGCCGTTCGCGGATCACGCTGAGGGTCAGCTTGCCGGCCGCCCGCTCGGCAGGGTCACCGGTGGCCACGAACCGGATCTCGCCGCGCGCCAGCGCCGCCGGATCGAATGCTCCCGGCCCCGGGGTGTCCTCGTGAATGCCGCAATGGATGGGCGAGACGACCAGCAGCGGTACGTCGGGGTGTCCGTCTCGGATCGTGTCGAGGAAACCGTGCACGGCCGGGCCGAGGGCGCGCAGCCGCATCAGGTCCGCGTTCACCAGATTGACGCCGAGCTTCAGACTGATCAGGTCCGCGGCAGTGTCTCGGATCGTCCGCGCGGTGAACGGATCCAGCAGGGCGCTTCCGCCGAACCCGAGGTTGATCAGGTCCACGCCGCCGGCCAGGCTGGCGATCACCGGCCAGGTGCCGGTCGGACGCGCCGCATTCGAGCCGTGACTGATCGAGCTGCCGTGGTGCAGCCAGACCGGCCTGCCGGTTCGCACCGGCGCCACCGGCCGATCGGTGCGGAGCTGGCCGAGCTCGACGCTCTCGTTGTGCGGAAGCCAGATCTCGACCACCTTCTCGCCGGCCGGCAGGTCGTCGAAGACGAGGCTCTCCGGCTCACCCGGCACGGTCTCGGCCGCGCCGGTGGACGGATCGATGGTGATCATGGTCGGCCGGCGCAGCGTGGCCCCGGCCACGAGCCGGCCGTCGAGGACCAGATCGAAGCTCCCCGGCGGGCGCGCCGGCGCACCACGGAAGCCGTAGCGCGTCGCCAGCGCGGTGAGTTCGACGCTGGTCGCCGTGGTCGCGAAGACGATCCGCACGCCGGCCGGCTGGGACTCCGCCATGCTCAGCTGCGGGTCCCGGTCGGCCTGGGCCAGCGCCCATGCCGGCAGCCGGTGCGGGCGGACGCCGACGGCGGTCGGCTCCAGCTCCAGCGCGCCGCGCACCAGCTCGGCGGTCACCGGCGTCCCGATCGGTCTGCTCATCCGCTCGACCCTAAGGCACGTCCGAGCGCTGCGCTCAGGTGTGCGCGACCGCCGCTCGTTGCACCGGAAGGGCGGCGACCCAGCGCTGCATGAACGCGTCGAAGCCGGCGACGTCGCCGCCGTCGGGCTCGACCGTCTCCAGCGCGGCCGCGGCGAAGACCTCGTCGGCGAGAAACGCCGCCAGGGACCGATCGGCGCCGGACCCGGCGAACGCTGCGAGCACCGCGATCCCCCAGGCGCCGCCCTCGGCCGCCACGTCGCCGACCGATACCGGCGTGTCGATCGCCGCCGCCAGGAAGCGCTGGGCCACACCTCTGGTCTTGAACAGACCGCCGTGGGCGAACATCCGGTCCAGCCGGACGCCCTCCTCCTTCTGCAGCACGTCCATCCCGATCCGCAGCGTTGCCAGGGACGAGAACAGGTGGGTCCGGACGAACGTGCCCAGCTCGAAACTGCTGTCCGGGAGCCGGAGGAACAGCGGCCGGCCCTCCTCCAGCTCGGTGATCGGCTCTCCCGAGAGGTAGTTGTAGGCCAGCATCCCGCCGCCGTCCGCCGCCCCGGACAGGGCCGCGGTGAACAGGGTCTGGAAGACCGTCGTGGTGTCCGCGTCGCTGCCCAGGGCCGCCGCGAACTGGGCGAACAGCCCCACCCACGCGTTCAGCTCGCTCGCGCCGTTGTTGCAGTGCACCATCGCGACCGGATCGCCGGCGGGGGTGGTGACCAGGTCCAGCTCACGATGCACCCGGCCGAGCTCGTGCTCGAGCACGACCATGGCGAAGATGCTGGTGCCGGCCGAGACGTTCCCGGTGCGCGGCGAGATCGAGTTGGTGGCCACCATGCCGGTGCCGGCGTCGCCCTCCGGCGGGCAGAGCGGCGCACCGGGGCGGAGCCGGCCGGTCGGGTCGAGCCGGGCGGCCCCGGCGGCGGTGAGCTCTCCGGCGGCCTCGCCGGCGACCAGCACGGCCGGCAGCAGCTCGGCCAGTGACAGCGGCACACCGGCCTCGGCGGCCAGCCGGTCGACGGTGGCGATCATCGCCGCGTCGTAGCCGCCGGCGCCGACGTCGATCGGGAACATCCCACTGGCGTCGCCGATGCCGAGCACCTGCCGGCCGGTCAGCTGCCAGTGCACGTAGCCGGCGAGGGTCGTGATGTGGGCCACCCGGCCGACGTGCTCCTCGCCGTTGAGGATCGCCTGGTAGAGGTGCGCGACGCTCCAGCGGTGCGGGATGTTGTGCCCGAGCTCGGCGCTCAGCCGCTCGCTCGCCGGGCCGGTGTTGGTGTTGCGCCAGGTGCGGAACGGGACCAGCAGCTCGCCGTCGGCGTCGAACGCGAGATAGCCGTGCATCAGGGCCGACACACCGAGCGCCCCGACCGCGTTCAGCTCCACCCCGTGGCGCCGCTCCACATCCGCGGCCAACGACGCGTAGCACTCCCGCAGGCCGGTCCACACCGCGTCCAGGGAGTACGTCCACAGCCGGTCGGTGAACTGGTTCTCCCAGTCGTGGCTGCCGACCGCGAGCGGCTCGTGGTCGGGACCGGTCAGCACCGCCTTGATCCTGGTCGAGCCGAGCTCGATGCCGAGCGCCGTCCGGCCGCTCTCGATCGCCTCACGCGCATCCATCACGGCCGCCTAGAGGCCCCGGGCGAGCCGGTAGTAGGCCTGGTTCCAGCGGATCCGGTCGGCGAACTCGCGCCGGTTCGTGCCACCGTCGATGATCAACAGCTCGACTCCGAGCAGGTTGGCGAAGTCGGCCAGCTGATCGGTGTCGACGGCGGTGGAGAGCACCGTATGGTGCGGCCCACCCGCGCTGATCCAGGACTCGGCCGAGGTGGCCAGGTCGGGCCGGGGCTCCCAGACCGCCCGGGCCACCGGGAGCTTGGGCAGCGGCTCGTCGGGCCGCACCACGTCGACCTCGTTGAGCACCAGCCGGAACCGGTCGCCGAGGTCGCAGATGCCGAGCACGGTTGCGGGTCCGGGCGCTGCGTCGAAGACGAGCCGGACCGGGTCCTCCCGGTTCCCGATGCCGAGCGGGTGGATCTCCACCCGCGGCTTCGCAGCGGCGATGCTCGGGCAGACCTCGAGCATGTGCGCGCCGAGGATCTTCGGCCGGCCCGGGCCGAGGTGGTAGGTGTAGTCCTCCATGAACGACGTGCCGCCCGGCGCACCGGCACCGATCGCCTTGACGGTGTGCAGCATGACCGAGGTCTTCCAGTCCCCCTCACCGCCGAAACCGTAGCCGTCGGCCATCAGCCGCTGGCAGGCCAGTCCGGGCAGTTGCCGCAGGCCGCCGAGATCCTCGAAGTTCGTGGTGAAGGCGCCGAACCCGCCCTCGGTCAGGAACGCCCGCAACCCACCCTCGATCTTCGCGCCGTAGCGCAGCGACTCGTGCCGGTCCGCACCCGGCAGAAGCTCCGGCGCGATCTCGTACGCGTCCTGGTACTGCGCGATCAGGTCGTCGACCTCGGCCTCGGTGACCGCGTCGACCCGCTCGACCAGGTCGTTCACGCCGTACGTGTTCACCGAGACCCCGAACCGGAGCTCGGCCTCGACCTTGTCACCCTCGGTCACCGCGACGTTGCGCATGTTGTCGCCGAACCGGGCGAGCCGGAGCGAGCGGACCGCCGCGACGCCGCGGGCGGCGCGCTGCCAGCCGGCGATCCGGGCCTGGGTCGTCGGGTCGGAGACGTGGCCGGCGACGATGGTCCGCGGCACGCCGAGCCGGGCGGTGATGAAGCCGAACTCCCGGTCCCCGTGGGCCGCCTGGTTCAGGTTCATGAAGTCCATGTCGATCTCGGCCCACGGCAGCGACACGTTCGCCTGGGTGTGCAGGTGCAGGAACGGCGTCTTCAGCGCGTCCAGGCCGGTGATCCACATCTTGGCGGGCGAGAAGGTGTGCATCCAGGCGATCAGGCCGATGCAGTCGGGATCCGCGTTGGCGGCCATGATGATCGCGTGGATGGCCGCGGAGTCGGTCAGCACCGGCTTCCACTCCACCGGCACCGGCAGCGTCCCGGCGTCGTTCAGCGCCTCCACCACGGCCCGGGACTGCTGCTCGACCTGAGCCAGCGTCTCCGGGCCGTACAAGCCCTGGCTCCCGGTCAGGAACCAGCAGGTCTTCTCACTCATCGTCATCAACTCCGGTCTGGCCGTAGACGTTTTGATAGCGGTCGTACAACGCGTCGATGTCGGCCGGTGCGATCGGCAGCGGCTCACCCAGCTGACGGGCGATGTGCACCGTCCGGGCCACCTCCTCGCACATCACCGCGGCCTTGACCGCGTCCTTCGCCGTCCGGCCGACGGTGAACGGGCCGTGGTTCTGCATCAGCACGGCCGGCGACCGGTGCCGGCGCAGCGTCTCGACGATCCCGCGTCCGATCGAGTCGTCGCCGATCAGCGCGAACGGGCCGATCGGGATCTCGCCGCCGAACTCGTCGCCCATCATGGTCAGCACGCACGGGATCGGCTCGCCCCGGGCGGCCCACGCGGTGGCATAGGTCGAGTGGGTGTGAACCACCCCGCCGACCCCGGGCAGGTGCGCGTAGACGTAGGCGTGCGCCGCGGTGTCCGAGGACGGGGAACGGTCGCCGTCGACCAGGTTGCCGCCGAGGTCGGTGACCACCATCGCCTCGGGGGTGAGCTCGTCGTAGCCGACGCCGGACGGCTTGATCACCAGCAGATCGTGGCCGGGGACCCGGGCCGACACGTTCCCGGCCGTCCACACCACCAGCCCCCAGCGCGGCAGCTCGGCGTGCAGCCTGGCCACGTCGGTACGCAGGCCGGCGACGAGTCCGGCGATCTCAGCGGTGATGGTCACGACGATGCTCCGGTGTGAGTGAGCGTTAACACGAGCGATCATGCCGTCTGCATCACGCCGTGTCAAAGCCGACGACCCGGAGAGTGTTGCCGTTAACATGTGGATGCGGTTCCGCCGAGCGAGGAGCAAGCATGTCCGACGTCGCGCCCCAGCGGCCAGCGGTGATGCACGACGTCGCCCGGCTCGCGGGGGTATCGCACCAGACCGTCTCGCGGGTGATCAACGGCTCGACCCGGATCAGGCCGGAGACCCGGGAGCGGGTGGAACGGGCGATCGAGCAGCTCGGCTACCGTCCCAATACCGCCGCCCGCGCGCTGGTCAAGGGACGTTCCGGGATGATCGGCGTGATCGGCGTCGGCGGCGGGTACTTCGGGCCGGCGAGCATCCAGCGCAGCATCGAGGCCGCTGCCCAGCACCGGGGCCTGTTCGCCAGCACGGTGAGCGTAGCCACCCTGACCCGCAGCCTGCTGGACGACTCCGTCGAGCACCTGCGCCGGCAGGGGGTCGAGGGCATCATCATCGTCGCCGGCCAGGACGACGCCCTGGAGGTCGCGCGAAACCGCACCGCGGACGTACCGATCGTGCTGGTCGAGGGCGACCTCAGCCGGGCCCGCTGGACCGTCGGGGTCGACCAGGCGGAGGGCGCGCGGCTCGCGGTCCGGCACCTGCTGGAGCTCGGTCACCGCGAGATCGTCCACCTGGGCGGCCCGGCCGACTGGGCGGAGGCACGGGCCCGGGTCGACGGCTTCCGGCTCGAGATGCAGGCCGCCGGGCTGCGTCCGGCCGAACCGGTGCTCGGGCCGTGGAACGCGGCGCACGGGCTCGCCATCGGCAGCGAGGTGGCGGCCGATCCCGACATCACCGCGGTCTTCGCGGCCAACGACCAGATCGCCATCGGCCTGCTCCTCGCCCTGCACGAGGCGGGCCGGCGGGTTCCCGACGAGGTCAGCGTGGTGGGCTTCGACGACCAGCCCGAGGCGGCCTACCTGATTCCTCCGCTGACCACGGTCCGGCAGGACTTCGGCACCGTCGGCGTCCGCGCGGTCGACGCGCTGACCTCCGCCATCGCCGGCGCCGACGCCGGCCCGCCGGGCCTGATCAGCCCGGAACTCGTCGTCCGTCGGAGCACCGGGCCCGCTCGGCGCTGAGCCGCAAACGCGCGGCCACCGGCGAGTCGGTGACCACCACGAAACCGCCCACGGCCACGGCGGCCGCGGCACACCCGGCGTCGGTCAGCTCGCGGCCGACCAGCTCGGCCGCCACCGCCCGGCGCACGTCGGCCGAGGGCAGCTCGACCGGACCGACCCGGGTCGCCCGCCGCGTCACCAGCTCGACCTCGACGCCGCGTGGCCGGGCCACCGTGAGCAATAGAACGGTGTCCCAGGACACCGTGATCTCCTCCCCCGCCGCCAACCCGGCGATCGCGGCCAGCTCGCCGTCGCTTCCCCAGCGTCGGTCCAGGTCGTCCAGCAGCATCAGGCCGTCCTCGAGCTGTCCGGCATGCTCGGCCAGCACCTCCACCTCGGCGTCGCCGCCCAGCACGAACCGGGTGGCAGAAAAGTAGACCAGTGGGGTGACCGCGTCGGCGGCCCGCCGGCCCGCCGCCCGCGGGTGGTGACCACGAACCCTCCGTCGGCGCTCGTTCACCGCATCGCGGCCGTGATCGGGGCAGCGCTCGTCGCGGTGGCTCCTGTCGCAGTGGTCCCCGTCGCAGTGGTCCCCGTCGCGGTGGCTCCTGTCGCGCTCGCGACGGGACCGCTCGGCGCGGCGAGCGCGAGCGCCGGGCTGCCGAGCAGCAGAGCGGCCAAGCTGACCGCACCGCCGGCCCGCGCCGCGGCTGCGGCGGCGAGGCTGCGCCGGCCGGCCCGCCGCGCGGACTCCGCGTCCAGCGCCCGCCGGGACGGCGTCCGGCGCGGCGCGAGCAGGCGTTGCGCCGCCTCGACGTCGGGACTGGCGGTTCGGCGTGGACCGGTGGCGCGGCTGGGCATGAGTCCACCCAACGCTCGCGGTCTGTGAGCCGGACTCCTGTTGCCTGTGTGGCGGCTGGGAACCCGGCACGGGGCGCTCACAGCAAGCACCCAGCAAGCTCAGAGGCCGGTCACGGGCTGCCGGAGTTCTCTCGATGACCAGAGCTGTTCTCGGTCGAGAACCCCGGACGATAGGACCTGCCATGCACCGCTTCCCCGCGACCGCTGCGGACCCGGCGACCCACGGTGGCCGCAGCCGGCGCCCGCTGCGTACGGTCGCGGTCGGCCTGCTGGCGTCGGCGACCGTGATCGGCATCGCCGGCCTGCCCACGGTGGCGTCCGCGGCGGTGCAAGCCCACCCGACACAGGTCAGCAGCACGACACAAGGCGGTACGTCCACGGTCCGGCTGGCCGACTGGTCCCAGGCCGGCTGGGGGCAGGACGGCTGGGGACAGGACGGCTGGGGACAGGACGGCTGGGGACAGGGCGACTGGTCGCAGGACCAGTGGGGCCAGGACGGAAGTGGCGGCAGCTGGGGTGACCCCGGCACCGGCGGCTCCGGCGGCAGCAGCGAGGGCGGCATCGCGGTCGACTCGCAGCCGGCGACGGCGGCCGAGGCCAAGGGTGTGGTGCTGATCAACACCAAGCTGTCCTATGCGGGCGCGGAGGGCGCGGGCACCGGGATGATCTTGACGTCGTCGGGCCAGGTGCTGACCAACTACCACGTGGTGGAGGGCGCAACCGAGATCGTCGTTACGGTGGCGAGCACCGGCAAGACCTATCGGGCGAGAGTGATCGGCCACGACCAGACCCACGACATCGCCCTGCTCCAGCTGAAGAACGCCTCCGGGCTGGACACGGTGAAGACCGACGACGATTCCGTCGCCGTCGGCGACGCGGTCACCGCGGTCGGCAACGCCGGCGGGACCGGTTCGCTCACCGCGGCCGAGGGATCGGTGACCTCGCTGTCGGCGACGGTGACGACGGCGGCCGAGGGCACTGTCGCCTCGGAAACCTTGCGCAGCATGATCGAGACCGATGCCGACGTGGTGGCCGGCGACTCCGGCGGCCCGCTCTACGACGACGAGGGCGAGGTGGTCGGGATCGACACCGCCGCCTCCACCGGCTCCGAGATCGACGGCTACGCCATCCCGATCAAGGAGGCGCTGGCGGTGGTGGCCCAGATCCGGTCCGGCGATGACACGTCCACCGTGCAGATCGGTGCGGCGGCCTTCCTCGGCGTGACCCTGATCGACAACTCCGGGGCCGACAGCTCCGGGGCCGACAGCACCCAGGCGGGCGGGTTCGGCGGATGGCAGGGAGACGACTCGACCGCCGAGGGCGCAACCATCGGCGGGGTGATCGAGGGCGGTCCGGCCGCGAAGGCAGGACTGGCCGAGGGCGACACGATCACCGCGGTCGGCTCCCACGCGGTGACCACGGCCGATCAGCTGAAGAGCCTGCTGGCGACGTACGCCGCCGGCGACAAGGTCAAGATCACCTGGACCGACGCGGCCGGCACCACGCACGGCAAGTCCGTCACGCTGGCCGCCAGCCCGGTCGCCTGAGCGTGGTGACCGTTCAGCCGAGGCTGCCGATCTGCTTGAGCCAGCCGAAGGCGGCGGGCAGGGTGGGCCGGTAGGTGCCGAAGTTGTGACCGCCCGAGGTCAGCAGGATGGTGGAGACGCCCGGAGTGCCCTTGTTCTGGGCGACGAACTTCGCCGTGTCGGCATAGGGCGCGCCGTGCCAGGAGTCCCGATCCGCCGTGCTGGTCACCACCAGCAGGTTGGTCTGCCGGGCGCCGTTCTGCTTGATCAGCCAGCTGGGTGAGTTCTCCTTGCGCAGCTGCGCGTTGCCGCCGAACAGATCGCCGGTCGTGCTGTCGGTCTCGGCGGTGAAATAGCCGCCGACACTGATCGCCGCCCCGAACAGCGTCGGGTGTCGCAGCAGCAGCTTCGCGGCACAGAAGCCGCCGGTGCTCCAGCCCATCGTCGACCAGTGCGCGCCGTCCCGATCGACCCGCAGCTTGTTGATCACCGCGGTTCGGACGTCTTGATAGAGCCAGGTCTCGGCCTGCGGTCCGTTCGGCACGTTGGTGCACTCGGTGTCCCGCGGTGGGTCGATCATCAGCGGCGGCAGTACCGCGACGAACGGCTTGGCCCGGCCGGAGTCGATCGCGGCGGCGGCTTCCTTGCCGAACTCGAAGCCGGAGAACACGCCTTGCGGTGTGCTCGGCTGACCGGGCAGCATCATCACGACCGGGAACCGCACCTTCTTGAACTGGGGCTGGCCGTACTGCTTCGGCAGCCAGACCAGCACCGGCAGCCGTTCGCCGCCGGGTCCCTTCGCGCCCGGCGCACGGACCGTCACCGTGACGACCCGGCCCTGCGACCCGTCCGGTGGCACCAGGGTGCCGGCCGCCACCGCCGGCACCTCACCGCTGCCACCACCGCCGAGCAAATCGTCCCAGTTGTTGTAGAAGTCGTAGGTGTTGTTGGCCACCAGCACCACCGCGAACACCGCCATCGCCTGGCTGACCAGGATGGCGAGGAACCGGAGCCCGTGGCCGACCCATCCGTTGGGCCGGCGACGGCGGGTGAGCGCCACCAGAACGGCCAGCCCGACGGCCAGGGTGGCGGCGATGACGACCAATGCGGGCGATGTCAGCTGCACATCCGCCAACAGTACGTGCCCGCGCGCAGGTCACCCCGCGCCTCAGCGCCACGTGTCGCGGAAGCACCGGTAGGTCATGTTCGGCAGCGCGGCGTCGAACACCAGCGAGCCGTCCGGGGCGAATTCGCTGATCCGTTTCGCCGTCCCCCACCCGACCACGAGATTGCCGTTCGCGAGCAGCTCGGCGTTGCCCATCGCCGCTGCACTGAGCCGGTCCGGGTGGCTCAGTCGCCTGATCAAGGTGGCGGACCGCGCCGCCTGGTCGACGTCCAGCCACAGCACCCGGCTCTCCGATGTCGCGGTCACGGTGCCGTCGCTGCCGTTGTCGAACAAGCGGATCGTGCCCGCGGTCTCGAACCGCGCGTCGTGCTGCCAGGCGAATGCAGCGGGGCCGGCGAGGTCGAAGTCGCTGCGCCGGCCGCCGAGCCGCCACAGCACCTTCCCGGTGTCGCGGTCGACCTTGTAGAGCCCCCAGGTGTGCCGGGCCGAGACCAAGAAGTGTCCGTCCGGGGTCGGCTCGACGGAGTTGATGTGGAAGTAGTCGTAAGGCTCGTCCGGGTCCTCCGGGATCCCGGCGTAGCTCTCCGCGAGACCGACGTGGTCCAGCGAGCTCCAGTGCTGCAGCACTCGGCCGGTGGCGAGGTCGAGCTCCTCGAAGACGCCGTCCATCACCCAGCCCTGCGCCGGGCCGCCGTAGCGGGTCAGGTCCATCCGGGTCTTGACGTAGCTGGTGATCAGCGCGGTGCCCGACGCCGTGATCAAGAACTCGTGCTCGTCCGGGCTGACGCCGTGGTGCGTGCCGATGCTGGTGATCACCGTGCCGTCCGGCTCGGCCACCACCGATCGCCCGCTGCCGTACGCCGCCAGCCCGGTCGAGTCCGACTCCCACCAGCTGAGCACCGTCCGTCCGTTCCAGGACTGGGGCCGGAAGTCGGCATAGGAGGTAGCGCCGGATCTCGACCAGAGCTCCTCCCCCGCCGACGTCGCGATCACCAGTCGCGGCTTCCGCTCCGCCATGTCGCTGATGAACAGGTCTCCGGCCCCGACCGACCCCGCCGGTGTGAGCACGGTCATCGCGGACGACGCCGGCGATATCGAGGCCGCCGCCGGCGTGGGCGTGACCGTCGCGACCTTGGTCGCAATCCGGCGCAGCGGACCACCGGCGGCGAGGTCGGCGGCTCCGAACCCGGCGGCGACCACGATCCCGCCCGCACCGAGCGCCAGGAAGTGGCGACGGCTCAGCGCGGGGCGTCCCGCCTGCGGCGGGCTGTCCCGGGCTGCGGCGTCCGGATCGGAGTCTGGCGACGGCACGACTACCACCTTTGCCCGCCGGTCTGGCCGGAGGATGACGAAACGGTGTGCGTCCGCTGTGAATACCCTGACTATCGACATCCAACGCCGCGAGAGGACGCCCGCCATGCCCGGAACGCCGGAGACCGACAAGCCGTACGCCGACCGCCCGTTCCGGGTCGGGGTCCAGTTGCAGCCGCAGCATGCGGACTACGCGTCGATCCGCGCCGCCGTGGCCGGCGCGGAGGAGGCCGGCGTCGACATCGTGTTCAACTGGGACCACTTCTTTCCGCTGAACGGGCCGGCCGACGGTGCGCACTTCGAGTGCTGGACCATGCTCGGCGCCTGGGCGGAGCAGACGTCCCGGGTGGAGATCGGCGCGCTGGTGACCTGCAACAGCTACCGCAATCCCGACCTGCTGGCCGACATGGCCCGGACCGTCGATCACCTCAGCGGTGGCCGGCTGATCCTGGGCATCGGCGCCGGATGGTTCGAGCGGGACTACGACGAGTACGGTTACTCGTTCGGGACGCCCGGGAAGCGAATCGCTGCGCTGGGCGAGGCACTGCCGCGGATCAAGGCCCGCTGGGCCCGGCTCAACCCGGCCCCGACCAGGGACATCCCGGTGCTGATCGGCGGCGGCGGCGGCGAGCGCAAGACGCTCCGGTTGGTGGCCGAGCACGCCACCACCTGGCACGGCTTCGGCTCGCCCGAGACCCTGGCCCACAAGAACGCGGTGCTCGACGACTGGTGTGCCGAGGTGGGGCGCGACCCGGGCGAGATCGAGCGCTCGACCGGGGCGCACGGCTCGCCGGACGCCCTCGGCCCGGAGCTGTTCGCGCTGGGCGTCCGGATGGTGACCGTCGGCATCGACGGCCGGAGCGGCTACGACCTCGGCGCCGTCCGGGACTGGATCGCGTTCCGCGACGAGGTGAACGCCCGGGGATGACGCTGCCGGCGGCGGCGTCGTCAGCCGTCGTAGTGCGCGAGCAGGACCCGGGCCAGCTCGCGCCCCGCGCCGGCCAGCTCGGCCGGCGACACCACCCGCGCCCGGGTGCCGCCGTCCAGCAGGACCAGCCCGACCCGGAAGCGGACCGGCTCCAGCAGGTGCACGCGCAACCGCGCGGTGCGCGGGTTCTCGGCGATCACCTCCACCTGCTCGGCGTACTTCTCCACCGCCCACCGCGTCTCGTGCGGGACGATCATCTCGATCTTGGTCAGCGCGCGTTGCCGGGCCAGTAGCGCATCGAGGTCGGGCGGCGGCACGAACCGCTCGTCGAGCACCTCGAAGTCCTGCACCCGCGGCAGCAGGTACGTCCGCAGCCGGTCCTGGTCGTCGGGCGGCCCGGCGTCGATCTCCCAGCCCCGGCGGGTGCGGATCATCCGGTACGGCTCGATCACCCGATCGCGTACCCCGGGGCGCCAGGCTCGGGCATAACTGATCTTGACCTTGCGCTGCTCGCGGCGCGCCCGCGCGAACGCGCCCGGCGGCCGCTCGCCGGCCAGCGGCGGCCCCGACGAGGTGACGCCGGGGAGGAGGCCACGGCGCAGCTTCTCCACGGCCGAGGCGAGGACCTCGTTGCCCGGGTCCAGCTCGAGCTGGTTCCGGCCGGCCCGATACAGCCGGGCGAGCTCGGTCACCGGCAGGTAGTCGACGCCGAGCTCTCGCTCCGGCTCGTCCGTGATCAGCCGCACCACCGACGCCGTCGCCGGATCGTCGTCGTCGCTCTCCGCCGTCCCGCTGAGGAACTCGATCGCCGGGGGACGGCCGATCAGGTTCGGCTCGACCTGCGCGAAATCGGTGGTGTAGTAGGCCAGCAGTGCCTCGCGCACCTGCTGCGGCGTGCGCTGCACCTCGCGGGCCAGGTCCTCGATCCGCAGCCCGCCGGGATGATATTGCAGGGCGTCCAGCAGTCGCGGCAGCTCGGCGACCCGGTCGGCGAAGATCGGCATCAGCCGTCCCCCGCGACGATCGAGTGCAGCACCCCCAGCACCGCCTCCCGGGCCGCCGGCGGGCCCACCACGCGGACCCGAAGACCCAGCTCGAACAGCCGGCTGCGGAACGCCACCCGGTTGGTCACCGGCACGAGCACGCGCAGCTCGTCGCCGTCCCGGTCGACCACCCGAGCGCCGGTCATCACCCGGAGCACCTCGGGCTCGTAGTCCGCCGTGGTGCTCAGCAGCACGTCCACCGGTGGGTCCACGAGCCAGGTCATCGGGTTGAAGCTGTGCCGGGGCACCGGTTCGGGCACCGCGGCCGATCCGGGCAGGTCGATCTCGACCGACCCGGTCATCCGGCGCACCACGTACTCCTTGACCACGTCCGACTCCACCTCCCGACCACGCAACATCCAGCCGGAGGGCCCGTTGTGCAGGGTGTGCGGGTGCACGGTCCGCCGCTTGTGCCGATAGCTGAACCGGGTGAGGCAGCGCTGCTCGACGGCGCGTTCCAGCTCGGCCAGCTGGGCGGGCGGCACGGGTACGTCGGCCGCCGAACTGCGCAGGGCCTCCTGCAGCGCGTGCTGCTCGCCGGCGGTGAGCAGCAGGGCCATCCGGTTGTCCTGTGCCCGCAGCCGGTAGTGCCCCTCGGCGCCGTCGCCGCCGTCGCTGACGATGGCCCACCCGTGCCGGCGCAGGGCCCGCAGATCCCGTCGCAGCGCGGACAGCCCCGAATCCGTATCCACCGAGTAGCCGGCGATCCGGCCGAGCCGGCGTGCGCTCAGACCGCGGTCCTGGGTGTCGGCGAGCGCGATCAGGATCCGAACCAGTCGTTCCATCGCACTGCCCTGGTCTCGCCCGGCCGCGCGTGCCACGGGGATCACCTCACAGGTTCGGTCGCGCCCGATCGCCGGCCGCGACGCCGACTCGTCCCGTCGGCATTCTTGCAACGCCTGGAGGAAGCCGCCACCCACCCGGGTCCGTCGCGGTCCGACCCCGGGGGTTGTGTTCGACCCTGCCGGCACAGTGGAGGCAATCCAGCAGAGAGGAAACACCCACGATCATGAGCGCCGTCCACGCCCCGACGACGCCACCAGCCGCCCGCCGCACGCGCGGGCGGCGTCCCGTCACCTCGGCCGACGTCCGCAGTCAGGCAAAGGCCGTCGTACGCTCCCGCTGGCCGGGGCTGAACCCGGACTACGTCGGCTGGCGCACCGTTGCGCGCTATCGGACCCAGACCGCCGCCGGCCAGTTCCCCGACGACCTGGTCACCTGGACCCGTAGCGCCGTCTACGAACTCGCGGTCGAGGACCAGCGAGCCGATCGTGGGGCGACCGCACACGCGGTCGAGCTCGACGCCTTGCTGCACGAGCTGGCCCACCCGGCCGCTCGGCTGGTCGATCGTGCCGTGCTCGGCCGGGCGGTCGCCCATCTGCACCCGCGAGACATCATGATCTTGCGGCTGCTGCTCGCCGGCCATCGGCGGCCCACGGTCGCCGATCGAGTCGGCGTCGGCACCGGCGAGATCGACGCGGCCTACGGCCGGGCCAGGGCCCGGCTGCGCGCAACGATCGGCGCGGACCCGCAGCTGCAGGCCGCGCTGCGCCGTGCCCACGAACTGCTGCAACAGGCCTCGGCCGCAGCCCAGCGGCCGAGATTGCGCCCGATGCCCCGGTTCGCCCGCCGGGGCGCGCCGCCACCGCTCCGCTCCGGCGTCGCCTGACCGGGCCACGACCCGCAGCAGGCTCCGCGGCGGATCGTGGTCCACTAAGGTCGGATCCGTGAAGCCGTTCCTGTTCCTCGGGATTCGACCCGAGGACGTCGCCGCCGACGAGGAGTACGCGGCGATGCTGCGCGGCACGGGCCTGCGTGACGGCGAGTTGCATCGGGTTCGGCTCGAGCAGCGTGCGCTCGGAGACGTCGATCTGGACGACTACTCCGGCGCCATTCTCGGCGGAGGTCCGTTCCAGGTCAGCGATCCCGAGGAGTCCAAGACCGCGGTCCAGCGTCGGGTCGAGGCCGACCTGGCCACTCTGCTGGACGAGATCGTGCCGCGCGACTTCCCGTTCCTGGGCTGTTGCTACGGGATTGGCACCCTCGGCCGCAAGATCGGCGCCCTGGTCGACGGCACGTATCACGAGACCATCGGCGGCTCCTGGATCCGGCTGACCGACGCCGGCCGGGACGACCCGCTGTTCCACGTCGCTGACGCCACCTTCGGCGCCTATCTCGGTCACAAGGAGGCGATCACCGAGCTGCCGGGGGATGCGGTCGCCCTCGCCACCTCCCCCGCCTGTCCGGTCCAGGCATTCCGGGTCGGCACCAACGTCTACGCGACCCAGTTCCATCCGGAGCTCGATCTGGACGGGGTGATCACCCGGATCCGGGTCTACAAGTACGCCGGCTACTTCGAGCCCGAGCAGGCCGAGGCGACCATCGATGCCGCCCGGTCCTCGGGCGTGACCGAGGCTCCCCCGCTGCTGGCCCGATTCGTCGAGCTCTACGCCCGTGACTGACCTGGAGCCGATCCCGGCCGAGCTGCAGGCCATGATCAACACGGCCCGGCTGATCGCCACTCGGGCACACGCCGGCCAGGTCGACAAGGCCGGTCGACCCTACGTCCACCATCCGGAGCGGGTGGTGGCGATGCTCCGACTGCTCCCGACGTACGCCGCCGCGGACGTCGGCACCCGGGCCGATGCGATCGCCGCCGGCTGGCTGCACGACGTGATCGAGGACGCCGGCGAGACGACCGACTCGCTGCTGGCGGCCGGCATCTCGACCCGAGCGGCGACCGCGGTCTCCGCCCTGACCCGCCGGGACGACGTCGACGAGGACGCCTACTACGCCGGGGTCGCGGCGCAACCGATCGCCCGCCTGGTCAAGATCGCCGACCTCGCCGACAATCTCGACCCGGAACGGACGGCGCGGCTGGACCCGCAGACCCGGGACAGGCTGGCGGCGAAGTACGCGCACGCCCTGGACGTTATCGAGGTCGAGCGTTCGCTGATCGACAGCCTGCACGCGGCGTCGGTGCGACCCGGATCGCAGCCCGGCCAGCGCCTGCTCCGGGTCGGGGTGATCGGGTTCGGGCTGCGTGGAGTCGTCGCCCGTTACGCCGATCGGCCCGACCAGGGCTCGGCCGTGACCGTGGTCTGCGATACCAGCACCCGTGGCCGGCGAGACGCCCGCAGCGCGTTTCCCGACGCGTTGATCACCGGCGACCTCGAGACACTGCTGGCGTCCGGGATCGACGCCGCGTTCGTGCTCACCCCTGACGACCGGCACGAGCCGGTCGCCCTCGCCCTGCTCCGCGCCGGGATCGCGGTCTTCTGCGAGAAGCCGCTGGCCGTGACGATCGCTGGGTGTGACGCCATCCTGCGGGTCGCCTACGAGACCGGCAGCCGGCTGTACGTCGGTCACAACATGCGGCACATGCCGGTCGTGCGGCTGATGCGCGAGCTGATCGAGGACGGCCGGATCGGCGCCGTGCAGGCGATCTGGTGCCGCCACTTCGTCGGGCACGGCGGTGACTTCTACTTCAAGGACTGGCACGCCGACCGCCGGCACTCGACCGGGCTGCTGCTGCAGAAGGGCGCCCACGACATCGACGTGATCCACTACCTGGCCGGAAGCGCCAGCGCGAGCGTCACCGCGATGGGCGCACGTCGGGTCTACGGCGACGGCGCAGCGCGCCGCGATCCGGGCGAGGCGCGGATGACCGATTGGCACGACCCCACCGGGTGGCCCCCACGGACGCTCACCGATCTCAACCCGGTGGTCGATGTCGAGGATCTGTCGATGATGATCATGCGCCTGGAGAGCGGCGCGCTGGCGTCGTACCAGCAGTGTCATTTCACTCCCGACTACTGGCGCAACTACACGGTCATCGGCGACGCCGGCCGGATCGAGAACCTCGGCGACTCCTCCGGCGGCCGGGTGGCGCTGTGGAACCGCCGGCACGAGCGCTGGGCAGAGCCCGACGAGTCGTGGCCGATCCCGGACGGGGACGGCGGGCACGGCGGCGCCGACCCCGAGATGGTCGCGGAGTTCCTGCGCTTCGTCCGCGCGGGCGGCCCGACCACCACGTCGCCGGTGTGGGCCAGGCAGGCGGTGGCAGCGGCAGTCATCGCCACCGAGTCCCTCCGCGGGGACTGCTCGGCGCGAGCGGTCCCGCCGCTCGCCGACGACGTGGTCGCCTACTTCGCCGCGGGGCAGCAGCGCGAGTGACCGGCCGTCGGTAGACGCTCAACCGGCGAGACGCGTGTCCCAGCATGTGGTCGGCCCGGAATGCACCACCCGTGCGCCGCGGTTGAGCAGCGCATGAACGTTCCGGACAAGATCGTGTACACCGCTGTGGCCACCAGCGTCGGAGGCCGCCGTGGCGGCCGGGCGGCGACCGACGACGGGCTGCTCGACGTGCAGCTGACCGCGCCGAAGGAGCTCGGCGGGCCCGGCACCGGCACCAATCCCGAGCAGCTGTTCGCGGCCGGCTACGCGGCCTGCTTCAACAGCGCCGTGCTCCGGTTCGCCAAGGAGGCCGGGGTCGAGGCGAAGGAGGCATCGGTGACGGCCAACGTCGGGTTCGGGCCCGAGGGCGGCGGTTTCGGGCTGACCGTCGATCTGGAGGTCGCCGTTCCGGGGGTGGACGTGGCCACCGCCCAGCAGCTGGTCGACGCGGCGCACGAGGTCTGCCCCTATTCCAAGGCGGTACGCGGGAACGTCCCGGTGACCGCTCGGGCCGTCGCGGCCTGAGCATGACCGGCGAGCTCGAGCTGCGCCGGCTCGGCTACGACCACCCCGACGCCGCGGAGCTGACCGAGCGCGTCCAGCGCTACTACGTCGAGCTGTACGGCGGTCCGGACACCGATCCGCTGACCGCCGAGATGGTGTCACCGCCCTCCGGCGGGTTCGTGATCGGTTACCTCGACGGTGTCCCGGTGGCGATGGGCGGCTGGTTCCGAGATCCCGACGACCCGGCGGGCACGGCGAAGATCAGGCGGATGTACGTCGATCCCGGCGTCCGCCGGACAGGAATCGGTCGTCGCCTGCTGGCGGCGCTGGAGAGCGACGCGGCCCGGTCCGGGGTGCGCCGGATGCTGCTGGCCACCGGCCGCCCGCAGACCGGCGCGATCGCGCTGTACCGCCGGTCCGGGTATCTGGACGTGGAGCCGTTCGGTCACTACGCCGACAGCGACGGTGTGGTCTGTCTGGGCAAGACACTGGAGCCCGCACTGCTCCACTAGCGTGGGTCCATGCCCTCCCCCGCCGCCGTTGCCGTCCGCGGGCTGTTCCAGCGCCGGATCGCCGGCGACGAGGCCCTGCTGGGGCTGGCCGCCCTGCGCTTCCGGCAGGCCGGCATGGGCGCCGAGCTCTATGCCGACGCCCCGGAGGACCTGGAGCGGGTGCTGCGCTTCGTGCCACCCTCCGGCGTGCTACCCACCGTGCACCTGGATCGGCGGCTGGACGTGCTGACCATCGACGGGCGGGAGACGGTATCGGCATTCGCCCGGCGGTTCGCCGGCCGGGTAGCCGGGCTGGTGGTGCACGATCGGCCGGCGATGGCGGAGCGACTCGATGCGACCGCGCTGGCGCTGCGGGCGATCGGCGAGCGCTCCGGCGAGCACGGCCCGATGATCTTCCTGGAGTTCGCCGGCGGCCTCGCCCCGCCGCGCTTCGTCGACCTCGCGGCGATGATCGCCGACGAGCCGCGGGCATCGGTCTGCGTGGACGTCGGCCACGTCGGCATCCGTCAGGCCCGCCTCGCGATCAGCGAGGCGTTGGGCAGCGCCGGTGCTCCGGCGCTGTGGGACCCGGACCTGGCCCGAGTGATCGACCCGATCGTCGCGGCGACCTCGTCCGCGCTGCCGGCGGTGACCGATCTGATCGACGCGCTCGGGGCGATCGACAAGCCGGTGCACGTCCACCTGCACGACGGCCACCCGCTCACCCCCGGGCTGGCCGACCACCTGAGCTTCCTGAGCCGGGTGCCGATCCCGTTCGAGCACGAGGGTCGCTATGCGCTGTCGCCCCTCTACGGCCCCGGTGGGCTCGCGACGATCCTCTCGCACGCGCAACGGATGCGTGCCCAGCCCTCGTACACGCTGGAGATCCACCAGGTCGAGGGCCGGCTGGCGCTGCAGGACGCCCGGCCGATGTTCGCCCACTGGGTCGACCTGACCAACGCGGAGCGGATGAACTACTGGCTCTCGGTGCTCGCCGAGAACCACCTGCTGGCCTCGACCCTCCTGTCCGACCCCGTGCTGGCCGACGTGCTGGCCGACCCCGTGCTGGCCGATCCCGTGCTGTCCGACCCCGTGCTGGTCGACGGCCCGCCCGTCGCGCCGCGATGACGACCGGCGAGGACCGACCGGGCGGGCCGGATCGGACCGCGATCGTGACCGGGGCATCGCGCGGTCTGGGCGCGGTGATCGCCCGACAGCTGGCGGCGGCCGGCTGGGCGGTCGCGGTCGGCTTCCGCACCGACGCCGCGGGTGCGGATCGGGTGGTCGCCGAGATCCGGGCGGCCGGCGGCCGGGCGGCTGCGTTCGGCGGAGACGTCACCGACGAGACCGTCGTGGCGGCGCTCGTCGCCCGGGTCGAGGCCGAGCTGGGCCCGGTGCTCGGTGTGGTGGCCAACGCCACCGGTCCCCAGCCGATCGGATTCCTGCCCGAGCTGGAGTGGCGCGACTATCTCGATCAGCTGGAGTTCTTCGTGAAGAGCCCGACCCTGCTGGTCCAGGCCGCGCTGCCCGGCATGCGCGCCCGCGGCTTCGGCCGGGTGATCTTGATCGGCTCCGACATGGTCGACCGGGCCAAGCCGGGCTGGTCGGCCTACTCCGCGGCCAAGGCGGCCCAGATCGGCCTCGTCCGGGTCTGGGCCCGGGAGCTGGGCCCGGTCGGGGTGACGGTGAACCTGGTGGCGCCGGGATGGATCCCCGTCGAGCGTCATGCCGGCGCCGACACCACGGCGTACGTCGCCGACGTCCCGCTCGGCCGGATCGGCACCCCCGGCGACGTCGCGGGCCTGGTCGGCTATCTCTGCTCCGATGCCGCCGGCTATGTCACCGGCCAGCGGATCTCCGTCAACGGCGCTCACACCATCGCTCCCTGACCCAGATTCAGCCTGACCCAGATTCAGCCTGACCCAGATTCAGCCCGACCCAGATCCAGCCCGACCCAGATTCCGGGCTCCACCCGGGGCGGGTCTGAACACGGCCGGTCTCGATCCGGTACAAGTCATCCATGACCCATGTCGACGACGCCTCCGACGGCACCGCACTGCGCCGGTGGGAGCAGCACGCCGAGATCCCGCTGATGATCGGCGCGTTCGTGTTCCTGATCGTCTACGCGGTCCCGATCCTGTGGCCGCAGCTGCCGCCGGACTCCCTCCGGTGGTGCCGCTGGCTCGCATGGCTGGCCTGGGGCGTGTTCGTGGTCGACTACGTCGCACGGGCGATCCTCGCGCCGGACCGGCGCAGCTACCTGATCCGGCACTGGGCCGACCTGCTGGTGATCGCCCTGCCACTGCTGCGTCCGCTCCGGCTGCTGCGGCTGATCGCCCTGCTGAGCGTGCTGAACCGGCGCGTCGCCACTCGTCTGCGGGGCCGGATCGCGATCTATGTCGCCGGCGGCAGCCTGCTGCTCGCGTTCTGCGCGGCACTGGCCGAGCTCGACGTCGAGCGCAACGCTCCGCACGCCACCATCGTCACCTTCGGCGACGCCATGTGGTGGGCGGCGACCACGATGACGACAGTTGGATACGGCGACACGTACCCGGTGACGGCCCGCGGCCGGGTGATCGCCGTGGTCTTGATGATCGGTGGCATCGCGCTGCTCGGCACCGTCACGGCAACCCTGGCCTCCTGGTTGGTCGAGGCGGTCCAGAACGAGAAGCAGGAGGCCGTGGATCTGCGCGCCGAACTGACCGCGCTGCACGCCAAGATCGACACGATGATCGACCCCAGCGGGGCCCACACCGGCCACCACAAGTCCCACCCGGCAGACTGACGGGCCACCGATGGAGCTCGACATGGCTGATGTCGCTCGTGCGAACCCTCGACGTCTTCATTGACGAGCGCCGGGTCGAGCGGCCGGGCGGAACTGCTCTACTGTCACCCGAACACGGTGCGGAATCGGCCCCGGCGGATCCGGGAGCTCGCCGGCAGGTCGCTGACCGAGCCCCGCGATGTCGCGGAGCTCACCGCCGCGGCGTACGCGCTTCGACCGGAGGCCGCAACCCGGCTCCGGGCGGGACGCGGCACAGCTGAGAGAGGACGGTCTGGATGGTCGAGAAGGATCCGGCACGATCGATCCGGTGGTCGGCGGTGACCCGGCTCGTCCTGGCGGTCGGCGCCGGTCTCGTCGTCAGCGTGCTCGCCGGGCTGATCACGAACGCTCCGCTGGCGCTGCTGGGCGGCCTGGCCACCATGGCGCTGGTGTTCGACCTCAGCGGGGTCGCCGCGCTCTGGCCGATGAGCAGCGAGGTCACCCGAGCGAGTGTCAGCGACGAGTCGTTCCGGCCGATCGTCGCGGAGCTGACGGTGGTGGCGGTCGCCTGCGGCGGCGTCGCGGGCATCGTGGTGCTGCTCGTGCTCGGCCGCGACACGACCCGCACCGCCGCCGCGGCCGTCGGACTGGTCGGCGTGTTCATGCTCTGGGGGATGCTGCACCTGATGTATGCCGTCCGCTACGCGGACCTGTACTACTCCGACTCGGTCGGCGGCATCGACTTCAACAACGACGTGCCACCGGCGTACCGCGACTTCTTCTACTTCAGCTACAACCTCGGGATGACCTACCAGGTCTCCGACACCAGCGTCTCCGACCCCGCGATCCGCTCGGTCGTGCTCCGGCACTGCCTGCTGTCCTACCTGTTCGGCACGGTCATCCTCGCCTCGACGATCAACCTGATCGCCGGCATCGTGACATCCTGAGCGTCGCCGTAGCGGCCGCCGGGCCGTGCGGCGAGCTCAGACGACGAAGTCGATCCGGTGCTCGACGCCCCGGAAGGTGAAGGTGTCGCGGGCACGGAGGCCCACGATGGCCGCATAGTTCGGTGAGTCGGCCGACAGCCCTTCATAGCTCACCCCGTCGCACTCGAACGGCGCAGCCACCACGCCCGCCACGAAGCGGTCGCCATCGAAACCGACCAGCGCACCGACACCGACGACGTCGGTGCTGGTGCTATCGAGATCGCGCAGCCGCTGCACGCCGGCCCGCTGCTGCGCGGCCGCCTCCGCAAGCGGCGCCGCGAGGCCGAGTTCCTCCGAGGACTGAGTGGTGTCGTCGAACGACACCGTGTCGTCGGTGATGGCCTCCGACGCGTCGTGCTGGTCGTCGATGTCGGCGGCGGCGAAGCTGATCCCGCCGGCCTCCCGCTCGATCAGCGCGTCCAGCACCCGTCGCTTCAGCGCGGCGTCGATCCGCTGCGCACTCATCACAGACGTTCCTTCCGCTGTGGTTGTTCGCGTACCGGCGCGCTCGCGCGGTGTCCGAAGCTCGCCCGGTCCACGATCGCTCGCTCGATCGTCCCGTCGGCGACCAGAGCACCGGTGGCGTCCACGGCGGACACCTCGAAGACGAGCCGGCGCCCCTCCACCGGCGCGCGCAGGATCGCGCTGACCTCGACGGCGTGGCCGACCGGGGTCGGCCGGCGGTGCCGGACCGTGATCGCGGTGCCGACGGAGGTCTGCCTTGGGTCCAGCCGATCGGCGGCGACGCGCACCGTCTCGGCCTCCAGCCAGGCGATCAGCCGCGGAGTGCCGAGGACCTCGACCTCACCGCTGCCGAGGGCGGCCGCGGTGTCGGTGTCGGTCACCACCTGGCGCATGCCACCTCCTATCCTCGGTCGGGCACGATCCTCGGTCGGGCACGATCCTCGGTCGGGTCCTCAGCGTAGCTTCCGCGCCACGTCCGCGGCGTTCGGCGCGTGCAGGCACATGGATCGGCCGTCCCGGACACGATCGTGACCGGACCGCGTGCTCGGCGCCGGACCGGTCAACGCGGCCAGCCCGTGTAGCACTCGGCAAGGTAGGCCGAGGCCGCCCGAGACTCGACCACGCTGCGGAGCTCGGCCTGTTGCCGACGCAGGTCGAAGCTCGACCGCTCGACGGGCAGGTGCAGCATGCTGGTCATCCAGTACGAGAAGTGCTGGGCCTTCCAGACCCGCTGCAGAGCACGCCGGGAGTAGTCGTCGAGGTGCCGGTCGAGACCCGAGGCGAGGAACTGCGAGATCGACTCGGCCAGCACGCGTACGTCGGCAAGAGCCAGGTTGAGGCCCTTCGCGCCGGTCGGTGGCACGGTATGGGCCGCGTCGCCGGCCAGCAGCAGCCGCCCGTAGCGCATCGGTTCGCAGACGAAGCTGCGGAACCTCAGCACGGTCCGCGACGTGATCGGGCCCTCGATCAACTCCAGCCCGTTGACGTTGACCCGCGCCTGCAGCTCTGCCCAGATCCGATCGTCGGACCACGCGTCGACGTCGGTGTCGGGGTCGCACTGGAAATACATCCGCTGCATCGCCTCGGTGCGCTGGCTGATCAGGGCGAACCCGCGCTCGGAGTGGCTGTAGACCAGCTCGGGCGCGCTCTTCGACGCCTCGCACAAGATCCCGAACCAGGCGAACGGATACTCCCGGAAGCTCTGCTGCCGGCGATCCTCGGGGATCCGGTGCCGGCACATGCTGCGGGAGCCGTCGGCGCCGACGAGGAGCCGGCAGCGGATCTCGTGCCGCGCGCCGTCCGCGTCGGCGAAGCGCAGCACCGGCAGCTCCGCGTCGAGGTCGTCCACGATGGTGTCGCTGACCCCGAAGCGGACGTCGCCGCCGTCTCGTGACCTCGCCGCGGCGAGATCGACGAACACGTCGGTTTGCGGATAGAGCCAGACCGAGGAGCCGACCAGGCCGGCGAAGTCGATCCGGGCCAGCTGCCCGTCGAAACCGAGCTCGATCCCGGCATGCTGGTCACCCTCGCGCAGCACCCGATCGGAGACGCCGGTGTCCACCAGCATCCGCACGCTGTCGGCCTCGAGGATGCCGGCGCGGACGGTCTGCTCGATCTCGGTGTAGGTGCGGTCGTCCACCACCACGCTGTCGATGCCTCGGCGGGCGAGCAGGTGGGACAGCATCAGCCCCGCGGGTCCGCCGCCGATGATGCCCACGGTCGCGGTGCTCCTGGCCGGTGTCGTCGTCATGGACCCATCACACCGCGAGAATCCGTTCCCGGCGACCGCTCGGTCTCAGCGAGCCGAATCCGCGCGATCCTCGGGCCTACACCGGCAGACCCGGGCATCAGCGATCCGGGCCTTCCCCGGGCGCGGGCGCACCGCCGGCGGCCGACCCGTCCCCCTCGCCCCCGTCCCCCTCGCCCTTAAGCCGGTCGCCCTCGTGCCGGTCGCCCTCGTGCCGGTCGCCCCCGTGCCGGTCGCCCCCGTGCCGGTCGCCCTCGTGCCGGTCGCCCCGCTCCGCCCGGGCGGCGTCGAGCGAGTGCCAGACCGTGTTCGCCCCGGCCAGCCCGCGAATCTGCGGGCGGTCGGGATGCGGAAGAGCCGCCTGGACCAAGGCCGGCAGCTGCGCCAGCGGCTTGCTCGCCTGCTCGTCTCGCCAGGCCCGCCGGATCCTGGCCCGCTCCTCGAGGTCCAGCTGTGCCAGCACGTGCCCCACAGCGGCGAGGATCGAGCCCCGCAACAGCCAGGACGAACCGTTGGGCTCGGCATCGGTGAGGATGAGCTCGGAGAGGATGGCCTCGGTCTCCCGGAGCACCTCCAGGCTGTGGTCGACCCGGCTCTCCACGTCCTGCTCCCGGCCGTGCGCCTCCGCGATGACCAGCTCGCCGAAGCCGCTGATGCAGGCGGCCACGTCGTCGAAGACGACAGCGAATGCGGACCGCAGTTCCTCACCGTACGGGTCGTCGGGCGTCTCGCCGGTCGGCACCTCCGTCCGCATCACCACGAACAAGGCCTGGATGCCGAGCAGGCAGCTCTCGAGCGTCGCCAGCCCGCTGGAGAGCACCGGCGCGACATCGGCGGTGGCGACGGCGCGCGGGTTGAGCCGGCGGCTGTCCGCCAGCGCCGCCACGGTCTCGCGGGCTCCGTCGACGCGTCGATCCGCGGCACGCACGGCATCGGCCCAACCACTGATCTGTCCGCGCGAGACCGGACCCGACCGCAGGCCGTCGGCGGCGGCGAGCAGCGGGGCGGCGATCGCGTCGGCCGTGCCACGAACCGAGGACTCCGCCGATCGCGTCGGCATCGCCGGCGGATACAGCAGGTTAAAGCCGACGCCGACGGCGGCACCGAGGAAGGTGTTGAGGATTCTGACCTCCGCAGCGATCGCCGGATTGGCGACGGCCAGGATCAGCATCGCCGAGATCGGCGTCTCCAGCGCCTGATCGCCGAGCCGCAGCGCCTTGCCCAGCAGCAATGCGGTGGCGACCGCCGCGCCCAGACTCCACCAGGTGAGCCCGATCCAGTTCGACAAAAAGGTGGCGATCAGCACACCACCGAGCACGGCGCCGACGCGGACGATCCCCATCTTCAGCGTCGAGAAGGCCGAGGCCTGCATCACCAGCAGCGCGGTCAACGCGCCGGTCAGATCGACCGTGCCCCGGGTCAGCACGAGTGTGAGCAGATAGGCGACCACGGCAGCTGCGGTCAGCCGGAAGGTCGTCATCAGGGTCGGCCGAAGACGTGCCGGGACGTCTCGCCACCTGGTCGGGTGTCCCGGCCAGACGAAGCCCGCGAGGCGATCCCACCACGGGCGTGCTGGCAACCCGTCGTCGGTCACTGTCGGTCGGCCGTCCTCCGCTCGGTGCATCTGCCGGCCACCCTGTCACACCCGATCGCCGGTCGACCGGCCCGGGCTCAGAGTCTGCCGACCCGCGCAGCCGCGAGCAGCGCCCGCGCCGCGTTCGCGCCGCAGGCGCCGTGGACGCCTCCTCCCGGGTGGGCCGATGCCGATCCCAGGAACAGGCCGCGGATCGGGGTCTCGGCGCGACCGAGCCCTGTCATCGGCCGGAAGATCAGTTGCTGGTGCAGGCCGGCCGTGCCGCCGTTCAACGCGCCGTTGACCAGGCTCTCGTTGCGCTCCTGCAGCTGCCGAGGCCCGAGCACGCGCCGGGCGACGACGCGCGACCCGAAACCCGGCGCGTATTGCTCGATCCGGTTCTGCATCCGGTCGGCCAGCCGCCGGATCTCGTCGCCGTCCCAGCTGCCGGTGACCTCGCCGGCCTCGTCGGCGTGCACCACCTGGGGCAGATGGGTGTACGCCCACAGCGATTCCGTGCCGACCGGTGACCGGGTGGGATCGGTGGTCGACATCTGGCCCATCAGCAGGAACGGCTTCGCCGGCACGATGTGGGCGTGCAGCTTGTCCTGACCGGTCGTCAGCTCGTCCATCGAGTCGGCGAGGTGCACCGTGCCCGGCGGCGTCGCCGGCGGTGAGGCCCACGGGACCGGGCCCGACAACGCCCAGTCGACCTTGATCGTCGCCGGATCCAGTTCGAACCGCGCCATCCGCTGCCGGGTGCGGTCCGGGAGTTCCGACCACGGCAGCAGGCCGCCGTACAGCATCGACGCCGATACGTCGGCGACGATCGCACCGGCGCGATGGCGTTCGCCGGCATCGGTGATCACCGCCGTCGCCCTGCCGTCCTTCGTCTCGATCCGCCGCACCCGGTCGCCGCACCGGATCTCGCCGCCTCGTCCGAGGAACCGCTCGGCGAGCGCGGCCGCCAGCCGCCCCGCCCCGCCCTCGGGCACCGGAAACCCGACCGTCTGGGCCAGCATCGCCAGCAACAGTCCGAACAGGCCCGACCCCGTCGCGGTCATCGGAATGTCGGCGTGCATGGCGTTCCCGGCCAGCAGCAACCGCGCCGCCTCCGAGTCGAACCGGTTCTCGACCAGACTGGCCGCCGGCTCGACCAGGGTGCGGACGAGGTCGAGACCGCCGGCCCGAGGCAGCCGCGCCAGCAGGCCGACGCCGTGCCGCACCGGGGGAAACGGCGACAGCAGGCTCGCGACCAGGTTGGGGCCGATCCCGGTCCAGATCCGGTGCAGTTCCAGCCAGGCATCGCCGTCTCCGGCGTGATGTCGATCCAGGGCGGCCGCGGTGTCCTCCACGTCGGGATGGATCAGCCCCCAGCTCCCGTCAGGGAGCGGATGGCCGAGCACGGCCGGAGCCCGGCGCCAGCGCAGCCCGTGGCTCTCGAGCTGCAGCGAACCGATCACCGGCGATGCGGCGGCGAGCGGATAGAAGCTGCTGAAAGTGTCGTGCACGAAGCCGTCGGCCACGTCGGTGTCGCTGGACACCGCACCACCGATGCCGGCCTGAGCCTCCAGCAGCAGGACCTCCCAGCCGGCGTCGGCCAACAGATTCGCGGCCACCAGGCCGTTCGGACCCGCGCCGATCACGACCGCCCTGCGCGACCGTCGCTCGTGCACCGGCTCGACCTCTTTCTCCGAAACTCTCGTCGCGGCGGCCATCCCCCCACGGTCACCCCGCCACGGTCGGCTCGACGCCGCCGTCGGCCACGGCTCGACCGGGCGGTCGACCCGGCTGCGACGGGGTGTGCGCAGTCGTGACATCGACGTCCGCGACCGCCATCGTCGCACTCCGGGACGAGCGGCAGGACGGCTCGTCCGGTTTCGTGGCCACCGCTCCCGGGTATCCGATCCGGTGGATCGTCCATTCCCAGTTCAAACTAGATCGGAGATCACGTGAATCGCGGCGTCATCGGCACCATCATCGGCATCCTGGTGGTCATCATCTTGGTGATCGTCATCCTCCGCCTGACCTGAGTCGCGCTCGGCCGGCGTCCACACCTCACGTGGGCGCCGGCCGGCGGCCGAGCGGATGGGCGATCAAGCGACCGCGACCCGCTCCCCGCCGACCCAGACGGCGGCGATGTCGGCGTCGGTGCCGAGCGCGAAGGCCTTGGCCAGCGCCTGGTCGGCAGAGTCGGCGTTGCGCAGGCCGCAGTCGAGGGTCGAGCCCGTGGCCGGAGACAGCCAGACCGCATCGAACTGGCTGCCGACGGAGAACTCGCCGACCCAGTGGTCGGCGGTGGGGCCAGCCATCCCGAGCGCAGCCGCGCCCGAGGCCGTGGCCAAGTACAGCAGGTGTGCCGACGTCAACGGCAGCCCCGCCTCGCCCAGCAACTGCTGCATGAAGTAGGCCTGCAGGCCCTCCTTGAGCAACGAGAAGCCGGTGCCGGCGCCGACGTCGGAGCCGAGCGCGACCCGGACACCCGCGGCCATGTGCTCGCGCAGCGGGAACAGCCCGCTGCCGAGCGCGGAGTTGCTGGTCGGGCAGTGCGCGACCGCGCTGCCGTGCTCGGCCAGCAGCGCCAGTTCGGCGGCCGAGGCGTGCAGGTTGTGGGCGAACACGCTGCGTTCGCCGACCAGCCCGTGCCGGGCGTACGTCGCGAGGTAGTCGGCACTGTCCGGGAACAGCTCGATCACGGCGGCGATCTCGGCCCGGTTCTCGTTGATGTGGGAGGTGAACCACGAGCCGGGTACGTCGCCGTGCAGCGCGCCGCAGGCGGCCAGCAGCGGGTCGGAGCAGGACAGCGAGAAGCGCGGCGTCACGGCATAGCGCAGCCGCCCCCGGCCGTGCCAGCGGTCGGCCAGCGCCCGGCCCTCCGCGTAGGCCCGGTCCGGCGTGGTCAGCAGGTCGTCGCGCAGGATCCGGTCGCTGACCACCAGCCCGGCGGTGACCCGCAGGCCGCGCTGCTCGGCCGCACCGAACAGCGCGTCGACCGCCGAGGAGAAGTGGGCGCCGAAGACCAGCGCGGTGGTCGTGCCGGACGCGATCAGCCCGCGGAGGAAGTCGTCGGCAACCCCGCGCGCATAACCGGCGTCGGCCAGCCTCGCCTCCTCGGGCAGCGCGCTGTGCTCGAGCCAGTCCAGCAGCGGCATGCCGAGCGCGCCGATCATCCGGACCTGCGGGTAGTGCACGTGGGTGTCGACGAAGCCCGGCAGCACCAGGCCCTCGGTCAGGTCGAGCCGCTCCTCGCTCGGGTTGTCCCGGCGGAGATCCTCGTACGTCCCGCGGGCCGCGATCGTGCCGTCCCGGACGAGCAGCGCCTCGGTCGTGCGCAAACCACCGCCCGTGAACGGGCTGTCCGGAACGTCCATCAGCTGGCCGCGGACGATCACCGGGCCTCCTCTCGCGGTAGCGGCACCGAGACCGCGCCCGGGCCGCCGGCGGCGGCCGTCTCGCGCTCCAGCTCCAGCAGCAGGGCGGCGGCGATCCCGACCGCGATGGTGGCCGGCTCCTTGCCGGTCAGCTCCGGCAGCCCGATCGGCGTCGTGACCCGCTCCAGATCGGCCGAGGTGTGGCCGTCGGCCAGCAGCTTCTTGCGGAACCGGGTCCACTTGGCCGACGACCCGATCAGCCCGATCGAGCCCGGCCGGTCGCTGCGCAGCGCCGCGTCGACCAGGGCGGCGTCCTCGGCATGGTCGTGGGTCATCACCAGCACGTGGGTGCCGACCGGCAGCTCGGCCAGCACCAGTTCCGGCAGCACCGGCACGTGGTGCGCTCGGATCCGGGCGACCGCGTCGGACAGCGGCGCGAGCACCTCGTCGGTGAGCTGCTCGGGCCGGGAGTCGATCAGGTGCAGGTCGAGATCGTGCCGGGCCAGGATCCGGGCCAGCTCGAGCCCGACGTGGCCGACCC
Organism: Microlunatus ginsengisoli; assembly: GCF_039537205.1. NCBI lineage: Bacteria > Bacillati > Actinomycetota > Actinomycetes > Propionibacteriales > Propionibacteriaceae > Microlunatus > Microlunatus ginsengisoli. Next base: position 145,964 of record NZ_BAABAB010000010.1, on the reverse strand, counting down.
CGAAGACCGCCACGGCGGGCGCCACCGGCAGCGGGTCGAGCAGCACGGTGACCTCACCGCCGCAGCACTGCACGCCGTGCTCGACCGGCGCCTTGTCCGACAGCTGGGCGGTGAACAGCACCGGCTGCCGGGTCCGGCCGGTGACCAGCTCGCGGGCGCGTTCGACGGCGACCGCCTCCAGGTTCCCGCCGCCGATCGAACCCCAGATCCGATCGGCCGAGACCACCATCTTCGCCCCGGCCGCGCGCGGCGCGTGTCCCCGGACGTCCGCGACGGTGACCAGGACGGCCGGCACCCGGTCGGCGCGCAGCCGCGCGACGGCCGAGATCCAGTCGCTGCTCATCCGCGTCCGATCCTCTCGCGCCCGATCATGTCGCGCTCGATCATGTGCGGGTGAGGGACGACAGTCCCGTGTACTGACGGAACTCCGACTCCGGGTGCCGCTCCGGCGCGTCCGGGTCGGACGGCTCGGGATGCGATCCGTTCAGCCCGTCGGTGACGTGTCCGTGCTCGCCTTGGCCCTGCTCGTGGCCGCGGGCCGCCTCGGTCAGCGCCCACCAGACGGCCTCCGGGGTCGCGGGCGAGCCCAGGTCCACGCTCGTCCCGGGCGGGCCGAACGCCGCCGCCGCCTCGCGCAGCGCCTCGCGAACCGAGAACGCCAGCATCAGCGGCGGCTCGCCCACCGCCTTGGAGCCGTACACCGCGCCCTCCTCGTGCGCCCGCTCCAGCAGGATCACGTTGAACTCGGGCGGTAGCTCGGAGAAGCTCGGCAGCTTGTACGTGCTCGCCGCCTGGGTGGACAGCCGGCCGCGGTTCGGTCCGTCGCCGGAGTCCCAGCGCAGGTCCTCCAGGGTCAGCCAGCCGGCACCCTGGACGAAGCCGCCCTCGATCTGGCCGATGTCGATCAGCGGCGACAGGCTGTCACCGACGTCGTGCACGATGTCCACCCGCCGGGTCGTGTACGCCCCGGTGAACCCGTCCACCTCGACCTCGGTCGCCGCGCAGCCGTAGGCGAAGTACTTGAACGGCGAGCCGGTCATCGTGGTGGAGTCCCAGTGCAGGCCCTCGGTCCGGTAGTAGCCGGCCGCGAACAGCTGCACCCGCTGGAAGTACGCGGTCTTCACCACTTCTTCCCAGGCGATCCCGGCCTCCCGGCCGAGCGCGTACGCCGTCCCGTCCACGAACCGGACGTCGGCGGCCGACACCCCGAGCGCCGCACCGGCCACCTGCTCCAGCCGGATCCGGATCTGCTCGCAGGCGTTCTTCACCGCTCCGCCGTTCAGGTCCGCGCCCGAGGAGGCCGCGGTGGCCGAGGTGTTCGGCACCTTGTCGGTTCGGGTCGGCGCCAGCCGCACCTTCTCCAGCGGGACGCCGAGCGTGGTCGCCGCCACCTGGATCATCTTGGTGTGCAGGCCCTGGCCCATCTCGGTGCCGCCGTGGTTGATCAACACCGAGCCGTCCTTGTAGACGTGCACCAGTGCGCCGGCCTGGTTGAAGGCGGTCAGGTTGAACGAGATGCCGAACTTCACCGGGGTCACCCCGATCGCCCGCTTGCGATGCGGGTGGGCGGCGTTGAACTCGGCGATCTCGGCCCGCCGCCGGTCCAGCTCGGCGGCGTCGTGCACGCCCTCCCAGACCGCGCGGATCCGGTCGGGATGGCGGACCGGCTGGCCGTACGGCGTGGACTGCCCTTCGCTGTAGAAGTTCCGCCGGCGGAGCTCGTCGGCTTCCAGACCGAGCAGCGGCGCGCAGCGGCCGAGGATGTCCTCGATCACGATCATGCCCTGCGGCCCGCCGAAGCCCCGGAAGGCAGTGTTGGACGTCTTGTTGGTCTTGGCGATCCGGCCGTTCACCCGGATGTTCGGGATCCAGTAGGCGTTGTCGATGTGGCACAGCGCCCGGGCCAGCACCGGCTCGGACAGGTCGAGGCTCCAGCCGCCGTCGGCGGTCAGCGTGGCCTCCAGCCCGGTGATCAGGCCGGCGTCGTCGAAGCCGACCCGCCACTCGGCGTGGAAGCCGTGCCGCTTGCCCGACATCGTCAGGTCCTGGGTCCGGTTCAGCCGGAGCCGGACCGGACGGCCGGTGATCACCGCACCGAGCGCAGCGACCGCGGCGAACCCGTGCGGCTGCATCTCCTTGCCGCCGAAGCCGCCGCCCATCCGCAGGCACTGCACGGTGATCTCGTGGCTGTGCTTGCCCAGCACGTGCGCCACGATCTCCTGGGTCTCCGACGGATGCTGGGTGCTGGACTGGACGAAGATCTGACCGGCCTCGTCGACGTGCGCCAGCGCGCAGTGGGTCTCCAGATAGAAGTGCTCCTGGCCGGCGAACTCGAACACCCCGGAGAAGACGTGGGCCGCCTCGTTCAGGCCGGCCTCGACGTCGCCGCGCTCCACGGTCGGCTGGGCCCCCTGGAACTCGCGCGCAGCGATCGCGTCGGTGACCTCGATCAGCGCGGGCTCCGGCTCCACCTCGACGACGACCGCCGCGGCGCCGAGCCGGGCCGCCTCCAAGGACTCGGCCAGGACGTAGCAGACGGCATGGCCGAAGAACCTGATCTCGGACGGGAAGAGCGGCTCGTCGTGCTTGACGCCGGCGTCGTTCACCCCCGGCACGTCCTCGGCGGTCAGCACCCGGACCACGCCGGGCACCTGGTACGCCGGGGCGGTGTCCAGCTTGGTGACCTTGGCCTTGGCGACGAAGACCTGCACCGGGTATGCGTGCAGGCAGTCCTTGGTCCGGGCCACCAGGTCGTCGGTGTAGAGCGCCCGGCCGGTGACGTGCAGCGCGGCGGCCTCGTGCGGGATGGCCTTGCCGACCTCGTAGGAGTCCGGGCCGGACTCGGGCCGCTGGGAAAGGTGACTCATCGTTCCGCTCCTGCTCCCTGATCGGTGCTGGTGGTCTCGTCGAAGAACTTCAAGATCGACTGGCGCAGCATCGCCGCCCGGTAGGCCGCGCTGGCGCGATGGTCGTCCAGCGGCGTGCCCTCGGCGCCGAGGACGTCGGCGGCCCGGTTGACGGTCTCCTCGGTCCAGGCCGCGCCGGTGAGCGCATCCTCGGTCGCCGTCGCCCGGAGGGGCGTGGCGGCCACTCCACCCAGACCGATCCGGATCGTCTCGATCGTTCCGCCGGACAGCGTCATGGCATAGCCGATGGCGACGCTGGAGATGTCGTCGAAGCGCCGCTTGGCGATCTTGTGGAAACCGGTCACCGAGGCGAGCGGTCGCGGGATCCGGACGGCTTTGATCAACTCGTCCGGTTTGCGCACGGTCTGCCGGTAGCCGGTGAAGTAGTCGGCGAGGGCGACGGTCCGCTCACCGTCAACGCTGGCCAGCACGAGGTCGGCGTCCAGGGCGAGCAGGGCGGGCGGGCAGTCGCCGATCGGCGAGCCGGTGCCGAGGTTGCCGCCGATCGTGGCTCCGTTGCGAATCAGCCGGGATGCGAACTGCGGGAACAGCTTGCCCAGCAGCGGAATCGCGCCGTCCAGCCGGCGCTCCAGCTCGGTCAGCGTGAGGGCCGCACCGAGGACGTACGCGTCGTCGTCGACGGTGAGATCGCGGAGCTCGGGCACCCGGTCGATGCCGATCGCGTACGGCGCCCGCCGGCCCCGGATGTTCACCTCCACACCCCAGTCGGTGGAGCCGGCGACGAGCAGCGCGTCGGGCCGCTCGTGCAGCAGCTCCAGCGCGCCGGCCAGGTCGGCCGGCCGGACGTACTCCGCGTCGCCGTTCGCGACCCGGGTCGCCCGGGCCGCCGGGACGGTACCCGCACGGCGGCGGGCGAGCGGGTCGTCGGCGGCGGGCTCGCCGAGGGCGTACGCGGCGTCGCGGATCGGGCGGTACCCCGTACACCGGCAGAGATTCCCGCTCATCGAGTGCAGGTCGAAGCCGTTCGCGCCGTGCTCGGCCTCGTCGTGGCCCCCCGGGTGGGCGTCGGCCACCCGGCCGGCCCGATAGAACTCGGCCGCCATCGAGCAGACGAAGCCGGGCGTGCAGTAGCCGCACTGCGACCCGCCGCGGACCGCCATCTCCCGCTGCACCGGATGCAACTCGTCCGGGGTGCCCAGGCCCTCGGCCGTGATCACCTCCTGCCCGTCGAGGCTGGCCGCGGGGATCAGGCAGGCGTTGATCGAGACCCATTCGGTGGTCTGGTCACCTGTGGTGCTGGGGCGCGCGACCAGGATCGCGCAGGCGCCGCACTCCCCCTCGGCGCAGCCTTCCTTGGCCCCGGTGAAGCCGAGTCCACGGATCCAGTCCAGCGCGGTCACGTACGGCGGGACGCCGTCCAGTGCGGCCGCGCGGCCGTTGACGGTGGCATCGGCACCGGTCGTATCGGCCCTGCTGCTGTCTGCGGTGATGGTCATCGGATGTCCCCTCTGTCCCTCTGATTCGGACGATAGGTCAGTTGTCGGCCTGCGCCAAGAGCCGGCGGTTGGCGCGGAGCGCCGCGGCCGTGAGCCGCTCCTCGTCCGCGGTCGCCAGCCGGTCGCCGCGGACCACCGGACGCCCGCCGACCAGCAACAGATCGAGCGGCGGCCGGTCGCCCAGCACCAGCGCGGCGACGGGGTCGACGATGTCGGCATGGGCCAGGCCGGTCAGGTTCCAGATCGCGATGTCGGCCTGCTTGCCCACCTCGATCGTGCCGATCTGGTCGTCCCAACCGAGCAGCCGTGCCCCGCCGAGGGTCGCCGTCTCCAGCACGTCGCGCACGGTGACCGCGGTCGGGCCGCCGATCGCCCGGGCCAGCAGGGCGGCCAGGTGCAGCTCCGCGGCCAGCGAGCCTTGCTCGTTGCTCGCCGTTCCGTCGACGCCGAGACCGACCGGGACACCGGCAGCGCGCAGGTCGCGCAGCCGGCAGATCCCGGCACCCAGCCGGGCGTTGGACGTCGGGCAGTGCGCGACGCCGGCACCGGCCTCGGCGAGGGCAGCGATGCCTGCGTCGTCGAAGTGGATGCCGTGGGCGAACCAGACGTCGTCGGCCACCCAACCGAGCTCGGACAGGTAGTCCAGCGGCGATGCACCGAACCGCTCCCGGCAGTAGGCGTCCTCGTCCTGGGTCTCGGCCAGGTGGGTGTGCAGCCGTACGCCCTTGTCCCGCGCCAGCTTCGCCGACTCGGCCAGCAGGTCGCGGGTGACCGAGAACGGCGAGCACGGCGCGAGCCCGATCCGGAGCAGCGAGTCGGGCCCGGCGTCGTGGTGGGTGTCGACCGCGGCAGCGGAGGCAGCGAGGATCTGGTCGATGCTCTCCACCACATGGTCGGGCGGCAGGCCGCCAGCCGACCGGCCGAGGTCCATCGAGCCTCGGGTGGCCAGGAACCGGAGCCCGATCCGCCGCGCGGCCTCGATCTCGGCGGCGAGCAGGTCGCCCCCGTCGGCCGGGAACACGTAGTGGTGGTCCATGCTCGTCGTGCACCCGGTCCTGGCCAGCCAGGCCAGCGATGCCGCGGCGGCGTCGGTGGTGATCTCCTCGTCGAGCCGAGCCCAGATCGGATAGAGCGTGGTCAGCCAGCCGAACAGCCCGTCGTCGACCGCCAGCCCTCGGGTCGCCCACTGGTAGAGGTGGTGGTGGGTGTTCACCAGTCCCGGGGTGACCAGGCAGCCGGTCGCGTCGACGCGCTCCACCCCGGCCTGCTCGGCCCCGTCCAGCGCCGGTGCCGGACCCGGCCCGACGGCCTCGATCCGGTTTCCGCGGACCACCACGTGGCCGGGGGCGTACTCCTCCCCCGCCACGGTGGCGACCACGCCGCCCTCGATCACCAGCAACGTGCCGGTTCGCTCGCTCATCTGTCTCCTTTGCGTGGTCCGTCGGACCCCAGCCGGCTCAGAGCCGGGCCATGTTGGACGAGCGCAGCTCGGCCATCGGCTCGGTGCCGGCCACCACATCGGCCAGCCGGTGGTTGGCGATCTTGGCGATCTCCAGCAGCGCGGCCACGTGCTCCTGGGTCGCTGAGTTGTCCAGCCGGTGCCAGGCCTGGTCCAGCACCTGCTCGGCACTGAGATCGCGGACCGAGATGATCAACGGGAAGTCGAACTTTTGCTGATACCGGGCCGTGACCTCGTCGAATGCTTCCTGCTGCTCCTCGCTGAGGAAGGTCAGCCCGGCCGCCGCCTGGTCGATGATCGACTCGTCGCCGAGCTCGCCGGTGTGCAGTTCCTTCGCCGCCAAGCTCGGATACTGTTCCATCAGCGCACGTTGCTGCTCCGGCTCGAGCGCGAACAGGCGATCCTGCATGGCCGAACGCAGATCGTTGGCGTCGGCGAACGGACGCTCGCCGGCGACGTACTCGGCGATCCCGGCGCTGCCCTGGTAGGCCGGCCCGACCTTGGCCACGAACTCCTCGGGCGGCATCGCGTTCAGCTGGTCGATGCTCAGCTTGTCGGTCGCCTTCGCATCGTCGTGCTGCTTGCCGCCGAAGTAGTTGAGGAACAGGTTCAACAAGATCGCGGTGATGCTGCCGGCGGTGATGCCGGAGTTGAGGAAGGTCTGCAGGTTCGGCGGCAGCTGGGAGAAGAACGCCGACGTCCCGTTCACCATCGGGGTGCCGACCGGGATCATGGCGATGCCGATGCTGACAGCGACCACGATCACGTTGCGGTGGTTGGTGAAGTCCACCCGACCCAGGGTCTGGATGCCCACGGCCGCGACCGTGCCGAACATGACCAGTGCCGCGCCGCCCAGCACCGAGGGCGGGATCGCCGCGACGATCGCGCCCGCCTTGGGCAGCAGGCCGAGCAAGATCATGAACCCGCCGGCGGTGGCGACCACCCAGCGGCTCTTCACCCGGGTCAGTCGCACGAGGCCGACGTTCTCCGCGAAACAGGTGTACGGGAAGGAGTTCATCACGCCACCGAGGAAGGTGGCCAGGCCGTCGGCCCGCAGTGCCGCGGCGATGTCGCGCTTGGAGATCGGCTTCTCCACGATCTGTCCGGTGGCGTAGACGTCGCCGGTGGTCTCGACCGCGGTGATCAACATGACGACGATCATCAGCAGGATCGGCAGCAGGGCGAACTTCGGCAGGCCGAAATAGAACGGCGTGGTGAAGCCGATCCAGGCGGCGTCCTTGACCGATGAGAAGTCGGCCACCGTGCCACCTGCACCGTTCGGGATGAACGCGGCCACGAACGTCCCGAGGGCCAGGCCGACCAGCACGGCCACGGTGTTCAGGAAGCCGCGGGCGTAGCGGGTGATCAGCAGGATCACCAGGATCGTGCCGAACGACAGGGCGAGGTTGAGGGGGCTGCCGAAGGTGAGGTTCGGCGGGACCTTGTCCGGGTTCGCGAACGCGAAGTTGCCGCCGCCGGCGTCCATCGCGGCGACCGGCACGAGACTGACGCCGATGATGGTGATCACGGTGCCCGTGACCACCGGGGGGAAGAGCCGGACGATCTTGCTGAACAACGGAGCGATCAGGAAGGTGAAGATGCCGGCCACCATCACCGCGCCGTAGATGTAGACCAGGCCCGCAGTTCCGCCGCCGTTGTCCAGGCCGATCACGATCATCGGCGACACGGCGGTGAACGTGACGCCCTGCAGCAGCGGCAGCCGGACGCCGATCTTCCAGATGCCGACGGTCTGCAGCAGCGACGCGATCCCACAGGTGAACAGGTCCGCGTTGATCAGGTGGATCAGCTGCTCCTGGGTCAGCCCGATCGCACTGGCCAGCAGGATCGGGACGACGACCGCGCCGGCGTAGAACGCCATCACGTGCTGGATGCCATAGACCGCGAGCTTCTGCGCCGGCAGGACCTCGTCGACAGGGTGCACCAGACGCCTGGTCGGTGCCACTGCGGTTGCGCTCATGCGAGACCTTCTTCGATGTAGTCCACCAGTGGTGGAGTTGACGTGCTGTCGGATTTGCCAGGGACGGTGGAGAGATCGGGCCGGCGGGTCGCCGTCGGGATCCGGTCCCGCCGCTGCGCCCCGCGAGGTGTCACGAAGCTGTGACGAGCTCGTGACGCGGCAGGCCTGCCGCGTCCGCTCGATCCGGAGTAGACATGGGGAGACCACTGCTCGTCGTGGCCCGACCCGGCGCCGGTGGCGAACCATCCGGCTCCCGGGCCGGGCAGGCTCCCGGTCCGTACGTTCTTCCCATTCCTTCCACCCCCGTGGATTCCGCATCTCGGAAATGCATTACCGATCGACGGAAACCATACGGCCGTGACCTGCATCACGTCAATCCGTCGCGGCAGATCTGTGCGCTGCACCGCCGGCTGCCGCCTCCGTGGCCGCTGGCCAATCAGCGGCCACCCCGGCCACCCGCTCTCGGCAGGCACCGCAGCTGCGGACGTACGCCCGAGACGCCCGCACGGAGTAGCGGCTTCGCTGCCGGAGATCAGACTCCTCGGGCACGTGCGACGAGTTCACGCCGACTGTTCACCGCCGTCTTCGCGAACACGGATTTCAGATGGTCCTGGACGGTGTGTTCGGAGAGATGGAGCCGTTCGGCCAGTGTGTGGGTGTCGGCGCCTTCGGCGAGGTGGCAGACGATCTCCGTTTCGCGGTCGCTGAGCCCGTGGGCGCTGCAGAACAGGTTCCAGCGCTCCGGCTGCGCCACCGGGCCGATGGTCACGGCGATGTCCTCGTCGAGTCGCGTGGCCTGGACGCTGATCCAGTGGCCTGGCGCCACCGCCGTCCTCGCGGCCGCGCGGTGGACGTCGACCCCTGCCTCGACCGCGAGCAGCTGCGCGGCGACGTTGTACGCCACGGCCGGGACGGGGCGGCGACTCTCCTCTGTCGGCAGCAGCGCACGCAGATCGGACTCGGCCTGCAGGGTCTGACGGCGCACGGTCAGATCGGGTCCGAGCAGCAGCAGCGCCTGCCCCGAGGCGGCCACTCGCCTCCCTCCGTCGCCGAGACCGAAGGCGGCTGCCCGCGACCGCCGGAGCGCCTGCGTCACCGGATCTGCGAGGAGTCCGACCAACTCGCAGTCCTGGCCGCTGAATCGACCACCTTCGCGCCACAGGTCGAGGAACGCCCACCAGCCGAACCGGTCCGCGAACGCGATCGACAGCACGTCGAAGGCGCCGTAGGCGGCGATGAACCGGGCTAGTTGCGATCCGGGGCGGACCGGGCGGTGGGGCACTCCCGGGGGGTCGACGGTCCAGCGGCGTGCTGTGGTGTACCGAAGCGACACCAGGCGCGGCAGACGGTCCAGACACGGCACCTCGGCCAGCGGTGAGGTGCCCACGGTTGTCTCCGGGTCCGTCAGCAACCAGGCGAACGCGTCGAAGGGCACGCTACGGCGAAGCTGCTCCAGAACCGCACGGCGCAACGTTCGGTCGTCATCGACATCGGCATCGACGAGCGCACGACGCACCCGATGCAGGAGGTCGCGTCGGGACACCCGCCCAGGTTAGGACCGGCCAGGACCCCAAGAACCCCAGGACCCCCAGAACCCCAAGAACCTGGGATGGCGGTCGTCGACTCGGGAATCCGACCATGCTGTCATGACAGCGACCTTGCACATCGAGCACGAGATCACCGACTACCCGACCTGGAAGGCGGCCTTCGACCGCTTCTCCGAGCATCGCAAGCGGGCCGGTGTCACCAGCCATCGCATCCGGCTGCGGGAGGACGACCCGCGGCAGATCGTCATCGACCTCGACTTCGACTCGACCGCACACGCTCGCGCATTCTCGAGATTCCTGCACGACAGCGTCTGGGGGACCGGCGATTCGCCGGCGCTCGTGGGCACCGTGACGACTCGGATCCTGGTCGAGGCGACCGGCTGACCCGTTCGGGTCGGGTCTTCACATCAGCTGATGGTGCACGATTCGGTGCCCGATCGTGCACACAGTGGATTCGGGCTGGGATAGCGGACCGGAGCGGGCTGTACTTGATGTGTGTACGCCCGCGCCGCCGACACCGCACCCGTCGCCCGACGGGCGCCTGCGGTCACGGCCGGCCGCGCCCGATCGGCCGGTCTGATCGCGTTGCAGCGGTCAGCCGGCAACCGCGCGGTGGCGACCCTGATCGGGCCGGTGGCTCGGTCGCGCGCAGACTCGACATCGGCCAGCGTGCAGCGCTCGAGCCTCTCGGACCTGCTGCGAGCGGCGTTGACCGGTGGCAGTGCGGAGCGTTCGGCCGGCCCGCGGGTCCAGCGAGCGCTGGCCGACTACATCCGCGGCCAGGTGGAGGTGTACGGGCCTCCGGACCTGAACGGGATCATGAGAGCGATCCGCGCGGCGCCGATGACCGAACGACGTGCGGTCGTGGACGACGCCGCCCTGATGCGCGGAATCGGGACCCGGTTCCCTCGCGACTATGCGACGACGATCGCCTCCGCGCTGCTGGAGGGCATGTACAAGTGGCAGAACCCGACCGGGAACGACTTCTTCAGGTTCTTCGTCCTCGGCACCGGGCCGGGACCGGCGTCTCCGTCCAGCACCATGAACTGCTGGGAGAGTGTGATGTATGCGGCGTTCCTGGTCGGCGCCGTATCGGCTGCCTGGATCCGCACCTTCTACACCACCGCTTTGGCGCAGCCCGACGCGAATGCGGCCGCATACGCCCTGCTCGGCTGGAGTACGGCGCTTCCGACCCGCAATCCAGCCGCGGGTCGGGAGCCCAGTGTCGGTCAGCTGGTCTTCTACCAGCAAGGCTCCGGTGTGCCCGGGCACGTCGCGATCTATCTCGGCGGCGGGCGGATCATGAGCCTGTGGAATCAGCCGAACGGCATCGATCACGTGCAAGAGGTGGGGATCACGGAGATCTCCGGGACCATCTACTACGGGAATCCCCCGTGGTGAGCCTGCCGGACCGGTCGCGGTGAGCGGCCCGGACCTCAGCGTGCGGCTGCTCGGCCGGCTCGACTGGACCGAGGGCCTGCCCGGCAGGAGCATGCCGGCGGGCCCCGACCCGGGTGCCGGCGGGCTGATCGTCGCCGGCTTCACGCCGCCCGCCCGACCGCACCTGCGGCTCTCGAGCAGTGCCGCCGGCGTGGTCGGCGTCCTCACCGGTCCGGGCACTGACGGCCGCGCGGTCGTCCGCTTCCTGCCGTCCGGCGCCGAGCCGATCCGGACCCCGGAACCGGTGCTGGCAGCCGTCGGGCGGACCGACGGAGTGTGGGTCCTCACCGCCGACTCGCTGGACGTCGTCGGTTCGGCCGGGACGATCGAGGCGACCGAGCGGATCGGAGCCGACCGGCTCGTCGGAACGCTGTCCGCCTCCGATGCGGCTTGGGCGCTCGAGCCCGACGCGGCGAGTTTCGTGACCGGCAAGGTGGTGCACGACCGGTTCGCCGCACCGCGGTGGCATCCGAGCGGGGCGGCCGCGTCCGGCGACTCGCTCGTGGGTCTCGACCTCGATCAGCCGGACCGCCTGATCGCGCTGGATCCGGATGGCTCGCGGCACGAGGGTCCGGCGACGTTCCGCACCGAGCCGCTGGAACGGCTGCTCGCGTACGACGGACCGGTGGCTCTGCTCAACGTCCTGACTCGGCTGAGGCGAGCCGGTCACACGGCCGGCGACGCGCTGGAGATCGCGGGTTGCGGAAGCAGCGAGGAGGGTGTGTACGTCGCGGTCCGGGCCGCCGGAGAAGCCTGGTTGATCACGTCCCTCGCCGCACCGGAACCGCTTGTGCTGGCGCCCGGCGAGCACGTCCTCGCTGCGGTCGGCGGCCGGGCGCTGGTGTCCTCCCGCACGGCTGCGCGCTGGATCACCACCGGAGACCGGCCGGAGACGGTCGGCGAACCGATCCCGTTGAACGCGGACAGCTATGCCAGCGAGGTCGAACCGCACGCCTGGCAAATGCCGTCCGGCTTTGCCGTCCAGGCCAGCTCGCCCAGCGACATCCTGCTGAGCGCGAGCGGGCCGACCGGGGTCGTCGCCCTGTCCGTCGCCTGGCCGCTCCGCTGAGGGGCCGCGGGACGTTTCCGCCATACTCGTCGGCATGTCCGGCCGAGCCACCGACGCCCTCGTCCGACGGGCTCAGTCCGCCGACCGGGATCAGATCCTGACACTGGCCGGAGACCTCGCGACGTCCTACGAGGTGCAGGCCTCCGTGTTCGGGCTGGTCTTCGAGACGCTGCTGGCAGCAGAGACCGCCCGGGTGCTCGTCGCCGAGAAAGACGCCCAGATCGTCGGCTACCTGCTCGCCCAGCTGCACCACACCTTCCACGCCAACGGACCCGTTGTCTGGATCGAGGAAGTCCTGGTCGCGGCGTCGCACCGGGGCAGCGGCGTGGGCCGGGCCATGATGAGCGCGGCCGAGCTGTGGGCGCACGAGGAAGGCTGCGCGTACGTCGCGCTGGCGACGCGGCGCGCTTCGGGCTTCTACGAAAGGCTGGGTTACGAGCCCTCTGCCAGCTACTACAAGCGACCGATCAGCCGATGAGTGATCCGGTGAACGCGTAGCCGTTGCTGCCGTTGACCTCCAGGATCCGGACCTTGACGTGCTGGCCGACGGTGAGCTTCCCGGCGGCTCCGCCGTAGATGACCCCTCGCTGCTCTCGAGCGACGACCTGGGCGAGCATGGCCTGGACCCGGGTGACCTTGCCCGGCACGAGATCGCCGGGCTTCAACGCGTCGTTCCCCATCTGAACCACCGACCCTCCCGCTCCAGCCGGGCTGGCGCGTCCCGCGCGACCCGCCGCCGCGCCCGGTCAAGTGTGGCGCTCCGCGTCCGGATCGGCGTCGGCACCCCCTCGGCCGCACGCAGGGATGGGCTCCGGTCACTGCCGGCGGAGCCCGCTCGACCGGTGGCCGTTGATCAATGTCGGTGGAGGGCGAGCCGGTCCAGCGCGATCTGGATTGCGCCGTCGACGTCGGCCGTCTGCTCGGCGAAGTCGATGATCAGCTCGCGGCCACGGTCGCGGAACGAGTGCTCGCGCACGCTGTCGGCGAAGGTCTCCAGGAAGCGTCCCGCTCCCGCCGCGAAGGGGGTGCCGCCGAGCAGCACCACGCGCGGATCCAGGCTGTTCACCAGCCAGCTCGCCCCCAGTCCGAGCTGCCGGGCAGCGCTGTTCAGCACCCCGTCGAGCTCCGGGTGACCGAGACGCTCCAGCCCGGCTAGGGTCCGCGGGATGCGGCTTCGCGAGCCGATGATCTCTCGGGCTCGTTCCCGCAGGAACCAGCCGGCGGCGACTGTCTCCAGACAGCCCCGCGCACCGCACTGACAGAGCCGGTCGACGCCGGGGAGCCGGCAGTGCCCGAGCTCTCCGGCCCCACCCGAGCCGCCGGTCAAGGCCCGACCGCCGCTGACGATGCCCGCACCGATTCCGTGATCGAGGAAGACGACCAGCGCGTCGGCGTACCGGCCGGTCCGAGCCACACCGAGGGCAGCCGCTGCGGTCGGGTTCAGCACCGTGACCGCCGTGTCCAACCGCTGCTCGAGCTCCATCAGCGGCACGGGTCGGGCAGCCAGCGCGGCGCCGAAGCACATTCCGGAGACGGGGTCGGCACGACCGGCCAGCAGAATCGCGACCGAGGACGGCCGCGGCACGTCCAGCTCGACCGCCGACCGCGTCAGCGCACCGGCGAGATCGTCCAGCCGCTGCGACGTTGTCGCCGGGCTGCGACGTCGAGCGTGTCCGAGCACCCGGCCCTCGCAATCGCCGATCCAGAGGTCCATCCACTTCGGCAGGAGCCGGATCACGCCGACGGTCGCACACTTGGGATTGAACGCCAGTAACGACCCCGGGCGCCCGTTGCGCACCGACGGGTCCGGACCCGCTTCGACCACGACTTGGCGGTGCAACAGGTCCCTGACGATCGCCCCGACGGTCGGTCTGGACAGCCCACTGCGCCTGATCAGATCGGCCTGGGTGATCGGACCGTCTCGTCGAACGACGTCGACAACCCTTGCTGTGTTGAGATCCCGGGCAGCCGACGGACCGGCGGCACGAGGTGCTCGCGCCGGATCCACGGTGCCGTCGAGGAACACGATCCCAACTCTAGCGACCGTCTGGGCTTGTGTAAGGGGTATTGACATAACTCGACCGGGCGTAGTTGACTGCCGGTGCCGGGCGGCCGCCGGAGAACGAAGATCGGCCCCGGCCTCTCACGCGCTCGCCCCCGACGAGCGCTGTCGAACAAAGGAGTCTCGATGAGCACGCCCATCCCCCGCCGCACTCTGCTGACTGCCGCTGGCGCGGCCGCCGTCGGCATCTCGGCACCGAGCATCGCGCAGGCCGGCGGCCGGCCTTCGGCGACGGTCAGGTTCACGCTGAACGCCGAGACCCTCGACGGCGGCGAACAGGTCACCGCCGTCACCTTGAACACGAAGGGTCTCGAGCAGATCGTTCCCGCGAGCCTGACCCCGGACACCTTCACCGTCCACGCCAAGGCGACGAGTCCCATCCCGATCGCGCCCGGCGATCAGATCTTCAGCGAGTACGACCTCGACCGGGTCGTCACGACGGCCCGGCTGGACCGCCGCGGCAACATCGTGCTCGAGCTCGACTACGCCGAGGGGCAGCTCGGCGGCGGCACTCTCGGCTACATCGTCTCCAAGGGCCGCAACGTGCAGCTCAGGCTTGTCTACACGATCACCCAGAACGCACCACTGAGGCTGCGCAACGGCAAGCAGTTCATGATCAAGAAGCTGGCCCAGGGCGAGCTGTCGAACCCGGAGGTCGATCGCTTCGGCTATGCCACCTCCAGGTCCAAGCTGAAGTACCGGCTGTTCTCCCCCACCCACCGCGGCCACGACAAGCGGCCGTTGATCGTCTGGCTGCACGGTGGCGGTGAAGGCGCTTCGCTGCCGGACAACTACTACGACAACGAGACCACGCTGCGGGCGAATCGTGGCGCGCTCGGCTTCGCCACCCATGAAGCACAGCGCATCTTCGGCGGCGCGTACGTGGTTGCTCCGCAGAGCACCTCGTACTGGATCGAGGACGGTGACCGGTTCGCCCCGCAGATCAAGGAGATCATCGACGAGGTCGCTCGCCGGTACCCGATCGATCGCGACCGGATTCACGTCGTGGGCTGCAGCAACGGCGGCTACATGACCATGAAGATGGAGGTCGTCTACCCGCGCCTGTTCGCCTCCGCCGTCCCGATCTGCGGTGTCGTCGAGCCGTTCGGCCCGAGCAACACCCCACTGATCTCGGACGCTCAGCTGAAGCGGATCGGCACCCCGACCTGGCTGGTCGCCTCGGCCGACGACGACACCGTCGACCCGGTCGCGAACACCGAGCACGCCCACGACCTGATCCCGCACTCGCTGATGACCCTGTACGACCACGTGATCTGGGACGACTACCAGTTCCCCGGCCACTGGTCGTGGATCTACGTGGCCCGCAACGACCCGAAGATCAACGGCACCCACATCTGGCAGTGGATGGCCCGGCACCGCAACTGAGCCGTCACGCTGCGGCTCGCGCCCAGCCGATGACGACCTCGGTCCCGGCGGCCCCGGATCCCACGCGGCAACGCGGGGCCGCCGGCCGGGGTTGTTTGTGGGTCGTCCCGCTGGGCTCAGGGATCCGTCGTGCGCATTCCACGTCGTCCGCTCGCGATTCATCGCCACGCAGACCACGCCGGCACCCTGGCTCTCGGGATCGGGTTAGGCACCGTCGCGGGCGTGGCTGCGACCGTGGGGCCGAGGGTGGCGAGCGTTCTTCGCATCGGCAAGGGGCACTCGTCGAAACATCGTGTGCTCGACGTGGCGTGCGCCCTGATGCAGCGCAAGCGGCCGCTGGACGCGATGAGTACTTATCTCAACGGACTCCACATGTACGCCGACGAGATGGGCCGGATGGTGGAGGCGACCCATTTCTGCATCCATCTGCGCGCTGATCTGCATCAATGCGTGATCTTCGACCGCAATGCCGCCGACGCCCGGCTGATCGGCATCGAGTACATCATGAGCGAGGACCGCTTCCGCAGTCTTCCCCATGACGAGAAGCAACTGTGGCACAGCCACCACTACGAGACGTCGTCGGGACTCTTGGTCGCCCCCGGGGTTCCGGAGCCGGCCGAACATCTCTATATCGAAGATCTCGTCTCCACCTACGGCAAGACCTTCCACACCTGGCAGTACGACCGCGCCGACTTCCCGTACGGCATTCTGCAACTGATGATGAGCTTCGCTGCCGACGGCCAGTCCGACCCGGCGCCGATCGCCGAGCGAGACCATCGCCTCGGTGTCTCGACCCGGCGCAAGCGACAGGATCGAGCGGACATCCCCACCCCCGGCGTGATCGCCGGCGCCAACGGATGGGAGAGCGGTCGCAGCGTCCAGACGCGCCTGCAGCAGTGCCCATGAAGGGATAGCCGCAGCGCGACGGCGTCTACCCCGCCACCGATAGGCGCTCAGACTGGTGCCGGCTACGCGAATTGGTGTCCTCAAGACACTTGACTGTTCGCCATGGAGAGTGTTGGATCGTTTCATCCGCTGACTGTCGTCCAGCTCTCGACCCGCCGCGTCCTTCAAGGAGAACCCTTGTCTGTCGATGACCTCGCCCAGCTGATCGCCGAGCCCGCCATTGAGTTCCGGCCCGAAGTGCGCTGGTGGCTCGCCGAGGGGCTGCACACCGACGAGACGCTGCGGCACGAAATCGACACCGCCCACCGACTGGGCTTCGGCGGCATGGAGTTCCTGGCGATGGACGAGGAGGCAATCGACCACAGCCGGTACGGCTGGGGGGCGGAGGAATGGGTGCACGACTCGCAGATCGTGGTCGAGGAGACGACGAAGCGGGACATGTCGGTCAGCTTCACCTCCGGCACCAACTGGTCCAACGCCAACCTGCCGACCATCGATCCGGACCATCCCGCTGCAGCCAAGGAACTGAACGTCACCGTGGAGGATGTGTCCGGCGGCGCGAGGCGGAGCGGATCGCTGACCCGCGTCGATCTGAGCGCGCCGCCGGCGGAGTCCCCCATCCCGGGCCATCGTGGCGAGGTGAGGGAGCAGTCGCTGGTCGCCGTGGTAGCGGCCCGGGTGCTCGAACGCACCGATCTCGGCGCCGTGCTCGACGTCGACTCGGTGATCGAGCTGACGTCCTGTGTGGCCGAGGAGACGCTGGACTGGACCGCACCGGGTGAGGGTGACTGGCGACTGTTCACGTTCTGGATGCACGGGACCGGTCAGACGGCCTCGCCGTCGGCGTCGATCAACTACACCGTGAACTACCTGGACCGCGCCGGCGTCGACGCGCTGATCACGTACTGGGACACGGTGGTACTCACTCCCGAGCTGCGTGGGCAGATCGCGAACAACCCGCGAACGCAGATGTACATGGATTCCCTCGAGCTCAGTACCTACGGTGCCGGGGGCCTGTTCTGGGGGCTGAGCCTCGCCGAGGAGTTCCGATCCCGACGCGGCTACGACATCGCGCGCTGGCTGCCGTTTCTGACCCGCAGCGTGTTCCTCATGGCCGCGTCGACGACGTACCACAATGAACCCGACGGTGAACACGCGACCACTGTCGAGAAGGTGCGCTTCGACTATGTCCGGACGCTCACCGATCTCTACATCGAGAACATGCTGCGGCCTTTCGCGGCATTCCTGCACAGGAACGGGATCCGACTGCGGTCGGAGATCAGCTACGGACTGCCGTTCGAGCTGACCAGGCCCGGTCCCGAGGTCGACGGCATCGAGACCGAGTCGCTGGAGTTCGCCGCGCAGATCGACGCCTACCGGCTGCTCGCCGGGCCAGCCCATCTGTTCGGCAAGCAGTACTCCTCCGAGACCGGTGCGACCACCCGAAACCACATCCTCGACCACCGCTTCTACGACCAGATCATCGCCACCCAGCTGGCCGCGGGCATCACGAAGACCGTGCTGCACGGCTGGGCCTCGACCGCCGGCGCTGAGGGGGTCACGGAGTGGCCCGGCCACGAGGGCATGTGGCCGATGTTCTCCGAGCGGTTCGACACGCGCCAGCCGGGCTCGGAGTTCTATCCGCTGTGGAACGCGGCCATCGGCCGATTCCAGTGCGTGCTGCGGCAGGGCAAGCCTCGAATCGACATCGGGATCTTGCGCACCGATCACTTCGTCGACAACATGTCCGGCCTCGGCGTCGTCGATCCGGATGGCCGCCGGGTCCCGGACGAGGAGGCATACGGCCGACGTTGGATGCGCAACCGGGAGAACCACTGGTGGTCCGACCTCGGCATGCAGGACGCCGGCTGGACGTATGAGTTCTTCGACGGTTCGCTGCTGCTCCGCGACGACGTGAACCTCGCCGATGGCCTGGTCCAGCCCGACGGCCCCGGTTATCAAGCCCTGATCGTCTACCAGAGCGAGCTGGATCCCGACGTCGCTGCCCATCTGCTGCGCTGGGCGCAGAATGGACTCCGGATCGCCCTCGTGCACGGCGCCCGCGAGGCGAAGCTGGTGATGGAGGGCCGCTACGTCACGCACGAGCAGGCGGCGGTGCGCACCCCGGGCCTCGACGGCCGTGATCACGAGCTGGGCGTCACCATGGCAGCGCTGCTCGCGCTGCCGAACGTCGCCGAGGTCGCTCATCCGTCGCTGACCACGAAGGCGCTGCGTGGTCTGGGCGTGCGCGGACGGGCGGAGTTCGTCGAGGACAACGAGAACGTGCTCACCCACCTCCGTCAAGACGGCGAGCTCTTGCATCTGTACGCATACCACTTCCTCTACGAGACGGGGCATCCCACGGTGGTCGAGGTGGCACTCCCCGGAGCGGGAGCGGCCTTTCGGATCGACAGCTGGAGCGGATCGGTCCGGCCTCACTCCGGCGTCCGATACGAGGCGGATCGGACGATCGTGGCGTTGCACCTCGATCCGGGCGAGGCCGCGATGATCACCATCGACCGCTCGGCGCGGCCGGGAACAGGTTCGGAACCGGCCACCTACCTGCCGGTGAACGAGCTCTCCGAGTGGGACATCGCGGTGGAGAGCTGGGACGCCGGTGAGCTGCACGTGATCAGCGAGGACCGCGGTCTCGGCTACATCACCCGCGAGGTGAGGCCGACGACCGCCATCACCCGGATCGACGCCGGACGCGGGCCGCTTCTCCCCTGGCGGGAAATCCCGGCGATCGGCCCCGCAGTCTCCGGAGTGGGCGAGTACGTGACGACGCTGCATCTCGCCGAGGTCCTGACCGGACGCCATCTGCTCGATCTGGGTTCCACCGCAGGTGGCCTCGGCTCGGTGTCGGTCAACGATGGTCCGGCCCGCGGTTTCGACACCTCGCGCCCGGTGGTCGACGTCACCGGGGACCTCGTCGCCGGTGAGAACCTGATTCGCGTGCGAGTGTCCAGCTCGTTGAACAACCGCCTACTGGCGCGGGGATACTACGATCGAGTGCCGGACGTCGCGCTGCAGCTGTTCGGCGGCGAAGGGACTCAACAGACCTGGCCCCGTGACCACGGCCTGCTCGGTCCGGTCCGACTGCTCCGAGAGGCGTCGTAGGAGGAACTCAGCGGATGGGCGTCGATCTCTCCCCCGTGCTCGATCCGGACCCGCTGGATCTCCGGGTCTCGTTGGCTGCGATCGTGCACTGGGCCGACAGCCACCAGCTCCGGCTCCGGCTGATGGAGAAGGTCGCCTTCCCGGTCGACGATATGCCCATGTTCCTGGCCGTGAACCAGCTCAGCTATCGCGGGGCGATGCGTCCCACCGACCTCGCACTCGCACTCGGCACGGGAAAGGCGAACTTGAGCAAGATCGCCAATCGGCTGCAGACCGCCGGTTTGGCCGAGCGCGTGCCGGCCACCGATGACGAGCGCAGCACCCTGCTGGTGCTCACTCCGGCCGGCCGCGCGATCGGCGAACGGATCATGACCCAGGCGCAGGCCAGTCTCGAGGTGAGCCTTGCGGATTGGTCGGCCGACGATCTCGCGACCCTCCGCGCCATGCTTGCCCGACTGGCTCGTGACACGATTGGCGAGCGATGGCTCCGCCCGGACCCGCACCGGCCCAGCTAGGGGCGCCTGCCGGCTGGCACCGGCCGGAGTCCGGACCCGCATCGCGCATCAGCGAGTCGCGTCGGCGTCCAGGTGCTGGGTGTGACGGATCAGGTCGGTCAGGTTCGCATGGAGGTGCTGCAACTCGGTGATCTCCATGCCGAGCCGTTCCACGATGCTCGGCGGGATGGCGAGCGCCTGTTGCCGCAGGTGCCGTCCGGCGCTGGTCAGGGTCACGTTGAGTATGCGTTCGTCCTTCGGGTCGCGCGCCCGGTTGATGTAACCGCTGGCCTCGAGCCGCTTGAGCAGCGGCGACAACGTGGCCGGGTCCAACGACAACAGCTCGCCGAGCCGACGCACGCTCAGCGGGGAGTCTTGCCACAAGGCGAGCATGACCAGGTATTGCGGGTGGGTCAGACCCATCGGTTCCAGCAGCGGCCGGTACATCCCGATCACCCGCCGAGACGCGACGGCCAGCGCGAAGCAGACCTGGTTCTCCAGCGCCAAGACGTCCACCTCGGCGACCGTGCTGCCAGCTGTCATGCCTTGAGTGTACGGCGTGGGCGAACCTTTCGCACACAAAGTGACGGACCAGACAGCCTGGTGGCGGCCCGGGGTCCCCCGATCCCGCTCGATGTAACGGAGATCTCGTGAGGCTGGCCTTTACTCAGTGATGCGCCGGCCCTATTATCGGACTAACAATTAGTACACAAAGAGATGGTGACCGTGAGCGCAATGAGTGGCATGGGCGATGAGATGACGAGCCGCAATCCGGAGGAGAGCAAGAGCCTCGATCTGGTGCAGCGAGTGATCATCTCGGTGTTCGTCGGAGTCGTCGTCGGACTGTTCGCCGGTGTCTTGGCCGTCTACATCGCCACCGGCGGCCAGACGGACCTCGCGCGTTCCGATGTGGTCGGACTGTGGATCATGACCGGTGTCCTCGGCCTGATCACCTCCGGCGCCATTCTCATGGTCAACCGGCGACGCCCCTACCACCCCGCCGTGCTGCTGGGCCTGCTGCCGATGGCGGCGGCCGCGTACTGGATCTTCTGACACCAGTATCGCAAAGACGTTCACGCACTCCGCCGATCCGCGTGGGTCAGCCAGATGGCTTTCGGGCAACGATCGGCGGAGAGGGGTCAGCGGTCGCCTGGCTCTCGGGTGGTCGCGGGCCAACCGGTGTAGGCCTCGGCGAGATACGCCGAGCCGTGCCGAGAGCTGACGACGGCATCGAGCTCACCGAGCTGGCGCTTGTGCTCGAACGCACCCGAATCGGGGCGGCGATGAAACGACGTCATCCAGTACGAAAAGTTCTGCGACCGCCACACCCGTTCGAGTGCCGTGGCGCTGTAGCGATCCAGCAGCTCGCGGGATCCGGCCGAAGCCCAGGAGATGAGGGCCTCGGACAACACTCGGACGTCCGCGAGCGCGAGGTTCAGGCCCTTGGCCCCGGTCGGCGGGACGGTGTGCCCCGCGTCGCCTGCGAGGAACACGTTGCCGTACCGCATCGGCTCGCAGACGTAGCTGAGGAACCGGAGCACCGTCTTGTCGAAGATCGGGCCCTGCTGGAGTTGGAGGCCGTCGGGTCCGTCGATCCGACGCTGAAGCTCGTCCCAGATCTGCTCGTCGCTCCAGCGGGATGGATCCTGGTCCGGGTCACACTGGAAGTACATCCGTTGGATGTGATCGTTACGCTGGCTGATCAGCGCGAATCCTCGTTCGGAGTGTGCATAGATCAACTCGGGTGCGCTGGGTGGTGCTTCGCACAGGATGCCGAACCAGGCGAACGGATACTCCACGAAGAAGTCACGACGTTCTGTTTGCGGGATGGCCCGCTTGCAAATACCTCCCGAACCGTCCGTGCCGATCAGGACCTCGGCTTCGATGGTCGAGGTCGCGCCGCCGGCGTCGGCCGTGACGATCGTGGGGCGATCGGCGGTGAGACGGTCGACCATCGCCGTCGTTCCGAATCGAACGTCGCCGCCATTCCGGTCGCCCGCGTCCGCCAGGTCGGTGAAGACCTAGTTCTGCGGATAGAGCCAGACTGAAGCGTCGACCAAGTCGGGGAAGTCGAGGCGGTGATGGTGCGGTCGAAACGCAGGTCGACACCGTCGTGACGATATCCCTCGCGTAACACCCGATCGGAGACGTTGTCGACGAGCATGCGGACGCTGCCGTGTTCGAGGATCCCGGCGCGGTGGGTTGTCCGGATCGTCTCGCGGTCGCGTTTCTCCACCACGATGTTGTCGACCCCGGCGCGGGTCAGGAGGTGGGACAGCATGAGCCCGGCGGGTCCGGCTCCGACGATGCCCACCGGGTTCGGACCGTGCTGCTCACGCGAGTCTCCCGTGGTCCGTCGTCGAGATGTGGCCGGCGGGTAGCTGTGTTGCGCGGATCGGCATCAGAACGGGTATTGCGGTAGGTCAGCCCGCATCGTGACCCATTGGGTGTCGGTGAAGGCATCGAGGTTTGCCGCGATCCCTCCGTGCCGCGCGCCGGTGCCCGAGTCCCCGACGCCGCCGAAGGGGATCAATGCTTCGTCGTTGACGGTCTGGTCGTTGATGTGGACCAGTCCCGAGGGGATCCGTTCGGCCAACGACAGACCCTTCATGACGTCACGGGTCAAGATGCCCAGGGACAGTCCGTACTCGGTGCCGTTGGCGAGCCGGACCGCGTCGTCGAGGTCGTGGAAGGCGACGACCGGAGCGACGGGTCCGAAGATCTCTTCGGTGAAGGCGGGCGCGGTGATCGGAACGTCGGACAAGACGGTCGGCCGGTAGAACAGGCCGTCGAAGGTGCCGCCCGCGGCGAGCGTTGCGCCCGCCTCGATGCTTCGGGTGACGACGGTGTGAATTCTGTCGCGTTGTGCGGTGTCGATGATCGGGCCGATCGCGACCTGTCCGGTCGGATCGCCGACGGGGAGCCGGTCGGCATGCTCGGCGAGTGCCGCCGCGTAATCGCCGGCGATGGTGTCGGCGACCAGGTGCCGACTGGTCGCCATGCAGATCTGCCCTGCGTGGTTGAACGACCCGAATGCCCCCACCGAAACGGCCTTCTCGAGGTCGACGTCGTCCAGCACGATCAGGGCGGAGTTGCCGCCGAGTTCGAGATGGACCCGTTTGAGCTGACGGGCCGCCGCTTCGGCGATGATCTTGCCGGCCCGCGTGGATCCCGTGAACGCGATGACCTTGATGTCGGGGTCGTCGACGACGGCCGCGCCGACGTCGGCGCCGCCCGGCAGCACGTGCAGCAGTCCCTCGGGCAGGCCTGCCTCAGCGAAGATCTCGGCGAACACCGCACCGCCGCAGATGGCGGTCCTCGGGTCGGGTTTGCAGATCACGGCGTTGCCCAACGCCAGCGCCGGCGCGATCGCTCGCACGGCGAGGATGATCGGTGCGTTGAAGGGCGCGATCACTCCGACCACGCCGACCGGGAGCCGCCGGGCCATCGACAACCGCTGCTGATTGGATCGGAGCAGCTCCCCGTAAGGGTGGCTGGCGAGTGCTGCCGCCTCCCAGCACTCCTCGGCCGCGACCCCGCGGGTCTGGAACTGCGCGAAGGGCTGGATCGCACCCGATTCCCGGACGAGCCAGCCATTGATCTCCTCCTCGTGGTCGAGGAAGAGCTGGCCTGCCCGGCGCAGGACGGCCGCTCGATGGTCATAGGTGGAGGCCGCCCAGCCCTTCTGCGCTTCGAGCGCGATGCTCGCGGCGTTGCGCACGTCGGCAGGGCTGGCTGCGCCGACCGAGCCGAGCGTGTGACCGGTCGCCGGCTCGACGGCATCATAGGCACCACCGCCGCCGTCGACCCATCCGCGCGAATAGATCTTGCCCTGCCAGGCGTTGTGGTCGAGCAGTCCCATGTCAAACACTCCTTCGTGTGGGTGGACTGTGCAGCAGTACCTGCACCGTTCAGGTCAGCCGTGCAATGAGGTGACTCTCTCGGAACGGGTTGCCTCGGCCAGACGCACGAGGTGGGCGATCACGGTGTTCACCGGGGTGGGGATGTCGTGCCGAGCGCCTCGCCGGACGACGGCGCCGTTCAGGTAGTCGATTTCGGTCGCCCGCTGGCTCAGGAGGTCTTGCAGCATGGACGGCAGGTGGTGTCCGCTCATCGTCGGGTCGGTGGCTTTGACGATGGTCGCCCAGACAGCCGCCTTGTCGACGACGACACCTTCCGCGGCTCCGACCTGGACGATCTCCTCGATGATGGCGTCGGCGAGGTTGGGGAATTCGGGGTAGCTGCGCAGAGCTGACACCGGGACAGAGGCCAGCGTGCACAAGGTGTTCAGTACGGCGTTGAACGCGACCTTCTGCCAGATGGTCGTCGCTACGTCTGATGACTCGGTGACTGCGATGGCGGATCCCGCGAAGGCGTCGAGCACGGTCGTGCTACTGGCGCCACTCGCCCCGTCGACCTGCATCACCTGGGTGTTTCCGTCGCCGAGTGATCGCACGTGGCCGGGCCCGAGCAGTTCGGTGCCGATCGTGGTGACACCCGCCACGATCCGCTCCCGTGGCACGACGGTCGAGATCGTCTCGACGTTGCCCAATCCGTTCTGGAGCGTCAAGACGACCGTGCTCGGTCCGATCAGGTGAGCGACCGCCGTGATCAGGCGCTCGGTCTGCATGGCCTTGCCGAAGACGATGATCAGGTCGGGCTGCTCGGTGCTGGCCTCGGGTGTGGTCGCCTTCAGCTTCACCAGCCGGGTTCCTTGTTCGTCGTCGACGAGAAGGCCTCCCTGCCGCTGCATCACCTGCACGTGCGCGAGCCACGGGTCCACCAACGTCACGTCGCGACCGGACTCGCCGAGCGCGGCACCGAAGCGGCAGCCCATGGCGCCGGCGCCGACGACCGCGACCTTCATGACACGGCCACGTTCAGCAGCATGGGCGCCTGACCCGACCGCAGTGCCGGCACGATGTCGTCGAGCACCTCGGCGAGTTCGCCGGGAGTGTTCACTGTGCGGGCCGGACATCCGAAGCCTTCGGCGACCTCTGCGAGGTCGATCTGGGGGAATGCCGGCCACGGCGCGCGTCCGGGCTGCCCCGTCTCGTTGCCGTAGGACCGGGCGAGTTGGTCCATGATCGCATAGCGTCCGTTCGCGAGTACGACGATCAGCACGCCGACGCGGTACTGAGCCGCGCTCCACAACGCCTGGATGGCATAGATCGACGACCCGTCGCCCAGCACCGCGACGACAGGGCGGTCGGGCCGTGCCATTCGTGCACCGATCGCAGCGGGCAGCCCGAATCCGAGGCCTCCCATGGCCGCGCTCAGGAATCCGAGTGGTTCACGCGCCGGTACCAGGTTCTGGAGCCGTGAGCGGCTGGAGGGAGACTCCTCGACGAGGATCGTGTCAGGGTCCAGCCGCGCGGCGAGCGCGGTGAACACGTCCTCTGGGTCCAGCCTGCCCGCGGGCCGGACGTCGACGGGCGGAGCCACAGCGGGCGTCGGCTCCGCGGAGGTCCTGGCCGGCCGTTCGGGGAGCAGATCGACGATGTCGAGGCAGACGGTGGCGGGTTCGGCGACGATGGCCAAGTCGACGGGACTGAGGGCCGCTTCCGCGAGTTCGCGGGTCACCACGGCGACGCCGACGCCCGGATTCAGCAGCGCCCCCGGCTCATACGGGTACTGACGGAAAACGGGGGCGCCGACGGCGAGGACGAAGTCGTGCGAGGCCAACGCCGTACGCAGGGCGGCACGACCGGCCGGGAGGTGGCCGGCGAACTGGGGGTGGTCCTGCGCGAACCCGGCCTGGGCACCGAAGGCTTCCTGCCAGACCGGGCAGTCGAGTCGCTCGACGAGGGTCCTCAACGCCTCCCATCCGCGACGGTCGTTGTTGCCGGCCCCGGCGACGACGACCGGAGACTCAGCCTCGGCCAGCAGCTTGGCGAGCTCGGCGACCGCGGCGGCGGGGACCTCGGTGGCCCGAAGCAGTTGTGGCGTCACCAGACGGATCGGGTCGTCGTCCATCTCCACGTCCCAGTCGTCCATCGGCACGATCACCAGGGCGGGGCCACGTCCCTGGTCGGCCTCCCACCATGCTCGCGCGATCGCGCCAGGCACGTCGCGGGGAAGGGTCGGTTGCATCGTCCATACCGGGTAGTCGCCTGCGAGCCGGTCGAGACCATGCCCGCTCAGAAATGGGTTGGAGGCCAGATGGCGTCGGTCTTGTTGGCCGACCACCACGACGAGGGGTGCCCCGTTTTCCCGGGCGGTCGCCAATGCGCCGACCGCATTGCCCAGTCCGGCAGTGGTGTGCAGTATCACGACCGCCGGGTGGCCGGCTGCGAGGGCGTAGCCCGTGGCCATCCCGACGACCGAGCCCTCGTGCAGCGCGAGGACGAACTCGAAGTCCTCCGACAGATCGGTCAACAGGCCGATCTCTGTCGACCCGGGATTGGCGAACAGAGTGGTGCCGCCGAGCTGGCGGAGCGCACGGAACGCGGCGTCGCGGACGGTGGTCATCGACTTCCTTCGCAGCAGTGGCAGTGACCCGATGCAGATCCCTGAGACGTGATCGGCGCCCTGAACGAACGGGCGTGCTCCGAAGTCTGGGCGCCAGCTGTCGCCCCGCCAACCCCGCCTTCCGCTCAACGGAATATCGCCTCGGGCGATCAACGCGCTCGGCCCCGGCGCAGCTCTCGGGTGACCCCGAGCGCAGCCAGACGAACCGGCGGTATGAGCGGCGACAGGTCGCCCGCCTTGCTGGGGACGACCACCGAGATGCTGGCCACGACCTGGTCGCTGTCGCGGACCGGGGCGGCGACCGAGGCTGCTCCCTCGGTCATCTCATCGCGGGAGATCGCGTATCCCTGCTGCCGGATGGCGGCAAGAGTCGCGCGGAGCCGACGGGAGTCCGTGATCGTGCCCGAGGCGTGTCTCGGCAATGGCCCGGAGAGGATGCGTTCGGCAAAGTCGGGCGGCGTGTGGGCCAGCAGCACCTTGCCCGGGCCGGTAGCGTGCAGCGGCAGCCGGAGCCCGACCCCGGAGACCACGGACACCCCGGGGCGCGCCTCGAGCTTCTCCAGGTACATCACCCGATCGTCGTCCAGGACAGCGAGATGCACGACCTCGTGGGTGACCTCGAACAGGTCCTGCAGATAGGGCAATGCTGTGTCTCGCAGGTTGCGGCCGGCCGGGGCGAGCGAGCCGAGTCGCCACAGGTGCATCCCGATCCGATATCGGCCCCGGCCGATTCGCTCGACAGCGTCCCGCTCGACGAGCTCGGCGAGCAGGCGGTGCACCGTCGCCGGGGCCAGCCCCGTCGCCTGGGTGATGGCGCCATGGGTCAGCTCCGGGCTGACGGTGCCGAAGGCGTCCAAGATCGCGAAGGCTCGGGTGAGGACACTCGGTCCACGGTTCACCTCGCCCATGGCCCCTCCTCTCCTGACCCGACAGACCGACTGTAGTTCCGCTGAGTGCGAGGAAGGCTCGCGGTTCCGCCGTGCTCGGGTGATCCTGAAGCGCTGATGAACCACAGCAGCATTGCCGGCGCCCGTCGAGGACGCTGCAACCCCAAGGAGTGGTGATGGTGACGACTACGTATCGTGTCGCGTCGGTGCAGGCAGAACCGGTCTGGTTGGACGCCGCAGGCACGCTGGAGAAAACACTCGAGCTGATCGCCGAGGCCGCCGACGCCGGCGCCAAGCTGATCGCCTTCCCCGAGGTCTGGTTCCCCGGCTACCCGTTCTTCCTCTGGCTTGACGCGGTCGCCAACCAGATGCCGATGGTGGCGCGCTATCACCGCAGTTCGCTGGCCACCGACGGCCCGGAGATGCTCGCCATCCGTGCCGCGGCCCGCAGCCACGAGATCGCGGTGGTCCTGGGATTCAGCGAACGCGATCGGGGAACCCTGTACATCTCGCAGACCGCCATCGGCGCAGACGGCGACATCCTCTTCCACCGCCGCAAGCTCGAGCCGACTCACGTCGAACGGTCCCTGTTCGGTGAGGGAGACGGCAGCGACCTCGTCGTGACACCGACCTCGGCCGGCTCGGCGCCCTGTCCTGCGCGGAGCACCTCCAGCCGTTGAGCAAGTTCGCGCTCTACGGCTCAACACGAACAGCTGCACGTGGCCGTTGGCCGTGCTTCAGCATGTACCGCAACATCGCCCACGCCCTCAGCCCAGACGCGAACATAGGAGGGTCTGATCTACGCCGAGATCGATCTGGACATGATCGCGATCGCGAAGAACGCCTTCGACCCGGCAGGGCACTACTCACGCGGGGACGTGACCCGTCTCTGCTCGACCCGCGTCGTCGCAGCGTCGTTGTGCGGCCCGGCAGTACGGAAGCCGCGGGCCCGTACTTCCCCGAGCTCGGCGACTAGGACCCAGACCAGGATGACGCCGAAGGCTCGACGACCATGCCGTGCTCGAGGCGGAAGAGGTCGGCGGGTGCACGACCCGGCTCACCCCGGGCGCAGGACGAGCTCGGAGTGGGTCATGACCAGTAGCGGTAGGGAGGGTCGGGCTGCAGTGATGCCCGCGAAGGGACATCGCGCGACCAGCGGGCCCATCGGCGTCCGTTCAGGAGGGCCGGTCGGTGGCCTTCTCGGCCGGTTCGGGCGGCAGGGTCTGCGCCTCGCCGCCGCTGATCTGGGTCTCGCTGCGGTCCAGGCTCCACTCGGTGTGGAAGGTGCCCGGCTTGTCGACCCGGCGGTAGGTGTGGGCGCCGAAGAAGTCACGCTGGCCCTGGATCAGCGCGGCGGGCAGCCGGTCGGCCCGGACCCCGTCGTAGTAGGCCAGCGACGAGGAGAACGCCGGCGTCGGGATGCCGTGCTCGGCCGCCGCCACCACCACCCGCCGCCAGGCCGGCAACGCCGCCGAGATCGCCTCGGTGAAGTACGGATCCGCGATCAACAGGGCCAGATCCGGAGTCCGCTCGTACGCCTCGGTGATCCGGTTCAGGAACCGGGCCCGGATGATGCAACCACCCCGCCAGATCCGGGCCATCGCACCCCGGTCGATGTCCCAACCGAACTCCGCACTCGCGGCGGCGATCTGGTCGAAACCCTGCGAGTACGCCACCACCTTCGACGCGTACAGCGCCTGCCGGACGTCCTCCACGAACGCGTCGCCGTCGTCGATCGCCCAGTCCGCGGTATGCGCCGGCAACACCCCGCGGGCGGCCTCCCGCTGCGGGACCCCGCCGGATAGGGCGCGGGCGAACGTCGCCTCCGCGATCCCGGTGATCGGCACCCCCAGGTCCAGCGCGTTCTGCACCGTCCACCGGC
Source organism: Microlunatus ginsengisoli (assembly GCF_039537205.1). NCBI lineage: Bacteria > Bacillati > Actinomycetota > Actinomycetes > Propionibacteriales > Propionibacteriaceae > Microlunatus > Microlunatus ginsengisoli. The sequence goes on along the minus strand of NZ_BAABAB010000010.1, from coordinate 116,900 downwards.
CGGTGCCCTTCTGCTCGGCCTGGTCCAAGATCACGTCGACCAACGCCTGACCGGTCTCGGCATCGACGTGCGCCAACACCTCCGCGGTGATCTCGATCAGGAACGACTCCAGATCCCCCTCGTTCCAGGACCGGAAGATGTCGGCGATCTCGGCCGCCGACTTCCCGGTGCCCTGCCGGATCAGGTCGTACGCCTCCGCGATCAACTGCATGTCGGCGTACTCGATGCCGTTGTGCACCATCTTCACGAAATGCCCGGCACCGTCCGGGCCGACATAGGTACAGCACGGGGTGTCGTCGACCTTCGCGGAGATGTTCTCCAACAGCGGGCCCAACGACTCGTACGACTCCCTCGACCCGCCCGGCATGATCGACGGCCCGTTCAGCGCACCCTCCTCACCGCCGGAAACCCCGGTGCCGACGAAGTGCAGCCCCTTCTCCTTCAGATAGTTCTCCCGCCGGATCGTGTCCGGGAAGTGGGCGTTGCCGGCGTCGATGACGATGTCGCCCTCCTCCAGCAGCGGGATCAGCTCCTCGATCACCGCGTCCGTCCCAGCGCCCGCCTTGACCATGATCAACACCCGCCGCGGCCGCTCCAGCGACGCCACGAAATCAGCCATCGACTCGCTCGGGACGAACGTCCCGTCGTCGCCGTGGTCGTCGATCAACGACTGCGTCTTGGCATACGTCCGGTTGTGGATCGCCACCCGGTGCCCGTGCCGGGCGAAGTTCCGGGCCAGATTCCGGCCCATCACCGCAAGCCCCGTCACCCCGATCTCGGCCAGCCGATTATCGGCCCGCCCAGTAGCTTCCAGCCCGGTTTCGGCCAGTTCAGTCACGGAAAGTCCTTTCAGCACTGCCCGATCTGGGCAGACAGTTGATGCTCGGGTCAGGAGGCGGTGACGGTCGCGCTGTGCGGGGTGTGGTCGGCCGAGGTGCCGACGTAGACGGTGTAGGCGCCGGGCACGGTGGTGAAGCTCCCGGTGCGGTAGCTCCACACACTGAGAGGGTGATTGGTGGCCGCCGGGTCCATGACGATGGTGCCGGTCTGGCTCTGACCCGCCTGGAGATGCATCTTGCGAAAACCGACCAGCCGCTTGGGCGGCTGCCCTTCGGCGGGGATCCCGAGGTACACCTGAACGACCTCGGCACCGGCGACAGGGCCGGTGTTGGTCACGGTGAAGGTGACGGTGATCGGCGCCCGCGCGCCGTCGGGCGCGTCGACGTCGACGTCGGTCAGGTCGAAGGTGGTGTAGGACAGGCCGTGACCGAACCCGAACAACGGCTCGATGTTGTGCGCCTGATGCCAGCGGTAGCCGATCTGCAGGCCTTCGGAGTAGCGGATGACGGGGAATCCGTCGCCCTCGTCGGTGCCGGGATACCGTTCGGCATGTCCGGCGTAGAAGGTGTCGTCCTCGGTGACCGGGTAGCTGGTGGGAACCTTCCCGGACGGGTTGACGACCCCGAACAGCAGATCGGCGACGACGTGGCCGTCTTCGCTGCCCTGGTTCCACACCTCGAGGACGGCCGGGGCATGGTCGATCCACGGCATCAGCACCGGGTTGCTGTCCTTGAGCACGACGACGGTGGTCGGGTTGAGGCCGAGCAGCTGCTCGATCATCGTGTTCTGGTCGTTCAGCATGTTCGCGTCGGGCTGGTCCGCACCCTCGGTGGCGATGAGGCCGGCCATCACCACCACAGCGGAAGCGCGCCGGGCGGCGTCCTTCGCCTCCTCCAGGTTGGACAGGTCGTCGGCCACGGTGACCACCCGGACGGTGCCGTCGCAGCCGAGGTCGCTGAGCACGTCCTCCAGCCCTTGTCGCGGGGTCACGGTGTAGAGCGGGGTGACCTTCGAGGAGCCCCCGCCGCCTAGGCAGGCCTGGTCGACGAAGGCGGACTGACCGATCACCACCAGATCCGCCAGGTCCGGGTTCAGCGGCAGCACGGCGCCGTCGTTCTTGAGCAGGACGGCGATCTCGGCGCCGATGCGCCGGGCGATCGCGCCGTGGTCGGCCGCGTCGATCACGCCGGGGGCGTAGGGACGCTCGAACTGCCCGAACCGGAACATCTGGGTGAAGCGGCGGACCAGCGCACGGTCGACCGTCTCGATCTCCAGGCTGGTGTCGTGCAGCGCGGCCTGGACCGTGGTCTCGTTGAGCCACTTGGCGTCGGGCATCTCGTGGTCCATGCCGGCCGTCAGCGACGCGGCCGCGGACCGGCAGGACCAGAAATCGGACTGCACGTAGCCCTCGAAGCCCCAGTCCCGACGCAGCACGTCGGTGAGCAGGTAGCGGTTCTCGGTCGCGTAGGTTCCGCGGACCCGGTTGTAGGCGCTCATCACCGCCGCGATCTCGGCGTCCTTGACCAGCATCTCGAACGGCAGGAGATAGAGCTCACGCAGCACGTGCTCGTCGACCTCCACGTCGGCCCGGAACCTCTCCGTCTCCTGGTCGTTGACTGCGAAGTGTTTGGCCATGGCGATCACGTCGTGGGACTGGATGGCCGTTGCGACCTCGACACCCATCACCCCGGACAGGTAGGGGTCCTCGCTGAAGTACTCGAAGTTGCGGCCGGCGATCGGGGTGCGGTGTAGGCACACCCCAGGGCCCTCCAGCACGTGCTGGCCCAGGGTTGCGGTCTCGGAGCCGATGATGTCGCCGTAGGCGTGGGCCAGTTCGGGGTCGAAGCCGGCGGCCAGGCCGATGGTCATCGGCAGCGAGGTGGCCGGCGGGCTGGGGGTGCCGTCGCCCATGCCCACGCCGACGGGCCCGTTGGTGACCCGGAACCGTGGGATGCCGAGCTCGTCGATGGCGGTCACGTGCCGGTCGATCCGGATCTGGGCGGCGAGCTGGTCGAGGTCCTCCCCGTTCTCGGCCGCCTGAGTCGAGAGAGCGTAGATGTCGATCGTCTCCATCGCCCCGTGGAGTTGGGCGATCTTCTGTTCCAAGGTCATCGCGGCCACCAAGTCGGTGGCTCGCTGACGGGCGGGAAGAGTGGGGTCGAGCCAAGTGGCCGTCATGGCCGTCCTTTCACTGTCGGGGCGGAGCTGGGGCGCGGTTCGGGCCGCCGCGGTCCGTGCACTCATGTCAGGCCTTATGGTCCGGGGTGATGAAGTCCTCCGGCTTCTCGTCATGTTCGGTGAGGAGGGCGAGCTTGCGGGCCTCGGTCTCGTTGCGGATCTGCTTGAACCGGGCGTCGGTCAGCGGGTACCGGATGAAGATCAGCATTGCGATCAGCGCGGCCGCGGCGGGTAGCAGCCCGATGGTGGCCTTGATCGCGATGATCGCACTGTCGGGCTGGACCGGGCTCGGGTTCGCCGCGCTGGCGGCGATGTAGCCACCGATCGCCAACGCCCACGCACCGACCGCCCCGCCGATCGACTGGGTGACCTTGCGGGTGAAGGAGAACAACGCGTACGTCGCACCCTCGCTCCGCCGGCCGGTCTTCCACTCGCCGTACTCCACCGTGTCGGCCTCCAAGCCGAACATCACCGTGTTGATCAGGCTCGCCCCGATCCCCTTGATCGCCAGCGTCACCAGCACCAGCCAGAACAGGTTCGCCGGAGCGAGGAACAGGCCCACCCCGCCCACGATGGTGAACAGCCCGCAGTACTGGAACACGTTCTTCTTCCCGAACAGATCGATGATCTTCGGAATGAATGGCGTGATCACCAGCGAGATCCCGGTGTTCACCAAGGTGATGATCCCCACCAACCCGATGTTGCCGAGCACGTACTGGGCATAGAACGCGGTCGTGCCGCCGACCGCGAACACACCGATCAGATAGAAGAAACTCGACCCGCACAGGTACGCCAACGGCTTGTTCGACCGCAGCGTGCCGAACGTCTCGACGATGCTGATCCGCGGCTGGGTCCGCACCACCCGCTCACGACACGCCCAGGCGGTGAAGAAGAACGCGATCGATCCGACCACGATGAACGCCAGCGTGACCTTGGTGAACACACCCTGCACCGCGGCCTGGTAGGCGACCAGATCCTCCGGACCCTTGATCAGCGTCTTCTGCCCCCGCAACTCACTGATGAAATGCCCCACCACGAACGTCAGCACCACACCCCCGATACCGGCGCCGAACGCCCGAGCCGCGACCAACTTCGCCCGCTCGTGCACCGACTGCGTCACCGCCGACGCCAGCGAACCGTACGGAATGTTCACCAACGAGTAGACCAGACCCAACACCGCATACGTCGCATACGCATAGAGGAGCTTCATCCCCGCGTCGAAGCTGGTCGGCACATGGAACACCAGGAAACTCATGAACAACAACGGCACCGCCCCGAACATGATGAACGGCCGGAACTTGCCCCACCGAGTCATCGTCCGATCCACCAACCGGCCCGCCAGCAAATCCGCGAACGCATCCCACAACCGGACCACCAAGAACATGGTGCCCACCGCAGCAGCCGAGATGCCCGCCACATCCGTGTAGTAATACAACAAGAACGAGGTACTCAGGCTGAACGCCAGATTGAACGCGAAATCACCGGCACCATAACCAGCCACCGTCCTCAACGGCAACCGCTCCATCGACCGGAGCTCTTCCACAGCAGCAGGGTTCGTCATCGATGCTCCTCAGGTATTCATGGCCACTGTCGCTCGGCCCTGATGGAGGAAGTCAACGACCAAACCGCCGCTCGATCCACTGCTTGCCACCTGTTGCCAAAATCCCGGCTGACCTACACCGGCCTGGGCCGGGGGCTGGCGCCGCGCCGTCACGGGTAGGGATGGACAGGGCCCCGTCCGGCCAGCGCGAATCGGGCAACTTGTGGCAACGGTTGGCGCGCCGAGGAGCTGATCTGGCTGGATTGATCCAGCGGCGGCCGCACCGGGTGCGTGCTGAGCTGAAGATCGGGAACGGCCACCCGAGCACAGCGATGAGCTCGCCCCTGACCAAGGAGAAAACATCATGAGTGATCGGCTGAAAGCCCTCGCCGCCGCCGGAGTATCGGTGTGGTTGGACGACTTGTCCCGCGACCGGTTGACCAGCAACAACCTTGCCGGACTGGTCGCCGGCTCCGCGGTGGTCGGGGTGACCACCAACCCCACCATCTTCGCCGCCGCCCTCAGCCAGGGCACCGCGTACGACGCACAGACCGCCGAGCTGGCCGGCCGCCACAGCAGCGTCGAAGACACCATCAAGGCGCTGACCACGGACGACGTCCGCAACGCCTGCGACGTCCTCACCGCCACGGCTACCGCGAGCAACGGCGTCGATGGCCGGGTGTCGATCGAAGTTGCACCGACCTTGGCCCGCGACACCGACGCGACGATCGCGGAGGCCGTGGACCTGTGGAAGATCGTCGACCGTCCCAATGTGTTGATCAAGATCCCCGCTACAGTGGAGGGGCTTCCCGCGATCACCTCGGTGATCGCCGAAGGCATCAGCGTCAACGTCACGTTGATCTTCTCCCTGGACCGCTACCGGGGAGTGATCGACGCCTATCTGTCCGGGCTGGAACAGGCCGCAGCCAACGGCCACGACCTGTCCCGGATCCACTCGGTCGCATCCTTCTTCGTGTCCCGTGTCGACACCGAGATCGGCAAGCGGCTCGACAGCCTCGGCACCGACCAGGCCAACGCGCTCAAGAGCCGGGCCGCGATCGCCAACGCACGGCTGGCCTATGAGGTGTTCGAGCAAACCTTCGCCGGTGAGCGGTGGGCCGAGCTCGCCGCCCAGGGCGCCAACAAACAGCGGCCCCTGTGGGCCTCCACCGGCGTGAAAGACCCGGCGCTTCCGGACACCTTGTACGTCAGCGAGCTCGTCACCGCCGGCACCGTCAACACCATGCCGGAGAAGACGCTGCAGGCGTTCGCCGACCACGGCGAGGTCTCCGGTGATCGGGTCCGCGGCCGCGCCGACGAGGCCCGCGCAGTCCTCGCCGAGCTCGAGCGCCTCGGCATCTCCTACGACGAGGTCGTCACCGTGTTGGAGGAGGACGGCCTGGACAAGTTCAGCGCATCCTGGAGCGACCTGGTCGACACCGTCCAGGCGGCGCTGGACCAGGCGAAACCCCGATGAGCAGCCCAGCTCGTCCCGCTGCGGCCGCGCGGCAGGGCACCGCTGCTCCCCGCCGTTACGGGGCGGCGGACGCGGCACTGGCACACACTTGGACCGCGATCGTGGTGATGGGGGTCGCCGGGAGCGGAAAGACCACCGTCGCCCTCCAGCTGGCCTCCCGGCTGGGTTGCGCCTTCGCCGAGGCCGACGACTTCCACCCGGCGAGCAATGTCGTCAAGATGAGCGCCGGGATCCCGTTGACGGACGAGGACCGGTGGCCCTGGCTGGCCGAGATCAAGACCTGGATCGACAGCCATCCCGGTGACGCCGTTCTCACCTGCTCCGCGCTGCGCCGCAGCTACCGCGACCTGCTGAGCGAGGCCAATTCTCGGGTCCGGTTCGTTCACCTCGACGGGACCGTCGAGCAACTCAGCACCCGGCTGTCGGCGCGGATCGGTCACTTCATGCCGGCCTCGATGCTCACCTCCCAGCTGGCGACTCTCGAGCGGCTCGACCCGGGCGAGGACGGCGTGGTGATCGACATCGACGCCACCCCCGACGTCATTGTCGAGCGGGCGATCCGAGCGCTGAACATCGGCTGAGGCTCACACCGTCATCGTAGGGCTGTCGCTGGACCCGATCCGATCCTTCTCGCCGACGCTGACGGCTGGCCGACGAGTCAGTGCAGCGCCTCGGCCGGCCCGGCCGGGTGCATGCTTGATCCATGGCCGGCGTACCTCGAGGGGCGAAGCAGTTCAACAAGATCGCGATCCACCTCGCCGGGCACCGATTCCCTTCGGTGTGGGCGGTGCTGCGCCACCGCGGACGCAAGAGCGGCAACGAATATGCGGTGCCGATCGCGGTCATCCCGACCGATTCGACCTTCCTCATCGCCTTGCCGTGGGGCCGCGGGACCGACTGGGTCCGGAACGTGCGATCCGCGGGCATGTGCACGATCAAGTGGAAGGGCGTCGAGTACGAGTGCACGGCTCCGACGTTCGTCGACAAAGCCACGGCCCTGGCCGCAGCCACCGGGTTGACTCGACGCATCCTGCGCCGTGGCGACTTCCCCCACGGTTTCATCCAGCTCGACCGCCGTCCCGCCGGCTAGCGCTCAGGTGTCGAAGGCTGCCTCCGCCCTCCGTCAAGCTCGTGGCGCCCATCAGACCCCATCGGCGTGAACTCAATCGGGACCAAGCGCCTCGCTCCGGTTGCTCGTCAAGACGCTTTCCATCTGTGCAGTGCGGATGGAGCGGCTTTCTGCAGTGCGGCGCCGGGCCGTGCCGGCCGCGTGCCGTCAGAGGCGAGGCACTGCCCATGCTCAGCGACGGCATGAACTACGACCGTCCGGAGTCCTACGAGACGATCCAGACGAGGTCGGCGGCCTGGATGGTGGCATAGCACCACTCCTGGAACCGACCGGCGGCGTCGCTCCAGGCCGGCCCGGACGGCAGGCTGATCCATTGCCCGCTGGTCGAATCGAAGCTGTAGGACGACGCGCCGCCGCGCGCCGGTGGGTCGGACCTGCCGGTACGCCTGGTGGGCCGAGGACGCGAGCATTCCGAAACCGTTCAGCTGCAGAGCTGAACCTCTCGACGGCGATCTGCATCGAGCCTGACCGCGACATCGCTCAGTCGGGGCCGCAGAAATACCTGGCTTGCGAAACCGCCGGGCCTCACAATCGTCGCCATGAAACGGCTGGGCGGAGTGACCAGGATGATCGGGGTGGCGTCGAGCCTGTTGTTGGTGACGGCGTGCTCGACCGGATCGGGCAGCGGAGGCGATGACAGTCCCCCGCCGCCGCAACCGGTCTCGGCGAAGGAGTACGCGACCATGCTGACCGGCGCGCTCGGACCACTCGACAAGGCCCTCGACGGCCTGGCCACCGCAAACGCGTACAAAGGGCTGGATGACCGGGTCAGCGCGGTCGAGACGGCCACCCGGCAGGCCGCGGACAAGCTGACGCCCGTCCAGCCGCCCGCAGAGCTATCGAGCCAGCACACCCAGCTCGTGGCCGCTTTGCAAGCGTTCGAGAAGGAGGTCGGGGGCGTCGGCGAGCAGATCAACGACCGAGTCACCTGCACCGGCGGAGCGGTCCGGGCAGACCTGGGCGATGCGAAGGCGACGGCCGGACTGCGAGCGGCGATCGGTGCGGCAGTGGCGCGGTTGCCCGGCACCAAGATCGCCGTGTCCCTGCCGGCGGCCGATCAGCAGGTCGATGCGCGTCCGTCGAACGGGAAGCTCCTTCGGTCGCGAGGCCTCGACGGCGAAGGACTGTTGACGATCGACAACGGCGGTTCCTCCGACGCCGTCGTCACCATAACGAAAGGACGCAAGCCCACCGCCGCGGTGTATGTCCGCAAGGGCAAGCAGTACACGGTCAAGGAGATCCCGGACGGGACGTACGCGGTCTTCTTCACCGGCGGCACCGACTGGGACGGCAAGGCACGCGCCTTCGGCCACAAGTGCGCGTTCCAGAAGTTCGACCAGAGTCTGGGGTTCCGCACCACACGGACGACCACCCAGACCTTCTACCAGACGTATCGCATCACGCTGCAGCCCGTGGCGGGCGGCACCGCCAAGACCGATCAGGTGGACCCGGACCGCTACCCGAACGAGTGACGGAATCGCCGGGGAGCGACTGCGACGCAGGGTCGATCAACATCACGCCACGTTGATGAGCACGCCGCCACCCTCATGGGGCTTGATCATCTCGCGGCTCTCGACGGCAATGAGACCGTCAGGAAGCAGCCGACCTGCCCTCGGCAACGTCCCGATTCGACACCATCGCTCGACGCTCCGCCAGTTCCGCCTCCACCTCGGCGATGAATTGCTCGATGTGGTTGGCTGCCACGGCTGCCTCGGCACGCATGTGCCGCAGTTCCTCGGTGGTGCACCGACCTACCGGCACCTTGATCCCTCGCCAATCTCGGATCGTATGAACGCTCATCGTGCCCTCCTTCCAACCGAACAGAGACCTGGATGAAGTGCGTTGATACGACGGCGTCCGCCCGCCCAACGGTTGACCGCTTACGCGCTGACGGGGCAGCGGTGTCACTATGTCCGGCGTCGAGCGGCTCGGGAGAGCCTGGGCGGCTAGCGCCGTTGGGTCTTGATCATGGCGAGGCGTTCGAGGACGCACCGTCGAGACTCGCCGCGAAGAGCTGATCGAGGAAGGAGTTGGTGAAGATCCCGCCCGCATCGTGAGCGGCCAAGACGCTGCTCTCGTACGCCCACGTGTCCGCGCTGCTGCGGCCCTCGGTGAGCGCATTGCGGACATAGGCGATGAACGTCGCGTCCGTCCACGGTCCGCTGTCCGCGGTGTAGGCCCAACCCTTCGACCACTCCGGCAGCACCCGCCCGATGGCACCGGTGAAGTGGGCGAGGAGTTGCTGCTCGAGTTCGTGGTAAAACGCGTTCGAGTCGGTCGTGCCGGGGATCGTCAACACGTCGAACCACACGGCGGTGTCCCAACCGTTGGTCCGGTCGGTGTCGTCCATCGACAGTGCAGAGATCACCGGGCTCTCGGCTCCGGCAACCCCGACGCCGATCGGATCATCGAGCGCCGTGACCCGGAGCTCGAGCGCGGAGTTGACCGGATAGCTGCGCAGCGACGCGTACGCGCTCAGCAGGTTGTTGAACATGGTGGTCAGGTCGTGCACCGTCTGCTGGACGGCGTCGCGGCGGATGTGGATGGCGTAGCCGTTGGCCGTCACCCGAAGGGTCGTGTCCTGGATGTACAGCAGCGTGTTCTTCGACGGTCCCCAGATGTCCCGCGAGACCGGGTAGGTGCCGGAGATACCGGCCCAGTTCTTCCCGTCCAGCCCGTTGGCGGTGATCCGGGCGGCCGTCTGGCCGATCATCGGAGTGAACCACGGCTCACCGTTCAGCACCAGCGCGATGAAGTGCTGGAGCTCGTCGGGGACGTGGTCGGCGAACGGATAGTTGTACGGCGCGTCGACCGCGATCGAGCTCGCGGGCTTGGTCGGTGCGACCTGCCATAGATGAAGCCACGGGTTGTCACTGAACGGGAACCAGATGACCTCGACTCTGCCGTTGCTCTGCAGGAACTGGGCAAACGAGTTCGGCGGCGTCGGTGCTCCGGGCTGCGGGGCCGCGAAGATCGTCGTGCCCGGCAGGTCGGTGATGCTCTGGCAGCGCAGGTTGTAGTTGTCGATCACCTGCAGCGTCGCGCCGAGCACCAGGCAGCGGCCCAGATGGGTGAGCAGCGCCTTGCACTCGGGATCGCCGCGCTCGATCGTCTTGACCTGGTAGCCGGCGGACGGGTTCGAGGGATCGGTGCAGACGACGGTGAGATCGAGCACCTGGTTGCTGATCGAGCCATAGCTGGCCGCAAAGGCGTCCTCGGGCGGCGTGGGCACGGCGGTGCCGTGGGCACCGATCGCCAGCGTCCCGCCGAGGGTGAGATCGCCGGGAGCGGGCGTATGCGGAAAGGCGAAGCCCGGGGCGGATCCGTGCCCACCCTCCTGCTGCTCGAGGAACTCCAGCAGCGCCAGCATGGTCACGCCGGTGCCGGCCCGGACTCGGGTCGGAAGTCCGTCGGAGGCGGCCAGCAGCTGGGTCGAGGCGAACCCCTTCGTCAGATCGATCAGCAGGATCGGCCTGGTGTCCGGTTGGGTGGGCAGGGTGAAGGGAGACCATCCGTGGGCCACGCCACGGGGCCGCACCCGATAGCCGTGGTTGTGTGCCCAGGTGCAGACTGCCGCCACGTCGTCCGGCGTTCGCGGAGCACAGGTGGGCACCGCGGCGGCGGTGATCTGCTGGTCCCAGTTGCGATACGGCAGCAGGTTCAGCGGAACGTCCGTCGGGAAGTCGGGGAGGTCGGGTCGGCCGCTCGGCGGATCGACTCCCTGCGGGGTGACGACCCAGGTCCACACGGTGCCGGTCGCCTCGTACTTTGCGGTCTGGTTGTTCATGGTGAGCACCACCGGCTCGGGCGGCGGCGGCGGTTGGGACCGGCCGTCGGCTTCGGCGATGAGCTGCGGACTGAACACCGAACCTTCCGGGCACGGCAGCTGGGCCAGGTCGTACGTCGACGACTGCCACTTCATCAGTGTCACCGGAGGCGAGACGAAGGGACCGGAGACGGCGCTGAAGTCGAACGTCACCCAGGCCGAATTGGCCAGACAGATCCGTTGTGCTGCGATCATGACGCTGTTCCTCTCGATCTGGCCGCAACGACTCCGGGGACCGACGAACGAGCCGGGCCGCTCGATGCCAGCACCCGATTGCGGGGCTGGGGCGGATCCATCCGACATACTCCCGACGGAACCCGAAGTAATCGCTGGGATCAGCATCGCGGATCTGCGGGTGGTTTGTCACCACGTCATTCGCCGGCCGACTCGACGCCGGCACGTCGAGCGGGGATGGACCGGAGGTCGGCGCTACGTCAACTCGACAGCAGCGCCAGCCGGCCGCCATTGGCGCGCGCGGCTCTGTGGCGACACCGGCGATACCCGCGGTCCGTCGCAACGCGCTCGCCGGACTGGGGTTGTTCACCCGCCCTCTGCAGGTGATGCTCGGACAGGGCCGACGGCTCGGTCCATTGCTTCGCCGGCTGCGTTGCCGCAGCTGCGTTCACACGTCGGCAGCGGCCCGCGGCGGGAGTCCCACTCCGCACTGCGCTCGGTGTCCTCGTAGTCCTCCCAGACGACCAGTCGGCCCCATCGGAGCTCCAGAAAGGCAATCGCCCGGTTGGTGTAGACGTCGGTGCCGTCGCCGGCGACCGCGAAGTCATGGAGCCGGATCGCGACCCGGGTCCGCCACGGCGGGCCCGTGACCAGGATGTCCTCGATCACGAACTGGATCCGCTGCTCGACGAACGCGTCGGCGAACGCGCGACACTCGTCGAGCCCGCGATGGGGTGTCGTGCGGCAGACGACCCTTCACCACCGGCCGGAACATGCGGGACCACCGGTTGTCCCCAGGGAACCGCAACACGACATCGGGCACAGCCAGGCCGAGTAGGGCGCTCGGATCGCCGGCGTTGAGCCGGTCGACGCCGTGCCGGATGAGTCGACGGACGATCGCTGCGTACACCATGCGCGGCTCCTCTTCACTAGAACGATCACTCTAGTAGAGCGACTGTTCTAGCATCAAGACCATGGCTGACACACGCCAGCGGATCCTGACGGCCGCGACCGACCTGATGCGCTCCCGCGGCTACCGCGGCACCGGCCTCAAAGACATCACCACCACCGCGGTCGCGACGACCGGATCGCTGTACCACTTCTTTCCCGGCGGCAAAGAGGAGCTGGTCTGTGCGGCGATCCGGGTAGACGGCGCCGCCCACGAAGCCCTCTTCCTCGACCTCGCCGGCCAGGCCAGCACCCCGGGCGAGGCGATCGCCGCCTTCTTCAGCCAAGCGGCGGACATCCTCGAGGCGACCGACTACGTCGATTTGTGCCCGATCGGCACCATCGCGGGCGAGATCGCGAGCACCAGCCCCCAGATCCGTGTCGCCTGCGACGACGTGTTCGCCGGATGGCAGAGAATGATCACCACCGAGTTGGCCGAGTACGGCCTCGACGTCGGTGACGCGACCGAGCTCAGTGCAACTGTCGTGGCGGCACTGCTCGGCGGCTTCCTGTTCGTCCGCACCCGACGCTGCGGTACACCACTGCGAGACGCCGGCCACCACCTCCGCGAACTCATCGACCACCGCCTCGCGTCCACACGGAGCCCGTGACGGTGCCGCAGCACCGTCCACACCGCATCGACCACGACGACGCGGACCAGCTGGCGTCGATCGACGAGGACGACTCGCACGCGTCGCGCCGGTCACCGGCCGGTGCCGACGGCAAACACCCCGATCACGAAAGTCCCGAGCTCATTCGTACATGATGTATTCGGGCCGCGGGCGCAGGGCCAGCACTTCTCGCGGGTTCATCAATCGGCCTCCGTTTCGGCGGTCTTCGGTGAAGAACAGTTTGAATCCCGCGTGCACGTGTCGCGGCGTGCCGCGGTTGACCAGCCGATACGTGTCCACCTTCGGACCCGGCGCGCCGAGGCCGTCGACGGACTTGATCAAGACCACGCCGGCGTGCCCCGTCACAGCGTTCTCGTGGCGGACCACACTGCGTGCGACCTGATGGTAGACAAGAACCTTCTCCGGGAGGTGACGAGCTCGAACGATCTCGGCAAGGTAATCCGCGACGTCGTTGAGTTCCGCGCCCGTGGTGTGGCCGTAGGCGTGGCCGGGGATCTGACCGGCGTCCATGGCCCACTCCGGATCCAGCGCGATGCCGACATCGGCCTCCTGCAGCCACTTCCGATAGGCCTTGACCTCCGCCAAGAAGTCGGCACGGCCGGGCTGGATGTTCAAGAGCAGCAGCGCGCGGTGCCGTCGGGCAGCTCGAAGGTAACGCCCGATCTGGTCATCGGACATCCGTGTTCGGTACTTTCCGTCGTCACCGGGACTGTCGTGCACCACGGTGGTGATCACCTCGAGGACGGGCAAGATGTCGCGACCTGCGCGATAAGGCTGTGCTCGCTTCTCCAGCTCGGCGACCCGCTGATCCAACGGACCGGTGCCGAGCCTGCCGAGGCTCGCTGCTCCGGTCACCCCGGCATAGCCAACCAGCCGGTACCGCGGAAAGATCGCCTGTCCACCACGGGGCAGTTCCTTCGAGCCCGCCGCCGGTCGGCTGGCTGGCGCGTCACCGGCCGAACTCGCCGTCGGAGCAGGGGTCGAAGCTGCGGTCGAGTTGGCGGACTCAGGGGTTCTCGATCCGGAGACCGGATCGGGCCCAGCGCCGGGGCTCGTGCCACAGGCGGCGACCAGGACGGCGACGAGGACGATCTGACCGATCGCGCTCCTCCGCATGTATACCTCCGCGCATCGACATCTGCTGATCCGGGGCTCTACCCACGCCTGCACGATCGAAGCGTTGCTGCTCAGCCTGGCGCTCAGCTCCTGGGACTCAGCACACGTCGTCCGGCGTCAGGTCGGTCGAAGACGCACAGGCCGCAACGGGTGCCGATGCCGACCGGCCTGTCGTGCCGTGTCGGCGGTGACCTCGGCCACCACCTACGGCTTGCTCGACCACACTGGCAGACTTCGTGGGCTCTCGGATGGACCCGCAGAGGTCCTGCGTTCGATTCGGCCGCCTCGGACGCGAGGCTGGCAGCTGTCTTTGACAAGGCCGAACAGGTGTGGAGCTATGGGGATTCGAACCCCAGACCTCTTCCATGCCATGGAAGCGCGCTACCAACTGCGCCATAGCCCCTCGATGCGTCCGGCCGGGATCTCCTCGACCGAGCGCTTGGACGATGTTACCGGCTCGCCGCCTAGACGTGAAATCGACAGCCCGGCCGGAATCGACCGATTCTCGCCCGACGATGCGGCGTTCCCGTTCCGCCCGACGCCGACGTTGAGCAGGTGCGGTCAGCTGGCCCGCCTACGTCAGCACGGCGTTCGAGGTGGATTGAGCGATCGCGCCCTCCGACCGGCTCAGGGCGGACGGGGAGCCTCAGGAGCGCGGAGCCGTCACGTTGTAGTCGCTGATCCGCCAGTAGTCGCCGGTGCGGTGCCGTTCGACGCTGATCCAGCCGCAATTGTGCAGGCTGCCGAGGGCTCGCCAGCAGTCGTTCGGCAGCCCGACCAGCTGGGCCACCCCGACCTTGCCGGCCAGCCCGTGCATCACCACGACCACCGTCGAACCCGGCTCGGCCCGGGCACCGATCTCGGCGAGCGCCTCCGACGCCCGGGCGGCGACCTCGGCGACGGTCTCGCCGGTCGGCGAGCGACGTACGTCCTCCCCCGCCAGGTAGGCCTCGGCGTCGGGCGGCGACATCGTGGCCAGCGCCTGCTCGATCGTGAGGCCCTCCCACGACCCGACGCTGATCTCGCGCAGCCGCGGATCGGTCCGCACCGCAACCGCGGTCAGCCGAGCGAGCGGCTCCGCGGTCTGCCGGGCCCGGGACAGGTCACTGGAGACGATCTCGGCCGGCGCCAGCTCGGCCAGCACCTCCGCCGCGCGTTCGGCCTGGGCGACCCCACGCTCGTCCAGCGGGATGTCGGCCTGCCCCTGGAACCGGCCGCTCGCGTTCCAGGCCGTACGTCCGTGCCGGAGCACGACCAGCTGTGCAGCCGTCATCGGCGCACGTCCACGCCGAGCTCGATTCGCGGGCAGTCGTGCCACAACCGCTCCAGCGCGTAGTACTGCCGCTCGTCGCTGTGCTGAACGTGGACCACCAGCTCGAGATAGTCCAGCAGCACCCAGCGCAGTTGCCGGTCCCCCTCGCGCCGGACCGGCTTCGCGTCGACCTCGCGCAGCGCCTCCTCGATCCCGTCCACCACGGCGCCGACCTGCCGCTCGTTCGACGCGGTCACCACCAAGAACACGTCGGTGATCGCGAGCTGCTCGGAGACGTCGTACGCCACGATGTCGGTGCCCAGCTTGTCCGCGGCCGCGGCCGCGGCGATCCGGGTCAGCGCGAGCGCCTCCTCCGACGCCGTCATCGAGGTTCCCCGACGGTGATGATCACGATCTGTCGTCCTGTCCTGCTCGGTGGTCGTGGCTCACGGCCCGGTAGAGGCCGCGCTTGGCGATGTATTGCACGATGCCGTCCGGCACCAGATACCAGATGGGCTCGTCGATCATGACCCGCTCCCGGCACGCGGTCGAGGAGATCGCCAGGGCCGGCACCTCCATCAGCGTGATCCGGTCGGCGGGCAGGTTCTCGATCGAGGGCTCGTGCAGCTCCACCCCCGGTCGGGTGCAGCCGACGAAGTGGGCCAGCTCGAACAGCCGGCCGACGCCCCGCCAGGTGAGGATCTGCGCCAGCGCATCGGCGCCGGTGATGAAGTACAGGTCGACGTCCGCGCCGCGCTCGGTCTGCAGATCGCGCAGGGTGTCGACGGTATAGGTCTCCCCCGGCCGGTCGATGTCGACCCGGCTGACGGTGAACCGTGGGTTCGAGGCGGTCGCGATCACGGTCATCAGATAGCGGTCCTCCGCCGCGCTGACCCGGCGATCGGCCTTCTGCCAGGGCTGACCGGTGGGCACGAAGACGACCTCGTCCAGACCGAACACGGCGGCCACCTCGCTGGCCGCCACCAGGTGCCCGTGATGGATCGGGTCGAACGTGCCACCCATCACGCCCAGGCGGTAGCGCCGGTCCGGCGACGAGGGGCGGCGGGCCAGCCCGGTCGCGCCGCTGGGTGCGTGTTCGGTCAACAGAGGTGGTGGCGTCCTAACTGTGCGGGCGGCCCTTGCCGATGGCCAGTGTGACCAGCATCATGATCGCCAGGATCCCGAAGGCGAGCAGGCCGTAGCCCCACGCCGGGATCGGGAGCTCGTTGACCTCGGTCTCCAGCGCTACCAGTGCCCACATGCGCCGCAGCCTATCGCGTCAGCCGCGGACCTGGCCCGAGCCGGTCACGACGTACTTGGTGGAGGTCATCTCCGGCAGGCCCATCGGGCCGCGCGCGTGCAGCTTCTGGGTGGAGATCCCGATCTCCGCGCCGAACCCGAACTCACCGCCGTCCACGAACCGGCTGGACGCGTTCACCAGCACCGCCGCGGCGTCGACCTCGGCGCTGAACCGAGCGGCCGCACGCTGCGAGTCGGTGACGATGGTCTCGCTGTGCCCGGTGGAAAAGCGCCGGATGTGGGCCAGCGCGTCGTCCAGGGAGTCCACGACGGCGGCCGCGATGTCCAGCGAGAGATACTCCGTAGCGAAGTCGTCCTCGGTCGCCGGGACCACGGTGCCGTACGAGGCCACTCGTTCGTCGCCGTGCACCGTCACCCCGGCGCCGGCCAGCGCCTCGAGCGCCTGCGGTACGAAGGTGGGCGCAGCATCGGCGTGCACCAGCACGGTCTCGATCGCGTTGCAGACGCTCGGTCGCTGGACCTTCGCGTTCACCAGGATGGCCAGCGCCATGTCCTGGTCGGCAGAGGCGTCGACGTACAGGTGGCAGTTGCCGACGCCGGTCTCGATCACCGGGACCTGCGAGTTGCGCACCACCGTGTCGATCAGCCCGGCGCCGCCACGCGGGATCAGCACGTCGACCAGGCCACGCGCCGCCATCAGCTCGGCGGTGACCTCCCGCGGACCCGGCACGAGCTGGATCGCGTCCGCGGGCAGGTCGGCCTCGATCAGACCGGCCTGCAGCGCCACGACGACAGCGGCGTTGGAGCTGGCCGCGCTGGACGAGCCGCGAAGCAGCGCCGCGTTGCCGGACTTCAGGCAGATACCGCCGGCGTCGGCGGTGACGTTCGGCCGAGCCTCGTAGATGATCCCGACCACACCGAACGGGACCCGCACCTGACGGATCTCCACCCCCTGCGCCGTGGTCCAGCCGCGGACCACGTCACCGACCGGGTCGGGCAGCCCGGCCAGCTGGCGCAGCCCGTCGACCATGCCGGCGATCCGGTCCGGGGTGAGCCGGAGCCGGTCGATCAGCGCGGCGCTGGTGCCGTTTGCCTCGGCCCGGTCGACATCCTCGGCGTTCGCTTCCAGCACCGCGGTCTCGGCCTTCGCCAGCGCATCGGCCATCGCCTCCAGCGCCGCGTCCTTCCTGGCCCGGCTGGCCTGGGCCAGCACGATCGAGGCGCTGCGGGCGCGTTCAGCCTGTTCTGCGACGGTCACAAGGGCTCATTCTAGGCCGGCAGCCTCAGGCGGAGAGCTGCGCGAGCCGGGCGCGGACCAGGCCGTAGCGGCGCAGCGCGCCCCAGGCCAGGTTCAGCAGCATCAGGGTGCCCAGGGCGGACGCGCAGAGGATGATCGAGACCTCGCCGGCCAGCGTGCCCCAGCTCAGCCAGAGCACCTGGTTGACCACGTTCAAGATCAGGAACGTCAGCGAGACCGCCTGGACGTTGGTCGAGATCACCAGCGCGCGGAACTGGGCCAGCTGGGTGAAGGCCGACGGCACCAGCGCCGCGATCGCGAACACGACCGGACCGGTCCAGACGTCCAGCCCGACCGAGACCGCTCCCAGGGCCAGCCCCGGCGCCAAGGTGGCCCAGGGCGAGAGCCCGCGCTCGACGATCAGCCGGGACAAGATCACCAGCGTGATGATCAAGTAGCAGAGGTTGGGCAGCCAGATGTTGGCGTGCCCGGTGATGAAGCCGTGGACCAGCCAGGCGATGTTCGCCCCGAGCGTGGCCTGCCACGCGGGCGCGGACAGCCCGGCGGTGGTGCGGGTCTGGAACAGACGGATGACTTGGGGCAGCGCGACGCCGGCGCCGAGCACGGCGGCGGCCCAGCCCAGGGCCTCGATGAACACTTGTCGACTGACTTTCTACGGCGAGCGCCGCGGACGCTGGTGGCCGGGACGGGTCGTCCGTCCTCGGAGGTGAAAAAGGGCGCGCGGCACTGCGCGGAAGATGGTGGGATCGTGCCGTCTGACCGAGTTCATCGGGGTTCGGACAGGAGAATCGTACGGCCTCGACCGGCTCCGGACAAAATCGATTAAGAAAAACCGATTCAGCGGACGCCGGGCACCCGATCGCAAGCCGGTGTCGCGGTCACAACCCGTGCTCGTCCATCACCGCGAAGATCTCGTCGGCGATCACCTCGGTGTCCTTGCCACCGGCCCGGCCGCGGTCCCAGATCTCCCCGACCCGGCCCTCGATCGCCCGGTAGCGCTGCTGGTAGCGCTCCGCCTCCGGGCGCCAGTAGCCGACGATGTCGTACCGCGCCGGCTTCCAGCCGAGGTCGTGCCGGACGTACCTGCGGATGTCGCGGGAGCAGGACGCCTCCCCCGCCATCCAGACGTAGCCCTGACCCGGCGGCACCGCGAACTCGCGGGTCGCCGCCGTCAGCGGGCTGCCGAGCGATGCCGGGACCGGGTGGAACCGCCAGTCGACGTCGACCTCGCCGGCCGAGGTGATCGGCACCAGGGAGTCGGGGTCGGGCGCCTCCAGGATCGCGTACGCCCGCCGGCCCGGCGCCAGCTCCTCGAGGATCCGGGAGGCCGCCGGCAGTGCGGTTTGGTCCGCCACCACCAGCAGCCAATCGGTGTCGGGCAGCGGGTCGAACCGCCCGTTCGGGGCCGACACCGCGATCACGTCACCGGGCGCTGCCCGCTCCGCCCAGGTCGTCGCCACCCCGTGCTCGTGGACGACGATGTCGACGGTCAGCTCGCCGGCCGCCGGGTCCCACCGGCGCACGCTGTACCAGCGGTCGAGCGGGTCGGGGCCCGGTGCCCCGACGGCCTCGGCCGGGACGAACAGCCGCAGCCACTCGTCGGGGTGCCCGCTGGAGGCGAAATCGGCCAGCCCGGGACCGCCGAGCACCACCCGGCGCATCACCGGGCTGAGCAGGGACGTACCGATCACCTCGGCGACGAAGAGCCGATCGTCGTGATCGACCACGGCGGGCCTCCTCGTGCGACTGCGACGTACGGTCCGCAAGGGTAGCTCCCGTCCCAGATTTCGCCTATCGGAAGAACTCAGCGCACACGAGCGCAGACAAAGATGACAGGATTGCCCCGAAGCCGCTCCACTGGGATGTGAGGGTCGTTTGACCAGGTTGGTGCTGCCGGATCATCTGGCGGTCTTGATGTCGGGCCAGCCCTATGTCGACGTCGTCGGCACGGCCGACCCGTGGGCGGTCCCGCCCGGCTGGTGGGAGCGCACCCGGGCCCGGGTGCGCGAGCTGGTCGCCGACCCTCGTGCCGGCGCCACCCAGAACTGGACCAGCTGGCCGGAGGACACCCGCGACACCGCGCCCTTCCTGCAGAACCTGGCGATGTCCCTCGGTGGCTATGTGGCGATCTTCGCCGGCGAGTACGCCCAGTTCCCGGAGCAGCTGGTCGACGAGTTCCTGGCCCCTGACCAGCGCCGGGAGCCGCTGGTGGCCCGCAACTGGTACATGACCGACAGTGAATGGCCGCTGTTCTTGCTGAAATACACCAGCAACGACGCCGCGGCCCGGCTGGACGCGCTCCGGCTCTCGCAGGACTGCGTCGAGCTGCTGGCCGAGGTCGGTCCGCTAGCGGCCCGGGCCAAGGTGCTGCTGCGGATCTACGACCGGGTGCTGAACACTCCGCGGCTGACCGATCTGCATGCCCGTGCCCCGTTCCCCGAGATCAGCCGGCTCTGGCGTCACTCGCTGCTGACCGAGGACGAGTTCGCCGTGCTGCCCGAGATCGCCGGCTGGGCGGCGGCGCTGGCCTGGTCGTACGAGGGGCTCGAGGCGGCTCACGCGCACATCGCGTCCGTCACCGCACGGCCGGAGTCGGTGTCGGAGGTGATCGCCTCGATGGCCCTGGCCGACGGCCTGGACACGCTGCCGGCCGGCCTGGCCGTGGCGGTCGGTTCGGAACGTTTCACCGCGATCGCCGCCGCGTTCGAGCGCCGGAGCCACGGGTTCGACGGCGCCGAGTGGCTGCAGGAGAACCGCGGCTGGCTGGCCCGCGGCATGCTCGCCGGCGAGATCGACGCCTGCCGAGCGTGGCTCGCCATGGCGGCCCAGGTGTCACGGGTGGTGGCGGGTCTGCCCGGACCGCCGTCGCCCTCGGCCTGCCCGGACACGATCGGTTTCATCACCGACGTCGAGGAACTGTTCAGCGTGCGGCGGGCGCACAACCCGCTGGTGCGCAGCTTCGGCGCCCGGCGGGCCGAGCGGTCCGCCGAGCACGGCGCCGCCCCGACCGTGGACTCGGAGGTGGCTGGGTCGTTGCGGGCCAGGTCGCAGCGCTCGGCCGAGGTCGAGGAGGACGAGCTCGACGAGTCCATTCCCGAGGTCGAGATCGGTGATCCCCAGGGCGAGCTGGCGGAGCTGGTCGGGCTGGATCCGATCAAGGACCGGGTACGTCGGCTGGTCGCGGAGGCCAAGGCCGATCAGCTCCGGCACGCCGCCGGGATGCCCGCCGCCGACCGGTCGCGGCACATGGTGTTCGTCGGCAACCCGGGCACCGCCAAGACCACCATCGCCCGGCTGCTGGCCCGGATCTATGCCCAGCTGGGCACGCTCGCGAACGGGCACCTGATCGAGGCGAGCCGGGTCGATCTCGTCGGCCAGTACGTCGGGCAGACCGCGCCCCGAGTTCGCCGGGTGTTCAACCGGGCCTCCGGCGGGGTGCTGTTCATCGACGAGGCGTATTCGCTGATCCCGCCCGACGCGCACCGGGACTTCGGGGTCGAGGCGGTCGCGACGCTGCTCAAGCTGATGGAGGACCGGCGCGACGAGGTGGTGGTGATCGTCGCCGGCTATCCGGAGGAGATGGACCGGTTCCTGGCGTCCAATCCCGGCCTGGCGTCGCGCTTCCCGAAGACGCTGACCTTCACCGACTACGACGACGGCGAGTTGCTGGAGATCTTCACCAGGATCGCGGAGCAGCAAGGCTTCCGGCTCGGAGCGGGAGTGGCCGAGCGGTTCCGCGCGCTGGTCCCCGAGCCGCGGCCGACCAACTTCGGCAACGGACGGTTCGCCCGCAACGTGTTCGAGGAGGCCGTGTCGATCCAGGCGGAGCGGCTGGTCGGGATGGACTCGCCGACGCCCGAGGACGTACGCACCCTGGAGCCGGGCGACCTCCCCGCCGAGCCCCCGCCCGACCCGCCTCGGCTCGCTGGGATGTACCTGTAGGGCCGCCCCGCTCCTGGCCGCCGCCGCCTCGGACTCCGCCCTGGCTCCCGGACTCCCCTGGCGCCCGGACTCCCTGGCCTCCGGACTCCCCCGGCGCCCGGACTCCGGACTCCCCGGACTCCCGTTCCGAAAACTGTGCAGCTGTTGCAGGTCCCGCCGGCGTGTCGCTGCCAGAGCCGCACAGTTTCCGTGACGGGAGATGGGGCGGGAGAGGAAAGGACCCGGCGGGTCGAGGTGGGTCAGCTACGCAGGACGACCAGGGCGTCGCGGTGGACCGCGGTCCGGTCGTACCCCTCCCCCAGCTCGGCGGTCAGCTCACGGGTGGTCCGGCCAAGCAGGGTGGGCAGTTCCTCGGAGTCGTAGTTCACCAGCCCCCGGGCCACCACCCGGCCGTCGGGGGCGACCAGGTCCACCGGCTCGCCGATCGCGAAGGTCCCGGTGACCCGGGTGATACCGGCGGGCAGCAGCGACGCCTTGCGCTGGACGACCGCACGCACGGCGCCGTCGTCCAGATGAAGCTCGCCGCGCGCGTCCGAGGCGTGCGCCAGCCACAGCAGCCGGGT
This sequence comes from Microlunatus ginsengisoli, assembly GCF_039537205.1. NCBI lineage: Bacteria > Bacillati > Actinomycetota > Actinomycetes > Propionibacteriales > Propionibacteriaceae > Microlunatus > Microlunatus ginsengisoli. The sequence continues at coordinate 94,765 of NZ_BAABAB010000010.1, read as the reverse complement.
CGGCCGCCGCTTCCCGGTCGGGTGGAAGCGGGTGCCGACCGGGTCGCCGGCGAGTGCGGGGAGCACGTGGTCCGCCGAGGTGAGCACGACCGGGATCCCTGCCGAGGTGGCGATCCGGGCGGCTTCGATCTTGGTCACCATGCCGCCGGTGCCGACCGCCGAGCCGCGCCGGGAGACGTCCACCCCGGCAAGATCGGCGTCGGAGGCGACGTCGGTGATCCGGCGCGAGTCCGGCAGCTTCGGATGCCCGGTGTAGAGGCTGTCGACGTCGCTGAGCAGCACCAGCGCGTCGGCGTGCACCAGATGGGCGACCAGCGCCGCAAGCCGGTCGTTGTCGCCGAACCGGATCTCGTGCGTCGCGACCGTGTCGTTCTCGTTCACCACCGGCACCACGCCGAGCTCCAGCAGCCGACCGAACGTGCGGTACGCGTTCGTGTAGTGGCTGCGCCGGGTCACGTCGTCGACCGTGAGCAGCACCTGCCCGACCTCGAGGCCGTACGTCGAGAAGCGGTGGGTGTAGTGCCCCATCAACAGTCCCTGGCCGACCGAGGCGGCCGCCTGCTGGGTAGCCAGGTCGCGCGGCCGGGTCTTCAAGCGCAGGGGCGCGAGTCCGGTGGCGATCGCGCCGGAGGAGACCAGCACGACCTCGCGGCCGGCCAGCCGAGCCCCGGCCAGCGCGGACACCAGGCGCTCGATCCGATCAGGGTCGATGCCGCCGCCGGCGCCGGTGGTCAGCGACGAGGACCCGATCTTGACCACCACCCGGTGGGCGGAAGCAATCTCGGGACGCGCGCTCTCACTCACCGCCCCGTCCCCGTCCCCGTCCCCCGGAAACTGTGCAGCAGTTGCAGAGCGGAACGTTTCAGGGATGCAACAGCTGCACACTTTCCGGCAAGGGCGGCCGTCATCGGAGGGCGGCCGTCATCGCAAGGGTGGCCGTCATCGGAGGTCGTCGTCGATGTCGTCGTCGGCGCGCTCCTCGGCCTTCCGGGCGTGGTACTCCCGATCGAGCTCGCGGCGCCGCTGGGCGGCGGGACGCTGAGCCTCGAACCGGTTGTCCTCACCGCGGCGGCTGAGGATCTCGGCCCCGATGTCGATCTGCGGGGCGAAGTCGAACACGACCGCGTTCTCGCCGCCGATCGCGACGCCGTCGCCGGCCCGGGCGCCCAGCTCCAGCAGCCGGTCCTCGATCCCGATCCGGTTCAGCCGGTCGGCGAGATAGCCCACCGCCTCGGCGTTTCCGAAGTCGGTCTGCCGGACCCAGCGCTCGGGCTTCTCACCGTCCACCCGCCACAGGTCGTTCTCCCGGCGGATGGTGAACTCCTCGTGCCCCGGACGCGATCCGACCGGCTTCGGTCGCAGCACGATCCGCGGCGGCGCGGGCGGCGGCAGGGTGGAGCGCCGGGCCGCCACGACCTCGGCCATGGCGAAGGTCAGCGCCTGCAGCCCGGCCCCGCTCTTGGTCGAGATCGGGAAGACCCGCAGCCCACGCGCTTCCAGCTCCGGCCGTACGAGCTCGGCCAGCTCCCCCGCGTCGGGCACGTCGATCTTGTTCAGCGCGACCAGCCGCGGCCGGTCCTCCAGCCCGCCGTGCGCAACCAGCTCCGCCTCGATCACGTCCAGGTCGGTGAGCGGGTCCCGGCCGGGCTCGAAGGTCGCGCAGTCGATCACGTGCACCAGCGCGGCGCAGCGCTCGATGTGCCGGAGGAAGTCGAAGCCGAGTCCACGGCCCTCGCTGGCGCCCTCGATCAGGCCGGGTACGTCCGCCACGGTGTAGGTCACGTCGCCGGCCACCACTACCCCGAGATTGGGGATCAGCGTGGTGAACGGGTAGTCGGCGATCTTCGGCCGGGCGCGCGAGATGGCGGCGATCAGCGACGACTTGCCGGCGCTGGGGAAACCGACCAGCCCGACGTCGGCGACCACCTTCAGCTCCAGCGTGACGACCCGGGTCTCGCCCTCCTCGCCGAGCAGCGCGAAGCCGGGTGCCTTGCGGCTGTTCGAGGCCAGCGCGGCGTTGCCGAGGCCGCCGCGGCCGCCGGCGGCAACGACCATTTCGGAGCCGGTGCCGGTGAGGTCGGCCAGCTCCTCGCCGGTGTCGGCGTCGCTGACCACGGTGCCGTCGGGTACGGCCAGCACGATGTCCTCGCCGTTGGCGCCGTTGGCGTGGTCTCCCTTGCCGGGCTGGCCGTTGGTCGCCCGGCGGTGGGACTCGCGGTGGTAGTCCACGAGAGTGGTCAGGCTCGGATCCACCCGGAGGATCACCGAGCCGCCGTCACCGCCGTTGCCACCGTCCGGGCCGCCGAGCGGCTTGAACTTCTCCCGGTGGACCGACGCGCAGCCGTGCCCGCCGTTGCCGCCGTAGGTATGGAGGGTCACCCGGTCGACGAAACTGGGGATCGCCACCGAACCCACCTCCTATCCGGAAATGCGATGAGGGTGGCCCCGTCCGGGACCACCCTCATCAGTTGCGTACGTGCGGGCTGGGTCTCACTCAGCCGCGACTGGGGTCACGTTGATGACCCGGCGGCCACGCCGAGTGCCGAACTCGACCTGCCCCTGGACCAGGGCGAACAGCGTGTCGTCGCCGCCCCGGCCGACCCCGTCACCGGGGTGGAAGTGGGTGCCCCGCTGGCGGACGATGATCTCGCCGGCGTTGACCTGCTCGCCGCCGAACCGCTTGACGCCGAGCCGCTGGGAGTTGGAGTCCCGACCGTTGCGGGTCGAGGACGCGCCCTTCTTGTGTGCCATCTGACTGCCTCAGCTCTCGATCCCGGTGACCCGAACCTGGGTGTACTTCTGACGGTGCCCCTGGCGCTTGCGGTAGCCGGTCTTGTTCTTGTACTTGATGATCCGGATCTTCGGACCCTTGGTCTCGCCGAGCACTTCGGCGGTCACGGTCGCACCGGACACGTCGGTGCTGACGGTCTCGCCGTCCACCAGGAGAAGCGGCTGCAGGCTCACGCTGGCGCCGACCTCGTTCTCGCTGCGGTCGATCTCGAGGACGTCGCCGACAGCGACCTTGTGCTGGCGGCCGCCACTGCGCACGATCGCGTACACGCCTGACCTACTCTCGTCGTTCAGATTGATGAGCAACTGCTTGGATGCGGGGCGCACGCGACCGTCCGGCCGGGCGCACACCGAGGATCTAGGTTACGCGGCGGGCCAGAGAGGGTCAAACTGGGCCGTGCCGGCCGGCTCGCGCTCGCCGGCGAGTCGACTCTCGCCGTGGACGGGTCTCCGGGCCAGTAGCGTTGCCCGCGTGCTCCCGTTCATCACGGCGACAACCTACCTGACCGCGCTGCGTGAGGGTGGGTCGCTGCCAGGGTTGGTCGAGGCGGACGACTCGGGCACGTACGTCGTCAAGTTCACCGGTGCCGGTCAGGGCACCAAGGCGCTGGTCGCCGAGATCGTCGTCGGCGAGCTGGGCCGGCGGCTCGGGATCAAGGTGCCGGAGCTGGCGCTGATCGACATCGACAAAGAACTGGGCCGCCGTGAACCCGACGAGGAGGTCCAGGACCTGGTCAAGGCCAGCGTCGGACTGAACCTGGCGATCGACTTCTTGCCGGGCTCGGTCGGCTACGACCGCAGCTTCGACATCGACCCCGCCGACGTCGCGCCGATCGTCTGGCTCGACGCGTACGTCGCCAATGTCGACCGGAGCGCCCGGAACACCAACCTGCTGATCTGGCACCGGACGCTGTGGGCCATCGACCACGGCGCCTGCCTCCGCTTCCACCACGCCTGGGGCTCGCCGGAGGCGTTCGCCCGGTCGCCCTACAACTACGCCGATCACGTGTTGAGCGGCCGGGGCAATCCCCGCACGGTGCACGACCGGCTCAGCGCCCAGGTCAGCGAGCAGCTGCTCGACGAGGTGCTCGAGCTGGTGCCCGACGACTGGCTGCTGCCCGATCCCGACCGTCCCGACCCGAAAGCCCCGCCGGACGCGGCCGCCGCCCGGGCGGCCTACCGGACCTACCTGGCGATGCGGCTGGCCGCCGCCGAGCGGTGGCTGCCGTGAGCGGGCGTCGCTATGCCTTCCAGTACGCCGTGCTGCGCGCCGTGCCGCGGGTCGACCGCGGGGAGTTCGTCAACATCGGGGTCATCCTCTACTGCCAGCAGCTGGAGCTGCTGCGTGCCGCGGTCGCGGTGGACGAGGTCCGGCTGCGAGCGCTCGATCCCGAGGTCGACCTCGACGCCGTCCGGACCGCGGCGCTGGCCACCGTCGGCGCCTGCCACCACGGCGTCGGTTCGGCCCGGGAGAACACCGGGCTGGCGACCCGGTTCGGCATGCTGGTCGCGCCCCGGAGCACGGTCGTCCAGCCGTCGCCCGTGCACGCGGGGATCAGCGAGGATCCCGAACAGACCCTGGTCGACCTGATGAGCCGGCTGGTCGGCCCGACCCGATCGGTCAGCAACGACCAGGTCAGCAACGCCCCCGTCAGCGATCTGCTCGGGACGGACCCACCCGGCTGAGCGCCGCCGACATCGCCGTCCGGGCGGATCCGATCCGGCCGCTGACGGCGAGCCGCATCATCATCGCGGAGGCGATCCGGGCGGCTTGGGTCGACGGCACCCGGCGGGCCTGCCACGCGCTCAGGCCGCCGATGGAGGTGTGTCCGCCCGCGTTCAGAGCGGTCGCCAGCGAGACCCCGTCGACCAGAGCCTCGCAGGCGCCCCGGCCGAGGTTCGGCACCATCGCGTGGGCCGCGTCGCCGACCACCACGTAGCGACCGTTCACGTAGCGCCGCATCGGCGGCGCCACCCACAACCGGTTCGCCAGCGTTCGCTCGTCGGCCGCGTCGAGCCGCTCGCGGACGGCCGGGGCCGCGTCGGGGAAGGCCAGCCGCGCCTCGGCCAGCGCGTCGGCCGGGTCGAGCGGCTCCCCGAGCTCGCTTTCATGACAGGAGAACCAGTACGTCCGGTCCGCACCGATCGGGGCGATGCCGAACAGCCGTCCGGCGCCCCAGTATTCGCCGATGACCTCCGGGTCCGGCGCTTCCTCAGCCAACCCGCGCAGGGCGAGCCAGCGGGTGGGTCGGCGCTCGGCACCGCTTCCGGCGCCACCTGCCTCTCCGCGGACCAGCGGCCGGACGGCGCTGCGGACGCCGTCCGCCCCGATCACCACGTCGGCGTCCAGCCACTGCGGCTCGGCCACCCGGGCAAACACCCGCCGAACCGACGCCGGCAGGGCCGCCTCCAGCGCTGCGAGCAGGACGGACCGCTCCACCATCAGCAGGTCAAGGCCGCCGGCCCGGAACAGCACCCGACCGTTCAGATCGCGAACGGCTCCGCCGCGGATCCGCCAGCCACCCGCCGCCACCGCGCCGAGTGCGTCGATCCTCGCCAACGCCCGACGTGCGGCCGGCCACATGCCCAGCGCGCTGCCGCCGGTCGCGCGCTCGGGCGCTGCCTCGTACACGGTGACCTCGAAGCGTCGCCGATCGAGCGCCGCTGCGACCGCCAGCCCGGCGATCCCGCCGCCGATCACCGCGATCCGCCGGGTCATCGCGGTGCCAGCGTGATGCCGCGGAGCCGGAGCACACCGAGGACGAGCGCCGCGGACAGCAGGCCGACGTACGCGTCGTTCTCGAGCCAGCCCACGGTGGTCTGCTGCCGCGGCGTGAACATGGCGGGATAGACGAACACCGAGATCGCCAACAGCCCCGCGACGACCACCGACACCACCCACTGCGCGACCGCGGCCGGCCGGCGGGCCAGCACGGCGACGGCGAAACAGACCGCGTAGAAGACCCAGGTCATGGGCGTGCCCAGCGTGAAGCCCGGGTCGGCGAGGCCGACGACGGAGGTGTAGGCGGTGTAAGCGATCGACACCGTGAAGGCGGCGATCAGCAGCCAGCTGATCAGCGATCCGTACGTCCGCCGTCTGGTCGGCCGGCCGGCCGCGGTCTGTGGGTCCTCGACGAGTGTCATGAGCTGTCTCCTTCGGTGGAATCGAATGCCGTGCGTCCACGATCTCGCCGGTCGCCTGCCGAGAGGACCCACACTGCACCCACAGTTCCGCCCGACTGGCGACGCCGCACCAGTGGTCGCTACTAGGGTCTGGCCATGGAAGCCGCCGGCCGATCGTTCGCCGAGCTGCTTCGCGAGCTGCGACGCCGGGCGGCGCTGTCCCAGGAGGAGCTCGCCCAGCGGTCCGGGTTGACGGTCAAGGCCATCGGCGCGCTCGAGCGCGGCGAGCGCACACGGCCGTATCCGCACACCGTGCGAGCCCTGGCCGACGCGCTGCAACCGGACCCGGCCGCGCGCGCTGCGCTGATCGCGGCGGCGCCGTCGCGCCGGGCCACGACTCCGGTCGAGACGGAGCGACCACCGCACGATCCCGGGCAGTCCGCCGACCGGGACCAGCCATCGGGGGCGATCGGCGATCGACCTGCTCGGACAGGCGAACCGGGCTTCCTCCGGCCACTGACCGGGCCCCCGATCGGCCGTGAGGTCGAACTGACGGAGCTGACGGCCTTGTTGGGTGCCGGCCGGAATCGGCTCGTCACCCTGGTCGGACCGGGTGGCGTCGGCAAGACCACCCTCGCGATCGAGCTGGCCGCACGCCTGGCCGAGGCCTATCCAGGTGGCCCGGTCGTGGTCGAGCTGGCGGCGCTGACCGCGGCCGACCTGGTCCTTCCCGCCATTGCCCGGGCGTTCGGCCTGCCCGAGACCGGCGATCCCGAAGCTGCCACGGCCGTCATCGCTCGCCTGGGCGACCGGCGGGCGCTGCTCGTCCTCGACAACCTCGAGCATCTGCTGTCTGCGGCGCCGGCCATCGCCGAGATCCTGGCCGGTTGCCCGGGTCTGGTGGTGCTCGCCACCAGCCGGGCACCGCTGCGGTTGCGCGGCGAGAAGGTGGTGGCGATCGAGCCACTGCCGGTGCCGGTCTCCGACGATCTCGCGGCGATCGCTTCGTCCGCTGCCGTCCAGGTCTTCCTCCGGCGGGCCGAGCTGGTCGGCGGGACCGCCTCGGTCGAGATCGATCCGCCGGTGGTGGCCGAGATCTGTCGTCGGCTGGAGGGTCTGCCGCTGGCGCTGGAGCTGGCGGCCGCGCAGACCCGGATGTTGTCGCCGAGCGAGCTGATCGCTCGGCTGGACCGGCTCCGGACCTCCGCCGGCCCACGAGACCTTCCCGACCGGCAACGGAGCCTCGACGCCACGCTCGACTGGAGCCTGGAGCTGCTCGACGGCGAGCAACAGCGGCTGTTCGCTCGCATTGGGGTGTTCGGGGGCGGATTCACACTGGCGGCGGTGGAGGCGGTGCTCGGCGACGACCCGGACGTCCTCGATGGACTTCAGGCCCTGCTCGATCACGCGCTCGTCTCCAGGACGATCGGCCCGGGCGGCCAGTCGCGATTCCGGCTGCTCGAACCGATCCGGGACTACGCCGCCGCGCGGCTCGCGGACCTGGGCCAGGAGATCGTCGATGGCACCCGCGACCGGCACGCGCGCCACTTCACCGAGCTGGCCGACGGGCTGCGCCCCGCCCTGCACGACTCGCGACTGGTGACGGCCCTCGACCTGCTCGACGCCGACCAGGCGAACGTGCGGCTGGCCGTGGAGCGGATGCTGGCGACCCGGCACTATGCGGAGGTCGCCCAGCTCGTCTGGAGCCTGTGGCTCGGCCTGGCTCTGCGGGGCCACGCCCGGGAGGCTCGCGGTTGGCTCGCGGCGCTGCCGGACCGCGGCCTCCCGGCCCGGTCCGTGGCCCGGGCCCGGGTGTCGGGCGCCGGACTCAGTCTGGTGGGAGGCAACCTCACCGAGATGGCTGCTCAGGCCGGCCTGGCCCGGGTCGCAGCGGTCTCGCTCGACGCCGGCGACGAGCTCAGAGCCGAGATCGATCTGGTCAGTGCGCTGGGCGCGATCTTCGACGGTCGGACCGCCCTGGCCAAACCCGTGCTGGAGCGGCTGATCCAGGACACGGTGACTCACCCCGACCTGGCGTGGCATCACGCGCACGCCGTCGCCAGCCTGGCGCAAGCCGACCTGGCCGAGGGCGACCTCGGCAGTGCTCGGACGGGGCTGATCGCGGCGGAGGCCGCGGCGAGGGCGTTGGGCAACCCGTTCACCCTCGCCACCGTGCTGAACATCCGCGGCACTCTCGAAGAGCTGGCCGGGGACCGCGCCGCGACCGCGCGAGCGGTGCTGGAGGCGGTCCGGTTGGGGTTGGCGGCTCGGATGGGCTGGACCCTGGCGTACTCGCTCGCGGCGGCCGCCGGGGTCGCCGCGGCCGCCGGTGAGCTCGTCGTCGCCGCCGAGCTGTTCGGTGCGGTCGCGTCGCTGTCGGTGAGCCACGAGGTCGATCCGCGGTTCGCGGCCTCGGCGGCGCTGGCCGAGGGCGCCCTGACCGGGGTACGTCGCGGGCTGGGCCCGGCCGCGTACGCGCAGGCCTGGTCGGACGGCCGGACCGCGTCACTCGACCACCTCGGCGCGCTGATCGATCGGCTCAGCGCGCGGGTCCGGCCGGACTGACCGCCCGGACGGAGGCGACGTAGCGGCGATAGATCATCGCCCCGGCCGTACGGGTGAAGAGCCGCACCGGACCCGGCACCGATGCCAACATCATGGCCTGCTCCTCGTCGGTGGCGTCCTCCAGGATCATGCCGAAGAAGATCGGCAGCTGCCGTGGCGACATGCGAGCCACACCGTGCTCGCCGAGCGCCGCCCACTCCGCCGGCGAGACATGCCGGGCGGCGACCGGCAGGATGTGCACCTCCTCGTCGTCGAGGTGCTCGACCAGCGCCACCCGCAGCTCCTCGATCGTGCCGGCCAGTTCGTCCGCCGCGGTCTTCGTCGGCTCCTGCGCCCAGCGGTCGACCAGCGCCGGAATCGCCTCCAGACAGCGCTCGACGCGGTGGTGCTGCTCCTCCATCCGATGCACCAGCTGCGTCGATGGAGCGGCCCGCTCCAGCAGCAGCGGCCAGAGCAGCTCGTCCTCGCCGGTGTGGTGCAGCTGGAGGCCCTGGAGCACGAGACGAGCGTGCTCGGCGACCCGCCTCGCGCGGCGGACATCGCCCGCAGCGACCGCGCGGATCAGCTGCGGCAGCAGGGAGAACTCGCGGCGGAACGCCTTGTGGACCACGACCATGTCGCGGACGTCGGTGAGCTGGTCGGCCGGATTCGCAAGATTTGTCATGCCGATCAGCCTCGCCGTGCCGGCGGTCGAGTGACAGCCACAGCACCACCACACTGTGGCTACACCGGGGCTCATCGTGACGTCGCGTCGCAGATCGACCACGTGCGGCAGAAACCGTCCACGGAAAACGCTCTCCGGCCCGCGTGAGGTCGATTCGCGACAGCCAAGCGCCATGAGTGGACCGACAGCAGTGGCGTCGACAGGAATCGCCACCCGATGGAACCCGGGCGTGTCAACTATGTTCGGGCGCATGCGTGGATCGGTCACCGTCTGGATGAACGCCGCCCCGGAGGTCGTCTGGGACGTCGTCAGCGACGTCACCCGGATCGGCGAGTTCAGCCCGGAGACGTTCGAGGCGGAGTGGGCGGACGGAGCGACCGGACCCGTGCTCGGCGCGCACTTTCGCGGACACGTGAAGCGGAACGGGATCGGACCGACGTACTGGAGCTCGTGCAAGGTGACGGCCTGCGAACCCGGCAGCGAGTTCGGCTTCGCCGTCTACGCCGCCGGCACCCGGGCGAACAACTGGCACTACCGGCTGGAACCCCGCGACGGCGGAACGGAGGTCACCGAGTCGTTCGAGCTCGGCACGCACCCGGCGTTCCGGGTCTACGCGGTCCTGTTCGGCCGCGCCCGCCGGCGGACCAACGAGCGCGGCATGCGGCAGACGCTGGAGCGGATCAAGTCGGTCGTCGAACACGAGCCGCGCCCGACGTCCTGAGCGGCGCCGGGCCCGGGCCGGCGACGGTAGCGTGCGCTGATGGACGTCGTACGGTCGATCGTGCTCTTCCTGCTCGCGGCGCTCGCCGAGATCGGCGGAGCCTGGCTGGTCTGGCAGGGGGTGCGCGAGCATCGGGGCTGGGCCTGGATCGGCGCCGGCGTGATCGCGCTCGGGCTGTACGGGTTCGTCGCCACGTTCCAGCCGGACCCGCATTTCGGCCGGATCCTGGCGGCCTACGGCGGCGTCTTCGTGGCCGCCTCGCTCGCCTGGGGGATGGCGCTCGACGGCTTCCGGCCGGACCGCTGGGACGTCGCCGGCGCAATGATCTGCCTGGTCGGTGTCGCGCTGATCATGTACGGCCCGCGCAGCGACGGCGCCTGACCGAGCCCGAGATCCGGACCGGGCGGAATAGCCGGCCGGCACGCCGCGCTGCCGGATGACATGGCAGCTGACCGGATGCGGTTCGCGGTGATGTACAACACGGCCGGCTACGGCACCGACCCGGACGCACTGGTGCGGGTCGCCCGGCATGCCGAGGCGTGCGGGTTCGAGTCGATCCTGTTTCCCGAGCACATCGCGCTGCACCCCGGCGCCACGCTCGGCGGCCACCCGATCCCGCCGACGCTGGCGGTCGCCGATCCGCTCGAGTGCCTGACCTTCGTCGCCGCGGCCACCGATCGGCTGCTGCTCGGCACCGCGGTGCTGCTGCTGCCCTACCGGCACCCCGTCGTGCTCGCCAAGCAGCTCGCGACCATCGACCTGCTCTCCCGCGGCCGGCTCCGGCTGCTCACCGTCGGTCTCGGCACCATCGAGCGCGAGGCGGGCGCGACCGGGGTCGACTTCGCCAGCCGCGGTCGCCGGGCGGACGAGGCGATCGACGTGCTCCGGGCGCTCTGGACGGGCGGCCCGGAGGGCGTCTCGTACGAGGGTGAGTTCTTCGCGTTCACCGATCTCTGTGTGTTCCCCCAGCCGTCCGGCCCGCTGCCGATCCACGTCGGCGGGTCGTCGCGGGCCGCTGCCCGCCGGGCCGGCCGGCGCGGAGACGGGTTCTTTCCCGGCGGCATGCTGCTGCACGCCGAGCGGGAGGCCCAGCTCGATCTCGTTCGCAGCACGGCTCGCGCGGCCGGACGCGAGCCGGCGGCGATCGAATACACCCGCTGGGGCTCGATCGACCTCACCCCGGCGCGGGTCGCCGGCTATGCCGCCCAGGGGGTCGACCGGTTGGTGGTCTCCCCCTCGATCGGCCCCGTCCAGGACCAGCTCGAGGAGCTGTCCGCGTTCGCCGAGCAGCACATCGCCGGCTGACCCGGCGCACTGGGCCTCAGGCGGAGGCCGGATCCTCCGCCGCGGCCAGCAGCTCGTGCCGATGCGCGAGCGTGGTCCGTCGCCGGCCATGGCTCTGACCGAGATCGATCTCGGCCGCGTCGATGCGGTGCCAGGCCGCCAGATCCAGCGGGTGGATGCCCCGGTCGGCCAGCAGCCGGTCCAGCTCGTCCGGGTCGTGGTGCGGGTCGATCGCCTCGTCGCGAATGTCGGCCAGCAGCGAGGTGACGGTCTCGACGGCGTCGGACTTGTTGGTGCCGATCACACCGGTCGGCCCGCGCTTGATCCAGCCCGTGACGTACTCGTCGGCGGAGAAGGAGCCGTCCCGGATCACCCGACCCTCCGCATGGGGCACCCGCCCGGTGCCGGCGTCGAACGGGACGCCGTCCAGCGCGACCCCCCGGTAGCCGACGGATCGGATCACCAGCTGGGCCGGAATGATCTCGCGCTCACCCGTGCCGGTCACCGCGCCGGCGGAGTCGATCATGGTCCGCTCGACCTGGACCGCCGCCACGGCGTCGGCGCCGATCACGGCCACCGGCCGGGTCCAGAAGTGGAACCAGAGCCGTTGCGGCGCGCCGGTCCGCGGCCGCGCCGCCCACTCGCGGAACAGTGCCAGGTTGCGCGCGGCGACCTTGTCCCGGTCGATGACCGCCTGGCTCGACGGGTCCAGCTCCAGGTCGGCCGGATCGATCATGATGTCGACACCAGGCAGCTGGCCGAGCTCGCGCAGTTCCTTGGTCGTGAAGGCCGTGTACGCCGGCCCGCGCCGACCCAGCACGTGCACGTCCGTGACCTGCTTGCGGGCCAGGGATTCCAGCACCTCGTCGGCCATGTCGGTGTCGGTCAGCAGCTCGGCGGACTTGATCAACACGCGCGCCACGTCGAGCGCCACGTTGCCGATCCCGACCACGACCGCCGCGTGCGCGTTGTCGATCAGGGCCACGTCGAGCCGCGACCGGCCGTCGTCGATCACATCCGGATGGACGTCGGGATGCCCGCAGTACCAGGCGACGAACTCGGGCGCGGCCATCACTCCCGGCAGGTGTTCGCCCGGGATGTCGAGCACCTTGTGGCTGCCGGCACCGTAGGCGTAGATCACCGCGTCGACCGCCGACCGGAGCTCGGCGACACTCAGGTCGGAGCCGATCCTGACATCGCCGAAGAAGCGTACGTTCGGCTTCTCCAGCGTCCGTTCGAGCGTGTTGCGGATCGACCGGATCGACTCGTGATCGGGCGCGACGCCGTAGCGGACCAGGCCGAACGGCACCGGCAGGCGGTCGATCACGGCCACCCGGACCGGGACCTCGGTCTGCTGGCTGAGGGCCTCCGCGGCATAGATCCCCGAAGGCCCGGCACCGATCACCGCGATCACGTACGGGCGCTGGGTCATCGCGCCAGTATGCCTGTCAGCCGACCGGGGTAGCGGCCTCCCCGGAACGATCATGGCTCGCGTCGGATCCGCCGGACCCGTTCGAGCCGTGGGAGCCACCGTCCGAGCTGCCGCCGTTGGAACCGCCGCGACCACCGCCGCCGCGGCGCCCACCACGCTGCGGCCGGCCGCCCCGATCGCGCTCGCGGGCGCCGCCGTCGGCCTGCTTCTGCGACTCGACCGGCATGTCGTGGATGTCGTAGCCCCGTCCGTGGCAGTGCTCGCACTCGGTGCTGAACGCCTCCAGCAGGCCCGTCCCGATCTTCTTCCGGGTCATCTGGACCAGGCCGAGGCTGGTCACCTCGGCCACCTGGTGCCGGGTCCGGTCGCGGCCCAGGCACTCGACCAGCCGGCGCAGCAGCAGCTCGCGGTTGCTGGGCAGCACCATGTCGATGAAGTCGATCACGATGATGCCGCCGATGTCGCGCAGCCGGAGCTGGCGGACGATCTCCTCGGCCGCCTCCAGGTTGTTGCTGGTGACGGTCGCCTCGAGGTTGCCGCCGGTGCCGGTGAACTTGCCCGTGTTCACGTCGATCACGGTCATCGCCTCGGTCCGGTCGATCACCAGCGAGCCACCCGAGGGCAGGAACACCTTGCGCTCCAGCGCCTTCGCGATCTGCTCGTCGATCCGGTACGCCCCGAAGATGTCCGAGCCGTCCTCGGGCGCCCAGCGCTTCAGCCGGTCGGCCAGGTGCGGGGCGACGTGACCGACGTACCCCTCGATCGCGTCGTAGGCGTCGTCCTGGCCGTTGTTGCCGGCGACCAGCAGCTCGGAGAAGTCCTCGGTGAACAGATCGCGGACGATCCGCAGCGTCAGGTCGGGCTCGCCGTAGAGCAGCTGCGGCGCCTGGCCGGCCTTGACCTTCCGCTCGATGTCCTCCCACTGCGCCTTCAGCCGGTTGACGTCGCGGACCAGCTCGTCCTCGCTGGCGCCCTCTGCGGCGGTTCGCACGATCACGCTGGCCGAGTCCGGTACGAGGTCGGCCAGGATGTCCTTCAGCCGCTTCCGTTCGGTGTCGGGCAGCTTGCGGGAGATGCCGGACAGGTGCCCGCCCGGGGCGTAGACGATGTAGCGGCCCGGGATCGAGACGTGGTTGGTGAGGCGGGCGCCCTTGGCGCCGACCGGGTCCTTGGTGACCTGGACCAGCACGGTCTGACCGGACTTCAGCACCTTCTCGACCTTGCGGGCCTGACCCTCGGCGCCGAAGGAGTCCCAGTCGACCTCGCCGGCGTAGAGCACCGCGTTGCGGCCGCGGCCGATGTCGATGAAGGCGGCCTCCATCGACGGCAGCACGTTCTGCACGCGACCGAGATAGACGTTGCCGATCAGTGAGGCGGCGGAGTCGCGGTCGACGTAATGCTCGACCAGGATGTCGTCCTCCAGCACGGCGATCTGGGTGAGAGCCCCTCCTGAGCCTGTCGAAGGATCCTCCCGTTGCCGGATCACCATCGCACGCTTCACCGACTCGCGGCGGGCCAAGAACTCGGCCTCGCTGAGGATCGGAGCGCGGCGGCGGCCGGCCTCGCGACCCTCGCGGCGGCGCTGTCGCTTGGCCTCCAACCGGGTCGACCCCTCGATCCCGGCCGGCTCGTCGCTGGCCTTGCGCCGACCGCCCGGCTCGCGGACCCGGACCACGACCTCGGCCGGGTCGTCGGGTGATCCCCCGCTGTCCTCGCCCCGGCGTCGCCGGCGCCGGCGACGCCGTCGCTGTCCGTCGCCGTTCTCGGCCGAGCCATCGGCCTCGCCCGACCCGCCGGCATCGCCCGATCCGCCGGCCTCGCCCGATCCAGCGTCATCGGACTGCTGCTCACCGGCTCCGGACTCGCTGGCGCCGTCGCCCGTGGCGGCCTCGCCGGTGCCGGTCCCGGTCTCGGAGTCGGCGGTGCCGGACGTCGCCGCGGAGCTCTGCTCGGCCTGTGCATCCGGCTGGCTCGGCCCCTGAGCTGAGTCGCTCGGGCCGTCCTCGGACTCCCCGCCGCCCCCGCCGCGACGGCGACGGCGACCGCCCCGCCGGCGCCGACGCCGACGGCTGGGTTCGCCGTCGGAGCCTTCCTCGCCCTTCGACTCCGCGTCGGACTCGTCGCCGTCGTCGTCTTCGTCGTCATCGCTGTCGTCGGTCTGCGCCTCGTCCTGCTCAGACGTCTCGGCCTCGACCGGCTCCGCCTGGGCAGGCTCTGACTGGGCAGGCTCCGGCTGGGCAGGCTCTGACTGGGCAGGCTCCGGCGCACCGTCCTCGACCTCGACGGCGGCGGCCGGCTCGGGCTCCTCGGTCACGGACGACTCGTCGGTCCCTGACTCGCCGGTCCCGCGCTCGCCGGTCCCGAGCCCGTCCGTCCCGGACTCGGTCGGCTGGTTCTCCGCCCGATCGGTCGGCGCCTCGGCCGCCGGCTCCTCGGCCGGGCTCTCCATGGCCGCAGTCGCGTCCGCCTCGGACGGGACCTCGGACGCCGGCTCAGCGGCCGGTTCCGTCTCGGGCGCCGCCTCGGGCTCGGATGCGTCGGCCTCCGGCGCGGCCTCGCCGGCTGCCTGCGGCAGCCAGGCTTCCTCGACCACCGGTGGCCGGTCGGCCGCATGCACCACCGACGCCGCCTCGCCGCCGGCCACGGCGCCCTCGATGGCGGCGAGCAGGGCGGCCTCGGACGGCGCCAACAGCGCGGGCTCAGAAGCCGCCGGATCGGCGGTCTCGACCGCCTCCGCCGGCGGGGACGTGTCCTCGGTCGACGCGGACTCGGCGGGCGGTGCCGCCGCGGCCTTCTTCGCGGACCGCTTGCGCGGCGCTCGGGCGGTGGCCGGCGGCGTGCCGGCCTCGCCGGCCTCGGTCGACGCCGCCGCGGCCTTGGCGGTCTTCCGCGGCGCCCGCTTCGCTGCCTTCTTCGCCGGGGGCGTGCCCGCCGACTCGGCCGCGGGCGCCCCGGCCGGCGCGCCCTCCTGCTCAGGACCCGGTGCTGCCGCCTTGGGAGGTCCGGCGGGTCGGGTGGCGGCTCGGCGCCGTCGCGGTGCGGGCGGCGCTTCGGCCGAGCCGGCTGCGGATGACGACGACTCGTCCGATTGATCGTTCTGCTCGATGTCGAGCATGCAAACTCCTTTTGGCGGCGAGGCAGACCTCGCGCCCGTTCGTTCGCTGCCCCGGGGATCGTGATCCCCGGGCCGCGGAAGCCCCTGTCCTCGACGGGAACGCTCCGGCGCCTCCCGCGGTCAAGGACCCGTGTCCTCGTCGCGGTGGAGAGCCGCCACTACGTCCGGCGCGGCGAGCTGTCACCTCGTCGCGTCACCATCGAGCGCCGGTCGCTCGTGCGGCCGGCTGCAGCCAGTATCCCACACCGGTCCCAACTGTCTCCGCAATCGGCCGACGGCGCTGCCGACCACCCCGTTCGCACCCCGTCGAACGGTTCGCACCCCGTGGAAGAGGCGCGAACCGTCCCACGGGGTGCGAACGCGGCGGGCTCAGCGCAAGGGGTCGCCGACCTCACCGGATGCCTCGTCCAGCGGGCCCTGGCCGAGACGTGTCGGCACCGCATCCGGCAGCGCGCCGACCGCAGCGTCCACGTGGATCAGCGCCCGGAGCACGTCGTCCGGGCGGACCAACGGCACCCCGTGGCGCAACACCATCCGCAGCCGCGCCGAGCCCGCCGGTACGTCCTCCGCGCGGAGCGAGACCACGGCGCCGCGCACATCGAACGACCGCAGCCCGTTCTTGGTCATCCGCTCCACGGTGTGCTCCGACTCGCCGAGCAGGGTCGCGACCGCCGGCCCGAGCACCGCGGCGTCGGCGCCGGGCCAGTCGACGATCCAGACCGACCCGGTCAGCCGGTCGGCCAGCGCCCCGGGGCTCGCCTCGACCACCTCGACCACGTCCAGCCCGGTCGGCAGGGCCGCGTCCAGCGCCTCGCGTACCGCCTCGGGATCGCAGTGCTGCGCCAGACCGATCTCCAGATACTCCGCCTCGCTGGCCGCGCCGGTCGGGGCGGCATTGGCGTAGGAGATCCGCGGGTGCGGCGAGAAGCCGGACGAGTAGGCCATCGGCACGCCCGCCCGGCGTAGCGCCCGCTCGAACGCCCGGCCGAAGTCGCGGTGGCTGGCGAACCTCGCCCGGCCGCGCTTGGCATAGCGGACGCGGAGCCGCTGCACCGGCGGGGCGTGTTGCTCGGGCTGCGGTCGGGACGACACGCGCTGAGGATAGCCGCGCTCGCCGTGACGCGGATCGGGCGCTCGATCGGTTATCGGGCCCGTTTTCGGGGCGGATCGGCGATCGAGCGCCCGAAATGCGTCAACCGACCTCAAGTCGATCCCAAGAGGCGTCCCGCACTCTGATCTCGACAACGCCCAACCGGAGGAGGAACCATGACCCACACCGTCGGTGGCGGCATCGAGCGCCGCGACCCGAGCTGGCCCGAACAGATCCTGCTACCCGGGCAGGCCGCTGCCCCGGACGGTCCGGTGGACATGCACATGATGTACGTCGCCCACTTCGGCTTCCGCCGGGACCTGGCCGCCTTCGCGGCGGCCGCGGCGGTCACCCCGGTCGAGGACCGGGCCACCTGGGCGGCGCTGTCCGCCCGGTGGTCGCTGTTCGCCACGGTCCTGCACCATCACCACAACGGTGAGGACGCCGGGCTGTGGCCGCTGCTGCTGGAACGCACCGACGAGGCCGATCGGGCGGTGCTGGACGCGATGGAGGCCGAGCACGGTGAGATCGACCCGATCCTGATGGCCTGCGAGGCCGGGTTCGCCAAGCTCGCCGCCGGCGGCGACGCCGACACCCGCAACGCGCTGGTCGTCCGGCTGTGCGCCGGCCGGGAAAGTCTCGGGCGCCACCTCGCCCACGAGGAGACCGAGGCGATTGCGATCATCCAGCGGGTGCTGGACCAGGCCGACTGGGACCGGGTGACCGAGGAGCACTTCGAGCCGAAGGACGTGAGCCTGCCGCTGCTGCTGAGCGGGATCCCGTGGGTGGCCTACCGGCTGCCGGAGCCGGGCCTGCGCAAGCTGCTGGCCGGCTGGCCGGCTCCGATGCGGTTGCTGTGGCGGCTGACCCGGCGCGGATTCGCCCGGCGCGAACGGCGAGCGTTCCGCTACGTCGGCGGCCGCTGACCCAGCGAACGCTCAGAAACCGAGTTCGGCCTGCTGCTGGGTGAACCAGGCCTCGGCCAGCGGGATCTGCCAGCGCCGCATCAGCCCGAGCGCGTCCTCGGCGTGACGAGCGGCAAGCGCCGGCTCGCCGACGGCCGCCGCGGCGAACGCCAGATAGGCGTCGACCGGTCCGATCGCCGTTCCCGAGCCCGCACAGGCTGCCCGGCCCGCGTACGGCGCCAGCCGCGCATAGCTGTCGGCCGCCAGCTTCCGGTCGTCGACCCACGGCGCGATCGCCGCCGCCGAGGCCCAGGTGAGGATCGACAGCCAGGTCTCACCGCCGAGGTCGACCGGATGGGTGGCATAGAACGCCCTGGCCTCGTCGAGCTGCCCGGCCCGGACCCGGAACAGCACCGCCGGCGCCGCCAGCGGCAGGCCCTCGCTCATGTGCTCGAGGTCCCCGGCGACCTCGCCGGCGCGGCCCTGCCAGAAGCGGAGGATGACCATGGCACCCCCGACGGCGTCACCGGACTGCTCGACCGAGATCACCGCCGCGCGCCGGGCGATGTCGTTCAACAGCGCCTCGGCCAGGTCGAACTCGCCCCGCATCGCGCGCCACGGCAGCTCGAGGCCGTCCAGCACGACTTCACCGAACGGAACCCGCAGCCGGCGTGCCTCCGCCCGGGCGACGTCGATCGCCGTCCACATCTGCTCGATCTCGCCCAGCTCACCGAGCACCACAGCCCGCAGCGTCGCGGAGACCACGAAGGCGAGCTCCTCACCCAGTTCCTCGGCGAGCCGGGCCGACTCGGTCGCGTGCCGCAGCCGGTCCCGCGCGGTGGCCGGGCACCACAGCGTCGGAAACGCGATCTGATGTGCGTCGAGCAGCAGCCGGCGGTCACCGAGCCGGGTCGCCATCGCGAGGCTCTCCTCGACCAGCGCCGACCGCTCCTCGAACGTCGCGCCGAAATACAGCTCGTTGGCCAGGCTCAGCATCACCCGGCAGCGCATCGGGTCGTCGGTGGTCGGCAGCCCGGCCAGGCTGCGCCGGAGCGCGTCCACGATCACGGTGTGCACCTCGCCGAGCGGCGCCGACTGCCAGAGCACCCCGATCGTCGGCGAGGTCGCAGCCTGCGCCAGCAGCCGTACGTCGCCCAGCCGGTCGGCGACGGCGATCGCCTGCTCGGCGGCCGCGATCAGCGGCTGCCACTGCGCCGACCACCGGTAGGCGTCGATCAACGCGATCAGGGCCTCGTAGCGATCCAGCTCGCCCGCCTCGGGATCGGCGTCCATCGAGACCAACGCGTCCGCCAGCAGCGCGGACGCCTGCTCGTGCGCGTGCAGCCGCGCCGCCAGCCGGGCTGCATCGATCGCCGCCGGCCACGCCCGGGCCGCGTACGCCGGACCGGCAGCGGCCCAGTGCCGGGCCCGCTCGGTCTCCCGGCCTGGCCGGTGCTCCAGCAGCTCGGCCAGCCGTACGTGCAGCCGGGCCCGCCGCGAAGCGGACAGCTCGGCATAGGCCGCGTCGCGGACCAGCGCGTGCGCGAAGGAGAACCGGTCGATCCCGTCCTCCCGGATCAGCCCCGCCGCCGCGGCCGCGTCCAGAGCGTCCAGCGCCGCGTCGTCGCCCACCGCGGACGCGCCGACCAGGGTGTCCAGGTCGAACTGACGTCCGATCACCGCCGCCGTGCGCAGCAGCGTCCGGGACGTCTCCGGGAGCCGTTGCAGTCGACGGGTCAGCACGTCGGACACCGCCGCCGGCGGGTCCGGGTCGCGCAGCGTCGCCTCCAGGCCGCCGCGCTCGACCGCGAGCCGCGCGTACTCCACCAGGAAGAAGGGGTTGCCGTCGGTCCTGTCGCGCAGCCGGCCCGCCGCCGCACGCTCGGGCCGGGTATGGGCCACGCCCTCCACCAGGGTGGCGGCCTGGTCGGCGGTCAGTCCGGTCAACTCGAGGCGCAGCCCGTGCCGGCGGGCCACCATCTCGGCCAGGTCCGCGAGCGCGCCGGTCGGCTCGGGATGTGCCCGCCAGGTCGCGAGCACCAGCAGTCGAGCGGGACCGCCGGCGTCGGTGGTCTCGGCCCCCTCGGCGAGCAGCCGCAGCACCCGCAGTGTCGCCGGATCGGCCCAATGCAGGTCGTCCAGCACCATCAGCACGAGGCGCTTGCGGGCGGCGGTCAGCACGATCTGGAGGATCTGCTCCCAGACCGCGAACTGGCTGACGTCCAGCTCGTCACTGCCGCGGCCGGGCAGGTCTGCACCCAGGCCGCGCAGCACCGAGGACCACGGCCACAGCGGCGGCGCGCCGTCGTCCTGCGAGCAGCGGCCGGTCAGCACGACGGCAGCGCGGTCGGTCGCGTCGGCGATCAGCTCGGTGGCCAGCCTGGTCTTGCCGATCCCCGGCTCCCCGATCAGCGTCGCGAACCGGACCGCGCCGGCTTCCGCGGCGTCCAGCTCGTCCCGGAGCGCCGCCAGCTCCACATCCCGGCCGACCAGCGGCGACCCGCTCGGCCGGGGTGTCCGCGGCCGCCGCTCGGCAACCGAGGCACTCACCGCGGCGGGCTCGCGCTCCGCGGCCGCCTCGGCGACCCAGCCCAGCGCCGGGTCCTGACGCAGCACGGCGGTCTGCAGCGCCTGCAGCTCCGGGCCGGGCTCGAGCCCCAGCTCGTCGTCCAGCACCTCGCGGACCTGGCGGAGCACGTCCAGCGCGTCGGCCTGCCGGCCGGCCCGGGCCAGCGCGAGCGCCCGTAGTCCCCACAGCCGTTCCCGCAGCGGGTGAGCGCCGGTCAACGCCTCCAGCTCGGCCGCGACCGTTGCCTGCCGGCCCAGCCAGAGTCCGGCCAGCGCCCGGTCCTCGGTGGCGACGAGCTGCAACTCGGCGAGCCGGGTGCGCTCGGCCCGGGCGTCGGCCGCGTCGTCGAGTTCCAGATAGGGCTCGCCCCGCCACAGCGCGAGCGCCGCATCCAGCTCGGCGACGGCCGACTCCAGCGTCTCGCGATCGGGCCTGGTCCGGCCGGTCGGCTGCGGCACCAGCGCGGACACCGGGGCGAGGCGCTGGTGCTGGACGTTGACGGCGGACACGAACCGGGCCGCGTCCAGCTGGTCGGGCGGGATCCGGAGCGCATAGCCGCTGCCGACCGTGACCAGCAACGCCGACGGAGCCCGGCGGCCGCGCGACGGCTCGAGCGAGCGGCGCAGGCCGGAGACGTACGCCTGAAGGGTGCCGGTGACCGTCGGCGGCGGGTCGTCGGCCCAGAGCAGCTCGATGATCGTGTCGGTGGGGACCGGCCGGCCGGCATACAGCGCGAGCGCCGCCAGCAGCCCCCGCTGCTTGCGGGTGCCCAGATCGACGGCTTCGTCACCCCGACGCACCAGCGTCGGTCCGAGGACCCCGACCTCCACGGGCGTCAGCCTATGGTGAACAGATGACAAACGCGTACGACTTGGGCCGGTTCGTCTCCGCGCAGGACTCGGGCGGGACGTACGAGGATGCCCTGGGTGAGCTGCGGAACGGACGCAAGACGAGCCACTGGATGTGGTTCGTCTTTCCCCAGATCGCCGGTCTGGGGCGGAGCTCGATGGCCCAGACGTACGCGATCTCCTCGCTCGACGAGGTGCGGGCCTATCTGGCCCATCCGGTGCTGGGGCCGCGCCTGGTCGAGTGCGCGGCGGCCGTGCTCGACCATCGCGATCGATCCGCCGAGCAGATCTTCGGCGGGATCGACGCGATCAAGCTGCGCTCGTCGATGACCCTCTTCGCTGCCGCCGATTCCGGCCAACCTCAGTTCGCCGCCGTGCTGGGCGCGTTCTTCGACGGGCCCGATCGGGCGACCCTGGAGCTGATCAGCTCGGATTGAGCGCCGAGTTCAGCCCGCCGGTGATCATCTTCTTGCCGATCACCAGCAGCAGGACGCCGACCAGCTTGCCCTTCACACCCTTGCCGGTCCGGTGCACGGTGACGTCCACCGTGGTGCCGGTGCCCGACGGCGTCAACGTGTAGTCCCACCGGCTGCCTGGCGCCCACAGGTTGGAGTCAACGGTGGTGGCGGTCACGGTGCCGGCGGCCGCGTCCCAGCTGTAGCGCTCCCGCTCCCAGCCGACGTCGTTGCCCTCGGTGACCTCGACCCAGTCCTCGCCGGAGTCGTGCACCTGGAGGTGGGAGAGGTCGACGCCGGGCCAGGCGTCGGCGCGGGCCGGGGAGAAGTCGGTCAGGATTCGCAGCACCTCCTCCGGCGGCTTGCTCGTCGTGACCTGCGCAGAGATGGTGGGCATCGCGGACTCCCAGGTGGACGGATCAGGGGGCGTAGAGCTTGGCTGCGTACTGCTCACCGTAGTAGGTGGTCAGCTGCTCGACACTCTGGTCCTTCGCGTCCAGCTCGTGGGCGATCACCGGCCGCGGCGGAACCGGGTCGGTCCAGGTCTCCGGTTGCCACAGCTGGGAGCGCAGGAATGCCTTCGCGCAGTGATGGAAGACCTCCTCGATCTCGACCAGCAGCGCCAGGATCGGGCGATGCCCCTTGACGATCATCTGGTCGAAGAACGGCGCGTCGGCGACCAGCCGGGCGCGGCCGTTGATCCGGAGCGTGTCGCCCCGGCCGGGGATCATGAACAGCAGCCCGACGTGCGGGTTGGAGAGGATGTTCTGGTAGCCGTCCACCCGCCGGTTACCGGGCCGCTCGGCGATGGCGATGGTGTGGTCGTCGAGGACGTACGCCAGCTGACCGGCCGGGTCGCCCTTCGGCGACACGTCGCAGCTGCCGTCCTGCGCCGACGTCGCGATCAGGCAGAACGGCGAGGCGGCGAGCCACTGCCGGTCGAGGTCGTGCAGCGCCTGTCGCACCTTGTCCCGGACCCGCGGCAGCGGGGTGCCGACCAGTTCCACCAGCGACTCGACGTCGGTGATCTCGATCCAGCCCGTCTGCGTCGCGGCCATGACGCCAACCCTAGGCGCCCCGCGTCCAATCCCCCACCCGGTTTCGGATCCCCTGTGGCGATCCGGATCCGTTGCAGGGGATCCGAATCGCTCCAGCGGATCCGAGATCGCTACACCACGGTCAGCGGCAGCAGCTTCCGGCCGGTGGGTCCTACCTGGATGTCGGTGCCCATCTGCGGGCAGACGCCGCAATCGAAGCACGGGGTCC
Source organism: Microlunatus ginsengisoli (assembly GCF_039537205.1). Lineage (NCBI taxonomy): Bacteria > Bacillati > Actinomycetota > Actinomycetes > Propionibacteriales > Propionibacteriaceae > Microlunatus > Microlunatus ginsengisoli. The sequence goes on along the minus strand of NZ_BAABAB010000010.1, from coordinate 71,938 downwards.
AGCGGCAGTCGTCGACCTCGACCTCGTCCAGAGAGTCCTGCCAGTCGTCCCACAGCCAGTCCTTGTCCAGCCCGGAGTCGAGGTGGTCCCAGGGAAGCACCTCGTCCTGCTCACGCTCCCGGGTGGTGTACCAGTCGAGGTCGACTCCGGTCCCGGCCAGCGCGCTCCCGGCGGCCGATGCCCATCGGTCGTAGGAGAAGTGCTCGCTCCAGCCGTCGAACCGGCCGCCGCCGCGCCAGACGGATTCGATCACGGCGCCGACCCGGCGGTCGCCACGGCTGAGCAGCCCCTCGATCGTGCCCGGCTTGCCGTCGTGATAGCGGAAGCCGATCGCCTTGCCGTACTGCCGGTCGCTCCGGATCGCGTCCCGCAGCTTGGCGAGACGGGCGTCGATCACCTCGTGCGAGTCCTGCGCGGCCCACTGGAACGGGGTGTGCGGCTTGGGGACGAAGCCGCCGATGCTCACCGTGCAACGGATGTCGCGCCGACCGCTCACCTCCCGGCCGGTGGCGATCACCTTCTTCGCGAGGTCGGCGATCGCCAGCACGTCGTCGTCGGTCTCGGTCGGCAGCCCGCACATGAAGTACAGCTTCACCTGCCGCCAGCCCGAGGCGAAGGCGGCCGCCACGGTGTTGATCAAGTCCTGCTCGCTGACCATCTTGTTGATCACCTTGCGCAGCCGCTCCGAGCCGCCCTCGGGGGCGAACGTCAGCCCGGAGCGGCGGCCGTTGCGGGACAGCTCGTCGGCCAGGTCGATGTTGAACGCGTCCACCCGAGTGCTCGGCAACGACAGCGACACATTGCTGCCCTCGTAGCGATCCGCGAGCTGGTGGGTGATCTCGGCGATCTCGGAGTGGTCGGCGCTGGACAGGCTGAGCAGCCCGACCTCCTCCAGCCCGGTGGCCGCGATCCCGCCGGCCACCATCGCGCCGATGGTCTGGATGTTCCGCTCCCGCACCGGTCTGGTGATCATGCCGGCCTGGCAGAACCGGCAGCCCCGGGTGCAGCCCCGGAAGATCTCCACCGAGTAGCGTTCGTGCACGGTCTCGGCGAGCGGCACCAACGGCTTCTTGGGGTACGGCCACTGATCGAGGTCCATCACCGTGTGCTTGGCGATCCGGGGCGGCACCCCGCGCCGGTTCGGGATCACCCGACGGATCCGGCCGTCGGTGGTGTAGTCGACGTCGTAGAACTTCGGCACGTACACCCCGCCGGACGCCGCCAGCCGGAGAAGCAGCCCGTCCCGGCCCCCCGGCCGGCCCTCCGCCTTCCATTCCGCGATCACGTCCGAGATCGCCAGCGCGATCTCCTCGCCGTCGCCGAGCACGGCGGCGTCGACGAAGTCCGCGATAGGCTCCGGGTTGAACGCGGCGTGGCCACCGGCCAGCACGATCGGGTCCTGCTCCCGCCGGTCCACGGCGTGCAGCGGCATGCCGGCCAGGTCGATCGCGGTGAGCAGGTTGGTGTAGCCGAGCTCGGTCGCGAAGCTCACCCCGAGCACGTCGAACGCGCCGACCGGACGATGGGTGTCCAGGCTGAACTGGGGCACGCCGTTCTCCCGCATCAGCGCTTCCATGTCCGGCCAGACGGCGTACGTCCGCTCGGCCAGGATGTTCGCCCGCTCGTTCAGCACCTCGTACAAGATGGCGACGCCCTGGTTCGGCTGGCCCACCTCGTACGCGTCGGGATACATCAAGCACCACCGCACGTCGCAGGCCGCCCAGTCCTTGACGACGGAGTTCAGCTCGCCACCGACGTACTGGATGGGCTTGGAGACACGCGCCAGCAGCGGCTCGAGCCGCGGGAACAGCGACTCGGGCGCATCGGCGGGCGTGGTCATGGTGCTCATCGTGCACCCACCCTAATCGGCGCCCTCCGTCCCGGGAAACTGTGCAGCTGTCGCAACGACACGCCGATCGGAGCTGCGAGAGGCGCACAGTTTCCGGGGACGGGCGGGCCGGGGACGGGCGGGCTGGGGGCGGTCGCGGACGGGAGGGCGCGGCACCGCGGGCGCGAGCCCGGCACAAACTAGACGGCGACGTCGGCGCGGCGACCCGGCCGCTCGCAGATCTTGGTGCCGTCGGCGAACAGCACGCCGTCGGTGAACCGGCCCTCCACCTGGCCCGAGCCGAACTGCTCGACGTAGAGCCGGGCGTACAGGCCGCCGCGAGCCAGCAACTCGGCATGCGTGCCCTGCTCGACCAAGATCCCGTCCTCCAGCCCGAAGATGACGTCGGCGTTCTGGATGGTGGACAGCCGGTGCGCGATCGCGATGGTGGTACGTCCGCGGGTGGCCCGGTCGAGCGCCTCCTGCACCAGCCGCTCGGTCTCGGTGTCCAGCGCGCTGGTCGCCTCGTCCAGGATCAGCACCCGCGGGTTCATCAGCAGCACCCGGGCGATCGCCAGCCGCTGCTTCTCCCCGCCCGAGAGCCGGTAGCCGCGCTCGCCGGTGATCGTGTCGTAGCCGTCGGCAAAGCTCATGATCCGGTCGTGGATGTTCGCGTCGCGCGCCGCCTGCTCGATCTCCGCCCGGGTCGCCCCCGGCCTGGCGTAGGCGATGTTGTCGCCGATCGTGCCGTGGAACAGATAGGGCTCCTGGGTGACCATGCCGACCGCCTCGGCCAGCGAGCCCATGGTGAGGTCGCGGACGTCGATCCCGTCGATCCGGACCGCGCCCTCGGTGGCGTCGTAGAACCGCGGCACGAGGTACGTCGTGGTCGTCTTGCCCGAGCCCGACGGTCCGACGATGGCCGCCATCTGGCCCGGCTCGACGGTGAAGCCGACGTCGCGCAACGTCCAGCCGTCCAAGGCGGACTCGACCGGCTCGGCGGTCTCGGTCTCCTCGACCAGCTCAGCACCCTCGGTCGCGGCGACCGTAGCAAACCTGGGCCCCGCCGGCGTGGCGCCGGCCAGGGTCCGCGGTTCCGGGTAACGGAACCAGACGTGGTCGAACTCGATCCGGCCGCCGTGGTGGGACGCCGGCAGCGGGTGCGCGTCCGGGCGCTCGACGATCGCCGGCTCCAGGTCGAGGTACTCGAAGATCCGGCCGAACAGGGCCAGCGACGTCTGGACGTCCAGGGTGACCCGCATCAGCTGCACCAGCGGCATCTGCAGCCGCGCCTGCAAGGTGGTGAAGGCGACCAGGGTGCCGGCGGTGAGCAGGTCGGAGCCGGCGCCGATCTTGCCGGTGATCAAGAACCCGGCGACGAGATAGATCAGCGCCGGGGTGATCGCGAAGAACGTCTGCACGATGGCGAAGAACGCCCGGCCGGTCATTGCCGCCTCGAGCTGCAACCGGGTCTGGTTCTGGTTCTCCAGGCGATAGCGCTCGGTCTCCGCCTCGGCCCGGTTGAACACCTTGGCCAGCAGGATTCCGGAGACCGACAACGCCTCCTCCGTGATCGCGGTCATCTCCGACAGCGACTCCTGGGTCCGGCGGGCCAACCGCTGCCGCCGCCGGCCGACCCGGACCTGGATGAAGACGAACAACGGCATCAGGATCAGCGTGATCACGGTGAGCTGCCAGGACAGCAGGATCATCGCGATGAAGGCCGACACCACGGTCACCGAGTTCTGCAGGATCGTGGTCGCGGTGTCGGTCAGCACGGTCCTGACCCCGGCCACGTCGTTGGCCAATCGGGACTGGATCGCGCCCGTCTTGGTGGCGGTGAAGAAGGCGAGCTCCATCCGCTGCAGATGGGCGAACAGCGCGCTGCGCAGATCGGCCATCGCCGAGTTGCCGATCTTGGTGGTCAGATAGTTCTGGGCGATCCCGATCATCGCGGTGACCAGCGGAATCGCGATCATCCCCGCCACCAGCCAGACCAGCAGTCCGAGGTTCACCGGGCCGCCGTCGGTCGGGAACAACGCGTCGTCGAACACCGCCCGGGTCAGGAACGGCACGATCGAGGTCAGCACCGCGGCGACCACCACGGCCAGCAGGACCAGCAACATCGGACCCTTGTACGGCGCCAGCAGGCCGGCGATCCGGCGCAGCACCGGGGGCGTACGTCCGGGTGCGGCCGGTGGGGCCTCGGCGACAGCAACGCTCATACTTAGCGATGCTAACTCCCCCGCTGCCCGTCACCCTTCCGGAACTGCGCAGCCCCCACACCCCCTCCCGCCGCCGGCAACTGTGCAGCTCCCGCAGTCCGCCCCGGCGTGTCGCTGCAACAGGCGCACAGTTTCCGGTCGGGGTGGAGGGTTCCGGGGGGTGGAGGGTTCCGGGGGTGGAGGGTTCCGGGGGGTGGAGGGTCAGGCCTCGCGGTCGGGGTCGGCGACGGCATCCGGGACGTCGTCGCTGTCGACCCGGCGGAAGCCCGCCCGGGCGAGGTCGTCGGCCAGCTCGTCGGCGATCAGGGAGTCGTCGTCGACCTGATGCGTGCGGTACGCCGTCCGCCCGACCATGTGCGCCGACACCGGTGCGGTCAGCAGCTGGAGCACCGCGACCAGGAACAGCAGGCCGAGCACCTTCGGCTGGCGGACCTCCAGGGCGACGCCGGCCACCAGCAGCAGCAGCCCCAGGGTCTGCGGCTTGGTCGCCGCGTGCATCCGGCTGAGCACGTCCGGGAACCGCAGCAGGCCGACCGCCGCAGCGAAGCAGAGCAGCGCGCCGAGCAGCAGGAACAGTGCGCCGAGGATGTCCGCGACCAGGCTCCAGCTCATCGCTCGGTCCCCTCGCCGGGACCCTGGCCGGTGTCGTCCGGCCGCCGGCCCGCCGCCCGATCGAACAAGCCGGCCGCCTCCGGGGGTACGTCCCACTTGCGCGCCTTGTCCCGGTCGGCCACGAAGCGGGCCATGCTGAGCGCGCTGGCGAAGCCCAGCAGCGACAGCACCAGGATGATCGGGACCGTGGTGCCGTGCCGGTTCAGCGCCGCCTCCAGCCCCAGGCCGGCGATCACCACGGCCAGCATGACGTCCGCGGCAACGACCCGGTCCAGCGTGCTCGGGCCCTTGGCCATCCGCACCAGGACGAGCAGCGCCGCCACGGTCAGCAGCACCATCGCCACCACGATGATGACCACTCGTACCTCGCTCATCGGCTCCTCCGCTCCCGGACGGCCGCGCGTTCCGCTGCCGAGCCGTACGCCTCGATCACCCGGGCCTCGGCATCCAGCACCGCCTGCCGGGCCGGTTCGAGATCACTCAACCGGTCGACGTCCAGCACGTGCAGATAGAGCGTCCTGGTGCTCCGGCGGGCCTCGACCACGATGCTGCCGGGCACCAGCGAGACCAGCTCGGTGGTGAGGGTCTGGTACAGGTCGGAGTCCGACCGCAGGTCGACCCGGACCATGGCGCTCTTCGGGGTCTCGCGCCGGAACGCCAGCAGCGCCACCGAGAAGCTGGACCGGACCAGGTCCAGCACCAGCCGGAACGCCAGCTTCAGCTGTCCGATCAGGTGGAACCGCCCGTGGAACTCCACCGGTGGCAGCGGGAAGACGGCCGTCACCAGCAGCCCGAGCAGGAAGCCGGCCACGATCGTGCCGATCGTCACCTTGCCGAGCAGCAGCACCCAGACGATCGTCAGGATGACGATCATCTTCCACTGCATGCCGTACGTCCGCCGCGCGTTCATCGCCCCCACCTCCGTTCGTTCACGACGCGATCACCGGCCGGCCTCGGGTCGCTCATTGCCGCACCTCCGGGGCCAGCACCGCGTTGACGTACGCCGTCTCGCTGGTCAGGTCGACCGCCGCGCGCTGGGTGTACGCGTACAGCGGGCCGGCGATGAAGGTGATCCCGACGCCGATCGCCACCAGCACCGCCGCAGTCACCACCATCCCGACCGGCATCCGGCTGCCCTCGGCGACCCGGCCGTGCTCGTCCGGCTCCGGACCACCGCGCCAGAAGGCCCGGTTCCAGACCTTCGCCATCGCGTACAGGGTGAGCAGGCTGGTCGCCACCCCACCGGCCACCAGCACGTACGCCAGTGGTGTGCCGAACTGCACGCCCGCCTGCAGTAGTCCCACCTTGCCGACGAAGCCGGAGAAGGGCGGGATCCCGGCCAGGTTCATCGCCGGGATGAAGAACAGCACCGCCAGCACCGGCGACACCGCGGCCAGCCCGCCGAGCCGGTTCAACGAGGTCGAGCCGCCGCGGATCTCGATCAGTCCGGTGACCAGGAACAGCGTGGTCTGGATCGTGATGTGGTGGGCGGTGTAGAAGATCGCGCCCGCGTAGCCGGCGGTGCTGGCCAGCGCGACCCCGAAGATCATGTATCCGATGTGACTGACCAGGGTGAACGACAGCATCCGCTTGATCTCGGCCTGCGCGATGGCGCCGAGGATGCCGATGATCATCGTCGCCAGCGCCGCCCACATCAGCAGCGAGGTCAGGTGGCTCTCCGGGAACAGCAGGGTCTGGGTGCGGATGATCGCGTACACGCCGACCTTGGTCAGCAGGCCGGCGAACACCGCGGTGACCGGAGCCGGTGCGGTCGGGTAGGAGTCCGGCAACCAGGCCGACAGCGGGAACACCGCCGCCTTGATCGAGAACACCACCAGCAGCATCAGGTGCAGCACCAGCTGGGTGTCCTGCGGCAGCTGGGCCAGCCGGACGGACAGCTGGGCCAGGTTCACCGTGCCGGTCGCGGCATAGATGCTCGCGATGGTGATCAGGAACAGCATCGAGGACAGCACGCTGACGACGACGTACGTCGTCCCGGCCCGCACCCGGGCCCCGGTGCCCCCGAGGGTGAGCAGCACGTAGGAGGCGAACAGCAAGATCTCGAAACCGACGAACAGGTTGAACAGGTCGCCGGCCAGGAAGGCGTTCGAGACGCCGGCGGACAAGATCAGCAGGGTCGGGTGGAAGATCGACACCGGGGTCTCGCGCTTGCGTTCGTCGATGTCCTGGACCATCGAGAACACGAGCACGGTCAGGGTCACGATCGAGGAGACCAACAGCATCAGCGCGCTCAGCCGGTCGGCCACCAGCGCCACCCCGAGCGGCTCCGGCCAGGCACCGACCCACAGCACCAACGCGCCGTCCCGGTCGGTCAGATAGACCAGCACAGCCTCGACCACGATCACGCCCACCAGGACCAGGGTCGACACGGCTCGCTGGGCCCGCGGGTGCCGCCCCAGCGCCAGCGCGAGACCGGCGCCGATGAACGGCAGCAGCACCGGCAGCGGGAGCAGGTTGTTCAGGTTGTTCACGGCAGCTCACCGCCGCGGCCGTCCGTCGGCTCCGGGCGACCGGCGACGCCCGCGTCGTCGCCCGGGTGATCAGGCTCGTCGAGGTCGTCGAGATCGTCGTCGGGGTCGGCGGCGTCGATCAGCTCGTCCTCGTCGACCTCCTCCTCGCCGTAGTCGGGCTGGTCGTCGGGGACCACCTCGAACTCGATCTCCTCGTCGTCCTCCGACGGCAGCGAGCTGTCCACGTCGTCGTAGGACTGCGAGGCGAGATCGGAGTCGGCGAGCGCCCGGATGTGGGCGTCCTCGACGTCGTCGCGCACCTCGTCGTGGCCCTCCAGCTGGAAGCTGCGATAGGCCAGGGTGAGCAGGAAGGTCGCCACCCCGAGCGTGATCACGATCGCGGTCAGCACCATCGCCTGCGGCAGCGGGTCGCTGATCCCGTCCGCCGGGTTGGTGCCGATGATGGGCGCCCCCTTGGCCTCGCCGGAGGCCACCAGGAACAAGATGTTGACCCCGTTGCCGGCGAGCAGGACGCCGACCAGGATCCGGGTCAGCGAACGTTCCAGCAGCAAATAGACACCGGCCGAGATGAGGACCGCGGCGACCAGCACGAGGGTGAGGTTCGCGTTCATCCGGCACCGCCTTCGGCGCCACGGACCCGGCCGGCCGGCGGCCTGGAGGTGACGCCGGCTCGTGGACCCGAGGAGACCGGACTCGGCGTCCGGTTGTCCATCTCCTGCTGGTCGATGCCCGAACCGAGGCTGCGACCGAGATCGAGCATGACCCCGATCACCACGAGATAGACCCCGATGTCGAAGAAGACCGAGGTGACCAGATGGAACTCGCCGAACAGCGGGGCGCCCCAGGGCAGCGTGACGTCCTGCAGCCAGGGCAGCCGGATCGCCGCGTCGTAGCTCTGCCCGATCTTGCCGCCGATCAGCACCGGCCACAGGATTCCGGCGGCCGCGACCAGCAGGCCGACGCCGAGCACCCGGCCGGCGTCGACCGGGGCCGCCTCGTCCAGCTCGTGCGCGCCGCCGGCCAGGTAGCGGATGATCAGCGCCAACCCCGCGATCAGGCCGCCGGCGAAGCCGCCCCCGGGCGCGTTGTGGCCGACGTACAGGAAGTACAGCGAGCACATGATCATCACCGGGAACAGCAGCCGGGTGATCACCTCGAACACCACCGACCGGCGCAGCGGGGACAGCGCCTCGGTGCCGCGCAGCCAGGTGCTCCGGCTGGACAGGGAGTGCGGGTGCCGGACCTCCGAGCGTCCCTCGCGGCGGACCCGATCCACCCGCATCGGCCGCTCGCCGACGTAGCGGCGACGGATGAAGATCAGGCTGGCGACGCCGGTCGCGGCGACGACCAGGACCGAGATCTCGCCCATCGTGTCCCAGGCCCGGATGTCGACCAGCGTCACGTTGACGATGTTCTTGCCGTAGCCGAACTCGTACGCCGCCTCGTAGTAGGCCTTCGACACCGGCTCGGCGATCCGTGACCCGCTGGCCAGCAGGACGATCCCGGACACGGTGAAGCCGACCAGCACCGCGACCACCATCCGCCACCAGCGGGTCACCTGCAGCGGCCGGTTGGTGAAGTACTTGGGCAGCTTGCGCAGCACCAGCACGAAGACCACCAGGGTGACCGTCTCCACCAGCACCTGGGTCAGGGCGAGATCCGGCGCGCCGTGCAGCACGAAGAGCAGCGCGGTGCCGTAGCCGGTCACCCCGACCAGGACGACCGCCTTGAGTCGCCCGCGCGACGTCGCGGCCAGCACGGCCGCGATCACCATCACCAGCGCAACCAGCACCTGGCCGACGGTGTCGGCCAGCATCGGCGGGGCCGGCCAGTCCCGGACGAACAGCAGCACGCCGCCGGGCAGGGCCACCAGCACGAGCAGGATGACACCGAGGTAGATCGGCAGCGAGCCGCGCTGGGTGCGCGCCGTGGTTTCGACCGCGAGCCGGTCGAGACCGCGCATCAGCTGCTGATAGACCTCCTCGGCGTCGGGCACGTGCGGCACGTTGGACTGCAGCCGGGCGACGAACCGGCGGCCGACGAACATCACGGCGCCGACCAGCCAGGCGATCGCCGACATCGCCAGCGGGACACCGAGCCCGTGCCAGAGCGCGATGCCGTGACTCTCGTGACCGACAGCCACCAGGTCCACCGCGGGCTGCAGCGCCGCGGTCAGGGCGTGCCCGACGAATCCGCCGACCAGCGTGCCCGCCGCGAGCACGGTGGGCACCACCGCGATCGGACCGACCCGGGACACGGCGGTGTCCGGCACCGCGTCCTTGGTGGCGAAAGCGCCCCAGAGGAACCGCAGCGTGTAGGCGACGGTGAGGGCCGAGCCCGCCACCACCGCCGCCGCAAGCAGCAGCCCCGGCAGCACCGGCACCAGCGTGCCGTCGCCCTCGGCGAGATAGCTCAGCGCCTCGAAGGCGCTCTCCTTGCTGGTGAAGCCGAGCGTGGGCGGGATGCCGGCCATCGACGCGCCCGCGACGATAGCCGTGCCGGCGACCCAGGGCATCGCCAGGCCGACCCCGGAGAGCTTGCGCAGGTCGCGGGTGCCTGCTCGGGTGTCCACGATGCCGACGACCAGGAACAGTGCCGACTTGAACAGTGCGTGCGAGATGATCAGCGCGATCCCGGCCAGCTGGGCGGACCGGGTGCCGAGCCCGCACATCACGATCAGGAACCCGAGCTGGCTGACCGTGCCGTAGGCCAGCAGCAGCTTGATGTCCAGCTGTCGCAGCGCCCGCCAGCCGCCGAGGATCATGGTCGCCGCGCCGAGCAGCATGATCACCGGCCGCCAGCCCGGCAGGTCCGCGAATGCCGGCGACAGCAGCGCGACCAGATAGACGCCGGCCTTCACCATCGCCGCGGCGTGCAGGTAGGCGCTGACCGGGGTCGGTGCGGCCATCGCGCCGGGCAGCCAGAAGTGGAACGGGATGAGGGCAGACTTGGAGATCGCGCCGACCAGGAGCAGCAGCACCCCGGCCACGACGATCGCGTCTCGGCTGTGGGTGATCGCCGGGTCGGCCAGGATCGCGGAGATCTCGTACGTCCCCGCCGCGTGCGCGAGCATGACGATCCCGATCAGCATCGCCAGCCCGCCGAACGTGGTCACCATCAGCGCGGTCAGCGCCGCCCGCCGGTTCGCGCTGCGGGCCGGGTTGTGGCCGACCAGCAGATAGGAGAAGACGGTGGTCAGCTCCCAGTAGACGTAGAGGGCGATCAGGTCGTTCGCGGTGACCAGGCCGAGCATCGCCCCCGCGAACGCGGTCAGCACGCCGGCCGTCCGGGCGGGCGGTTCGGCGCCGGCGAAATACCAGCGGCAATAGACCAGGACCAGCGCTCCGACGCCGCTGACGATTAGCGCCAGCACCCACTGCAGCACCCCGATCCGGACGGAGAGCTCGATGCCCAGCGACGGGATCCAGCCGACGTGCTCGTCGACCGTCCCACCGGCCAGCACGATCGGCGCCTTGGTCAGGCACCAGACGAAGGCGGCCGCCGGGGCCAGCGCGAGCACGAAGAAGGCACGATGCCGGAGCAGGCGGGTGAGCAACGGTGCGGCACACGCCACCAGGAAGTGCACGGCGATGAGGAGGATCACGATTGCCTCTCGTCGTTCGGGTGGGCGGGCGGACGAGACCTCGACCCTATCGAGTGGGGCAACATCGCCTCGGGGCAACCGGTCGGTCTCCCACCCGGTTCCCTAGCCGCTCCCGGTCCGGCACCTCCGGCCGAAACTGTGCAGCTGTTGCAGCGACACGCCGGTTGGGTCTGCAACAGCCGCACAGTTTCCGCGCTCGCCGAGGAAGGGGCGCGGCGGAGGAGTCCGGCACGGAGGGGCGAGTTGCCTGCGTCCGCGACCACACGGCAGGCTTACGGCCATGACCGCAGAGGATGTCCGTGCCGCAGTCGCCGCCCGCTTTCCCGGAAGCGACGCCAGCCCCGCCGGGAACGAGTTCGTCATCTTCAGCAAGCCCGAGCTGGGCCGGCTGACCGGCGCGGACCTGGACAAGGTCTGGGACCTGTTCGCCGAACTGCTGGCCGCGTACGACGTCACCGTCCACTCCACCATGACCCGAACGGGCCCGGAGCTGGAGGCGTCGGGGGCGATGCAGGATCACTACGGCGTCATCAACAAGATCTCCCGGCTGGGCCGCCCGGCGCTGACGGAGCCGGCCGAGGCCGCCCTGACCGAGACCTACGGCGACCTGCTGGAGACCGCGGCGGTGCTCGGCGGTCACCAGTTCCTGGCCGAGTACCCCGACTTCAGCCCGTACGCCCTCGGCGTGCTGTTCGCGAACGCCGAGGTGGAGCGGCTCGGACCGGGAACATACGGCGGCCAGGTCAACGTCGACGGCTCCCCGGTCGTCATCCTGAACGGTTTCCACCCGCGCCAGCTCAGCTTCTTCACCGCCGACGACACCGTGTGCGCGTTCCTGCACTGCAGCAGCCCGACCACCTGGGCGGCGTTGCGTTCGGACCTGATCGGCACCACCGACCCGTCCAAGGCCGACAGCGCATCGATCCGTGGCCGGCTGTTCGCCGACCCGGCGTCGTTCGGGCTGGAGACGGTCAGCTACAACTTCAACGGCGTGCACATGTCCGCCGGACCGCTGGAGGGGCTGGCCGAGCTGAACCGGTTCTTCGGCGCGGAGGGCTCGGCGACCGGCTGGACGTTCGCGCAGGCGCTGAGCGCCGCCGGGGTCTCGGCGGACGGGATGGTCGCGCTGCTGGACAACCCGACCCTGGAGGCCGGCGGTGAGCGCGGCAGCGCGTTCGACCTGACCGAGGGCATCGACGCCGCCGACGCGGCTCCCCTGCTCGCCTCCGCGGGTTGATGCGGGCTCGCGCGACGGCGCGCGTTCACCGGCTCGATTCGTCAGTCTTCGTGAAGGAAAAAGCGCCCTTCACTCATCCCTCCTCACTCCCCGGGCGCCCCGTCTACCGACGCTCGCCCTCCGGTTTGATGGTCGGGCTCGCGCGACGGCGCGCGTTCACCGGATCGATTCGTCGGTCTTCGTGAAGGAAAAAGCGCCCTCACTCATCCCTCCTCACTCCCCGGGCGCCCCGTCTACCGACGCTCGCCCTCCGGCGAGGCGGCCGCGTTCGCGTCGAGCTTGCGGCCGAGGATGACCGTCACCACCCAGATGGCGGCGAACATCGCGCCGACGGCGAACATCGACGGGGTGAGGAATCCGAGCGCAAGGCCGGCGACCTGAGTCAGCCAGCCGAGGACGTACCCGATCGGGGAGCGCATCAGCGCGGCACTGACGATCGCCAGCAGGGCGGCTCCAGCGCCGAGCAGCGCCGCCTGCTCCAGCGGCACCGACGACACGTAGTGCATCACCGGCACCGCCAGCCCGAACACGATCACCTCGAAGCACAAGGTGATCATCAGCACCCGGCGCATCGGGTTCTTGGCGCTCAGCACGATCTCACTCGTCCTCGTCCTCGTCGTCGGACTCGTCGGACTCGCGGACCAGCAGGTTGCGGGCCTCGCCGACCAGCACCACCGAACCGGTGACGAGGACGCCCGCAACCCCGGCACCCTCGGCGTCGGCCTGCGCCACGGCCTCCTCCAGGGCCTCGTCGAGCCGCGAGACGACCGTGATCCGGTCCGGGCCGAAGATCTCCTCCGCGAGCCGGCCGAGCTCCTCGGCAGGCATGCCGCGTGAGGTCGAGGCGACCTGGGTCAGCACGACCCGGTCCAGCACCGGTTCGTACGTCCGCAGCAGTCCGTCCACATCCTTGTCGGCCATCACGCCGAGCACCCCGATCAACGGGTTGAAGTCGTACGCCTCGACGATCGCCGCGGCGGTCGCCCGGGCACCATGCGGGTTGTGTGCGGCATCGAGGACCACCGACGGCGAGCGCCGGACGAGTTCCAGCCGGCCCGGGAACTCGACCGCCGCGAAGCCCCCCCGGACCGTGTCCTCGCCGAGCGCCTTCATCCCGAGGAACGCCTCGACGGCGGCCAGCGCCTGCGCCGCGTTCGCCGCCTGGTGGGCGCCGTACAGCGGCAGGAACACCTCGTCGACCGGTCCCTCGGCGCCGTTCAGCCGGAGCAGCTGGCCACCGACGCCGAGCCGGCGCTCGATCAGCCCGAAGTCGACCCCCTCGAGATGGACCAGCGCACCGACCTCGGTGCACCGGGCCAGCAGCACCTCGGCCGCCTCGACCGGCTGGCCGGCGAGCACGGCGTGCGCGCCCGGCTTGATGATGCCCGCCTTCTCGGCGGCGATCTCGGCCAGCGTCTCGCCGAGCAGGTGGGTATGGTCCAGATCGATCGGGGTGACCACGGCGACCGTCCCGTCCGCGACGTTCGTCGCGTCCCAGGTTCCGCCCAGGCCGACCTCCAGCACCGCCACGTCAACCGGGGCGTCCGCGAACGCGGCGAAGGCCATGCCGGTGATGATCTCGAAGAACGTCATGGCGACGCCGTCGATCTGCTGCGCGTCGACGATCTCGACGTAGGGCTCCAGCTCGCGCCACAGCTCGTCGAAGCGCCGGTCACTGATCGGCTCGCCGTCGATGGTGATCCGCTCGTTGATGCTGCTGAGGTGCGGGCTGGTGAATCGGCCGGTGCGCAGGCCGGTGGCGCGCAGCAGCGACTCGATCATCGCCGCTGTGCTCCCCTTGCCGTTGGTGCCGGTCAGGTGGATCACGGGGTACGCGTGCTGCGGATCGCCGAGCAGCTCGGTCAGCGCCCGGATCCGGCCGAGACTGGGCGCGACCCGGTGCTCGGGCCAGCGGCCGGTCAGCGTACGGACGATCTCGGCATGGGTCTGGGTCGGCATAGCGTCCCGAGTCTATTCAGCACCCACCCCGCCCCCGGAAACTGTGCAGCTCTTGCAGCGACACGCCGGTGGCGGATGCGACAGCTGCACAGTTTCCTGGGGACGGGGACGGGGACGGGCGGCGGGGACGGGGGCGGAGCGCGAGGGCCTTCGCTCGATCCGACCGGATCAGGCCGGATCGGTGCTGGTGCCAGGGTCGCCGTCGAGCGCGGTGGACAGCCGCGGGGCCAGGTTGGCGAGCAGATAGCCCATGCTCAGCACGGTGAGGAACGAGAACGCCTCATAGACCCCGTCGCCCGGGTTGGTGAAGATGTCCCTGCCCTCCTTGTGCACGGCCAGCGACGCGTACGCCTTGTTCTTCACCACCTCGGACTTGTTCTCGCCCTCGACGAACCAGATCATCGCGTCGACGTCCAGCAGGTCGACCCTCTCTGCACTGAGGTTGCCGCCCCAGGCGCTGCCGGTCGCCTTGTCCAGGTCGGGGGGCAATGTCATCCCCAGCTCCGTCAGCAGGCGCGGCCTCGGGTCCTGGACGCCGTAGACGAACACCCCCTCCCACGGCGTGGCCACCACCCCGGACTTCCCGGCGAACTCCGGGTGCGCGGCGACGGTGTCCGCGATCGACTTCTTGGCCGCCGCCACCTTCTCCGCCATCAGGGCCGGGCGACCGAGGGCCCGGCCGACCATCGTCGCCTGGACGTCCCAGGGCACGCCCCAGTCGTCGTGGTCGGCCGACTGGGCGATGGTCGGGGCGATCTTGCTCAGCTTGTCGTAGTCGGCCTGCTTGATCGCGGAGTAGATGACCACGATCAGGTCGGGCGCCGCGGCGGCGATCTTCTCGAACTCGAGCCTGTCGACGTAGGTCAGCTTCGTCGGTGTCTGGTCCGCCGAGGTCTGGGCCGAGCCGAGCGCCTCCTTGGCCCAGCGACCGATCAGCGGATCGCCGTCCAGGTCGAACCAGGTCGTCGCGGCCACCGGCACGACCCCGACGGCGAGACAGTCGTCCTGTTCCTTCAGCCCCGCGGTGACCACCCGCTTGGGCTCCTCGGTCAGCGTCGTCTCGCCGAACTTGTGCTTGATCGTGACGGGGTACGCCCCCGGCTCCACCCCGCCGGCCGCCGCCGACCCGCTCGGGGCAGCGTTCTCGGGGCCGGCGGAGGCATTGCAGGCGGACAGGCCGGCGATCACGGCCGACAGGCCGGCTGCCGAGGCGAGCAAGCGGCGACGAGACAGCGACATTCGGTTCTCCCCGAGCGAAGTCAGTTAGGAAAGGCAACCCTAACAGTGCAGCTCGGGCGGCGAGCTCCCGAGTCGCCGACGACCGTTGCTCCCTCGTCGGACGAAGTTGATCAAGCTGAGCGGGGCGGGGACACCACCACGGTGACGAGGGAGCAACCGTCGTCGGCGTGACCGATCACCCAGGCGGTCTTCCGGCGCGGACGGGGCGGCACCGCAGCGGATATTGTGGGGCGCCGGTTTCCGACTCTTCCTAGGATCGATCCATGACCTCTCTGCCTGCCGACCTCCGACCCGACGCGCCCCAGCTCGGCGCGCCGGTCGTACCGGAGAAGCCGGCGCTGGAGGGACTCGAGGACAAGTGGGCGCAGCAGTGGGCCGAGCGGGGGACGTACGCGTTCGTGCGGCCCGACACCCGCGCCAAGGTGTATTCGATCGACACCCCGCCGCCGACCGTGTCCGGCTCGCTGCACGTGGGGCACGTGTTCTCCTACACCCACACCGACCTGATCGCGCGCTATCAGCGGATGCGCGGCAAGCACGTGTTCTATCCGATCGGCTGGGACGACAACGGGTTGCCGACCGAGCGCCGGGTGCAGAACTACTACGGCGTGCGCTGCGACCCGACCGTGCCGTACGACCCCGCGTTCACTCCCCCGGCCAAGCCGGACCCGAAGCGCCAGCTGGGGATCAGCCGGCGCAACTTCGTCGAGCTGTGCCACGAGCTGACCCACATCGACGAGGTCGCGTTCGAGCAGCTGTGGCGACAGGTAGGGCTCAGCGTGAACTGGCCCGACCTCTACACGACCATCTCGGACGACTCGGTGCGGGTGTCTCAGCTGGCGTTCCTGCGCAACCTCGCCCGGGACGAGGCGTATCTGTCCGAGGCGCCGACGATGTGGGACGTGACGTTCCAGACCGCGGTCGCCCAGGCCGAGCTGGAGGCGCGGGACTACCCCGGCGCCTACCACAAGGTGTCGTTCCACCGGGCCGACGGCAAGGGTCCGGCGATCATCGAGACCACCCGACCCGAGCTGATCGCGGCCTGCGTGGCGCTGATCACTCATCCCGACGACGAGCGTTACGCCGACCTGGTCGGCCAGACGGTGACCAGCCCCGTGTTCGGGGTGGAGCTGCCGGTGGTGACCCACGAGCTGGCCGAGATCGACAAGGGCTCCGGCCTGGTGATGTGCTGCACCTTCGGCGACCTGACCGACGTGACGTGGTGGCGCGAGCTGCAGCTGCCGACTCGGGTGATCATCGGCCGCGACGGACGGATCCTGCGAGACCGGCCGGACTGGATCGCCGACGACGCACGATGGGAGCAACTGGCCGGCAAGACCACGTTCAGCGCCCGCGAGCAGATGGTGAGCTGGCTGCGGGACTCCGGCGACCTGCTCGGCGAGCCCACCGCCACCCAGCGCAAGGCGAACTTCTACGAGAAGGGCGACAAGCCGCTGGAGATCGTGTCCACCCGCCAGTGGTATATCCGCAACGGCGGCCGTGACGCGGCGATCAAGGCCGAGATGCTGGCCCGTGGCGACGAGCTGGCCTGGACCCCACCACACATGAAATACCGCTACGACAACTGGGTCGGTGGCCTGAACGGCGACTGGCTGATCTCTCGGCAGCGCTTCTTCGGCGTCCCGTTCCCGGTCTGGTACCCGCTCGACGCCGACGGCGAGCCGCGCTACGACGCCCCGATTACGCCCGGCGAGGACGAACTGCCGATCGATCCGAGCTCGCAGGCTCCGGCCGGCTACCGCGCGGACCAGCGCGGCGTCCCGGGCGGCTTCATGGCCGACCCGGACATCATGGACACCTGGGCGACGTCCTCGCTGAGCCCCCAGATCGTCTGCGGCTGGGAGCGGGATCCCGAGTTGTTCGCACTCACGTTCCCGATGGACCTGAACACCCACGCCCACGAGATCATCCGCACCTGGCTGTTCTCCCGAGTGGTGCGGGCGCACTACGAGAACCACTCGCTGCCCTGGGCCCGCTCCATGATCAGCGGCTTCGTGATGGACCCGGACCGCAAGAAGATGAGCAAGTCGCACGGCAATGTGGTGGTGCCGAGCGAGATCCTCGCCCGCTACGGCTCCGATGCCGTCCGCTGGCGGGCCGCGAAGGCGCGACCCGGCCTGGACTCTCCCTTCGACGAGAAGGAGATGAAGGTCGGCCGGCGGCTGGCGATGAAGGTGCTGAACGCCAGCAAGTTCGTGCTGAGCTTCTCGGGCTCGGACTTCCCCGGCGGCTTGGCGGCCGCCGAGACGAGCGCGGTGACCGATCCGCTGGACCGGGCGCTGCTGGCCGGGCTGGAGCGCGTGATCGTGGAGGCGACGGCCGCCTTCGACGCGTACGACTACACCGGCGCGCTGGAGGCGAGCGAGAAGTTCTTCTGGCAGTTCTGCGACGACTACCTGGAGACGGTGAAGGAGCGGGCGTACGGCGAGGGTGCGGGCGCTGCCTCCGCGCAGGCCGCGCTCGCGATCGCGCTGAAGGCGTTGCTACGGATGCTCGCCCCGATCATGCCCTTCGTCACCGAGGAGGTGTGGTCCTGGTGGCAGCCGGGCTCGATCCACACCGCCGCATGGCCGAGCACCGAGGAGGTGGCGACCGGTGGTGACGCCCTGCTGCTGGACGATCTCGCAATCGCCTTGGCGGCAGTCCGGGGAGCGAAGTCGCAGGCCAAGGTGTCGATGCGCACGGAGGTCGGCCGGGCCGAGCTGACCGGCCCGGCCGATGCACTGGACCGGCTGAAGGAGATCGAGTCCGACCTGCGGGCCGTCGGGCGGCTGACCGGCGAACTGCTCTGGACGGCAGCGGACGTGCCGCTGGCGATCGACGTGGAGCTGGCTCCTTCGGCCTGAGCGGCACCGCGGTCGGTGCATGACGGTGCTATGCGTATCTTCCGGCCTCGTCAGATGTCTTTTCGAGCGAGACACTGTCGCTGATCGCACCTGGTCCGTGCGGTCGGCCGTCGCATCACACCCACCCAGGGAGGGGCCATGACCAACTACCTCATCGCCGAAGAGCAGGTTGCCGGACGGCGACTCGGCCGGAACGTGAACCACGACGCGCGTTCGCTGCGCTTCCTGGTCAGCTCGCCGGCTCGTGCGCTGCAGAGCACCGAGCACGAGCGGGTCGTCCCGGTGTTCGACCAGGGCGATCTCGGCTCGTGTACCGGTAACGCCTCGGTCGGCGCCCTGGGCACCAAGCCGATCTACGACGCGCTGCCCAGCGGGCATGCCACCCTCGACGAGTCGTTCGCCGTCAAGGTCTATTCCGAGGCCACCAAGATCGATCCGTACGACGGGGAGTACCCGCCGACGGACACCGGTTCGGACGGGCTCAGCGTGGCCAAGGTGTGCAAGAACCTCGGGCTGATCTCGGGCTACCTGCACGCGACCACGCTGGAGGCGATGCAGAACGCGTTGCAGGACACCCCGGTGATCGTCGGTGTCAACTGGTACTCCGGCTTCGACAACCCCGACAGCAACGGCGTGGTCTCGGTCTCCGGCAGCGTCCGCGGCGGTCACGAGTTCGAGGTCGTCGGGGTCGACATGGAGAAGGAGCGGTTCCACGCGATCAACTCCTGGGGCACCGGCTGGGGCAAGAACGGTCACTTCTGGTTCTCGTTCGACTCGATGACCCGGTTGCTCAGCGAGGACGGTGACTGCACCCAGCTGCTGCCGCTGACCGTGCCGACCCCCGAGCCGACCCCGGTCCCGACCGACGTGACGTTCCCCGGCGCCGACGCCGACATCGACGCCCGGATCCGCGCCGCCGCCTCCCGCGCCGGCCTGAACCTGACCGACTGGCAGAACCGGCACTACAAGCGCTACTTCAAGATGAGCTGATTCCCGGGCCCCTCCCCCGGGTCGGTACCCCCGGGTCGGGTTCCCCGCTTCCCGGGGGACCCCGGGCCCGGTCACCGGAAACTGTGCAGCTGTCGCAACGCTCACCGGCGTGTCGCTGCAACAGCCGCACAGTTTCCGGGAGGAGGGCGAGGTTGGCCGGGTCGCCGGTGGTCCCGAGAGTCAGGAGTTGTGGAGCACGGCCGCGCCGCCGAACCGGCCGTGCTTCAGGTCGCGCATCGCGTCGAGCGCACTGGCCATCGGATAGCCGACCGTGGTCGCACGGACGCCGAGCCGACCGGCCAGCGCAAGGAAGGTCTCGCCGTCTTCGCGGGTGCTGGCCGTCACGCTGACCAGCCGCCGCTCCTGGAACAGCGTCTCGGCGTAGTCCAGCGCCGGTATGTCGGAGGACCAGATGCCGGCCATCGCTACGGTCCCTCCGCGGTCGAGGGCCCGCAGCGCGACCGGAACGAGCTCCCCGGCCGGGGCGAACATGATCGCGCCGTCGAGCCTCTCCGGCGGCGTGTCGGCCGCTCCGCCGACCGAGTCGCAGCCGAGCTCGCGGGCCAGTTGCTGGTTGTGCTCGCCGCGGGTCAGCACGTGCACCCGCAGCCCTTGCGCCAGCGCGAGCTGCGCGGTCAGGTGGGCGCTACCGCCGAACCCATAGATCCCGAGCCTCCCGCCTGGAGGTACGTCCGCCCTGGTCAGAGCCCGATAGCCGATGATGCCGGCGCACAGCAGCGGTGCCGCGGCCTCGTCCTCCAGGCCGTCCGGGACGGCGTACGCGTAGCTCTCGTCCACCAGGCACGCGTCCGCATAGCCGCCGTCGACGTCCCAGCCGGTGAAGGTCGGGTCGGTACACAGGTTTTCCGCGCCGCGACGGCAGAACCGGCAACTGCCGTCGGTCCGTCCCAGCCACGCGACCCCGACCCGGTCGCCGACCTCGAACCGAGCCGCGCCGTCACCCAGCGCAGCCACCCGGCCGACCACCTCGTGTCCGGGCGTAACCTGGCGCCGCTTCGGCGCGAGGTCACCCTCGGCGAGATGCAGGTCGGTCCGGCACACGCCGCAGCAGGAGATCGCTACCCGCACCTGCCCGGGTCCCGGTTTCGGAAGCTCGCGCTCGATCCGGATGAGGGGCGATCCGTCGATCGAGCCCGGACGGTCGACCACCCACGTCTGCATGAGCCGATTCTCGCCCACCCGATCGCCGGACGGGCGGTCAGTGGGCGCCGCTCAGGCGGAGCGCTCGCGCCGCTCGCGCTTGACCAGCTTCTCCCGCGGCACCAGGGTCGGCAGCACGTTGTCCTTGACCACCTCGGCGGTGATGATGACCTGGCCGATGTCCTCCCGGCTCGGCACGTCGTACATCACGTTGAGCAGCACTTCCTCCAGGATCGCCCGCAGCCCGCGTGCCCCGGTCCCCCGGAGCAGGGCCAGATCCGCGATCGCCTCGACGGCATCCTCGCTGAACTCCAGCTCGACCCCGTCCAGTTCGAACAGCTTCTTGAACTGCTTGACCAAGGCGTTGCGCGGCTCGATCAGGATGCGGATCAACGCGTCGCGGTCCAGCGGGGCCACCGACGAGATCATCGGCAGCCGGCCGATGAACTCCGGGATCAGGCCGAACTTGACCAGATCCTCGGGACGGACGTCGGCGAACGGGTCCTCCGACTCCGGCTTGCGCGACTCCATCGCGTTGTTGAACCCGAGCGGGCGCTTGCCGACCCGGGAGGCGATGATGTGGTCGAGCCCGGCGAACGCGCCGCCGACGATGAACAGCACATTCGTGGTGTCGATCTGGATGAAGTCCTGGTGCGGGTGCTTGCGCCCGCCCTGCGGCGGGACCGACGCCGACGTACCCTCCAGGATCTTCAGCAGCGCCTGCTGCACGCCCTCGCCGGACACGTCCCGAGTGATCGAGGGGTTCTCGCTCTTGCGGGCGATCTTGTCGACCTCGTCGATGTAGATGATCCCGGTCTCGGCCTTCTTGACGTCGAAGTCTGCGGCCTGGATCAGCTTCAGCAGGATGTTCTCCACGTCCTCGCCGACGTAGCCCGCCTCGGTCAGGGCGGTCGCGTCGGCGATGGCGAAGGGCACATTCAGCATCTTGGCCAGCGTCTGAGCCAGATAGGTCTTGCCGCAGCCGGTCGGCCCGATCAGCAAGATGTTGGACTTGCCGAGCTCGACCCCGTCGTCGTCGTTGCGCCGGGACGGGTTCGCGGCCTGGGCCTGGACCCGCTTGTAGTGGTTGTAGACCGCGACCGCGAGGGCCTTCTTGGCGTTGTTCTGGCCGATCACGTAGCCATCGAGGAACTGGCGGATCTGATGCGGCTTGGGCAGCTCCTCGAGCAGGCCGACCTCGGAGTTCTCCGAGAACTCTTCCTCGATGATCTCGTTGCAGAGGTCGATGCACTCGTCACAGATGTACACGCCGGGACCGGCGATGAGCTTCTTGACCTGCTTCTGGCTCTTTCCGCAGAACGAGCACTTCAGCAGGTCGCCGCTCTCTCCGATGCGTGCCACAAGACCTCCTCGTGATGGAACTCAGACCGGCACTGGTCCGCGATCCGCCGCTGGTTTCTACACACTAGCCCGCCGCCGATCAGATGTGGAGCACATTGCATCCGCTCGGCGGCGCGCTCGCGCGAGGATCAGACGGGCACCGCCTTGAGCGAGGTCAGCACCTCGTCGATGATCCCGTACTCCTTCGCCTGGTCTGCGGTGAGGTACTTGTCGCGCTCGATGTCGCGGCTGACCTCGTCGGGGGACTTGCCCGTGTCGGTGGCCAGCATCTCCTCCATCAGCGAGCGGATCCGCAGGATCTCGCGGGCCTGGATCTCGATGTCGGAGGACTGACCGTAGCCGCCCTCGGTGGCCGGCTGGTGGATCAGGATCCGGCTGTTCGGCAGCGCGAGCCGCTTCCCCCGGGTGCCCGCCGCGAGGATGACGGCTGCGGCCGAGGCCGCCTGACCCAGGCAGACGGTGCTCACGTCGGGCTTGATGTAGCGCATCGTGTCGTAGATGGCGGTCAGCGCGGTGAACGAGCCACCCGGAGAGTTGATGTAGATGTCGATCTGCCGCTCGGAGTCCATCTGCTGTAGGCACAGCAGCTGAGCCATCACCGCGTTGGCGATCTCATCCGAGATCGGCGTGCCGAGGAAGATGATCCGGTCCTCGAAGAGCTTGGTGTACGGATCGATGCGGCGCATCCCGTAGGACGTGCGCTCCTCCCACTGCGGGATGTAGTAGTCCATCGTCGGCGCGAACTCGCGCGACTGCAGCATCGGGATGCCGGCCAGGTGGGCATACGGGTCGTAGCTGTTCATCGGGTTCCTCACTGGCCTCACTGGTTGGGCGCCTGATCGGACGGGATCTGGGCCGCCTGGGTGTACACGTGGTCGATGAACCCGTAGCCCAGGGCTTGCTCGGCGGTGAACCACCGGTCGCGGTCGGAGTCGGCCTCGATCTGGTCGAGGGTCTGGCCGGTGTGCTCGGCGATCAGCCGCTGCATCGTCGACTTGATGTGCAGCGACTGCTCGGCCTGGATCCGGATGTCGCTCGCGGTGCCGCCGAGGCCACCCGACGGCTGGTGCATCATGATCCGGCTGTGCGGAAGGGCATATCGCTTGCCCTTCGTGCCGGCGCAGAGCAGGAACTGGCCCATCGACGCCGCCAGGCCCATGGCCACGGTAGCGACGTCGTTGGAGATCCAGTTCATGGTGTCGTAGATCGCCATCCCGGAGTCGACCGAGCCACCGGGAGAGTTGATGTAGAGGTAGATGTCCTTGTGCGGATCCTCCGCATTCAGCAGGAGCATCTGGGCGCAGATCGCGTTCGCGTTCTCGTCCTTGACCTCGGAGCCGAGGAAGATGATCCGGTTCTGCAGCAGAGCCTGGTAGACGTTGTCGTCCATTCCGATGCCCGGGCTGCGCCCCGCCGCGCGCGGTGAGAGAGTTCGTTCCACGAATGTGAACCTACCTGGCCGAACTGACACTGCGACGGCGACGGCCGCCCTGTTCGCTATCGGCGCACGACGCCGGGCGACAACCCGCCGCAGGAAAGGCCACCTGCGGTGCCTCGCCTAGCCTGACCGGGTGGACGTACTCGGCTCGCTGACGGCCAAGGTGCTGACGACCCGATCCCTGGTCCGCGCACCGATCACGCTCTATCGCCACGGGTTCGGATGGCTGTTCGGCCCGCGCATGCTGATGCTCCAGCACACCGGGCGAACGTCGGGACAACCGCGCTATGTCTGCCTCGAGGCCGTCGAGCGGCCTCGCGCCGACCGGCTGGTCGTCGTCAGCGGATTCGGCGCGACGGCGCAGTGGTATCGCAACTTGCTGGCCGATCCGCGTTGCCGGGTGAGCAGCGGACGCGATCGAGATGTCGCGGCGACGGCTCGACCGATGGGCGAGGCCGAGAGCAACGAGGTGCTGGTCCGCTACGCCCGGAACCATCCAGCGGCCTGGCGCCGGCTCCGAGGCGGCATCGAGAAGGCGGTCGGGCATCCGGTCGAGGGCCTGCCGATGGTCGAGCTCACCCTCGAGCGATCGCCGGCGATCTGACCGGTACGGCGTCGGCCGGCGCCAGCGCGCCGTGCCCGCGCGGCGCGGGCGTACTCGTGGACATGCAAACTGGCCGGGACCGGACACCTTGGTGTCCGAGCCCGGCCAGCTCACCCGCGGGATCCAACCCCAGGCTGCCTCCCCCGAAGCAGTCGAGCAGTTCCCTGCGTCGGCATGAGGCGCGTCCCCCCGAACGCTCACTCATGCACTTCTTCCCGCGTTTCGTGCCCCCTGACGAAGGGCACAGCTACACGTTCCCCCGATCTCGTGCGCCCCAGCCACCCCCCAATTGCTGGCTCAGCCGCAGTGCTCCTGGGTGATCGACCCCTCCCCCTGATCTGGAGTCGTCCACTTGCTAGCTGGTGTCCACCCGCCCCCCGACGGCCTGACGCGGTAAATCATTCAACGATCACCTCGCGTCTGCCCTAGGCGACCTTTGGGATTACCTCAAGATTCCCCCAAGACTGGGACGTCGGACCCGCCTCCACCCAGTCCGAGCCGACCCGGCGCACATCGGCCGAATCTGTCGGCAACCGGCGTTATGCAGTCGAGACCGAAACGGGCGGCCGGGCCGGCCTGCGCCGGCTCGACCGCCCGATTCGGACGTACGAACGCTGGTTACTTCGAGTCGTCGTCCTCGCCCGCGTCGTCACCCTCGGCCGTCTCGGGCTCAACGAGGTCGGACGCCTCGGACCCGACGGTCTCGGACGCGGCGATCTCCTCGGGCTCGCCGGCCTCCTCGGACTCGGCGCTCTCGCCCGGCGTGGCCAGAGTGCCGTCGGCCTGCAGGTTCGCCAGGTCGACCGGATTCCCGTCGGTGTCGGTCACAGTGGCGGACTCGACGATCAGGGCCAGCGCCTTGCCGCGCCGGATCTCCTGCATGTACTCGTCGATGTGGTGCGGGTGCTCCTGCAGATGGTCGGCGACCTGCTGCGGCGTCGACCCCTCCTGCTGCGCCTTGCGGATGATGTGCTGGGTGAGGTCGTTCTGATCGACCGAGAGTCCACGCTCCTCGGCGACCTTGTCCAAGATGATCTGCGCGAGCAGCGCGTCGGCCGACCGCTTCTCCAGGTCCTCCCAGAACTCCTCCTCCGACTCGGCCTCCTCGGTGTCCTCGAGGTACTGCGCCAGGGTCAGGTTGGCGGACGAGAGCTGGTTGGTGATGGACTCCTTCCGCGCGGCCAGGTCGGACTCCCGCAGGTTCTCCGGGACCTCGACGGCGACCTTCGCGATCAGGTCCTCCAGCACTGCGTCGCGGGCCTTGCTCGCCTGGTCCAGCCGGGCCAGCCGCAGCAGGCTCTCGGCGAAGTCGGCGCGCATCTCGTCGTAGGTGTCGAACTCGGACGCCTGCTGGGCGAACTCGTCGTCCAGCGCGGGGAGTTCCTCCTCCTGCACCTTGCTCACCGTGACCTTGATGTCGGCGTCGGTGTCCTTGAGCGGACCGCCGACCAGGGTCGAGGTGAACTCGGCCGACTCGCCGGCGGACAGCCCGATGACGGCATCGTCCAGGCCGTCGAGCATCCCGCCGGAACCGATCGTGTAGTCGATTCCCTCTGCGGTGGCGTCCTCGAGCGACTCGCCGTCCCTGGTGGCGACCAGGTCGATCGTGACCACGTCGCCGTCGGCGGCGGGACGCTCGACCGCGATCCGCGAGCCGAAGCGCTGGCGCAGTGTCTCCAGCCGGTCGTCGATCTCGGCCTCGTCCACCTCGGCCGCATCGACCGTCGCGCTGAGCAGCGAGAAATCGGGCAGGTCGAACTCGGGGCGTACGTCGACCTCGGCGGTGAACTCGATCAGGTCGCCGTCCTCGAGCCGGGTCACCTCGACCTCGGGCTGGGCCAGCGGGGTCAGCTTGTTCTCGCTGACCGCGTCGCCGTAGAACCGGGGCAGCGCGTCGTTCAGCGCCTGCTCGATGATGGCCCCGCGGCCGAAGCGCTGGTCGATCACCATCGGCGGCACCTTGCCCCGGCGGAACCCGGGGATGTTCACCTGCTTGGCGATGTCGCGGTACGCCTTGTCCATGCTCGGCTTGAGCTCGGTGAAAGGGACCTCGACGGTGATCTTGACCCGACTCGGGGTCAACTGCTCGACGGTGCTGGGCACGCTCTGACTCCTGAAAATCCTTGCGGAAAGTAGCTGTGGCGGGCGGGCATGCCCGCAGCAGGCTCGCGGAGAGCCTGGGCAATCCTACGGTTGGCCCCAAGGGCCGACAAATCATCGCAGGTCGGCCACGTTGTGGCCAGGCCCCTGGTCCCCTACACTCGACGGGCTGTGCCGACGCCGGGGCGTAGCGTAGTGGCTAGCGCGCCTGCTTTGGGAGCAGGAGACCGCGGGTTCGAGTCCCGCCGCCCCGACTCTGTTCTCGGATCGCGAGCGAGCCGCGCTCACCGGTCGATTCGATCCGGCTACCGACACCTTCTGACCACCGAGGGCACGACCCCCGCGGCGCCTCGGCGATGCGGGCTCCTCGCCGATCGGCTGCTACAGTTCCACGCGCTGCCCGCGAGGTCGTACGTCTTCCGCGGGTCGACACGAGGCCCGACAAGGCGCGAGAGATCGCGGCGGGCGGCCGGCGGGTTCGAGTCCTGCGCCTCGACTCCGTGGCCTGGTGGAGACTCGGACTCGACCAGGTCACGGAAACCCACGCGGGTGTAGCTCAATGGCAGAGCCCCAGCCTTCCAAGCTGGTCATGCGAGTTCGATTCTCGTCACCCGCTCCACATTGTTTCACCTGATCAGAGTACATTTGGCCCACGGCCACTATTCGAATCGCCTAATACCGCAGGGCGCGCCCTCAACGTGCCCAAAGTGGCGCCGCCTTCGCGGGGCGCGCCGAACCCGATCTTCGGCGCCGGGTAGTCGTCAGTCGGTGTGGGTGGGCCGTCGAGTCGGATCAGGGCGTGGAAGTGGACCAGGCCGCTGCGTTGGAACTCGGCCACCTTCGCGAACTGGACCAAGTGGCTGACCCGCGGCCTGATCCGAGCCGCCAACGACGGCACCAGCGGCGACGCGATCAACGGTCTACACATCAACCTGGCCGAGTACCACGTTGTGCTGACCGACGAAGAACAACACCTTTGGCGCAGGCTGTCGCATCATCACACCGATCAGTAGGCGGGCGTGCCTGAGTTGCCTCGGTGATCTTTCGTTGACCGTCCGCAGCGGGCGGTCAGGCGGCGCCCCGGGACTCACCAGCTGGAGGCGAACGCGAACCAGGGGCCGTGCAGGTGGGTTAACTCGGGCGACTCGAACCAGCCGGTATCGGCGTTGTCGGGGATGCCGTTCGGCAGATGGCCGCCGCCGTCCTTGATCATTTGAGCCACCCCGACCCTGTCGCGACTGGGTCCACCCTCGGATTGAGAACGCACCCCGTGCAATCGAACCACGGGTTGACGCGGGACGGTCCGGACTGCACCTAATCTGACGCCAGCGAGAGGATTCAGGGGGAGATCATGATCAACAACACGCGGCTCGGCGCACCATTAGCACACGCGTCATCGACACCATTGGGTCGGCGGCGGTCAATGATGCACCTGTCGATCGTCGCCGTCGCGCTGGTGCTGACGATGATCGGGTCGATCACGGCCAGCGCGACGCCCGAGACTCCGGCGAGCTACGTGTTTCTCGCCCACTCGGGTGATGACGCGGTCCTTGCGCTCGCGGCGGCGGGTCCGGTCGACGCTCCGGTGCTGCTCACCGATGCCGGCAGGTTGACGCCGGCCACGGCGACGGCGCTGCAGCGGTTACATCCCCGGCTCGTCATTGTCGTGGGCGGTACCGGCCAGGTCTCGGCGGCAGTGTTGCGGCAGGTCGAAGCACTCGGGCTCGCGACCAGACGTATTGCCGGCTCGAACACGGCGCGCACCGCTGCCGAGCTGAGCGCGTTCGTCCAGACCCTGCCGACCCGTACCGGCCCGGCGGGACCGACCGGCCCGGCGGGCCCGGCCGGCCCGGCGGGATCCAAAGGTGACGCCGGCCCACAGGGGGAGAAGGGTGACGCCGGCCCACAGGGGGAGAAGGGTGACGCCGGCCCACAGGGAGAGAGAGGCGATACCGGCGCACAAGGGCCCGCCGGCTCCAGCGGAGCTGCGGAGGTGGTCTTCAGGGCAACCGACCTCCAGCAGGACTTCACCTACCAAGTTCCTGACGGTGTGCACCAGGTTCGGATCGCGGCCTGGGGCGGCGGAGGGGCCGCCAGCAACGCCGGCGACCGCGACGACCTCGGTGCTCAGGTCTGCACCGGTGGGCAGGGGGCTTACGTCACCTCCGTGATGTATGTCGGCAGGACCGGAGCCTCACCCGAAATCCTGACGATCCACGTGGGCCGTGGTGGTGAGTACGTCTCCGGCTATCGCACATCGCCGCGCCGCGAGTCCGAACGGAGCTCAGTGCGCGCGTCCTCCGGTCTGTACCTGCTTGCGATGCCTGGGAATCGTTTGTCCACAGTGCTTCTCGGCCCGAATCCGGCAGTCCCCCACGGAGGCATTCCCCAGTTGATCGGCACTGAGCCGGGCTACACCTCCCAGACCGAACTGCAGACTGGACAAGCGGGTGTGCCGTGCCGCTATGACCATCCAACCGCGGCCCAAGCCACCGAACAGGGCCCGGGCGCCGGGCTCCCGGGAGCGGCCGGGGACTTCGCCGGCACCGATGCCGATCGAGCGGGGACCGACGGCCTGGTCGTGCTGACGCTCCTGTGAGTCCAGCCAGCTCCTCCGGGTAGCTGACGTACCTGGTGGTTGACCAGTCGGGCGAGTAGGACGTGAAGCACGGTCGCGCGTCTTGCGGCCGAAGAGTCCGTGCCGCTCCGACCGAATATGAGCTCTGGGCTCCAGCCCGAGAACCTGCTGCCGCATGGGCCGAACTGCAACCTGCGCCGTCCTCGTAGCTAGCTGCTTGGACCGTGATCTCGTCGCCCGCGCGGATCTGGCCGGTCGCGTTTACCGGTCGCCATCTCGCGGATGTGAGTCACCACTGTCAGCACGCTCAACAGGCTACGTCAGATTCGAATGCCTGTTCGGTGGTGGTGAGCTGCGGGTTGGCGAGACTCTCCAGCGCCGAAATCCCTGGTCACACGAACGTTCCGTGACCAGGGCCGCGAGCGGAAGTCAGCACCGCCCCGCTCGCCGTGCTCAGGACGTGACCCGAGTGGTGACGATTGCCTCCCGTCAGCCGGGTTCGTCTGGTTGGACGCCGCAGCCTTCCCAGGTAGGACCGCCGTCCGGCGCGGCGACGCGCGCCTCGGGGATGAGGGCGCGTACGTCGTGGGTCAGCGCCAGCGGGACCACGTGGTCGGCGGCCCCTCGGGTGGGTTGTCCAGCGAGGGTGGCGAGACGCTGGTCCTGCAGCGCCCACGCCAGTGCCTCGCCCGAGCTGTAGGTGCGCGGTCCGATCAGCGCGCGGACGGGGCCGTCGGGCCGGTCTGCGATCGGGCTGCCGGCTGTCCACCATTGTCGGACGCGATCGCGGTAGACGACGTCGAACAGATGCCGGGGGCCATCGCCGGCCAACCAGTCGATGATCACCGCAACGGTGGCCGGGTCACCGCCGGTGTTGTCCCGCAGGTCGAGGATGATCGCCTCGGCGTCCCGGACGAGCGTGAAGGCGCCGCGGAGCAGCGGCGCCGCCGCCTCGACGGGGGCTAGCCCGGTGAGGCGGATCGTTGCCGTTCCGTCCGGGTCCCGGCGGACCTCGGCGACGTCGGCTCCGCGTCGTCGGATCATCGCCAGGTCGGGCTCGGGCCAGCCCGGACTGTGATCTTGAGGTTCGAGGCCCGGCTGGTACACCAGCTCGAGGTGGCGGAACACCGTTTGAGCCGCGAGCTCGACCTCGCGCACGCCGGCAGCGTCCGCTGGGCGCTCGCTGCGGTCGAACCCGGATAGGGCCATCCCCAACGCCTCGGTTCTCGCGTCGGAGCCGTAGTGCCGGGTGACTTGGTCGACCAGCAGGCTCGCCAGCGCATCGAGCCGCGTGGGAGCGGAGTCGCACATGGAACGGACGGTAGCCGAACCAGGCTGGTTGCCGTCTGTCTTATTCGGGCAGTTCGCTCGGTGGGCAGGCGCCACGACCTCCTCTGGCGTCCGTGCGCCGGAGCGGATCCGTCCCGAATGCCGGCCGACCGTGCCCGATCAGGGCTACGGCACAACCGGGATGAGCAGGCGCGCCGGACGCTCGGGACCCCAGTGAACGGTGCAGGATCCGGCTCGCCGGGTGCGGTAGGCGGCCGGGAATGCGCCGGTGAACGGGTTGCGTGGCCACAGCCAGCGGCCGGCGATCACCAGCCGGAGTTGTTCGCCGCGACGGAACAGGGTCGACGACGGACCGAGCGCGATGTCGACCGGGACGATCTCGCCCGGACCGAGCGGTGCGCGAGACGTGAACGACGGGATCGGCTGGAACGGGCGCGACCGGGTCTCGTCCAGGCCGCGGAGCGAGGCGCTCAACCAGCCGGTGGTGACCCGGTCGCGACCGAAACCGTACGAGCCCTCGAAGCCGACGTACGAACCACCGCGCCACTTCTCCACGCCGACGGTCAGGTCGACGTCGTCGGTGCCGTCGACGGAGACGTACAAGCGCAGAGCCATCGGGCCCGTGAGCTCGGTGTCGGCCGGCACGATCCAGCCGAACCCGGCACCGCCCTTGCGGATTCCGAATTCGAGCGAGCCGGTGCCCGCCGGCTCGAGGTCGAGACCATCGGTGCCGAGATAGAGCGGAGTCCAGCGAGTTCGGGCCAGCGGCCACTCTTGCTCCTCGCGGACCTCGACGATCTGGTTCCCGGACTCGCGCACCTCGAGCCGCACGGGCGGCAGCATGGGGGTGTCGCGTCCCGTCAGGTGGCGATCGAGGAACTGAAGCTGGGTCTGCTTCGCCTCCTCGCTGTAGAAGGTCGCCCACTTGCCGGCGCGATGGGTGTACAGGTGCCGTTCGGCGGACCCGATGTGCTCGAATCCGTCGATCGACCCGCGGGAATGCAGGTTGTTGTCGGAGAAGCTGCCGCAGACCAGCGTCGGGACCTCGATCCTGTGCAGGTCGGGCACCCGGCTGCGCCACCAGTCGTCGATCAGAGGACGGCGAAGGCAGGCCGCCATCAGCGAGTACGCCTGCCGGTTGCCCTTCATCCCTCTGGAACACAGTCGGAGGAAGCCGACCTCGGGAAATCCGCCGGGCCGGAGCAGGGCACGGTAGGGATCGGTGAAGCCCTCCCACGGGACGATCGCTCGCAGTGACGGCGGGCGCTGCGCGGCCGCCCCCCATTGGGACAAGGGCGAGGTGGGAGACTCCGAGCAGGCCGACCGATCCCGTGCTCCACGACTGGTGTCCGGCCCATTCGACGAGGTCGGCGACGTCCTCGCTCTCCTGGCGGGACAGCCAATCGCCGATCCCGTCGGAGGCGCCGGCGCCACGGAGATCGGCGTTGACCACGACGTAGCCGTGCGCGGTCCACCACGCCGGGTCCGGCGCCTCCCAGGTGGTCAGGTCGGAGAAGGCGATCGCCGCCGGCTGGCGCAGCACCCGGTATTGGAAGGAGACCCGGTAGCCGCCACCACGACGCCTGATGGGGACCTTGTCCTTGCCGTACGGGTGGGCGCACAAGATCACCGGGAACGTGCCCTCGCCCACCGGACGGCGCACGTTCACCCGCAGCACCGTTCCGTCCCGGGTGAGGACAGGTCGATCCCGATCGACCACGATGCTCGACCGGTCATGCGGAGAGACGGACACGGGGATCCTGACGATCCCGCGCAGGCGCTCGAGGGCATAGCGCACTCGACCCGGACGGTGCCAGGGACGGTCGGGGCCCGCCCGGGTACTCCGTTCCTGCACGGTGCCTCCCGTCCGCCCGGTGTTCTCGTTGCCCTGGCGCCGCACGCTTCCGGACCGGCGACGACGCGTCAACGGCGATGCAGGCATCGTCCCACTCGACCTTCGGTTGACGACCGGGCGCGTCTCACCCGGGACTGACCGCCAGGCCGGCGATCAGCTCTTCGATCTCCACGACCCCGCGGGCGGCCGCGATCTCGCGTGCGGCCAGCTGTGCGGCTGCTCGATAGCGCGAGTCGCGCAGCACGGTGGCGACGGCGTCGGCGACCGCCCTTGCGGAGGGACGTCCGGTTCGCAGGTTCACGCCGACACCGGACCAGCCGACCCGCGCGGCGACCTCGGGCTTGTCCTCGCCGGCTCCGCCGGCGACCAGCGGCGTCCCGTGCGACAAGGCGAACTGCACTCCGCCGTATCCGCCGTTGGTGACGAACACGTCGACCTTCGGGAACAGGTCGGCGTACGGCAGGAACTCCGCCGCACGCACATTCGCAGGCAGCGGGCCGAGGTCGGCCACGGGTGGTCCACCGGTCGTGACCACCACCAGCAGGTCGGCGCCGGCGAGTCCTTCGATCGCCGGCCGGACCAGCATGCCCAGATCGTTGTTGGCGATGGTGCCCTGGGTGACGAGGACCACCGGACGGCCGCTGTCCAGATCGCCCCACCAGTCCGGCAGCTCGCCACTGCTGGGCCCGATGATCGGCCCGGCGAAGCGGATCGGCACGGTCGCGTCCGGTCGTGGGTACTCGAAGCTCGGCGTCGAGAACTGGACGATCCCGTCGGTGATGCTCACCCAGTCGAGGACGAAGGCGTCGGCACCGCGGCCGGTCACCGTCCGCGACAACGCGTCGAAGTCGCGCTGGGCCTGCGCGAACACGACCCGTTCGACCATCAGCCGCAGCAGCCGGAAGCTGGCCCGGTCGAGCCGGCGAATGGGTCCCGGCCGGGGCTGGATCCCTGGCCCGAAGGGCGGCGCCCAGTTCGACGCGAGGGTCAGCGGCAGCACCCCGCCGATGATCACCGGCGGACGCTGCGCCCGTGGTCCCGCGGCGAGCAGCCCGGCACCGATGAACGTCGGATCGACCATCACGGCGTCGGTGCGTTCGGTCAGGGCCCCCACCAGAGCGTCGTACTGTGCGCGCGCCGGCGCCAGGAACGTCCGGGTCACGTCATAGCGGAGCCCCCGGATGCCGTCGGGTCGTTGCGCATCGGCCAGCCCGGCGGCGACGATCCGATCGTCGAAGTCTGCCTCCGCCGGCAGCGGCACGAACACGCTCCCGCTGGCCTCCACGTCCGCGGCGAATCGCGCACCGGTCAGGAATCGAATCCGGTGGCCGCGCTGGACCAGGCTCGCCGCCGCCGCGAGCATCGGTGCGACGTGACCGTGGATCGGGACACTGGCGATGAGGATGTCGGCCATCGGATGCTCCTCGGGAGATATTGGATACTGTGTCACCAAATTGACCACTACGTCATAAAGGTCAATTACTTCCCGAGGAGTCCGATGGCGGCGCAGAGATACACGTCCCCGCTGCGGGCCGAGCAGGCGGCCGCGACCCGCCGGCGGATCGTCGACGCGGCGGGACGCCTCTTCGCCGAGGAGGGCTATGCGCGGACGACCCTGACCCGGATCGCGGCCTCGGCGGGCGTGTCGGTGGAGACCGTTCAGGCCCAGGGACCGAAGCGCAGCCTGCTCACCGCGGCGGTGTCGGTGACCACGTTCGGGCGGGAGGGGGACGAGCAGTTCATCTCCGCACCGGAGGGTCGCGCGCTGCTGGCCGCCGCCGACCTCCAGGAATTCATCCGACGGGGAGCGAGGCTGATCCGCGAGTTCAACGAGCGGACGTACCGGATGTGGCGGGCGTTCGGGGCCGCGGCCGCCGACGACGCCGACGTCGACGCGGAGTGGTCCCAGCGGATGGCGTACATCCGGGGCAACATCGCCGAGGTGGTCGGGGTCCTGGACGGGCGCGGCTGGCTCCGCACCGACGTTGCGCGCGACGAGCTGGCGACGGGCCTGTGGATTCTCAGCACCGGCGAGGTCTTCGAGAAGCTGGTGGTCCGCGTCGGCTGGAGCCCGGACCACTACGAGGACTGGCTGGCCCGCTCGATGGGTGACCTGCTGCTGCCCCGCTGAACCGCCAGGCACCGTCGAGGCATCGGGAGAGAAGCAAACTCGGATCCCCTGCACCCGTTCGGACCCGCTGCACGGGATCCGGCGGCTCGCAGGGGATCCGAAGTGGGGCCGGGCAGCAGTGACCGCACAGTCTCGGCATAGTGGATTCTCAAGAACTGTCCTTACGCTGTCTCAATGGACCCCACCGGGGTTGGGCGACTGCGCGGATTCCGTGCGCCCGGCGCCGATCCGACCGAATCCCGGACCGGCGAGGCGGTCGCGCCCGGACCCGCGGAGGGCCCGCCGCCGCCCGCGGCCACGGATGCCGATCACTCGGCCGAGATCCTCGAGGCGGGCCCCGCGCCTCGCACCGGGCACCGGATCGCGAGACGCCGGCCCAGGCTCCGATCCGGCGGCGGCAGTGGCTGGCGCTGGGCGATCGCCACCGCAGCCGTCCTCGCGGTCGCCATCGTGATCATCGCCGCGCTGGCGTTCCGGCTGGGCGCGGGCTCGGCCGCCGACGAAGGGCCGTCGCCGACGCCGAGCCGTACGCCGGCGGCCAGCGCCACTCCGCTCACCGTGCCGGACCTGTTCCGGCAGGTGGCACCGTCGGTCGTCTTGATCACCACCGACAAGAAGGCTCTCGGCTCGGGCGTGATCGTCACCGACACCGGCACCGTGCTGACGGCGAACCACGTGATCGCCGGCGGCGGCACGATCTCGATCACCTTCGCCGACGGCACCAAGGCCGAGGCGAGCGTCGCCGCCGCCGACCCGAAGCGCGACGTCGCCACCCTCACCCCGACGAAGCTGCCCGAGGTGGTGGTCCCCGCGGCGATCGGCGGCGGGGTCACCGTCGGCGCGGACGTGGTGGCCATCGGCAACCCGCTCGGACTGCGGGACAGCACGACCACCGGCGTCGTGTCCGGGCTGCACCGCAGCACGAAGACCACGTCCGGATCGCTGTCGGGGCTGATCCAGTTCGATGCCGCCGTCAACCCGGGCAGCTCCGGGGGGCCGCTGCTCGACGCGCAGGGCTCGGTGATCGGCGTGGTGGTCTCGATCGCGGATCCCGGACGCGACGACGCGTTCGCCGGGATCGGCTTCGCCGTGCCGATCGGCGCCGCCCTCGGCGGTACGTCCGGAGAGGGACCGGGCGGAGGTCCGCAACTGTGAACCGCGATCACCAGCAGCGTGTCGAGGCGTCGCCACCACCAGGCGCCGCCGGGGAGGGAAGACGATGACGACCAACCCGCTGGAGCCCGTGCTGTTCGAGGTCAAACGCATCATCGTCGGCCAGGACGTCCTGCTGGAGCGGATGGCCGTCGCGATGCTGGCCGGCGGCCACCTGCTGGTCGAGGGCGTTCCGGGGTTGGCCAAGACGCTCGCCGTGAAGTCGCTCGCCGGCGCGATCGGCGGCCAGTTCCAGCGGATCCAGTTCACCCCGGACCTCGTCCCCGCCGACCTGGTCGGCACCCGGGTCTACCACCAGCACTCGGGCGAGTTCGAGACCACGCTCGGCCCGGTGTTCACCAACCTCCTGCTGGCCGACGAGATCAACCGGGCGCCGGCCAAGGTGCAGAGCGCGCTGCTGGAGGTGATGCAGGAGCGGCAGGTGACTATCGGCCGCGAGACGTTCCCGGTGCCGGAGCCGTTCCTGGTGATGGCCACCCAGAACCCGATCGAGTCCGACGGCACCTATCCGTTGCCCGAGGCGCAGGTCGATCGGTTCATGATGAAGGTCGTCGTCGGCTATCCGAGCGTCGCCGAGGAGCACGCGATCGTGCAGCGCGCGCTCTATGCGGCCGACCGGCCGCAGGTCATGCTCAGCCCCGACGACCTGATCCGGATGCGGGCTTCGGTCGAGCAGACCTACGTCGATCCGTCCATCGTCGACTACGCCGTCCGGCTCGTCACTGCCACCCGATCGCCCGAGAGCGTCGGCCAGGCCGACCTGCAGCGTTACCTCACCTACGGCGCCAGCCCGCGCGCCACCATCGCCCTGGTCCTGGGCGCCCGAGCACTCGCCTTCCTGCGCGGACGGGACTACGTCTTGCCGTACGACGTCGACGAGCTCGCGCTGGACGTGCTGCGGCACCGGATCGTGCTCTCCTACGAGGCGCTGGCCGACGACCTGGGAGCCGACGATCTGCTGGTCCGGGTGCTCCGGGCCGTCCCCAGTCCGGACGTGGTGCTCCAGCCGTGATCCTCCTAGCAGACGACGGTCCGGGCCGTGATCATCGGCTGATCATCCGGCCATGATCACCGCGCCCGACCAATTGCTGCACCGCCTGGAGTGGCGGGTGATCCGTCGCCTCGACGGCCGCATCCAGGGTGGCTACCGCACGGTGCGGCGCGGCAACGGCCTGGACTTCGCCGGCCTGCGCGCGTACGTCGAGGGCGACGATGCCCGGCACATCGACTGGAACGTCACCGCCCGGCTGGACGAGCCCCAGGTGCGTGAGTTCAACGAGGATCGCGAGCTGACCTCCTGGCTGGTCGTGGACCGCTCGGCGTCGATGTCGGTCGGCGGACCGGGTCGTGGGAAGCAGGACGTCGTCACCGAGCTCGCCCTGGTGCTGGCCCGTCTGCTCGGCCGGAGCGGCAACCGGGTGGGCGCGGTCCTCTACGACACCGGCGGACCGGAAGCAGCGACGTCCCGGATCGTGCCGCCCGGCACCGGACGCAACCACGCACTGCGGATCGGGCGTGAGCTGGAACGGACGCCGCAGAGCCGCGGCCTCGCGACCACCGACCTGGCCGCGATGCTGGACGCGGTGTCGTCCCTCGCCCGGCGGTCGCTGGTCGTGGTGCTGTCCGACTTCATCGGCACCGGCGAGTGGCAACGCCCGCTGGTCCGGCTCGCGCATCGCAACGAGGTGGTTGCCCTCCGGATCGTCGACGCGGCCGACGACGCCCTGCCGGAAGTCGGGTTGATCGTGGTCGAGGACGCCGAAACAGGCGAGCAGCTGTTGATCGACACGGCCGATCCGATCTTCCGCTCGCGGTTCGTCCACGGGGCTGGCGAGCGTGACGCCGGCATCGCCGCCGGCATGCGCCGCGCCGGCGTGCCGCTGCATCGGGTCGACACCACCAGCGACCTGGTGGACGTCTTGCTGGCCGTGGTCGAGGAGACGCAGCAGAGGCGCCGATGACGCTCACCCACCCGCTCCTGCTCGTCCCCGGCGCGCTGCTCTGCGCGGGTCTGATCGTCGCCGCCGTGGTGATCAGCCGGCGTCGCTCCGCCGCCCTCGCCGCGGCCGGGATCGCGCCCGCCGGCTCGTCCCGGCGCAGGCTCGGGCTGTGCTGCTCGCTGGCCGGTGTCCTCGTACTCACCGTCGCCGCGGCCGGTCCGGTCGCCTCGCTGCCGGTCGGTCGCAGCGCCGGAACGGTGATCCTCGCAATGGACGTGTCCAACAGCATGGCGGCCACCGACCTGACGCCGAGCCGGCTGGCCGCCGCCCAGCAGGCGGCGCTGGCGTTCATCGACGCACAACCCGACACCGTCGACATCGGCGTCGTCGGCTTCGACCAGGGTGCGCTGACCACCGCGCTGCCGGGTGCCGACCGAGCGGCCGCGAAGGCGGCGGTCGAGAGTCTGCGGATCGCCGGCGGCACCTCGCTCGCTTCGGCGATCCTCGGCTCCGTCAGTGCGATCACGGGAGAGACGGTGACCGTCGGCGAGGACGGCACGCTGCCCCAGCTGGGCTACTGGGGATCGGCCACCATCGTGCTCTTCTCCGACGGCGAGGACACCGACGCCGGCTCCGGCGGTGGGAGCGACGCGATCACCGACGCGACGACCGTCGCCCAGGACGCGGGTATCCATATCGAGACCGTCGGCGTCGGCACCGCTCAGGGGACCACCATCGAGATCGACGGCTACCAGGTGCACACCGCGCTCGACACCGACCGGCTGACGGCGATCGCGCAGGCCACCGGCGGCCACTACCACCCGGCCTCCGACGCCGGCCAGCTCGACGGGATCGCCTCGACCATCGACCTTCGGCTGACGGTCGCCGACCAGGACGTACCGCTGGCCGGAGGGTTCGTCCTGATCGGTCTCGCCCTGCTCGTGGCGGGCGCCGTGATCACCGGCATCCAGACCGGGAGGGTGATCTGACGATGTCGCTCAACTGGCCCTGGGCCCTCGCCTCCTTGCTGGCGATCCCGCTCGTGCTCGGCGTGACCTGGCTGGTTCGGCGACGTCGACGGCGCGCCGCCGTCCGAGTGACATCGATCGCTCTGGTCCGCGCCGCCGTACCCGAACGCGCCCGATGGACCCGGCTGGTGCCGACTCTGCTCCTGCTGCTCGGGTTCGCCACACTTGGCATCGGCGCCGCCCGGCCGCAAGCGAGCGTCCCCGTCGCCTCCGACTCCACCACGATCATGCTCGCCGTCGACGTCTCCGGCTCGATGTGCTCGACCGACGTCGACCCCAACCGGATCACCGTCGCCCAACGGGCGGCGACCGAGTTCATCCAGGCCCAGCAGGGGAAGACCAAGATCGGTCTGGTCGCCTTCGCCGGAGTCGCGGGCCTGCAGGTGCCGCCGACCACCGACACCGACGCGTTGATCACTGCGATCGCCAACCTGTCCACCGCTCGCGGCACCGCGATCGGCTCGGCCATCCTCACCTCGATCGACGCGATCGCCCAGGTCGACCCGACGGTGGCGCCGAGCGGTGTCGACGCCGAGAGCGCCCGCCGCGCCGGCTACGCCTCGGACGTGATCGTCCTGCTCACCGACGGCGCCAACACCCAAGGAGTCGAGCCCGCCGACGCGGCCAAGGTCGCGGCAGCCCGTGGCGTCCGCGTGTTCACCATCGGCTTCGGCACCACCACACCCACCCGGATGGCCTGCACCGGACGCCAGGCCGGTGGCTGGGCCGGCGGCGGCGGTTTCGGGATGGGCGGCGGCTGGCGCGGTGGCAGCAACCCGCTGGTGATCGACGAGCAGGCGCTGCAATCGGTGGCCGACATCACAGGCGGACGGTACTACCGCGCCGAGAGCGCCGACCAGCTCCAGGACGCGCTGGCCGATCTGCCTCGGCACGTCACCGTGGTCACCCGGCACGTCGACATCGCGTCCTGGTTCGCCGCAGCAGGGGTGGTGTTGGTCGCGGCCGCGCTCGGACTGTCGCTGTGGTGGAGCCGGATCCGAGCGCGCCCATGACCTCGCGCCACGTACGTCGGTTCGCGCCGCGCAGACACGCCGCGGACCACGCTGGGTGGCGCGAAGTCGAAGCGTCGGGGCCGCGATAGCTTGGCGCTCATGATGGAGGCCGGCGCGGTCGACCGCGCGTACGAGGCGCTCGGCACCGTCGTCACCAAGACCCCGCTGGACTTCTGCCTGCGGCACAGCACGGCCGTGGGAGCCCGGGTCTGGCTGAAGCGGGAGGACGTCCAGGTCGTCCGGTCCTACAAGCTCCGGGGGGCGTACAACCTGATCTCCTCCCTCCCCCGCCAGACGTCGGAGAAGGGCGTCGTCTGCGCGAGCGCCGGCAACCACGCTCAGGGCGTCGCGTACGCGTGCGCGCGGCTCGGCGTCGCTGGCCGGATCTACGTTCCCCGGACCACCCCGCGGCAGAAGCGGGACCGGATCAGCACCCTCGGCGGGAGCTGGGTCGAGCTGCTCGTCGCGGGCGACACCTACGAGGACTCCGCCGACCTCGCGGCCGACGACGCCACCAGAACCGGCCGGTTCCAGGTGCCCGCCTTCGACCATCCCGCCATCATCGCCGGCCAGGGAACCGTGATGCGGGAGATCGTGGAGCAGCTGGAGCACCCGCCGGATCTCGTCGTCATCCCGGTGGGCGGCGGCGGACTGCTCGCCGGCTGTCTGGCGTGGCTGGCCGAGCACCATCCCGACACGCCGGTGCTCGCCGTCGAACCGGCCGGAGCCGCGAGCCTGACGGCGGCGATGACGGCGGGTCACCCGGTGCCGCTGTCGAGCCTGGACACGTTCGTCGACGGCGCCTCGGTGCGCCAGGTCGGCGCGCTGCCGATGGAGATCATCGCCGGCTATCCCGGGCCGCTCCAGGTGCGCACGGTCGAGGTCGGCGTGATCTGCGAGGAGATGATCGAGCTGTTCCAGACCGAGGGGATCATCGCCGAGCCGGCCGGCGCGCTGACCTCCGCGGCGCTGCGCGATCTCGTGCCCGGCGACCGGCGCGACATCGTCTGCGTGGTTTCCGGCGGGAACCAGGACATCAGCCGCTATGCCGAGGTCGCCGAGCGGGCGCTGGTCTCGGGCGGCATCAAGCACTACTTCATCGTCGAGTTCCCGCAGGAGCCAGGGGCGCTGCGTCGCTTCCTCGACGGCGTCCTCGGACCCGACGACGACATCACCTTGTTCGAGTACGTCAAGCGCACCAACCGTGAGGTCGGACCCGCCCTGGTCGGCGTCGAGCTGAGCTCGCCGAAGGAGCTTCCGCGCCTGCTCGCCAGCATGGCGGAGTCACCCATCCACGCGGAGAAGGTCGACCCCGACAACCCGGTGTTCCGCTACCTGATCTGACATTCGAACATCCCGTGGTGGGTAGGGATCCGTACGCCGAGGAAGGGTGAGGTCGCGGTGCAGGTCATCGTCCAGTGGATCCCGTTGACCCTCTATCTGATCGAGCTGGTGATCAAGATCGTCGCCGTCGGCACGATCCCGCGGAACCGGCGACCGTCGTCATCGCTCGCCTGGTTGTTGCTGATCGTGGTCACTCCCGTGCTCGGCCTGCTCTTGTTCTTCCTGATCGGCAGCCCGTTCGTCCGGGGGCGGCGGGAGCGGATCCAGCTGGAGGCCAACGCGGCGATCACGGAGCGGACCGCGGACCTGCCGGAGCTACCCACCGAGAGCGAGCTGCCGAGCGGTGTCGACAGCCTGGTCCGGCTGAACCGGCGGCTCGGCTCGATGCCGATCATGAGCGGCACCAGTCACGGCCTGTTCGGCGACTACGACGCTTCCATCGCGGCGATGACCGCTGCCGTCCGTGAGGCGCGCAGCCGGGTTCATGTGGAGATCTACATCATGGCCTGGGACCACACCACCGACGCGTTCTTCACCGCGCTGGCCGAGGCCGTCGAACGCGGGGTGCACGTCCGGCTGCTGTACGACCACATCGGCTCCCGGAAGTATCCGGGCTTCCGCCGGATGAACAAGCGGATGACCGAGGCCGGCATCGAGTGGCACCAGATGATGCCGATCCACCCGCTCAAGGGCCGCTGGCGCCGGCCCGATCTTCGCAACCACCGCAAGCTGTTGGTGGTCGACGGCGAGGTGGCGTTCATGGGCTCGCAGAACATGATCGACGCCAGCTACCTGATCCGGAAGAACATCAAGATCGGACGCCGCTGGCACGACCTGAACATCAAGCTCAGCGGCCAGATCGTCTCCTCGCTCGACGCCGTGTTCGCGCTGGACTGGTACACCGAGACCGGCGAGTCGCTGGTCCACTTGATCAAGCCGCCCGAGACCTACCCGCCCGGCGACCAGGACCTGCAGCTGCTGCCGTCCGGTCCGGGCTATTTGACCATCCCGAACCTGCGCCTGTTCACCGCGCTCGTCCACCGCGCGCAGCGCCGGCTGTCGCTGACCAGTCCATACTTCGTTCCCGACGACTCGCTGCTGGAGGCCATCACGACCGCCTCGTATCGCGGAGTCGACGTCGAACTGTTCGTCTCCGAGCAGGCCGACCAGTTCATGGTGCAGCACGCCCAGGCCTCCTACTACGAGGAACTGTTGACCGCCGGGGTCCGGATCTTCCTGTATCCCAAGCCGACCGTGCTGCACGCGAAGTTCTTCACGGTGGACGACATCGTCGGCGTGATCGGCTCGTCGAACATGGACTACCGCTCGTTCGGGCTCGACTACGAGATCTCGCTGATGGGCACCGATCCCGGCTTCGTGGCCGATCTGCATCGGATCTCCGACGAGTATCGCGCGGTCTGCCACGAACTGACGGCGGAGGAGTGGGCACACCGGTCCTGGCGGAGGCGGTACGTCGACAACGTGATGCGGCTGCTCTCCGCCCTGCAGTAGCGGCCTTCAACCTCACCGTCGGCGACACCTGATCGTGATCAACTGAGAGGTCTCTCAGGACTAAAGTCCCTGTCTGCCGTCGCGGACCGGTCGATAGCGTCCAGAGATGGGCACCCGAGAGATCGGCGTCGATGGTCCGGCCTCCGATGCACTGCTGAAGCTCGGCCGGTTCTTCTCCCGCTGGGACGAGTCGCCGGACGGCCGGGCCGCGTTCCTGAAGGGCGGCCGCTCGGGCGACGTCTTCTACCGCGACCGATGGAGCCACGACAAGGTGGTGCGCTCCACCCACGGCGTGAATTGCACCGGATCGTGCTCGTGGAAGGTCTATGTCCGGGACGGCATCATCACCTGGGAGGCGCAGCAGACCGACTATCCGTCGGTCGGGCCGGACCGGCCGGAGTACGAGCCCCGCGGCTGCCCGCGGGGAGCCGCCTTCTCCTGGTACACCTACTCCCCCACCCGGGTGCGCTACCCGTACGTCCGCGGGGTGCTGCTGGAGGCCTATCGGGAGGCGAAGCAGCGGCTGGGTGATCCGGTGCTCGCCTTCGGCGAGATCAGCACGAATCCCGAGACCCGCCGCCGCTACCAGCGGGCCCGCGGCAAGGGCGGCCTGGTCCGGGCGTCCTGGGCGGAGGCGGTCGAGCTGGTCGCCGCCGGCTACGTGCACACGATCAAGACCTACGGCCCGGACCGCTGCGCCGGCTTCTCCCCCATCCCGGCCATGTCGATGGTCTCGCACTGCGTCGGCACCCGGTTCACCCAGCTGATCGGCGGGGTGATGACCTCCTTCTACGACTGGTACGCCGACCTTCCGGTGGCCAGCCCGCAGGTCTTCGGCGACCAGACCGACGTGCCCGAGTCCGGCGACTGGTGGGACGCGACGTACCTGATGATGTGGGGCTCCAACGTCCCCGTCACCCGGACCCCGGACGCGCACTGGATGGCCGAGGTCCGCTACCGCGGGACCAAGATCGTCACCGTCAGCCCCGACTATG
The DNA here is from genome assembly GCF_039537205.1 of Microlunatus ginsengisoli. NCBI lineage: Bacteria > Bacillati > Actinomycetota > Actinomycetes > Propionibacteriales > Propionibacteriaceae > Microlunatus > Microlunatus ginsengisoli. The sequence continues at coordinate 29,361 of NZ_BAABAB010000010.1, read as the reverse complement.
CCGACAACACCAAGTTCGCCGACGAGTGGCTGCCCTGCCAGGCCGGCACCGACGCGGCGCTGGCGATGGCGATGGGCCACGTGATCTTGACCGAGACGTACGTCCGCCGCCGGGTCCCGTTCTTCGTCGACTACGCCCGGAGCTATACCGATCTGCCGCACCTGATCACCCTGGTCGAGCACACCGGCGCCGACGGGTCGGCCGGGCTCGTGCCCCGCAAGTTCCTCACCGCCGCGGATCTCGCGGAGTCGCGCGCTGAGCCCAATGTGCGCCCTGAGCCTGTCGAAGGGCAGGAGCAAGGCCCTTCGACAGGCTCAGGGCGCACAGGTGGAGGCTCAGGGCAGATACCGCCAGAGGACGCCTGGAAGACCGTGGTGCTGGACGCAGCGACCGGCGAGCCGCGGGTGCCGAACGGCTCGATGGGGTTCCGGTACGCCGATTCCGGCGAGGGCCGCTGGAACCTCGACCTGGAGGGCGTCACGCCGGCGCTGTCGATCTCCGACGCCAAGGTGGCGGCCGAGAGCGTCGAGGTGCTGCTGCCGCGGTTCGACGCACCCGACGGGTCGGGGGCCGTGCTGCGCCGCGGCGTCCCGGCGACGCGGGTCGGGGGTCGGCTGGTCACCACCGTGCTCGACCTGATGCTGGCCCAGTACGGCGTCGCCCGAACTGATTCGACCGGAGCGGACCTGCCCGGCGAGTGGCCGGCCGGCTACGACGACCAGACGGCTCCCTATACCCCGGCCTGGCAGGAGGCCATCACCGGCGTGCCGGCCGCCGCCTGCATCCGGATCGCCCGGGAGTTCGCGGCGAACGCCGAGGAGTCCGGCGGTCGCTCGATGATCATCATGGGCGCCGGCATCTGCCAGTGGTTCCACGGCGACGCGACCTACCGGGCGGTGCTGGCACTGCTGATCTTGACCGGGTCGATGGGCCGCAACGGCGGCGGCTGGGCGCACTACGTCGGGCAGGAGAAGTGCCGCCCGATCACCGGCTGGCTGTCGCTGGCGAACGCGCTGGACTGGTCGCGACCGCCGCGGACCATGACCGGAACGTCGTACTGGTACATGCACACCGACCAGTGGCGCTTCGACGGCTACGCGGCGGACGCGCTCGCCTCACCGCTGGCCGAGGGCAACCTCGCCGGCATGCACACCGCCGACACGATCGCCCAGTCGGCCCGGCTCGGCTGGATGCCGTTCTACCCGCAGTTCGCCACCAATCCGCTGGACGTCGCGGACGCGGCCGCTGCTGCCGTCGCGGCCGGCGACGCACCGGACGCCCCCGGGTACGTCGCGAACGCGCTCGCCGCCGGCGAGCTGACGCCGGCGATCGCCGACGTGGACGCCCCGGAGAACTGGCCGCGGATCCTCACCCTGTGGCGGTCGAACCTGATGGGCTCCTCGGCGAAGGGCAACGAGTACTTCCTGAAGTACCTGCTCGGCACGCACAGCAACGTGCTCGGCACCGACGAGGCGTCCGTCCGGCCGCGGGAGGTCGCCTGGCGCGAGGACATCCCCGAGGGCAAGCTCGACCTGCTGGTATCCGCGGACTTCCGGATGACGTCGACGACCCTGCTATCCGACGTCGTGTTCCCTGCCGCGACCTGGTACGAGAAGTACGACATCTCCTCTACCGACATGCACCCGTTCGTGCACGCGTTCACTCCCGCGATCGACCCGCCCTGGGACGCCAGGAGCGATTTCGACATGTTCCACGCCATCGCGCGGTCGCTGTCGGGGATGGCGAAGACTCACCTCGGCACCCGCAAGGACCTGGTGTCGGTGCCGCTGCAGCACGACACCCCGGGCGAGACGGCACAGCCCGGCGGCGTCGTCCGGGACTGGGCCCGCGGCGACGTCGCTCCCCTGCCCGGCAAGACGATGCCGGTCTTTGCCGTGGTGGAGCGTGACTACACCGCGATCGCCGACAAGCTCGCCACCGTCGGGCCGCTGGCGGACAAGCTGGGGTTCACGATCAAGAACGTGATCTACGACGTCGGCCACGAGGTCGAGCGGCTCCGGATGACCAACGGCGTGATGCTCGGCGGTGCCGCCGAGGGACGCCCGGCGCTGGACACCGACGTGAAGCTCGCCGAGGCGATCCTGGGCTTCTCCGGCACCACGAACGGCGAACTGGCCACCCAGGGCTTCCGGACGCTCGAACGCCGGGTCGGCAAGCCGCTGGCCGACCTGGCCGAGGGCTCGGAGGAGAAGCGGATCACGTACCCGATGACGCAGGCGTCGCCGCAGCCCGTGATCACCTCGCCGGAGTGGTCGGGTTCGGAGACCGGCGGCCGCCGCTATGCCCCGTTCACCGTGAACATCGAACGGCTCAAGCCGTTTCACACCCTGACCGGGCGGATGCACTTCTATCTCGACCACGACTGGATGCGCGACCTCGGCGAGGCGCTGCCGATCTATCGCCCCCCGCTGGACATGCACCGGCTGTTCGGCGAGCCGCGGCTGGGCACCGACGGTTCGCAGCAGGTCGTGGTGCGCTATCTGACCCCGCACTCGAAGTGGTCGATCCATTCGGAATACCAGGACAACCTGTTCATGCTGTCGCTGTCCCGGGGCGGCCCGACGGTCTGGATGAGCACTACCGACGCCGGCGCGATCGGGGTCGCGGACAACGACTGGGTCGAGTGCGTGAACTCCAACGGTGTGCTGGTCGGCCGCGCGGTCGTCTCGCACCGGATGCCCGCCGGCGTCGTGTACGTCCACCACGCGCAGGAGCGGACCATCGACGTACCGAAGTCGGAAGCCACCGGGCGACGCGGCGGGATCCACAACTCCGTCACCCGGCTGCTGGTGAAGCCGACCCACCTGATCGGCGCCTACGCACAACTGTCGTACACCTTCAACTACCTCGGCCCGACCGGCAACCAGCGCGACATGGTGGCCACCGTCCGCAAGCGCTCCCAGGAGGTTCGGTACTGATGCGCGTGATGGCACAGATGGGCATGGTGATGAACCTGGACAAGTGCATCGGGTGCCACACCTGCTCGGTCACCTGCAAGCAGGCCTGGACCAACCGGGCCGGCACCGAGTACGTCTGGTTCAACAACGTCGAGACCAGGCCCGGCCAGGGCTATCCGCGCCGCTACGAAGACCAGGAGCAGTGGCGCGGGGGCTGGACGCTGAACTCGCGCGGCCGGCTGAAGCTGCGCACCGGCAGCCGGCTGCGGCGGCTGCTGACGATCTTCTCCTCGCCGGTGCAGCCGAAGCTGGCGGACTACTACGAGCCCTGGACGTACGACTACCAGACCTTGATCGACGCGCCGCTCGGCGACGACTTCCCGGTCGCCCGGCCGAAGTCGCTGATCACCGGCGAGGACACCAAGATCACCTGGTCGGCCAATTGGGACGACGATCTCGGCGGCACCAGTGAGCTCGGTCATCTCGACCCGATCGTGGCGAAGGTCCGCGAGCAGGCCAACGACAAGATCAAGTTCGAGTTCGAGCAGACCTTCATGTTCTATCTGCCGCGGATCTGCGAGCACTGCCTGAACCCGTCGTGCATGGCGTCCTGCCCGTCCGGCGCGATCTACAAGCGGGCCGAGGACGGCATCGTGCTGGTCGACCAGGACCGCTGCCGGGGTTGGCGGCAGTGCATCACCGGCTGCCCGTACAAGAAGATCTACTTCAACCACAAGACCGGCAAGGCGGAGAAGTGCACGCTGTGCTATCCCCGGCTGGAGGTGGGCATACCGACCGTCTGTTCGGAGACCTGCGTCGGCCGGCTGCGCTATCTCGGGCTGTTCTTGTACGACGCCGACAAGGTGACCGCGGCGGCCTCGACCCCGAACGACCGGGATCTCTATCAGGCACAACTGGATCTCATGCTGGACCCGAACGACCCCGAGGTGATTGCGGCCGCACGGGAGCAGGAGATCCCCGCCGACTGGCTGGACGCGGCCCGGCGCTCCCCCGTCTACGCGCTGGCGAAGACCTATCGGGTGGCGTTGCCGCTGCATCCGGAGTACCGGACGATGCCGATGGTCTGGTACATCCCGCCGCTGTCGCCGGTGGTCGACCTGCTCCGGGAGCAGGGACACGACGCCGAGTCCGCGGGCACGTTGTTCGGGGCGATCGAGGCGCTCCGGATCCCGGTGGAGTATCTGGCGGAGCTGTTCACCGCCGGCGACACCGCGGTGATCACGACCGTCCTGAGGCGGTTGGCGGCGATGCGCTCCTATCTGCGCGACATCACCCTCGGCCGGGAGGGCGATGCCTCCATCCCGGCCGCGGTCGGGATGACGGCTGAGTCGATGTACGCCATGTACCGGCTGCTGGCCATCGCCAAGTACGAGGAGCGGTACGTCATCCCGACCGCCCACTACGAGCAGGCGCACGAGCTGGAGGAGCTCGGCTGCTCGCTGGACTTCGACGGCGGCCCGTACGAGGGCGCCTCCGGCCCGTTCGGTGAGGCCAGCGGGCGGCCGATGCCGGTGGCCGTGGAGACGTACCAAGCGCTGAAGCAGCGCCAGACCGCGGACGTCGCCGCCGACCCGAGCGCCACGCACGCACGGGTGAACCTGCTCAACTGGGACGGCAACGGCACCCCGCCCGGTCTCTTCCCCGAACGGGCGGACAAGTCATGACGGCGAATCGACGTGCCCTTCGACAGGCTCAGGGCACATCTGAAAGGCGCAGGCACGCGGTGATCTACCAGGCGGCGTCGATCGCGCTGAGCTATCCGGACGAACGCGTGCTGGGCCATGCGGAGCTGATCGCCGCGGCGCTGGCCGAGGCGGCCCCGCGGTCGCTCCCGGACGTCGAGCCGCTGCTCGACTGGTGGAGGGACGCTTCGACCGCCGAGGTCCAGGCGACCTACGTCGACCTGTTCGACCTCAACCGGCGGCAGACGCTCTATCTGACCTACTGGACCGACGGCGACACCCGGCGCCGGGGGCAGGTGCTGGCCGACGTCAAGCAGCGCTATCGCGCGGCCGGGCTTGACCCGGTCGGCGCGACCGAGCTGCCGGACTACCTGCCGCTGGTGCTGGAGTTCGCCTGCCGGCGACCCGAGGCGGGGGCTGCGCTGCTGCGGGACTACCGGGCGAGCCTCGAGCTGATCCGGCTGTCGCTGCTGGAACGGCGCTCCTGCTACGCGGGCGTGCTGGTCGCCGTCTGCGGCACCCTCCCCGGGGCATCGCCGGCGGACCGCCAGCACGCCATGGCGATGGCGTCGGCTGGTCCGCCGACCGAGAGCGTCGGCCTCGAGCCGTACGACCCGCGGCTGCTGCCGCTCGCCGGCGGTGGTCGATCATGAACCTGCTGCTCTGGGGCGTGCTCCCCTACATCATGCTGGCCGTCCTGATCGGCGGCCTGATCTGGCGCTACCGCTACGACCAGTTCGGCTGGACGACCCGGTCGTCCCAGCTGTACGAGTCGCGGCTGCTGCGAATCGGCTCACCGCTGTTTCACTTCGGCATCCTGGTGGTGATCATCGGGCACATCGGCGGCCTGGTGATCCCGAAGTCCTGGACGGATGCGGCCGGGATCTCGGAGTCCATGTACCACGTCACGGCGCTCGCCCTGGGCAGCGTCGCCGGGATCGCGACCCTGGTCGGCATCGTGATCTTGATCTATCGCCGGCGGACCACCGGCCCGGTCTTCATGGCCACCACCAAGAACGACAAGACCATGTACGTCGTCCTGGTCGCCGCCATCGTCGCCGGGTTGTCCACCACCTTGATCAGCGTCTTCGGCCCGCACGAGGACGTCACCTATCGCGAGACGGTCTCGCCGTGGTTCCGGTCGCTGTTCGTCCTCCAGCCCGACATCGCGTCGATGGCGGCGGCGTCGCCGGCGTTCAAGCTGCACACCCTGATCGGCATGGTGCTGTTCACGATCTGGCCGTTCACCCGGCTGGTGCACGCCTTCACCGCGCCGGTGCACTACCTGTTCCGGCCCTACATCGTCTATCGCAGCCGGGACGAGCGGCCGGTCGCCACCAATGCGGGGATCAGGCGCGGCTGGGCGCCGATCGGGACGCCCGACCGGGAGTCCGACCGGGCCGGTCACGGCATCAGCGGAAGGAAGCCACGATGAGCGACACAGCGACCGGCGCCGGATCCACGACCGCGACCCATCCCCTGGCCGGCCGGGGCCGCAACCTCGGCCTCGCGCTGCTGGCGTTCGCGATCACCTTCTGGGCCTGGAACATCATCGGTCCGCTGGCCGTGCGCTACACCCAGGAGCTGGGGCTGAGCGCCACCCAGAAGTCCCTCCTGGTGGCGACACCGGTGCTGGTCGGCTCGCTGGGCCGGATCCTCACCGGCGCCCTCACCGACCGGTTCGGCGGCCGGCTGATGTTCACGGTGTTGACCGCGGTCTCGGCGATTCCCGTGCTGCTGGTCGCGTTCGCCGGCGCGATCGGGTCGTACCCCCTGCTCCTGGTCTTCGGCTTCGTCCTCGGCATCGCCGGCACCACCTTCGCGATCGGCATCCCGTTCGTGAACGCCTGGTACGAGCCGGCCCGCCGAGGTTTCGCCACCGGCCTGTTCGGTGCCGGCATGGGCGGCACCGCGCTGTCGGCGTTCTTCACCCCGCGCTTCGTCCGCTGGTTCGGGTACGTCCCGACCCACGTGATCATCGCCGTCGCGCTCGTCGTGGTCGCGGCGATCGTCTGGTTCGGCATGCGGGATTCCCCGCTGTGGAAGCCGAACACCGACCCGGTCGCCCCGAAGCTCGCCGCCGCGGCGAAGCTGGCCGTGACCTGGCAGATGGCCTTCCTGTACGCGGTCACCTTCGGTGGCTTCGTGGCGTTTTCCACGTACCTGCCGACGTACCTGAAAGACGTCTACGACTTCGACCTGACCGGCGCCGGCACCCGCACCGCGGGGTTCGCGATCGCCGCCGTGATCGCCCGCCCGGTCGGCGGCTGGCTCTCGGACCGGATCGGCCCGGACCGGGTCTTGATGATCTCCCTCGCCGGCGCCGCGGTGATGGCGCTGGTGGTGGCGACGAAGCCGGCCCCGGAGCTGGCCGCCGGGACCTCGTTCGTGCTGATGGCACTGTTCCTGGGTCTCGGCACGGGAGCGGTCTTCACGTGGGTCGCGCAGCGCGCCCCGGCCGCCCGGGTCGGCACCGTGACGGGCATCGTCGGCGCCGCCGGCGGGCTGGGTGGCTACTTCCCGCCGCTGGTGATGGGTGCGACCTACAACGAGGCCGCGCACAGCTACACCGTCGGGCTGACCCTGCTCTGCATCACGGCGCTGGGCGCGCTGGTCTTCACCATCGTCCTGGCTCGCCGGAACCGGAGCGACCCGAGGGGTTGAACTTATACCCCCAGGGGGTATGCTGCCGGGTATGAGCGAACCGGGTCCGGCGCATGCCCACGTCCTCGGCACACGGCCGCAGGAGTCCGAGCAGCACGCCGAGCAGGATCATCACGGGCACGACGCCCACGCCGGTCATGACACCCGTGCCGGGCATGGCGGCCACGGCGGTCACGGAGACCATGGCGGCCACGCGGGTCACGTGGCGATGTATCGCCGACTGTTCGTCGTGATGCTGGCGCTCGGCGTGCCGGTGGTCCTGCTCAGCGGGATGTTCGCGTCGATCGTCGGCTACTCGCTGCCGGACGTCGTGCTGATCGGCTGGGTGTCGCCGGTGTTGGGCACGATCATGTACGTCGTCGGAGGCCGTCCCTTCCTGACCGGCGCGATATCGGAGCTCAAGAGCCGGGCGCCGGGCATGATGCTGTTGGTCGCGCTGGCGATCACGGTCGCGTTCGTCGCATCCTGGGGTGCCCAGCTGGGCCTGCTCGACCACTCCCTCGACTTCTGGTGGGAGCTCGCGCTGCTGATCATCATCATGCTGCTCGGGCACTGGTTGGAGATGCGATCGCTGTCCCAGTCCGCCTCCGCCCTGGACTCGCTCGCCGCCCTGCTGCCGGACGAGGCGGAGCGGATCGAGGGCGAAACGACGGTGCGGGTGGCGCCGGCCGATCTTCGGGTCGACGACGTGGTCGTGGTCCGGCCGGGCGGCCGGGTGCCGGCCGACGGCGAGATCGTCGCGGGCACCGCCGACCTGGACGAATCCATGATCACCGGCGAGTCGCGACCGGTGACCCGGCAACCCGGCGACCCCGTCGTCGCCGGCACGGTCTCCACCGACTCCGCCGTCCGGGTCCGGGTGAGCGCCGTCGGGGACGACACCGCGCTGGCCGGCATCCAGCGGCTGGTGGCCCAGGCGCAGAGCTCCACCTCCCGCGCTCAGCTGCTCGCCGACCGGGCGGCCGGCTGGTTGTTCTGGTTCGCCCTCGGCGCCGGCGTGCTCACCGCAGTGGTCTGGACGATCCTCGGCCATCCGGACCAGGCGCTGATCCGCACCATCACGGTGCTGGTGGTCGCCTGCCCGCACGCCCTCGGCCTGGCGATCCCGCTGGTGGTGGCGATCGCCACCGAGCGAGCGGCCCGCGGCGGCGTACTGATCACCGACCGCCGCGCGATGGAGGAAATGCGGACTGTCGACGTGGTGGTCTTCGACAAGACCGGCACGCTCACCAAGGGTCAGCCCGTCGTCGACCACGTGCACGCGGTCGACGGGGATACCGATGCCCTCCTCGCCGTGGCGGCCGCCGCCGAGTCCGAGAGCGAGCACCCGGTCGCGACGGCGATCGTCGGTGCCGCCCGGCGGCGTTCGCTCCCTCCGGCCCGGGCCACCGAGTTCCTCGCCACCACAGGTGTCGGGGTGCAGGCCGTCGTCGACAGACACACCGTGCGGGTGGGCGGCCCGGCGCTGCTCCGGGATGCCGGCATCGACCCGCTGGCCGCGACCACCGACTGGTCGGCCGCCGGGGCGACCGTGCTGCACGTGCTGGTCGATGGGACGGTCGCCGGTGCGATCGGGCTGTCGGACGAGATCCGGGACGAGTCCCGCGAGGCGATCGACGCGCTGCACGCCATCGGGCGCCGGGTGGTCATGATCACCGGCGACGCGCAGCCGGTCGCCGAGTCGGTCGCGGCCCAGCTGGGCATCGACCAGGTCTTCGCGGGCGTACGTCCGGAGGACAAGGGCGCCGCCGTCGCCGGGCTGCAGCAGCAGGGGCGTCGGGTTGCCATGGTCGGCGACGGGGTGAACGACGCACCGGCGCTGGCCCAGGCCGACGTCGGCATCGCCATCGGCGCGGGCACCGACGTCGCGGTGGCCACCGCGGGCGTCGTGCTGGCCGGCAGCGATCCACGCTCGGTGCTGTCGGTGATCGAGCTGTCGGAGCAGAGCTATCGCAAGATGAGGCAGAACCTCGGCTGGGCGGCGGGCTACAACCTGCTCACGGTCCCGCTGGCCGCCGGCGTGCTCGCGCCGATCGGCTTCGTGCTGCCGATGGCCGTCGGCGCGCTGCTGATGTCGGTGTCGACCCTGGTGGTCGCCGCGAACGCCCAGCTGCTGCGCCGGCTCGATCTGAGCCCCGAGGCGAGTGTCCGGCGCATCCTCGAGCGCTAGGGCGCGACGGTCACCGGGGTGTCCATCACCCGGGGTCCATCGATCGTGCGGACCGGTCCGCTGAGCCGCACCGCTACCGGCCCCGCGAAGGTGTCGCCGGCCGTGCCGACCCGGAACGTGATCTCGCCCGGCTCGACGATGCGAGTGAGATCCCTCCCGGTGAAGGAGAGCCGGTCGGTATGCACGTCGAAGGTGACGTCCACCTCGCTCCCGGGGGCGAGCGGCACCCGGGCGAAACCGATCAGCTGCGTGGTCGGCCTGGTCACGCTCGCGACCGGGTCCGACGCATAGAGCTGGACGACCTCCACGCCGTCGCGATCGCCGACATTGCGAACCGGCACGGTGATCCGCACGCTATCGTCCGTGCCGATCGCGGTGTCGCTCGCGGAAATCTCGCCGTAGCCGAAGGCGGTGTAGGACAGCCCGTGCCCGAACCAGTACGCCGGGCTGGGGTCCAGGTTGCTGACTCCTTGGCTGTGCTGGCCGAGCGGCGGCGCGAGATAGGTGTACGGCTGGGCGCCGGGGTCGCGCGGCACGCCGACCGGCAGCTTTCCGGACGGGTTGACCCGACCGGACAGCACGCCGGCAAGGGCGGACCCGCCCTCCTCGCCCGGAAAGAACGCCTGGACCACCCCGCCGGCCCGTCCGCGATAGGCCCCGAGCGCGTACGGCCGACCGGTGGTGGCGATCAGGACGGTCGGCCGGCCGGCCCCGAGGACGGCGTCGACCAGCTCGTGCTGCAGCCCCGGCAGCGCGAGATCGGCCGCGTCACAGCCCTCACCGGACGTACCGCCGCCGAACAGCCCGGCCCGATCGCCCACCGCCAGCACCACGACGTCGGCTCCCGCGGCCAGCTCGACCGCGGCGGCCAGCCCGGACCGGTCGCCTCCGCTGACCAGGCACCCGGCCGCATGATCGATCACTGCCGCCGGGAACTCGCTCCGGAGCGCGTCCAGCAGGGACCGGGTCTCGATCCCGATCCCGCCGGCGAAGTCCGGGAACTGCGGGATCACGTGGTTGGGAAAGGCATAGCAACCGAAGAACGCCTGCGGGTCGTCCGCACACGGCCCGATCACCGCGATCCGGCCGGGCCGGTCCAGCGGCAACAGGCCGGTCGGGTTGTCCAGCAGGACGATGCTCTCCTCGGCCAGCCGTCGCGCGATGTCGCGGTTCGCCGCCGAGTCGAGCTCGGCCTCGCCCGCGTTGCTGTCGGGGCTCCAACCGGGGTCCATCAGGCCGAGGTCGAACTTATGCCGCAGGACCCGGCGCACGGATCGGTCGACCAGGGTCTCGTCCACCCGACCGGCCTCGACCTCATCCTGCAGCGGCGAGCCGTAGCAGAGCGTGCTGGGCAGCTCGACGTCGAGCCCGGCCGCCAGGGCATAGGCGGCCGCCTCGCCGCGGGTCTCGGCGATCTTGTGCATCACCTGCAAGAAGGTGATCGCGCCATAGTCGGAGACGACCGTTCCGTCGAACCCCCAGTCGTCGCGGAGCAGCCGGGTGAGCAGCTCCGGGTCCGACGCCACCGGGACCCCGTCGACGTCGGTATAGGAGTTCATCACGCTACGCACCCGGCCATAGCGGACCGCGTGCTCGAACGGCGGCAGGATCACGTCGGCGAACTCGCGCCGACCCATGCTCACCGGGGCATGGTTGCGCGCCGCCTTCGAGGCGGCATAGCCGGCGAAGTGCTTGAGGGTGGCGATGATGCCGCTCTCCTCCAGCCCGCGGACGTACGCGGTGCCCAGCTGGGAGACGACGTACGGGTCCTCGCCGAGGGTCTCCTCCACCCGGCCCCAGCGATAGTCGCGCACCACGTCGAGCACCGGCGACAGGCCCTGGTGGACACCGACGGCCGCCATGTCCCGGCCGATCGCCGACGCCATCTCGTGCACGAGGTCGGCATCGAAGGAGGCCGCCCAGGCCAGCGACGTCGGATAGACGGTCGCCTGAAAGGTGGTGAACCCGGTCAGGCATTCCTCGTGCACGATCGCCGGGATGCCGAATCGGCTCCCCCCGATCACCGAGCGCTGCAGTTCACGAACCCGGACCACACCCTCGGCGACCGTCAGCGGGCGGGTACCGAACACCCGGGTCAGCTGGCCGATCCCGTCGCCCGCGGCTTCGTCGAGGGTGTGCCGCTGGCTGAACGCGTCCTGCATCGGCGCGACATCGCCGCTGACGATGTCGAAGCCGGGCCAGACGCTGCCGAGCTGGGCGAGCTTCTCCGCCAAGGTGAGCTCCGCCAGCAGCGCTTCCACCCGCTCGTCGGTGGTGCGCTCGAGGTCGCGCCAGGCGTGGGCGACGGGGATGGTGTCGGTCATGGGTGAGCCTCTCGGGGGTGCCTACTTGCCGAAGCCCGCGGTCAGCCCGCTGAGGAGCTGGCGACGGCCGACGACGTACAGGACGAGGATGGGGAGGGTCGACAGCACGACCGAGGCCAGCACGGCCGGGATGTTGGTGCTGTACTCACCCTGGAAGGCCCACAGGGCGAGCGGCATCACCCGCTTGTCGGGGCTCTGGGTCAGGATGAGCGGGAACAAGAACCCGTTCCAGACGTTCAGGCCGTTGTAGATGCTGACGGTGACGATCGCGGGGCGGGTGAGCGGAAAGGCCAGCCTCCAGGCCAGCTGCCACTCGCTGCAGCCGTCGAGCTTCATCGACTCGAACAGCTCGCGCGGCACGTCTCGCAGGAAGTTGCTCAAGATCAGGACCGTGAGGGGGATGCCGAACGCGATCGACGGCAGGATGAGAGCACCGAGACTGTCGTACATGTGGATCCGGATGATGATCAGATACACCGGGATGATCGTGGCCTGGAGGGGAATGGCGAGTCCGAGCAGGAAGAGCCCGCGGGTGAAGCGGAGAAAGCGACTCTCCCCGCGCACGATGCCGTAGGCCGCGAGGAAGCCGAACAGCACCACCGGGATGACCGTACCGACGGACACGATCACCGAGTTCGCGAAGTAGCGTCCGATCCCCTTCTGGATGACTTCGACGTACGCGGAGAGGTCCGGAGGAAGCGCGGGTGCCAGCGGGTTGGTGGTGAAGTACTCGCCCTGGTTCTTCAGGCTGGCGATGACGACGTAGTAGATCGGCACGATGATGATCACCAGCCAGATCCAGGCCAGCAGGCCGCCGAGGTAGTTGCGTCGCCCCCTCACCCGCACGGTTCGCGACGGCTGACCGGTCATGACCGCCGAGGCGCTCACTACATTCCCTCCATCTGGCTCGCACCGAGGTCCCGCCCACCGATCCGCTGGATCCCGAGCGTGATCAACAGCCCGAGAACGACGATGAACACGCCGATCACGCTCGCCGCACCCATCTGGTTGGCCTGGAAGCCGAGGATGTACATCTGCAACGCCAGGATGCGGGTCGCGTCACCCGGGCCGCCCTGGGTGAGCACGAAGATCAGATCGAAGTACGTGAGCGAGCCGACGAGCATCAGCGTCGAGGACGTGATGATGGTGTACTTCAGTTGCGGAAGCGTGATGGAGAAGAACTGCCGGACGCGCGCGGCTCCGTCGATCTGTGCGGCCTCGTACAGCTGCTCGGGGATCTGACGGACGCCCCCTTGGTAGATCAGCGTGTGAAAGGGAATGAACTGCCAGGCGATCACGAAGATCACCACGCAGAACGCGAGGGTCGGGTCGCCGAGCCAGTCCTGGGAGAGGAACTGCAGATGCAGCCCCGATCCGATCCCGAAGTAGGGGTCCAGCAACTGCTTGAAGGCGATCGCCACGGCCGCAGAGGACATCAGCAGCGGCAGGAAATAGAGCACGGCCAGCAGCGCCCGGTAGCGCTGCCGACCCGCGACGAACACGCCGAGCAGCAGGCTGATCGGCGTCTGCACGATCCAGCTGCAGATCATCACCGCGAACGTGAGATAGAGCGCGTGGTAGGTCTGCGGGTCCGCCAGTACCTGCTTCCAGCTGCTCAACCCGGCGAAGGAGATCGGGCTGATCCCGTCCCAGTCGGTGAACGACAGCACCAGCACACCGATCAGCGGTAGGAACGCGAAGCCGATGAACATCACCAGCGCCGGGAGCACCAGGAGTCCCAGCCGGGCAGACGAGGAGCCGGCGGGCCGGGGGCTGCCCGGCGCCCGGGTTCCGGACCGCTGCCGGGCGAAGGACGCGACAGCCGTCACGTCACTTCCCGATCGTGGCGTTCATCGCCGTGGCGAACTGGTCCGGGCTGATCTTGAGCAGGAACAACTGGTCGATGTTGGTCAGCAGTGCCTCGGACTGTGCCGGGCTGAGCGCCTGGTCCCAGGACTGCTGGAACGCCGGCGCGGTGCTGATCATGTTGTAGACGAACTTCAGGAACTCGGCGTCCTCGGAGCTCTCCAGCTTCTCCGTCGGCACCTTCACCACCGGCACGCCGCCGTTGCTGATGTAGGCGTCGATCATCGCGTCGGTGAACATGCCGTCGGTCAGATAAGCCTTGGCGACCGTCTTCTGCTCGTCCGTCGCCTTCGCCGAGATCGACCAGTAGCCTGCCGGATTGCCGACGGTGTTCTTCGGGTCACCCTTGCCTCCCGCGACGCTGGGGAAGGCGCCGAACTTCAACTGGGACTTCACGAACTCGGGTTGAGCCGACTTCATCCCGCCGTACACCCATCCGCCTTGCAGGAGCATCGCCGCCTTGCCCGTGTACAGCAGGGCCTGGTCGGCGTTCGCGTCGGCGGCGATCGAGGAGAAGCCCTTGACGAAGCCGTTCGCCTTGACCAGGTCCTGGATCTTGGTGCCGGTTTCGATCACGGCCGGATCGGACCAGGAGTCCGCCTGGTTCGCGAAGATCTTGTCGAACACCTCCGGCCCGCCGATCCGGTCCAGCAGATACTCCAGCCACATCATGGAGGTCCACTTCGACTGCCCGGCGAGGGAGAACGGGGCGACCCCCTTGCCGTTGAAGACATCGACCAGGTGCATCACATCGTCCCAGGTCGACGGCGGCTGCGCGCCCGCCTGATCGAACAGCTTGGTGTTGAAGTACAGCACGACCGGCTGGGTGGTGTCCTTCGGCACCGCATAGATCTTGTCGTCGAAGGTGGCCGCGCCCCAGGTGGACGGCACGAACTTGTTCTTGAAGTCCGCGTTCTGGCCGAGCCAGTCGGTCAGGTCGTCGACCTGGCTCGCATCCGCGTACGACTTCAGAATGCCGCCGCCCCAGCCGTGGATGAGCGTCGGCGCCTGGCCGGCACCGATCGCGGTCCTGATCTTGGTCTTGTAGGGGTCGTTCTGGAAGAACGTGACGGCCACGTTTCCCTTGCCGAGCCCGTTGAATGCCTTGACCGCGTTCGACTGGATCGTCTCGTTCGGCTCGCCGCTCAGCGCCCACATCGTTGCCGAGCCCGCCGCGCCGGACGCGCCGCCGCTGGCCGAGGCGCCGCCGGTCTGCGCCGGTCCGGAGGTGCCGCAGGCGCTCAGCCCGGCGGCGCCGAGGACAGAGGCCGCGGCGAGGCCGAGGAACGAACGGCGGCTGGTGCGAGGAAGCGTCATTGATCCTCCAAGAGTCAGGGACGGATCGACCGAAATGTTTCGATCGGTTCGAAATATTTCCTGAAAACTAACCAGCCATCATTCCCGTGTCAAGCTCCGCAAGGTGACGATCTGGGTGCGAAATCGCCTGGGTCGCATCCGCGCATCGCGAATCGCCGAAGAGTATGCTGCCCATCGAAATGTTTCGAAGTGGAGGTCCGGTGAAGCAAGTGCGCACGACGCTGGCCGAGGTAGCGGCGGCATCCGGGGTCTCGATCGCCACGGTGTCGAAGGTGCTCAACGACCACACCGACGTCGCCGAGACGACCAGGCGCCGGGTCCAGCAGGCGCTGCACGATGCGGACTATCGCGCGCCTCGCCGGTCGAGCCGACGTCCGGAGCGGGTGGCGTCGACCGAACCGACGATCGAGGTCGCGTTTCCCGAGTGGCAGAACGCCTACGAGGTCGCAGTCCTGGACGGCCTCACCTCCGCCGCCGAGGCCGAGGGTTACGAGGTGGTGATCGGCCCGCGGGTGCGCGGCGAGCAGATCGACTTCGACCCGCAGGCCCTCCGCCGGAGCGGCCGGGCCGGCGCGATCTTCGTCACCGTCGACGCGTCCCGAGACCCGATCAAGGCGCTCTCCGACACCGGCTTCCCCGTGGTCGTGGTCGACCCGGTCCGGGTCGGGCGCACGCAGTGCGTCAGCATCGGGGCGACCAACTTCACCGGCGGTGTGACCGCCGTCGAGCACCTGCTGTCGCTCGGACACCGCCGGATCGCCCACGCGGCCGGTCCTGTGTCGGTGGAGTGCAGCCACGCCCGGCTCGCCGGCTACCACTCGGCCTTGCGACAGGCGGCGATCGAGGTCGACGACACGCTGGTGACCCACTCGTTGTTCACCTACGACGGCGGGCGCGCGGTCGCGGCCCGCCTGCTGGACCGCCCCGACCCGCCGACAGCGGTCTTCGCCGCCTGCGACGAGATCGCTCTCGGGATCGTCGAGGAGGCCCGGCGGCGCTCCATCCGGGTGCCGGAGGACCTCAGCGTGATCGGTTTCGACGACAGCTTCCTGGCGAGCCGATCGGCGCCGCCGCTGACCACTGTCGCCCAGCCGCTGCTGGAGATGGGCCGGCTCGCCGTGCGTTCGCTGACCCAGCTGATCGCCGGCGACGTGGTCGCCACCCGGCACCTGGAGCTGGCCACCCATCTCGTCGTCCGCGACTCGACCGCCCCGCTCGGCGGCTCGGGGGGCGTAGGAGCGCAGCGCGGCGTCAGAGAGAGCGTTGGGCGATCGTAGGCGCCAACCGCTGGGCCCGTTCCACCGCCTGCCGACGATCGGTCTCCGGCACCGCGGAGGTGGACAAGATCACCAGCGAGTGAGCGGCCACCGCGTGCTTGGACCTGGCCCGCCACGGTGATCCCGGCTGATCGACGGTGCCCGCGCGGGTGTCCAGCCGGACCAGCCAGTTGCTGCCGAAGCTCCGCGGCGGGAGGTGGAAGTCGATCTTGTCCGTGTGTGCGTTGAAGAGCAGCAGGAAGTGGTCGTCACTGATCTTCCGACCGGCATGGTCGGGCTCGGGGATCGCGTCTCCGTTGAGGAAGACCATCATGCTCCGGGCGAACCCCGAGTTCCAGTCCTCCTCCTCCATCTCGGTGCCGTCCGGCTTGAGCCACTCGATGTCGCCGAGCTCGCTCAAGCCGCCGTGGCCAGGGTCGCCCCCGAAGAACCGACGCCGCCGGAACACCGGGTGAGCCTTGCGCAGAGCGATCGCGGCGGAGGTGAACTCGAGCAGATCACGCTGTTCGTCGGTGAGCTTCCAGTCCACCCACGAGGTCGGGTTGTCCTGCGCGTAGACGTTGTTGTTGCCGCCCTGGGTGCGGCCGAGCTCGTCGCCGTGCGCCAGCATCGGGATGCCCTGGCTGACCATCAAGGTGGTGATGAAGTTCCGCTGCTGCCGCAGCCGGAGCGCGTTCACCCGAGGGTCGTCGGTCGGCCCCTCCACCCCGCAGTTCCAGGAGCGGTTGTGGCTCTCCCCGTCGTTGCCGCCCTCGCCGTTGGCCTGGTTGTGCTTGGAGTTGTAGGAGACCAGGTCCCGCAGGGTGAACCCGTCGTGTGCCACCACGAAGTTGATCGACGCCGTCGGCCGCCGATTGGAGTGCGCGTACAGGTCGCTGGAGCCGGTGAGCCGGGAGGCGAACTCGGCCAGGGATCTGGGCTCACCGCGCCAGTAGTCGCGGACCGTGTCCCGGTACTTGCCGTTCCACTCCGTCCAGAGCGGGGGGAAGTTCCCGACCTGGTAACCCCCGTCGCCGAGGTCCCAGGGCTCTGCGATCAGCTTCACCTGGGAGATCACCGGGTCCTGCTGGATGATGTCGAAGAAGGCCGAGAGCTTGTCGACCTCGTGGAACTGCCGGGCCAGCGTCGCGGCCAGGTCGAACCGGAAACCGTCCACGTGCATGTCCAGCACCCAGTAGCGCAGCGAGTCCATGATCAGCTGCAGCACGTGCGGGCTGCGCATGAGCAGGCTGTTGCCGGTGCCGGTGGTGTCGTAATAGTGCTGACGGGCACCGTCGACCAGCCGGTAGTAGGACGCGTTGTCGATCCCTCGGAAGGCGATCGTCGGGCCCATGTCGCTGCCCTCGGCCGTGTGGTTGTAGACGACGTCCAAGATCACTTCGATGTCGGCGTCGTGCAACGCCTTCACCATCGCCTTGAACTCGTTGGTCTGCTGGCCGCGGGTGCCGGTGCTGGAGTAGGCGTTGTGCGGAGCCAGGAACCCGATCGTGTTGTAGCCCCAGTAGTTCGACAAGCCTTGGTCGACCAGATGGGAGTCGTTGACGAACTGATGCACCGGCAACAACTCGACCGCGGTCACCCCCAGGGCACTGAGGTGCTCGACGATCGCCGGGTGCGCGATCCCGGCGTAGGTCCCCCGGATCGACTCCGGGACGTCCGGGTGCGTCATCGACAGGCCCTTGACGTGCATCTCGTAGATCACGCTGTCGTGGTACTCGTGGTTCGGCGGCCGGTCGTGGCCCCAGTCGAAGTACGGCG
The DNA here is from genome assembly GCF_039537205.1 of Microlunatus ginsengisoli. Taxonomy (NCBI): domain Bacteria; kingdom Bacillati; phylum Actinomycetota; class Actinomycetes; order Propionibacteriales; family Propionibacteriaceae; genus Microlunatus; species Microlunatus ginsengisoli. The sequence continues at coordinate 11,364 of NZ_BAABAB010000010.1, read as the reverse complement.
TGGTCACCACCGAGAGCATGGTGTGGCCGAGCGAGTCGAGGTCGTTGAACGCGGCCGGGTCGGAGAACCGATAGGAGAACAGCGACTCGTCGCCGTCGATCATGCCGTCGATGGCCTTCGCATAGGGGTCCAGCAGCAGCTTGCTCGGGTTGCAGCGATGACCGTTCGCCGGATCGTACGGCCCGTGCACCCGGTAGCCGTAGCGCTGGCCGGGCTGCAGCCCCGGCAGGTAGATGTGCCAGACGTACCCGTCGACCTCGGTCACGGTGAGCCGCGACTCCGCACCCTCGTCGTCGATCAGGCACAGTTCGACTCCGTCGGCCACCTCCGAGAACAGGGCGAAGTTGACGCCGGTTCCGTCGAACGTGGCGCCCAGCGGATAAGGCTTGCCCGGCCAGGTCTCCATCGAGACTCCTTCAGAGATGATCAGCGGTTCTCAGCGGCAACAGTGCAGGAGCGGGTCCGACCCGCCGGTTCGTGCGCATGCCCTCCCGTTGTCTCGAGCCAGCCCGGCGCTCGTTGGAGCATACCCAGTCGCTGCGTCGGATGTTCGTACCCTGCTGACCGGTCTGGCGCGACCCCCGACGGCCGGGAGATACTGCCACGACGCCGCACAGCCGCACCGGAAGGGGTCGACGATGACCAGATTTCGCCTCCCGCTCCGTCTCGCCGTCTCCCTGATCGTCCTGCTCGGGGTGATCACCGCGTCGGCGCTGCTGGCACCGCCGCTGGCATCCGCGGCGAGCTACCCGAACTACGGTCAGCGCAACGCCGCCGTCTGGTCACTGCAGAAGAAGCTGGTCGAGGCCGGCGTGTTGCGCGCGGATCGACGCACCGGCTACTTCGGGACCCACACCCGCTCGGCGGTGAAGACGATCCAGAAGCGCTCCCGGTTGGCGGCAACCGGCAAGTTGGACGCACCCACGGCGAGGGCGGTCGACAAGGCGGTGGCCGCGATGACCGGGCCGCGAACCTGGTATCACCGCGAGACCATCGGCACCTCTGCCGAGGGCCGCAAGATCGTCGCCTATCGGGCCGGGCAACCCGGCAAGCCGGTGGTCGTGGTGACCGCGACGATGCACGGCGAGGAGGACTTCGGTCAGTACGTCGTCCGCGGCCTGATGGAGGGCAAGCCGATCACCGGCGTCGATCTGTGGCTGGTGCCGGTGCTCAATCCCGACGGGCTGGCCAAGGACCGCCGCTGGCTGGATCATCGCGTCGACCTCAACCGCAACTTCCCGAACCGGTTCGTCGTCCGCGCCAACTCGGGACCGAAGGCAGCCTCGGCGAAGGAGACCAGGGCGGTGATGAGTTTCCTCGACCGGGTGCAGCCTCGTTATCTGGTCTCGTGGCATCAGCCCCTCTACGGCGTCGACTCCTATCGGGTCAAGGACAAGGCGCTGATGAAGCGGCTGTCGGCCGGGCTCGCGCTGCCGGTCAAGTCGCTGAACTGTCACGGCAGCTGCCACGGCACGATGACGGGCTGGTACAACGCCAACCACGCCGGCGCCGCGATCACGGTGGAGTACGGCGCCAAGGCTCGCTCGATGAAGCGGATGAAGGGCAAGGACGCCGACGCCGTGCTCGCCGCGGTCGGCGGCCGCCGCGGCTGAGGTATTCAGTTCAGCAGGGTGCGCCCGTCCTCGGTGATCGTCCAGTAGGGGTTGTGGGCGACCTCCCACGGATGGCCGTCCGGGTCGACGAAGACCCCGGAGTAACCGCCCCAAAACGTCTCTGCGCCCGGCCGCCCGATGCGCGCCCCAGCCGTCGCGGCCACGGCCAGCACGGCATCGACCTCCGCCGGGCTGCGGACGTTCTGCGCGAGGGTGACCCCGCCCCAGCCACCGGAGTCGCTGACGGCCGAGTCCTCGGCCAGCTCTGCGCGCCCCCAGAGCGCGACGACGATCCCGCCGGCCTGGAAGAAGACCACGCCGTCGTCGCCGGGGTGCGGCTGCCAGCCGAGCGCCGCGTAGAACTCGCGTGCTCGAGCCAGATCCCGGACGCCGAGGGTCACCAGACTGAGTCGTTGCTCCATGAGCGCGACGCTAGCCCGGAGCCCCGACAGTTTCGCGGGCTCAGCTCGCGAGCGGGACGGTCAGGGTGTCGACCGCAGTCTGCTTGCTGTACGTCTTCGACTTCGGGGCGGTCTGCTGCAGGAGCTGATAGGTGAACGTCAGCGTGACCGAGGTGGCAGCCGGGTCGACCGATGGCACCGTGAAGACCCCGCCGTACGAGTTCGGCTTGGTGATCACGTAGCCGGGCTTGACCGACGCCTCGTCGGTCTGGACGGCCGGCGCCTGCAGCGCGCCGGACGGTCCCTGCACGGCGACGGCGAGGCTGACCGAGGTCAGATAGATGTCCTGCTTGCTGCCGTCGGCGAAGGCCCCGGTCGCGGACAGGTTGACCGGTTTCGCCGCCGCCGGCGTCCATCCGGCCAGATCCAGGGTCGACCAGTAGTTGACCGTGAGCTCCACCCCACCCGCGGACAGCTTCCGCTTCAGCGAGCCCTTGGCCAGGTCGTTGTGGATCGGCGTCGGGCTCGCCGTCGGCGACGCGGTGACGCTGGCGGACGGGGTGGTGGGCGTCTGACTGGGCGAGGCGCTGCTGCCGGCTTCCCAGGGTGGCTGACCACATCCGACCAGCAGGCCCGCGGACAGCGCAAGGGCGGCCCCGACTCGCCAACGGCATGCGGCTCGACGGCTCGGGTTCACGCGATGCACTCCTCGACCTCGGGCGGATATGTCACGATCTACTCCCCCGAGTGCCACGACCCTAACAAGGGGAGGCCACGCTCGGCGGAAGCCGCACCCGACGGCAGCGACCGTCGGACCCGCCGGTCAGAATGGGTGGGTGCGTCGTGAGGCATCGATCCTGCACCTCGACCTCGACGCCTTCTTCGCGTCGGTCGAGCAGCGGGACAAGCCGTCGCTGCGCGGCAAGCCGGTGATCGTGGGTGGCATCGGGCAGCGCGGCGTCGTGGCCACCGCGTCGTACGAAGCGCGCCGGTTCGGCGTCCGCTCCGCCATGCCGGCGCACGAGGCGCGCCGGCGCTGCCCGCATGCGGCGTTCCTGGCCGGCCGGTTCGGCGCCTATCGCGCCGCCAGCGAGCAGGTGATGGCGGTGTTGCGCGACCTGTCGCCGCTGGTCGAGCCGCTGTCGCTGGACGAGGCGTTCGTCGACCTGGCTGCCGCCAACCGCCCGGTGGACCTGTCGCCGGCCGGGCTGGAGAGCGAGATCGCGCGGGTCAAGCGCGACGTCGCCACGATCACCGGTGGGCTCACCGCGTCGGTCGGCGCTGCGGGCTCGAAGTTCATGGCGAAACTGGCGAGCGAGCTGGCCAAGCCCGACGGCGTCCGGGTGATCGAGCCGGGCAGCGAGCTGGGGTTGCTTGCTCCGATGTCGGTCGGTGTGATCCCCGGCGTGGGCCCCGTCACGGCTGAGAAGCTGAGCCGGCTCGGGCTGCGGACGATCGCCGACCTGCGCGCGATCTCGGTCGACGAGCTCGCCCAGACCGTCGGCCGCACCCATGCGCAGAGTCTGGTCGAGCTCGCGCACGCGCGCGACGACCGGCCGGTGGTCGCCGAGCGGGAGGCGAAGTCGATCTCGGTCGAGGACACCTTCGAGACCGACCTGGTGGACCGGTCCAGGCTGCTCGCGATCGTGGACCGGGACGCCCGGTCCGTCGCCACTCGGCTGCGGGCCGCGGGTCTGTTCGCGCGGACCGTGACGATCAAGGTGCGGATGCACGACTTCTCCACCCACACCCGGTCCCGCAGCCTGCTGAGTGCGACCGACGACCCGGACGTGCTCGCCGAGATCGCCCGCTCGATGCTGTCCGCGGTGGACGTCTCCGGCGGTGTACGTCTCCTCGGCGCGGGTGTCGCCGGGCTGACCGGCGTCCTCCAGGAGGGCCTGTTCGATCACTCCGCTCCCGGCGTGCCCGACGAGGCCGTGCCGGACGGGGACATGCCGGACGGGGTGGCCGGTGCCGGCGACGCGCCCGAGGCCGTGACCGTCGGGGCAACGGAGGATCCCGCGGGCCCGACCGCCGGTGTCCGCCAGCGGACGGGCTGGCCGCCCGGCGCGGACGTACGGCACGACGAGTACGGCGACGGCTGGGTGTGGGGATCCGGCCTCGGCCGGGTCACCGTCCGCTTCGAGACCCGGGACACCCCGCCCGGCCCGGTCCGTACGTTCGACCTGACCGATCCCGCCCTCCACTCGCGCTGATTCGCACCCGACTTGGCCCGCCCCGGACCCCGGAAACTGTGCGGTCGTCGCAACTCGCGTCGGCGTGTCGCTGCAACAGCCGCACAGTTTCCGAGGTGGGAGGTGGGCCTCAGCGCTGTCCGGCGGCGGCCACCAGGCCGGCGAACAGGCCCTGGTCGTCGGCGGTCTCCGGATGCCACTGGACGCCGATCCGGAATCGGCTGCCGGGATCCTCGATCGCCTCGATCGTGCCGTCGGCGGCCCAGGCGCTCGCCACCAGACCCGGGTGCGCGGCCACCGCCTGGTGGTGATGGCAGGAGACCTCCACCTCGTCACCGATCAGCCGGTGCACCTGCGAATCGGGCGCCACCGCGACCCGGACCGCACCGTAGATCTCCAGCCCCGGCGAGTGCTCGTCGTGGCCGACGACGTCCGGGACGTGCTGCTGCAGCTCGCCGCCGACCGATACGGCCAGCAGTTGCATCCCGCGGCACACCCCCAGCAGCGGCAGCCCGGCCGCGTTCGCCGCGTCGAGCAGGGCCAGCTCCCACTCGTCCCGCTCGCCGTGCCAGCCGCGCGTCCTCGGATGCGGCTCGGCACCGTACCGGTCGGGATCGACGTCGGACCCGCCGGAGATGATCAGCCCGTCCAACCGCGCGATCAGCGCCGGCGCGGCCTCGGCCCGCTGCGGCGGCAGCAGCACGGGTGCGCCGCCGGCGGCCTCGACCGATCGGGCGTATGCCGCGTGCAGGACGTCCGCGGTCACGTCCCACATCCGGAATCGAGTCTGCTCCCGGTAGGTGCTGATCCCGATCACCGGCAGTGCCCCGAGCGAGTCGCCGGTCATAGCGGCGTCACGTAGGCCGCCGAGATTCCGCCGTCGACCAGGAAGGTGCTGGCCGTGATGAAACTCGCCTCGTCCGAGGCGAGGAACAGCACGGCGTTGGCGATCTCCTCGGGCTCGGCGAACCGGCCGACCGGAACGTGCACCAGCCGGCGAGCCGCGCGCTCCGGGTCGGAGGCGAACAGCTCCTGCAGCAACGGCGTGTTCACCGGTCCCGGGCACAGCGCGTTCACCCGCACACCCTGGCGCGCGAACTGGACGCCCAGCTCGCGACTCATCGACAGCACGCCGCCCTTCGACGCGGAGTAGGAAATCTGCGACGTCGCCGCTCCCATCACCGCGACGAACGAGGCGGTGTTGATGATCGATCCGCGCCGCTGCTCGATCATGTACGGCAGCGCGGCCTTGCAGCACAGATAGACGCTGGTCAGATTCACCTCCTGCACCCGGCGCCAAGCCTCCAGGTCGGTGTCCAGGATGGAGTCGTCCTCCGGCGGGGAGATGCCGGCGTTGTTGAAGGCGATGTCCACCGAGCCGTACGCCCGGGCGGCGGTCGCGAACAGGGCGGCCACCTGGTCGGCCGAGGTGACGTCGGTGTGCACGTAGCGACCCTGCACCTGCGTCGCCACCTCCGGCCCACGGGCATCGTCGACGTCGCCGATCACGACGATCGCGCCCTCGGCGGCGAGTCGCCTGGCCGAGGCGAGGCCGATCCCGGAGCAGCCGCCGGTGACCACGGCCACCTTGCCAGCGACCCTGCCCACCCGTGCCGCCGTCGCGGCCTGGTCACTCATCTGCCGAGTCCTTTCAGTCGGATGCGATGAACACGTTCTTCTCCTCGGTGAACGCGTACGGCGCCTCCGGGCCCAGCTCGCGACCGAGCCCCGACTGCTTGTAGCCGCCGAACGGGGTCCAGTAACGGACCGAGGAGTGCGAGTTGACGCTCAGGTTCCCGGACTGGACCGCGCGGGACACCCGCAGGGCCCGGCCGAGGTCTTTGGTGAAGATCGATCCGGACAGACCGTAGTCGGTGTCGTTCGCCTTGGCCACCGCATCGGCCTCGTCGTCGAAGGCCAGCACGGCCACCACCGGACCGAACACCTCCTCCCGCCAGATCCGTTGCTCGGTGGAGCCGGCGAGCACCACGCTGGGCGGCAGCCAGAATCCCGGACCGTCCGGTGCGCTGCCGGCGAACGCCACCTCGACCTCGTCCAAGAACCCGCTGACGGTGCTGCGCTGGCCCGCCGAGATCAACGGACCCATCTCGGCCGACTCGTCACCGGGGTCGATCACCCGGAGCTTGCGGACGGCCGGCTCGAGCAGCGCGACGAACTCGTCGAAGGCCCGGCGCTCGACCAGGATCCGCGACCGGGCACAGCAGTCCTGTCCGGCGTTGTCGAAGACCGCATACGGCGCGGAAGCGGCGGCCGCGGCCAGATCCGCGTCGGCGAAGACGATGTTCGCGCTCTTGCCGCCTAGCTCCAGGGTGCACCGCTTGACCTGCGCGGCACAGCCGGCCATGATCGACTTCCCGACCTCGGTCGAGCCGGTGAAACAGATCTTGCGCACCGCCGGATGATCGACGAATCGCTGCCCGACCACCGATCCGCGGCCCGGGACGACGGTGAACACACCCTCCGGGATGCCGGCCTCCACGGCGATCTCGCCGAGCCGGATCGCGGTCAGCGGGGTGAGCTCGGCCGGCTTGAGCACGACGCAGTTGCCGGCGGCCAGGGCCGGCGCGAAGCCCCAGCCGGCGATCGGCATCGGGAAGTTCCACGGCACGATCACCCCGACCACGCCGAGCGGCTCGTGGAAGGTCAGGTCGATGCCGCCCGGCACCGGGATCTGCTTGCCGAGCAGCCGTTCCGGCGCACCGGCGTAGTAGGTCAGCACGTCGGCGACGTTGGCGGCCTCCCAGCGCGCGTTCGCGATCGTATGGCCGGCGTTGGTCACCTCGAGCCGGGCGAGCTCCTCGAGATGATCACGAACGCGCAGTCCGTACGTCCGCAGCAGCCGCGCCCGCTCCCCGGGTGCCGTGTCACGCCAGGCCGGGAAGGCCGCTGCGGCGCGTTCGATCAGCTCGTCGGTCTCGGCGGCCGAGGTCGCCGGCACCGTCGCAATGGTCCGTTCGGTCGCCGGATCGATCAGCACGGAGCCCGCGCTCATGATCACATCCGCTCGAAGGAGCGGTAGCGCTCCCAGTCCGTCACCGCATGGGCGAACGCGGCCAGCTCCACGTCGGCCATGTTCGTGTAGTGGTCGACCACGTCGTCGCCGAGCAGTTCCCGGGCGACCGCGGAGCCGGCGAACGCGTCCCGGGCGTCGCGCAGCGTGGCCGGCACCCGCGGAATGTCCGCCAGGTAGGCGTTCCCGGTGATCGGATCCGGCAGCTCGAGCTCGTGGTCGATTCCGTACAACCCGCCGGCCAGCATCGCGGCCAAGGCGAGGTACGGGTTCACATCGGCACCGGGTACCCGGTTCTCCAGCCGGGCGCTGCTCCCCCGCCCGACGAGGCGGACCGCGCAGGTGCGGTTGTCCTCGCCCCAGGCCACGGCGGTCGGGGCGAACGAGCCGTCGGCGTACCGCTTGTAGGAGTTGATGTTCGGGGCGTACAGCAGGGTGAAGTCGGCCATGGTCGCCAGGACGCCCGCGATGAAGGAGTCGTAGACCGGCGTCCGCCCATCGGCCCCCCAGAACACGACGTCACCGTTGCCCGCATCACGCAGCGAGAGGTGGATGTGGCAGGAGCTGCCCTCCCTGTCGTCGTACTTCGCCATGAAGGTGATCGCCTTGCCTTGCGCGGCCGCGATCTCCTTGGCGATCGTCTTGTACACCGCGTGGTTGTCGGCCGTGGTGACGACCTCGGCATAGAGGAACCCGATCTCGTGCTGTCCGAGGTTGCACTCGCCCTTGGCCGACTCGACCTCCATCCCCGCGACGTAGCAGGTGTTCCGGATCTGCCGCAGCAGCGGCTCGATCCGGCTGGTGCCGAGGACGGAGTAGTCGACGTTGTAGAGGTTCGCCGGACGAAGATCGCGATAGCCGGATCGCCAGGCGTCCTCGTACGTCTCGTCGAAGGCGATGAACTCCAGCTCGGTGCCGGCCAGCGCGACGAAGCCGCGCTCGGCCGCTGCGGCCACCTGACGACGCAGGATCGTCCGGGGTGAGGCCACCACGTCGGAGCCGTCCAGCCAGGTCAGGTCGCACTGCACCATCGCCGTACCGGGCAGATGGCGCAGCATCCGGAGGGTGTCCAGGTCGAGCGCGAACAGCATGTCGCCGTAGCCGCGTTCCCAGGACGACATCGCGTAGCCCGACACCGTGTTCATCTCGACGTCGACCGCCAGCAGGTAGTTGCAGCCCTCGGTGCCGTGCTCCAGCACGTGCTCGGCGAAGTAGGCCGCGTGCATCCGCTTGCCCTGCAGCCGGCCCTGCATGTCGGTGAACGCCACCACCACGGTGTCGACCTCACCCTCGGCGATCCGGCGCTTCAGGTCGTGCACGCTGAGCATCCGCTCGTTGCGTGGGCTCATCGTCTCCTCGCCCTCTCCGCGACTGGGAGTTCGATCATGTCAGCAGCCCCCGCAGCAGCGCCGCGGTGTCGTCGCAGTGGCTCTCCATCGTCCGCCGCGCTCGCCGGGCGTCGCCGCCGAGGATCGCGGCGACGATGGCCCGGTGCTGCGCGCTCGAGTGCTCGATGTTGACCGGCAGCACCGGGATGGCGATGAGCATGTCGTGCAGGTCGGCCTGAACCGAGGTGACCGCGTTGATGATCGCCGGAGACTCGGTCACCGACGCGATCGCCAGGTGCAGCCGGGAGTCCGCTTGCCGGTGCGCGGCGGCGTCCGCCGCCGACTCGATCGCGGCCAGCGCGTCGGTCAGCACCGAGCGCTGCTCGGGGCGCAATGACCGGCCCGCCGCGACGTAGCAGGCGCCCGGCTCGACCACCCGACGGAACACGAGCGCGTCCATCAGCTCACCACGGCGCTCGGCGAGACGGCTCGCGTCGCCGGCCCCCGGCAGCAACGGTGCATGGACGACGACGGTGCCGCCGCCGCGACCGCGGGTCGTCTTGACCATGCCGGCGCTGCGCAGACCGGCGATCGCCTCGCGCAGGGTCGCCCGCGACACCCCCATCGTGACGGCCAGCTCGCGTTCCGGCGGGAGCACGCTGCCGTCGGGAAAAGCGCCGAGCCGGATCGCTGACGCGAGCCGCTCGACACAGTCCTCGAACGCGTGCCGCCCGCGGTTCGCCGCGAGCACGGCCGCCCCCAGCTCGACCGGCGCCGGCCGTCCCGGGCCCGCCGCGGGTCGGCCGTTCGGGTCACCTGCGGACACGGTCACCTACTCGTCCAGCACCTTGTCCAGCGACATGGTGGTGTGCTCGTCCTTCGCCTTGTGCATGAAGTGCTCCTTGCCGCCGACGAACCAGGTGATGATGGCGAAGACGATCACCACCGCCACGGCGATCGGCGCGTAGTTGAACGTCTCGACTGTGACCGGCGAGGCGGGCGGGAGGACGAACAGGATGCAGATGAAGATCACCCAGCCGACCGCCACCCAGCCGACGAGGGGGCTCCAGCGACCGAGATTCCACGGTCCCGGCTGGAACTCGGGATTGAGCCGGCGCAGGAACACCGGCACGACGTAGGCGATGTAGAGCCCGATCACGGCGATCGACGTGACCGCGAGATAGGCAGTGGCGTTGAACAGGGCCGGCGAGGCCAGGAGGATCGACAGCGTCACGCACAGCCAGATCGAGTTGGTCGGGGTCCCGGTTCGCGGGTTCACCTTCGACCAGATCCGCGATCCCGGAAGTGCGTTGTCACGGGAGAACGCGAACGACATCCGCGAGTTCGCGGTGACCGAGGCCATCCCGCAGAAGTACTGCGCGACGCAGACGATGAACAGCAGGAACTTCGCCACCGTCGGGCTGCCCAGCGCGTCGAGGAAGATCTGGGCGGGCGGTAGGCCGGTGTCGGAGGCGGCAAGCGCGCTCAGTCCGGCCGGCGAGTTGTCGGTGATCGACGCGGTGATCGAGAACAGCAGGATGAAGCCACCGATCACCGACACCAGCACGCTCATCACGATCCCGCGTGGCGCGCTCCGCGAGGCACCCTTGGTCTCCTCGGCCACGTGCGCCGACGCGTCGTAGCCGGTGTAGGTGTACTGGGCCATCAGCAGACCCATCAAGAACACGTACGGCAACAGCGTCCAGCCGGTCTCGTTGTGCCAGCCGGTCAGCGTCCAGGACACCGACTGGTGCTTCTCCGGCAGCAGCCACAAGGCCAGCACGATCACCAGCACGCCGGCGATGTGCCACCAGGCGGAGATGTTGGACAGCAGGCTGACCAGGTTGACGCCGAACGTGTTCAGCAGAGCGTGCGACAAGATGATCACGACGAACACGGCGAAGATCGTCGTGGGGCTGGCCTCGACGCCCCAGACGAGGTTCGCGAACGCGACCCAGGTGGCCGCGCAGCCGAAGTCGATCGCGGCGGTCACCGCCACCTCACCGAGGAAGTTGAACCAGCCGACGAACCAGGCCCACTGCCGCTTGTTCTTCTTCGCCAGCCGACCGGCCCAGAAGTACAGGCCGCCGGCCGTCGGATAGCGCGAGCAGACCTCGGCCATCGCCCCGGCGACGGCCAGCACCATCACCCCGACGATCAGCCAGCCGAGCACGATCGTCGACGGGCCGCCGGAGACGAGGGCGATCTTGTAGGAGGTGATGCAGCCGGCCAGGATCGAGATGATCGAGAAGGACACGGCGAAGTTGGAGAAGCCCGACATCCGGCGGTGCAGTTCCTGGGTATAGCCGAGCTCGGCCAGCGCGCGGCTGTCCTCGTCGAGATGATCGGTCGACATCTTCACTCCCCGAGTGCTGTATGAGGCGGACCCGATGCTCGCAGTCTGCTGAGGCCGCGGTCAGATGTCAATGGTTCGACCTCATACCTTTACGCGACGCCGCCCGGCACCTGCCCCTCCCCGGCGCCCCGCTCCGAAACTGTGCGGCTCCTGCAGCGACACGCCGGCGCCGGCTGCCAGAACTGCACAGTTTCCGGAGCGGGAGCGGTCGCACCGAGGCGGCGTCGGGCAGAGCTTCCCCTTGACGGAACAGCGGGCTTGTTTCTAGTATTCCATCAAACAGAAGTTCATTTTCACATTGTGGAATATGAACCAGACACCTTGTCCCCAACAAGTTCGGAGCAACGATGACCGACACCGCCCCGCCGACAGGCGCACATCACGATTTCGAGGACACGCCGGGTCATCCGGCCGGGGAGTCGGTGATCAAGGACTTCTAC
>NZ_BAABAB010000009.1:179563-197226 GCF_039537205.1 Microlunatus ginsengisoli | reverse complement strand
AAGCGATCCCGCGACCACGTCGGCATAACCATCAGATCGGCATAATGGGTGTTATGCCGACGTCGGCATAACACCCACCTGATCGGCAACGTGCGCCGTGAGGTGCCTAGTTTACCGACCGTATCCAAAGTGATTCCGACCCGACCTCCAACCTTGTCAGGAGCACCTGTCCTCATGCCATCCAGCGAGTCCATTCCGCGTCCGGAGCATCCCCGCCCACAGTTCTTCCGATCGTCGTGGCTCTGTTTGAACGGGACGTGGGAGTTCGAGATCGACCACGGCGACAGCGGTCTGGAGCGCGGGCTCCGCACCCGCCCGCTGTCGGACCGGATCACGGTGCCATTCTGCCCGGAAAGCGCGTTGTCCGGGGTGGGGAACACCGATTTCATGGAGGCTGTCTGGTATCGCCGTACGGCACCGATCCTGGCGGACTGGGCGGGTCGGAGGGTGCTGTTGCACTTCGGCGCGGTCGACCACGACACGACCGTGTGGGTGAACGATGTGGAGGTTGGGCGTCACCGCGGCGGATTCTCCTCCTTCGACTTCGACATCACCGACGCCCTAGCGGGTTCGGCTGAGGCGACGATCGTGGTCCGGGCCCGCGACACGATCCACGCCGTGCAGGCCCGCGGGAAGCAGTCCCGGTGCTACGCCAACCACGAATGCGTCTACACCCGGACCACGGGGATCTGGCAGACGGTGTGGTTGGAGGCCGTGCCGAGTGTGCATCTGCGACGGGGTCGGGTGGTGCCGCAGCTCGGCGCCGGGGCGTTCACCGTCGAGCTGCCGGTGTCGGCGAGCCGCCCCGGCTGGACCGCGACCGGGATCTTGTCCGATGCGGCCGGCGAGATCACCCGCGCCTCGACCAGGGTCGACCTGGACCGGTCACCGACCGTCGCCCTGACCGTGCCGGAGGACCGGCGCCGGGTCTGGCAACCGTCCGACCCCCATCTGTACGAACTGCGCCTCGAGCTCTGCGACGCCGGCGGCACGCTCGTCGACCGCGTGGAGAGCTACACCGGACTACGGTCAGTGACGATCGACGGGCGGCGGATCCTGATCAACGGCGAGCGGGTCTTCCAGCGCCTCGTCCTCGACCAGGGCTATTGGCCGGACAGCCTGATGACCGCCCCGACCGACGCCGCGCTCCGCACCGACATCGAGCTCTCGCTCGCGGCCGGATTCAACGGTGCCCGGCTCCATCAGAAGGTGTTCGAGGAACGGTTCTTTTACCATGCTGACCGGCTCGGCTATCTGGTCTGGGGCGAGTTCGGCGACTGGGGTGCCCGGATCAACGGCGATACCACCGACAACCAGCAGCCGACCGCCGCCTACGTCACCCAGTGGCTGGAGGTCCTCGGCCGGGACCGGAACCACACCGCCATCATCGGCTGGTGTCCGCTCAACGAGACCCATCAGGTCCTGCACGACAAGATCACTCAGCTCGACGACGTAACGCGCGGCATGTGGCTCGCCACCAAGGCCGCCGACCCGACCAGGCCTGTGCTGGACGCGTCCGGATACAGTCATCGGGTGGCCGAGACCGAGGTCTGGGACAGCCACGACTACGAGCAGGATCCCGAACGATTCGCCACCAACCAGGCCGGGCTGGCGGACGGCGACCCGTACCGGAACAGACGCGGCGAAAGTGAGTTCTCGCTCCCGTACGCCGGCCAGCCGTACATGGTCAGCGAGTTCGGCGGGATCTGGTGGAACCCGGACCAGCTCGATCGCGACGGCGTCGACAATACCGGCTCGGGATCCTGGGGCTACGGACAACGGGTCGCCGACCTCGGCGAGTTCCATGATCGTTTCGACGGCTTGGTCTCGGTGCTCCTCGACAACCCGGCCATGTTCGGCTATTGCTACACCCAACTCACCGACGTCTTCCAGGAGCAGAACGGCATCTACCGCTTCGATCGCACCACCAAACTCGACGTCGACCGGATCAGCACGGCACAACAACGCACCGCCGCCTACGAAACATTCACGATCGCTTCCTGAACCACTACAGCCGACGACAGCCGATCGGTGAACCGACACGGGTTTGATGCCGCTCCTTTCTGACTTGGAGAGGAAGGATCTGCGCCATGCCGAAGAAGATTGATGCCGCAGTGAAGGAGCCGGCGTTGCGTGTCACAGCCGCTGAAAATTGGCCCCGTTACCTTCCTGGTGGCTCTCCTGGGCGGGGAGCTGTGTCACTGGACCCGGTATGACTTACTGCCCCTGTCGTCGATGATCCGGGGGGTGCTGTTGCCGGGTCTGGTGGCGTTGGCCGACCGCTGATAGGGACCTGGCCGCGCACATGTCGCGGTCTCTTCGTCACGTGGCTCCCGGCAGCTGACGCCGCACCGTGATCGCTCTCGATCCTGAGAATGGGGGTTGCTGAGTGGCCGATCAGTACGAGGCGTTCTGCGGTCTGGATGTGGGCAACAGGCACACCACGCGTGCGCCCTGGACTACCAGGGCAACCGGCTCTTCGACGCGCCGCTGCCGCAGGACGAAAGCCGGCTGCGGGACCTGTTCGGTCGGCTGACCGAACACGGACGGGTGCTGGTCGTGGTCGATCAGCCCAACACGATCGGCGCGCTGCCGATCGCCGTGGCCCGTGCCCTCGGACTCGAGGTGGCCTACCTCCCGGGTCTGGCGATGCGTCGGATCGCCGATCTGCAGCCCGGGTCGGCCAAGACCGACGCTCGCGACGCCTACGTCATCGCCGACGCCGCCCGAACCCTTCCCCACACCCCGCGCCGGGTCGACGTCGGCGAGGAAGCTCTCGCCGAGCTGAAGGTGCTGATCGGGTTCGACGACGACCTGGCCGCGGAAGCGACCCGCCTGACGAACCGGATCCGTGGACTGCTCACCCAGATCCATCCTGCGCTGGAACGTGTCATCGGCCCCGCATCACCACCAAGGCAGTGCGCGCACTCCTGGCCCGCTACGGAGGACCGGCGGGGCTGCGGAAGGCTGGCCGAGGGCGGCTCCTGGCAACCACCCGCAAAGCCAACCCCAGAGGAGCCGCCGATCTCGTCGACAGATCATCGCCGCGCTCGACCAGCCGACCGTCACCGTGCCCGGAACCACAGCGGCCGAGACCGTGCTCCCGCTGCTGGCAGTGTCGTTGCGCGAAACACTCGACCAACACACCCAACTCGCGGCCCAAGTGGAACAAGTTCTCGATGCCCACCCTCTTGCCGCCGTCCTGACCTCGATGCCCGGCGTCGGGGTCAGGACAGCAGCCCGGATCCTCCTCGAGGTCGGCGACGCCAGCTCATTCCCCAGCGCCGCACATCTCGCCGCCTACGCCGGCCTCGCCCCGGTCACTAGTCGGTCCGGCAGCTCGATCCGCGGCGAACACCCACCCCGCAGCTGCAACAAACACCTCAAACGCAGATGTGGTATCCCGACGCCCACGTCTACGGGATCGCCGTCGTCTCGAATGAGAAGGCGCTGGCGAAGATCAAAAAGGACGCTCAGATCCTGCAGGTCCGGCTCGCCCCGAACAAGTACGCCGGCCAGTTGATCAAACACGCTGCAGGCCACCCGGGCCGGCCACCGCTGCATCGCACCCCGCTCGCTGGTCAAGAGCGGACGCACCGAAACCTGGCGGGAGAACGGCGGCCCGGGCCGGCTCCCCGCCTCGGCCGGCAGGGTGTTCGCGTCGGCCCGAACACGCGGTCTGATCCCGGGCTGACCCGGCCCTGACACACACGGGTCCAGGTGATCTTCCCGATCGACACCGCAGGCGGCAGATCACGAACCGGCCCGCACAGTTCCATCGTGGCGGACCGAACGGTACGCCAGCAGCAACAGGCCCCGGTCCGGACTCACCCCGTCGATCGACTGCATTCGACCTCGCGCTCCGCGTGTTCGGACAATCCCCGATCCTGGCTGGCCTGATGGCTTGCGTGAAGTGCGTGCTTCTGGGCCTCGAGGTCGAGGACCGTGCCGATTCCGGCGAGGTCGAGGACGGAAACCGACCTCTACACCACCCTGCGCCTGACCCGGGACCCGACCCCCGGAGCAGTCAGACGTGCAAGCTCAAGGCTTCAGGTCCCCCAGGGTGAGTGTGGCTTCACCCTTAGTCCAGAAGCTCTTCGCCGATCCACGCGCGACCAGCTCGACCCAGGCCGCGTGTGCGACTGGCTCACCCCCGGTCGGCCGGGGTGGAACTCGTAGTAGTCCAGTATCGAGATCTTCACCGGGGTAGCATTCGCTGCGGTCTCCTTCACCCAGGGACGCCCGGTGTGGTCGTCTCGAACGTGAGGGCCGCGGAAGTCTGGTCGGGGATTCAGATTGCCGCGGCTCCTTGGTTCACCCGGCTGATGCTGGCCGTCGAAGGTCGGCGGGATTGTCCTTCGTGCTATTCAGCGCCGGCCGACCGTCCTCCCGTTCTGTCCTGTGCCGGGGGCTGGTCTGACGCTCGGCTCGGGGGTCCGGGCGACCTGATCAGCGTAGGGTCGTTCTTCGAGCCGCGCGGCATGTTTCGTGTCAGCTTTAGGCAATGTCCTCCTCACGGCTGGGTCAGCGGGAGTTTTGAGCTTGACCAGCGGATCCCGGCCGCCGATCGCACTCCACGACACCGCACCCGCGATGGAGCGTCCGGGATGCCTTCGGCGACCTCGAACAGATGCTCCAGTCCGGGTTCCACCCCGAACGTGCGGGCCGGGTCGAGCAGCATCACGAACGCGTTCAACGCATCGGCCGGCTCCGAGCGTGCTCGGCGAGCACGCCGATCGCGCCGGCCTCAAGATCGTGCCGCGGTGAAGTCCTGGATCTCGGCCTCCCGCCGATCCGGAGGCACATTCCGCAGCCACCGTTCCCGCGGTGCACGATCGCTCCCCTGCCGGGCCTGACGTCGTCGTTCGTCCCCGTCTACCTGGCTTGGGCCCTCCCTGTCTTGCCTCGGACCAGTTCCCGTCTGCACCCACCCGTTGTTACGACCCTCGGCAAAAGGTGGCAGGCTGGATCGCATGGCACACACCACCCTCGTAGCGAAGCCGCCGGCGGCGGTCGATGGTGAGGAACCGGACGGGCCGACGGAAGTGGCGATCACCAGCCAAAAGAAGGGCACGCTCGCCGGCCCGGAACGGCTCTCGCGCTCACTGCTCTGGGACCTGCAACGGCGGTTCTACCAGCAGCAAGGCGTCGAAGCGTGGAGCACCGGGCTCATCCCCTTCCACATCACCAGCACCCCCTACATTGCGCATGCCTACGCCAAGATGGTGACCGGATACATGCGGGACTGCGGCGCGGGCACCGGGTTGGATCCGGCCGAGCCGTTCTACATTGTCGAACTAGGCGCCGGCCACGGCCGCTTCGGGTACCGGTTCCTCAAGCGTCTCTCCCGACAGCTTGCTCAGACGCCGTTCGCCGAGCAACCCGTCACGTTCGTGATGACCGATGTCAGCGAACGCAACCTGGAGTTCCTCCAGGCCCACCCACGGCTGCAGCCGTTCGTGCGCGACGGTGTCCTCGACTTCGCCCCGTTTGACGCGGGTCGTGACCGCGAACTGCGGCTCGTCAACAGCGGTCGGACGCTCGGTACGGATGCGATCGGCAACCCACTGGTCCTGATCGCGAACTACGTCTTCGACAGCATTGCTCAGGACTCGTTCCACGTGAAGGATGGTCGCCTCGACGAGATAGCGGTCTCCATTTCCTCGCCGTACGGCCGACCCGGCCTCGATCAGGACGGTCTGACGGTTCTGCCGGAGCTGGAACTGACGTATCACTACACTCCTGTGTTCGCCGCCTACTACGGCGATCCGAGTTGGAATCGCCTACTGGACGGCTGCCGTGCACGGCTGGCCGACTCGGCACTCCTGTTTCCGGTAGCCGCCCTGGACACGATCGACACCTTCCGGCGTCTCGCCGGCGATCGCCTGCTCCTGCTGTCGGCCGACAAGGGTTTCAGCGAGGACGAGGCGCTGCTCTTGGGATACGGCACGCCCGGGATCACGCTGCACGGCACCGGGTGTTTCTCGATGATGGTGGACTACCGGCTGATCGGCGAGCACTTCACCAACCTTGGCGGCGACGCCTTTCATCCCGGCCATCGGCACGAGAATCTCAACGTCTCGGCGTGCGCGCTCGGCGGCAGCTCGGACGGTCATCCCGAGACCCGCCTGGCCTACGCGGATGCGATCGATGACTTCGGTCCCGACGACCTGTACAGCGTGATCGGCGATCCGGACCAGCGAACCGGCGCCCTGGACGTCGGCCGCCTCATGGCGGAACTCCGGCTGAGCAGGTGGGACGAGACGATTCTCGCAGTCAACCTGCCGGTGCTCCTGCAGGCCGCTCCAGAGCTGTCCAAGGTCGAGAAGCAGGAGATCTTCGGTGCGATCCGGCGCGTCTGGGATCACTTTCTACCGATCGGGGAAAGCTACGACCTCGCCTTCCAGCTCGGAGCTCTTCTCTATCAGATGCGGTATTACGCGGAGGCGATTGACTTCTTCCGGGAGTCGATCGCGATCGGCGGGCTAGAACCAGGCACCGCCTACAACCTGGCCGCCTGCCATTACGCGATGCGGGACCTCGAACTGGCATTGGAACGGGTCGAGGAAGCTCTGCGGCTCGACCCTCACTCCGACGCCGCGCGCAGTCTCCGGATCGCGATCCTGGCCGAACGAAACCGGCGAGCGCTCTAGCCGAAACAGTTGGCAGCGCTGACCACCGGGCGGAAGGAAGGAGGACGGACTTGACCGAGAACGCTCGGCCGGAGGAAGCTGCCAAGGCTCGGACCGGCCAGTCACGCCGAGCCGAAGACGCCGTTCCCCCGAAGCAGCTTCCCGGGGGGACCCGTACCACCCCGTTCGCCGCCGGCTACCTTGGCGCACCCGCCATTCTCGCGCTTCAAGCTGCGGTCGGGAACCGGGCCGTCGGCCGCATTGTCGCGGCCAACACCGGGCCGTCACCGGTCCGCGCGAGCCTGACGAAGGAGACGATCGGCACCAGCCTTGGCCGCACCGATGAGACCGTCCTCGTCCGCCGAATGGCGGCCGCTTCCTCACCATCCCCGGCGAAGACCATTGGGCCGCTCCCGATCGGATGGCAGCCCGCACGTCCGGGCAAGCCCGCACAGAGGTCAGCGCCGACGGAAAGGTATAGGCGCAACGGGGACCACGGCTGGCTACGCGAAGACTCGCCTCCGCCGCTTCAGCACCGCCCAGGGGCGGACCACCACGCGCCGTCTCCGGGCGGCCCGACGGTCCAACCGATCACGGTCCAGCGGCAGCACAACAACAACTGGTTCAACTACATCGACGCCTACCGGATCCAGCACGGGCTCCCCAAGAAGGCGAAGTGGAATGCGGCGACGGCCGCAGCAGCCAAGCTGGACTTCGCCGGTGACCGGGTGGCGAATCCCGCCATGGCGTTAACGACGATCCCGGCCGCCGGACTCAAGCCGGCGTATGTGGGCGAAATGGACACCATCCGCGCGTTTCTGGGTGTCAAACCCGCCGGGGCACAGCACAGCACCTTCAACTACGGGCCCACAAATGCCCAAGGTTTCGCGACCTGGATGAAGGCAACCTTGCTTCCGACTCCGGCCGGTGGCACCGCCATCGTCGGCTCGGCTCCGTCGACCTGGGCGGGGGACTGGAACCGCCTCCGCAAGCGGAGGCAAAAGGACCTGAGCTCCGTCTTCGTCCGGGGGCATCTGCTGCACGACACGCTCGGCGGCCCCGGTCTCGATTACAACCTCGCGCCGCTGACCAACGTGGCGAAGGGGAACTGGGGAGCCAACCACGCTAACTGGCAACACCGATTCGGCGCCGAGGCGCCGATGTTGGGCTATCAGGCAATGATGCAGGCACCCGTCCCCTTGATCAGCAAGGTCGAGTATGAGGTGAAAGTGGTCTATGGCGCACATGGTCGTGCGAACCAAATCGGCAAGTTGAACAATGTCCAGGTTGCCTACAACCTCGCACTCACCCAACTGGGAGGGGCACCGTCCCACACGAAGACCAAGAAGAAGATGATCGCCAACAAAGTTGCGTACGCCCCGGGCAGCGACGCTTGGGAAGCCATTGAGGAAGCGGTCAACGCCCACCCGAAAGAACTTGCCACCAACGTCGATCAACGGCTGAAGGACAACCACGCGCTCTGGGTCTTCGAGGATGCCAACGTGCCGATTCAGTTCGATGCCACCTGGACCGCGACCCCCACCGGAGGAGGCGGCGCCATCGCCGGCGGCCCGGTGACCGCCAAGAACGTCCTACCCCAGACAATTGACGCGTTCTATCAGTAGCGGCTCACCGCTGGTGTCCGAGGATGAACTCGATCGTCCGCGCCGGCGGCAAGTCGAAGACCTCCTCCGGCACGCCCGGAAAGTCGTTGCCGATCAGATCCAACTTCCGCAATCGGATGGTCGCCATTTCGGTGGGCAGCGACCGGAGCCGATTGCGGCTGCCGTCGAGCGACTCAAGTTGCCCCAGTTCGCCGATCTCTGGGGGCAGACTGGTCAGTAGGTTTCCGGCGACGGACAACGACTGCAATTGGCGCAGACGACCGAGGCCAATCGGGAGGCGGGCAAGTCGATTTTCGGCGACGTCGAGCACCCGGAGCTCCACCAGCTGCCAGAGCTCGTCCGGGAGTGTCCGCAACCGGTTCCCGGCCACATAAAGCACCTGGAGACGATTCAGTTGTCCGATCTGCGCAGGCAGTTCCGTCAGCTGGTTACCGCTCAGTCGCAGGGTGTCCGCATGACCAAGCAGCGCGATCTCGCCCGGAATCGTACCGATCCCGTTGTCACCGAGATCCAGCCCTTCCAACCTCGGGAGGAGAGATTCGATCGATGCCGGCCAGCTCCCCAGCCGATTGCCACCGACGTACAGGCGGGTAAGTTCGGTCAGCCCGTCGACTCCCGCCGGCAGAGCCGACAACTGATTGCGGGTCAGATCGAGGACACGCAACGCGTTCAGACTGCCGACTCCGCCATGGAGCCTCTGAATCTGGTTGTCGCCCGCATAGAGCGTTTGGAGTTGAACGAGCGCAACTACGCCCTCCGGCAACGACGTGAACTCGTTTCGAGAAATGTTGAGATTCTCGAGGTGCCGCAGCTTCGCCACAGCTTCCGGCAGAGAATCGAGGCTGTTGCTGCTCAGGTTCAACGATCGCAACTCGGTGAGGTCGAAGAGGCTCTCTGGAACCTTGGTGAGACCCAGGATCGAGCAGTCGAGATCCGTCGCACGCCGGGCCCGCGCATCATCGATCCTGCGCCGCGCCTCAGCATTGGCGGCATCCATCCCGCTCAACGTCCAAGGCCCAAAGTAGCGCACGGCACATTTCGAGCCTACTGGTCAGCACAGGCCGACCGGGTTGCCGTCAGGGTCCTCCACGACGATGGGCCCGTCCGAAGACCCCCGCTTAGCGGCCACCAGTCGGTACACGAGATCGTCCTCGCTGAGGTCCACGCCTTCTTCACCACCGTCGACGTCGATCACCAGCCTGACGACCTCGGCGTGGTCGAACTCGTCCTCGACGATCCGCGGATCCTCGACAACCACAGCCGAGGAGATGTCACCGAGCTGGACCGTGTCGTCCTGCTACACCGACAACACCGGCACCGGCTCCCAGACCGTTCCCTGCTCAGCGCGGCGACCTGATCGCCTGGGTCCGCGACCGAGGCGAGTGGATCGGCGCAGTCCGCGGCCCGAACGGCGAGATCAGCTGGATCCCGTCCGACCAGCTCCGCCAAACACCGCAACCCCCTGGGTGACACGGCGGACCGACCTTCTCCGGCGAGCCCCACTGATCCCTCGCCGTCGAGAATCTCGCCCCAGGGGTCTTCCGCCTGGCACGGGCAGGCCGCGACACCGGGCCCATAGACGGTCTCGCCGAGGCGGGGCCCGACTCGGGGCGCGGCCTGCCCTGTGCCCGACATGTCCGTCGCGTGGCCTATCGATCTCCGCCGGTGTTCGCGAGCCTGGTCGGGAGTGGTCGCACCTGATCAACTCTCGCCGGCTGTCGAGGTGGATACAAATGGCTCGTTTCGCGCTGCGGACCCGCCGTACTTTCGTTGCGGCGCGCGCTACTACGGCCATCCCGAATGGGACGAGCGATCCACGCACCTCGACCTGATCGGCCGGCTGGTCGAGCGCTACCCGGACGGCTGGGCGCTGTCCACCCGCTCCGCCGATCTCACCTGGCAACTGCCCGCCTGCCCAACCGATTCCCTCGTCGCCGCCTGGGACAAACCCTTCGCCGGCTCAGCCCGCAAAGGCGTCCGGATATCGACCGCGTCTGGAACCGGTCATCTACCGAACCACACGGCACAACACCGACATCGGCGAACGCACCCGCGAGCCTCTGGTCACCACCCACGCGCCATCTCGGCTTCATCGGCGCGAAACCCTCCGCCTTCAACCGTTGGATCCTCGATCTCCTCGGCGACACCGACGACGACCAACTCGACGACCTGTTCCCCGGCACCGGCGGAATGGACCGGGCACTCGCTGAACCCCTGCTGCCCCGGCTTCCGGGGCACAATCGCCAGCCCGGCACCGACCCCGCACGGAGCCATGCCAGCAAACTACCTTGTCACGGCCCATTTCTTCTTCTGTGGCAGGTGTTGGGTTCGAACCAACGTAGGCGATGCCGACGGTTTTACAGACCGTTCCCTTTGGCCACTCGGGCAACCTGCCGTGCTGCCGGGCTAGCCCGGCAGCGACTGGAAACAATAGCACCTCGCGGCGGCGCGTCAGCCCACATTGCCCAGGCGGCGAACCGGGTGGCCGCGACGACCGGTCGGCGGGCGGTGCGGCAGAATCGGCACGATGGACCCGACCGGAACGGAGTGACGCGGTGGCATCGGAGAGCTCGTTCGACATCGTCAGCAAGGTCGACCGGCAGGAGGTCGACAACGCGCTGAACCAGGCCGCGAAAGAGGTGCGGCAGCGGTTCGACTTCAAGAACACCGACGCGAGCATCCGCTGGTCCGGCGAGGCGATCGAGCTGGAGGCCAACTCCGAGGAGCGGGTCAAGGCAGTGCTGGACGTGTTCGAGTCGAAGCTGGTGCGCCGCGGGGTGAGTCTGAAGTCGCTGGATGCGGGCGAGCCGCGGAGCTCGGGCAAGCTGTACAAGATCACCGCGACGACCACCGAGGGGATCAGTCAGGAGAACGCCAAGAAGGTCGCGAAACTGATCCGCGACGAGGGCCCGAAGGGCGTGAAGAGCCAGATCCAGGGCGACGAGCTGCGGGTGAGCAGCAAGAGCCGCGACGATCTCCAGGCCGTCCAGGCCCTGATCAAGAACCAGGACTACGACTTCGCGGTGCAGTTCACCAACTATCGCTGAGCCGTTCGCGCCGGCCACGCGCGCCGATCCCTAGGATGAGCGCGAGATCGCACGACGAGAAGTGTGAGCCGACCAGACGGGATGCGTTATGGGCCTCGACGAGATCAAGGACAAGCTCAAGGACGTCTTCGAAGACGTCAAGGACAAGGCCGGCGACCTGGCCGACAAGGCCGGCGATGTCGCTGGTGACGTCAAGGACAAGGCGACGGGTGTCGTCGACGACGTCAAGGACAAGCTCGACACCAACGACGACGGCACGAACACTGCGTCGGAGGTGTTCGAATCGGCGAAGGCGAAGGCCTCCGGACTGGTCGACAGCGTGAAGGACAAGCTGGACGGCGACGACGAGGACACCGCGGCGAGCGGCGTCGCAGCTGCGGCCGCGGCGGCTCAGGATGCCGCAGCGACGACCCAGGACGCGGCAGCGGAGCCGGCGGATCCGGCCCAAGACGCCGCCGGCGACGCCTCCGCCGCGGTGGACGAAAAGGCCGACCTGCAGTCCTGACCTCGCTCGCGTCGGGCGGTCGACCGATCGGCCGACCGCCCCAACGCTCGTACCTTCCCGAGCGGGCCTGACGCGCTCAGCGTGTGTGTGCTCGCGAACCCGAGAAATCGACCCTCGTCCGCCGGTCCCCCGCGCAGGGCACGGCGGCCGCGCCGGTGGCGCATCAACGAGGGACGGGTTTTCGGGTTCGTGCGGCGCCACCGCGGGCGAAACCCGCTCGACAAGGCCACCACCCCCGTGTCGGATGGACCTCATGGTCAGCTTCATCAGTCACGTCACGATCGACGCCCGCGATCCGTACGCTCTCTCGCGCTGGTGGAGCGACGTGCTCGACTTCGCCGAGGATCCCGACGACCCGAACCTTCCCGAGCACGAGGAGTGCCTGATCCAGTCCGCCGATCGGGTCACCAAGCTGTTGTTCATCCGGGTGCCGGAGGAGAAGGCTGTCAAGAACCGGCTGCATCTGGACCTGCGTCCGGTCGCGGACGCTCGCGACCTCGAGCTCGACCGGCTGCGCGCGCTCGGGGCCACCGAGGTCGACGACAGGCGCACCTCCGACGGCCTGGGCTGGGTCGTCCTGGCCGATCCCGAAGGCAACGAGTTCTGCATCCTGCGCAGTCTCGCCGAGGTGGCCGCCGGCCAAGGCCCGCCCACGTGCTGACCAGCCGACTAGGGTGACCGGGTGCTGCTGCCCAAGCCCTCCGCCGTCCGCGCCACCGCCGGCTCGTTCACCTTCGCCGAGGACGACCAGATCGCCGGCCCGGCCGACTTGGCCGCGATCGTGCGACGGCTGCTGGGCCCCGGCAGCGGGCTCGACCTGCCGCTGGCCGCCGACGGCCGGATCGCCGTCGGGCTGGACGCCGCGCTGCCCGCCGAGGGCTATCGACTGAGCGTCACGCCGGAGCGGATCGAGATATTCGCCGCGGACCCGGGCGCCGTCGGCTGGGCCGTCCAGACCCTGCGCCAGCTGCTCCCCGCCGCCGCGCTGTTGCCCGGCAGTCGAGTCCGGCCGCTGACGCTGCCGGCCGTACAGATCGAGGACCGGCCATGCTTCGGCTGGCGGGGCATGCACCTGGACACCGGGCGGCACTTCGTGCCGCTGTCCGATCTGTTCCGTTTCGTCGACCTGCTCGCGCTGCACAAGTTCAACGTGTTCCACCTGCATCTGACCGACGACCAGGGCTGGCGGTTCGAGTCGCGGCGATTTCCCCGGCTGCAGGAGATCGGCAGCTGGCGCCGGGAGACCCGGCGGCCGGCCGAGCAGCACGGAGACGGCACGCCGCACGGCGGGTTCTATCGCCAAGACCAGCTCCGTGCGCTGGTCGGCTACGCCGCGGAGCGCGGCGTCACGATCGTGCCGGAGCTGGAGTTCCCCGGCCACGTCAGCGCCCTGCTGGCCGCCTACCCGGAGTTCGGCAACCACCCGGAGACCGGCTACGAGCCGGCCACGACGTTCGGCGTCTTCGAGGAGGTGCTGAGCCTGGACGACGAGACGATGGCGATGGTCTTCGCGCTCTATTCCGAGCTGCTCGACGTCTTCCCGAGCCGGTACGTCCACATCGGCGGTGACGAGTGCCCGTCGGCGGAGTGGCTGGCCAGTCCCCGCGCCGCGGAACTGGCGGCCGAGCGAGGACTCGACGGGCCCGGACACCTGCAGCGCTGGTTCACCGACCAGCTCCGCGGCTGGCTGGCCGAGCGCGGCCGGATCGCGGTCGGCTGGGACGAGATCGCGGAAGACGGGCCCGTGCCCGGCGCGGTGGCGATGGCGTGGCGCGGAGCCGCCCACGGCGTCCGGGCCGCCGAGCACGGGATGGACGTCGTGATGGCCCCGACCCGCCGGACGTACCTCGACTACTACCCCAGCGACCGGGACGACGAGCCGTACCGGATCGGTGGCCTGGTGACCACGCCGACGGTGTACGCGTTCGATCCACTGGACGGAGTGCCGGCAGAGGTCTCCGGGCACGTCCTCGGCGTCCAGGGCCAGTTGTGGACGGAGTACCAGCCCACCCCGCGCGACCTGGATTACACGGCGTTCCCGCGAGCCTGCGCCCTGGCCGAGGTCGCCTGGTCCGACCCGACCGGACGGAGCTGGGAGGAGTTCGGGCCCCGGCTCGCCGCCCACCTCGAGCGGCTGGACATGCTCGGTGTCGGCTTCCGCCCGGAGGAAGGACCGCGCCCCTGGCAACGCGGCGGAACCGGACACCGCCGCCGGCTGGCCGAGCAGCAGGATCCGAGCCCCGAGCAGCCCGGGTAGCCGTCGGCTGAGGGCGGCTCAGGCGGGCTCGGGCCGGCTGGAAATCGTTTGGGTGGACGTGGCGCCGGTCCCCTCCGGATCGGCCACCCGCTCGTCCGACTCCGCCAGGATCGCCGCCGCCTGCGCTTCGGGATCGGCGCTGCCCGCGGCGCGCTCCTCGGGGAGCAGCTCGGCCCGGTCCTCGACCCGCTCGTCGTCCGGATCGGTGCCGCCAGGCTGCTCGCTCATCAGCCCAGCCTGCCACGCCATGGGTGAGAAACCTCTCGGTCAGCGCTTGGACAGGGAATATTCCCCGGTAAGTGCGCCCTATCATGGACGAGGCCCTGACGCCGGTCGGCCTCGACCACGGGCCCGACAGCGGACCCGGCTCGAGGTCCGGAGCTCCTCGTGACCGGAACGTCGGGGAGGCACGAGGAAGGAAGATCAGTCTTGACCCAGCAGGTGCAGACTCTCGACCGCGTCGTCATCCGCTTCGCGGGGGACTCCGGCGACGGTATGCAGCTGACCGGCGACCGGTTCACCGCCGACTCGGCGGTCTTCGGCAACGACATCTCGACCCTGCCCAACTTCCCGGCCGAGATCCGCGCTCCGCAGGGCACGCTGCCGGGTGTGTCCAGCTTCCAGCTGCACTTCGCCAACTACGACATCATGACCCCCGGCGATCGACCGGACGTGCTGGTCGCGATGAACCCGGCCGCGCTCAAGGCCAACATCGCCGACCTGCCGCGCGGCGGGCTGATCATCGCCGACACCGCGGACTTCACCAAGCGCAACCTGGCCAAGGTCGGCTACGACGCCGACCCGCTGACCGACGGCTCGCTGGCGGACTACCAGCTGCATGCGCTCGACCTGACCGGGATGACGGTCGAGGCGGTCAAGGAGTTCGGGTTGACCCGCAAGGACGCCGCGCGGGCGAAGAACATGTTCGCCCTCGGCCTGCTGTCCTGGCTCTATCACCGCCCGACCGAGGGCACGATCAACTTCCTCGGCGCCAAGTTCGCCAGCAAGCCGGCCATCCGTGACGCCAACATCACGGCGTTCAAGACCGGTTACAACTTCGGCGAGACCACCGAGGTCTTCGCGGTGACCTACGAGGTCGCCCCGGCCCCGATGCCGGCGGGGCAGTACCGGCAGATCTCGGGCAACCTGGCCCTCGCGTACGGCCTGATCACGGCGGCTCGGAAGGCCGAGCTGCCGCTGTTCCTGGGCTCCTACCCGATCACCCCGGCCTCCGACGTCCTGCACGAGCTGAGCAAGCACAAGCGGTTCGGCGTGACCACGTTCCAGGCCGAGGACGAGATCGCCGGCGTCGGTGCCGCGCTCGGTGCGAGCTTCGCCGGCCACCTCGGGGTGACCACTACCTCCGGACCCGGGGTCGCCCTGAAGGCGGAGACCATCGGGCTGGCGGTGATGACCGAGTTGCCGCTGATCGTCTGCGACATCCAGCGCGCCGGGCCGAGCACCGGGATGCCGACCAAGACCGAGCAGGCCGACCTGCTCCAGGTGATGTACGGCCGCAACGGCGAGGCGCCGGTGCCGGTGCTGGCCGCCCAGTCGCCCGCCGACTGCTTCGCGACCGCGATCGAGGCGGTCCGGATCGCAGTGAAGTACCGCACCCCGGTCATCGTGCTGTCCGACGGCTACATCGCCAACGGGGCGGAGCCTTGGCATGTGCCCGACCTCTCCTCGATCCCGCCGATCGATCCCGAGTTCGCGACCGCGCCGAACTCCACCAACAAGGCCGGCAAGGACGAGTTCCTGCCCTACCTGCGTGATCCCGAGACCTTGGCCCGGCCCTGGGCGAAGCCGGGCACGGCCGGGCTGCAGCACCGGATCGGCGGCATCGAGAAGGCCAAGAACACCGGCGCCGTGAGCTACGACCCGGCCAACCACGACGAGATGGTCAGGACCCGCCAGGCCAAGATCGACGGCATCGTGCGCGACATCCCCGATCTCGTGGTGGACGACCCGGCCGGCCCGGACGGCACTCATGCCCGGGTGCTCGTGCTCGGCTGGGGCTCGACCTACGGCCCGATCGTCGCCGCCGTCCGCCGGGTCCGTAAGGCCGGCCGCCAGGTGGCCTACACCCACCTGCGGCACCTGAATCCGTTCCCGGCAAACCTCGGCGCGATCCTGCGGTCGTACGACCGGGTGATCGTGCCGGAGATGAACCTCGGCCAGCTGGCGATGATGTTGCGCGCCAAGTTCCTGGTCGACGTGCACAGCTATTCCCGGGTGCGCGGCCTGCCGATCTCGCTCAGCGAGCTGGCCCGCGACCTGGAGACCGAGATCGACTCGCTGGAGGTGACGTCCTCGTGACGGCCCTGAATGGAACGACACGTGCTCAGCTGGCGGAAGGTGCTCCAGCGGGCTCAGGGCACGCGAACGGAACCGGCCCTGCGGCCGGCTCGGAGCACACCTCGGAGACCGAGCGCAGGTCGGGGATCGCCGGCGTCCCGCTCTCGCTCGAACCGCTGAACCGGAAGGACTTCACCAGCGACCAGGAGGTCCGCTGGTGCCCGGGCTGCGGCGACTACGCCGTGCTGGCCGCGTTCCAGGGCTTCATGCCGGAACTCGGCATCCGCAAGGAGAACACGGTGATCGTCTCGGGGATCGGCTGCTCGTCGCGGTTCCCCTACTACGTCGACTCGTTCGGGATGCACTCGATCCACGGGCGCGCGACGGCGATCGCCACCGGCGTCGCGACGGCCCGGGAGGACGTCGCCGTGTTCGTGATCACCGGCGACGGCGATGCGCTGTCGATCGGCGGCAATCACCTGATCCACGTGCTGCGGCGCAATGTGAACCTGACCATCCTGCTGTTCAACAACCGGATCTACGGGCTGACCAAGGGTCAGTACTCCCCCACCTCCGAGATCGGCAAGGTGACCAAGTCGACGCCGATGGGCTCGCTGGACAACCCGTTCAACCCGGTTTCGCTGGCGCTCGGCGCGGAGGCGACGTTCGTCGCGCGCACCATCGACTCCGACCGCAAGCATCTGACCGAGGTGCTTCGCCGGGCCGCCGCGCACCGCGGGACGTCCTTCGTGGAGATCTATCAGAACTGCCCGATCTTCAACGACGATGCGTTCCTGGCAGTCAAGGACCCCGGCACGAGCGCGGACGCGATCATCCCGCTGACCGACGGCGAGCCGATCCGGTTCGGCACGGACGGGCACCTGGGAGTCGTCCGCGATCCACGCACCGGTGAGTTCAGCGTGGCCGAGGTGGATGATGTCGGCGTCGACGCGCTGGTCGTGCACGACGCGCACATCCAGGACCCGAGCTTCGCATTCGGCCTGTCCCGGCTCACCGACAACGGCGTGCTGCACCGCGCACCGATCGGGATCTTCCGCGACGTCGATGCACCGGCGTACGACGACCTGGCTCGCGAGCAGGTCGCCCTGGCGACCGGCGAGACGGCGTCGGACGAGGCGGCGCTGCAGGCCATGATCGCCGGCGGCGACACCTGGTTGGTCGACTGAGCGGGCGCGAGCCGGACCAACACCGGCGAGCGTCGGGTAGCGAAGCGCCCGGCTCTCACTTCCGACCGAGCGAACAGCCGTGCCGGATCGCGGCAGCGGTGCCCGGCCGGGG
>NZ_BAABAB010000009.1:0-179540 GCF_039537205.1 Microlunatus ginsengisoli | reverse complement strand
AGGGGGCGCGGAGCGGGCGCGAGCCGGACCAACACCGGCGAGCGTCGGGTAGCGAAGCGCCCGGCTCTCACTTCCGACCGAGCGAACAGCCGTGCCGGATCGCGGCAGCGGTGCTCGGCCGGGGCTGTGAGCGAGGGAGAAAGTGAGAGTCAAGGGGGCGCGGAGCGGGCGCGAGCCGGACAACAGGGGCGTTCTCTACGGCATCGGGGCGTACGGGATCTGGGGTCTGTTTCCGCTCTATTGGCCACTGCTGAAGCCGGCCGGGCCGCTGGAGATCCTGGCGAGCCGAGTGATCTGGTCGCTGGTCACCGCGCTGATCCTGTCCGTGTTCCTGGTCCCGCGCTCACGCTGGCGGAGGCTGCTGAACCGGCGGAACACCGCGCTGCTGGCGGCCGCCTCGATCACCATCGCGCTGAACTGGGGCATCTACATCTGGGCGGTGAACAGCGACCGGGTGGTGGAGGCCGCGCTCGGCTACTACATCAACCCGATCCTCTCGATCGTGCTCGGGGTCGTGCTGCTGAAGGAGCGGCTGGCCAGACTGCAGTGGGTGAGCGTCGGGCTCGCGGTGGCCGCGGTCGTCGTGCTCACCGTCGACTACGGCCATCCGCCCTGGGTGGCGCTGACCCTGGCGGCCAGTTTCGCGACCTACGGGCTGATCAAGAACCGGCTCGACGCCGGTGCGGTCGAGACCCTCACCGTGGAGTCCGGTCTGCTGGCCCCGTTCGCGCTCGGCTACCTGCTTCTCCTCCATTTCCAGGGCCAGCTGACCTACGGTCAGGGCGGCGCGGGTCATACCGCGCTGCTGATCCTGGCCGGACCGATCACGGCCGTGCCGCTGCTGCTGTTCGCTGCCGCCGCCACCCGGATCCCGCTCAGCACGCTGGGGCTGCTGCAGTACATCACGCCGACCCTTCAGTTCCTGCTCGGCGTGGTGTACTTCGGCGAGGCGATGTCACCGGGACGCTGGATCGGCTTCGGGCTGGTCTGGGCGGCGCTGGCGGTGTTGAGCGCGTACGGTCTGCATCGTGCCCGCCGCCGACGTCGCGACGACCGGGACGCAATCGGCCACGGGAGCGACGCCGGTGACATAGGCTCTGTCGGTCGGAGTTGGGAGTGAGGACATCGGTCAGATGACGACCTTCGAGGCGATCGAGCCGGACGCGGCATTCGCCGAGCTCGCCCGGCTGAATCTCAGCGACCAGAGCCTGACCGAGACGCTCCGTCAGGTCGGCGAGCTGGCCAAGCGGGTCGTCCCCGGAGTCGACGAGGCCTCCGTCACCGTGATCAACAACGACCGACCCAAGACCATGGTGTTCACCAGCCCGTTGGCGGTCCAGCTGGACGAGCGGCAGTACGAATCCGGCTTCGGTCCCTGCCTGGACGCGGCCAGCACGGGCGCGACGATCATCCTGGATCATCGCGCCGATCAGCCGCTCTATCCCGAGTTCACCCACGCGGCGCTTCGGGCCGGGGTGACGCATACCGCGGCAGTCGCGCTACTCGTGCCATACCGGACGGCCGGCGCCCTCAATCTCTACAGTGCCCGCGACGAACCGTTCTCCGACGAGGCGGTGACCTTCGCGGAGCGGTTCGCAGGCTATGCGGCGTTCGCGGTGTCGAACGCCGATCATCTGGACAGCGCCGAGGAGCTGGCTCGGCAGTTGCAGGAAGCCATGCGCTCACGGGCAGTGATCGAGCAGGCGAAGGGCATCCTGATGGCCCGGCACCAGATCTCCGCGGACGACGCCTTCCGCCGGCTGGCCACCCTCTCGCAGAACACCAATACCCGGCTGCGGGAGCTGGCGGCCCGAGTCGTTGCGGACCCGGGCCGCTCGGCCTGACCTGTGCGAGACGTACGAATTCTCCGCGGCTGACCCACCGCTCGGTTAGGGTTTTCCCGTCACCGGCCGCCCGCGGGGTCGGTCGACACCCGACCAGCACCGCGGGTCACGCGCCGGAAAGAGACCACATCCGTGAGCAATCCGCAGCCGCCGTCGTCAGGTCCCGACCCGCGCCAGCCCAACCAGCCGTACGGGCAGCCCAACCAGCCCTACGGGCAGCCCAACCAGCCCTACGGCCAGCCCAGCCAGCCCTACGGCCAGCCCAACCAGCCCTACGGCCAGCCGGTGCCACCACCGGCTCAGGGCCAGCCCGGCTGGTCGCAAGGTGCCGGCGGATACGGCGGAGCCGGATACAACCCGATCCCGGGCGGCGGGCCGATTCCGGGCAGCGGGCCGATTCCGGGCAGCGGGCCGGGAGCGCCCGGACCCGGCGGACCGGCCGGTGGCCCCGGCTATCCGCCCTACGGCGGCGCCCCGCAGCCGGGCGGGCCCGGCCAGCCGCCGAAGAAGTCGGGCGTGCCGAAGATCGCCATCATCGTCGGCGCCGGTGTGCTGGCGCTGATCCTGATCATCGTCGGCGCGTTCGCGCTGTTCAGCCGCGCCGGCAAGCCGGTGGCCGGCGAGGGCCCCGGGTCGAGCGCGCCCGCCGCAGAGGCGACCAAGGCATCGGACGCGGTGAAGGGCTATCTGGATGCGCTGGCGGCCGGACAGGCCGAGGCGGCGCTCGCGTTCGGCAAGGACCAGCCGGCGGACAAGACATTCCTAACCGACGCGGTGCTGGCCGACTCGCTGAAGCGGGCGCCGATCACCGACATCAACGTCCCCGAGGTCACCGACGAGAACGCCTACGAGGTCGCGGCGACGTACAAGATCGGCGACCAGCAGGTGAACGAGACCTTCTATGTCAGCAAGGAAGGCGACACCTTCCAGCTGGGCGACACGACCCAGGACGTGAACCTCGGATCGGTCCGCAGCAACACCGTACCGATGTTGATCAACGGCGTGAATGTGACCACGGACAAGATCACCTTGCTGCCGGGTTCGTACGCGGTGACCAGCGGGCTGACCAACATCGACTACGGCGCCAAGAGCACCGTCGTGATCAAGAGTCCGCAGGACTACGTGCCGATCGAGCTGACCCCGACCCTGACCAAGGCAGGCAGCCAGGCCTTCGTCAAGGCCGCCAAGTCCGCCATGGCCGCGTGCGTGGCGAAGAAGGAGCTGGCGCCCAAGGGCTGCCCGTTCGCCCTGACGAAGAAGTCCAGCCAGAAGGTCACCGCGAGCACGATCCAGTGGAAGTTGACCGGCAACCCGTGGGCCAACCTCAAGCCGCGACTGGACTATCAGAACCCGGCCACGGCCACGGCGGCGGCATCGATGACCTTCACCTTCACGGCGAATGGCAGCCAGGACGGGCAGCCGGGCACGTTCCAACCGCAGCGGCTCTACCGCTACGTGCAGATGGAGAGCGACGTCAGCCAGGACAACATCAAGGTGACGTTCCAGGGCTGAGATGAGCGACCAGCAGCCACCGGGGCAGCCGTCCGGGGAACCGCCGTACCAGCCGCCGGCCGGCGGCTGGTACGACCCCATTCCCGGCGGCCAGGCAGGCGCGCCCACTCCATATCCACCACCCGGCTACCAGCCCAGCCATTATCAACAAGGCCCGTACCGACCCGACCAACAAGGCCCCGACCAACCGGGCGCTTACCAACAGCCCTGGTCTCAGGGGCCCCGAGACCAGCAGCCGCCGGCGGGCTGGACCCAGCCGCCGGCCGGCGGTGGTCAGCCACCACCACGGAAATCGTCGACCGCGCTGGTGCTCGCCCTTGCGGGCGGGGCTATCGCGCTTGTGCTGATCGTGATCGTGGCCGGCATCGCGATCGGGCGACGAGACAAACCGATCACCGATCCGGTGCCGTCGAACCCCTCCGGCGGGCTGCCGTCCAGCGGCCTCAGCACCGCGCCGCCGTCCGCGACGGCCGCCGATGCCGTGCGCGCGTACTTCGCCGCGCTGACCAGCAACGACGCGGACGCCGCGCTCGCGCTCGGGGTCGACCGGCCGGACGAGAAGGCGCTGCTCACCTCGGCCGTGCTGGCCGAGTCGAACCGGATCGCGCCGATCAGGGACGTGACGGTCACGGACACCTCCGATCCCGGGGGCGGCACCGTCTCGGTGAGCTATCGGATCGGTGCGACCGCTGTGCGCGAGTCGATGCCGGTGGTGAAGGTGGGCGACGAGTGGCGGCTGGGACGGACGTACACCTGGCTGGATCTTGCCACCGCGACCGCGTACGGCCGCAACCCGGTGGTCGTGAACAAGGTGCGGCTGTCGCGGACCACGGCCGGCGTATTCCCGGGCACGTACGCCTTCGCCAGCGCCTCGAGATACACCTCCCTCAGCTCGAGGTCCGTGACGGTCGCGGGCCTCACCCGCACGCCGAGCACGACCGCCCTTCGGCTGCAGCTCACCAAAGTCGGCGTCGACCAGGTCCGCAACGCGGCCCGGAAGAGCGTGACGTCCTGCATGAAG
The DNA here is from genome assembly GCF_039537205.1 of Microlunatus ginsengisoli. Lineage (NCBI taxonomy): Bacteria > Bacillati > Actinomycetota > Actinomycetes > Propionibacteriales > Propionibacteriaceae > Microlunatus > Microlunatus ginsengisoli. The sequence goes on along the minus strand of NZ_BAABAB010000009.1, from coordinate 175,163 downwards.
CAGCGCAAGCTCCATCCCGCCGGGTGCCCGCTCGGGGTCAACCCCGGTGGATACCGGGTCGACGCGAAGACGCTGCGCTGGAAACGCCAGGGCGGCGACCCGATCGGCAAGGCCAAGGTGAGATTCGATGCCGCGACACTGGAGGCGTCGACCTCGTTCCGGTTCAGGGTCAACGGCACGATCCGGTGTCGCAGCAGCGCCGGCTCGGGCACCTGCACGGTGCGGATCGACCACAAGCGGACGGCACTGATCCAGCTCACCCGGCCGGACAGGGTCTACTGGAGCTGAAGGGGCCAGCCGAGGGGCCCACTGGAGCTGACGGGACCGCCGTGTCCGTGCCCGTGGGTACCATCGGCGGGTGACTGAGACCACGGCTGTGCCCGCGATCGACTTCTCCACCTTCGACGAGGCGGTCCGGGTGCAGGACGACCTGTTCCGCCACGTCAACGGACGCTGGCTGGCCGAGACCGAGATTCCCGCGGACAAGCCGCTGACCGGATCGTTCATGCAGCTCCGCGACGATGCCGAGGCCGCCGTCCGGGACATCATCACCGGCATCGAGCCGGGCGAGCCGGGCACCGAGCCGGCCAAGATCGCGGACCTCTACGCCAGCTTCATGGACACCGACCGGATCGAGTCGGCCGGCGCCGAGCCGATCCGGCCGCTGCTCGCCCGGGTCGACGCGGTCGAACGACCGGCGGACCTGATCCGGTTGCTCGGGATCCACCTCCGGGAAGGGATCGCCGGCCTGATCGACGTCGACGCGGAGTCCGATCCCGGCGACCCGAACCGCTACGTCATGTTCGTCGGCCAGGGCGGGATCGGCTTGCCCGACGAGGAGTACTACCGGCTCGACGGCTATGCCGCGATCCGCGACGAATACCGCAAGCACGTATCGGCGTCGCTGGCGCTCGCCGGCCTGCCGGACCCCGACGCCCAGGCCGACGCCGTGTTCGCCCTGGAGAGCGCGATCGCTGCGCGGCACTGGGACAAGGTGAAGACGCGGGACATGCGGGCGATGTACAACCTGCAGACGCTGGCCGAGTTCGAGGCCGCCTCGGCCGGCCTGGAGTTCCGGACCTTCCTGGCGGGTGCCGGCATCGAGGAGCAGACGATGGCCGAGCTGGTCGTCGCGCAGCCGTCGTTCTTCGCCGAGGTGGCCGAGCTGCTCACCGACGACCGCGTCGAGTCGTGGAAGAGCTGGGCCCGGTGGAAGATCGTCACCTCGCTCTCGCCCTACCTGAGGAGCGCGTTCGTCGACGAGCGGTTCCGCTTCTATGGCACCGTGCTGTCCGGCACGCCCGAGCTGCGCGAGCGGTGGAAGCGCGGCGTCGCGCTGGTCGAGGGTGCGCTCGGGGAAGCGGTCGGCAAGGTGTACGTCGAGCGTCACTTCTCCCCGGTGGCGAAGGAGCGGATGGACACCCTGGTCGCGAACCTGATCGAGGCCTACCGCCGCTCCATCACCGAGCTGGACTGGATGACCGACGAGACCAAGGCCAGTGCGCTGGACAAGCTCGCCAAGTTCCGGCCGCACATCGGCTACCCGGCGAAGTGGCGCGACTATTCGAGCCTGGCCATCCACGCGGACGACCTGATCGGCAACGTGTTGCGCACGGCGGCCTTCGAGCTGAACCGCTCGATCGACAAGATCGGCGCGCCGATCGACCGGGACGAGTGGCTGATGACGCCGCAGACCGTGAACGCCTACTACCACCCGCTGAAGAACGAGATCGTGTTTCCCGCGGCCATCCTGCAGCCGCCGTTCTTCAACGAGCGTGCCGACGACGCGGTGAACTACGGCGGGATCGGCGCGGTGATCGGACACGAGATCGGACACGGCTTCGACGACCAGGGCTCCACCTGTGACGGTGACGGCCGGCTACGGGACTGGTGGACCGGCGAGGACAGGGCCGCCTTCGAACAGCGGACGACGGCTCTGATCGAGCAGTACTCCCGGCTGTCCCCCGAGGGCGCCGACGGCGAGCGGGTGAACGGCGAGCTCACCATCGGGGAGAACATCGGCGATCTCGGTGGTCTCACGATCGCCCTGCTGGCCTACACCATCGCCCGCGGCGACAGCGAGACTCCTGCGCTGGACGGGTACACCGACGTCCAGCGGCTGTTCCTCAACTGGGGAGCGATCTGGCAGCAGAAGTCGCGGCCGGAGATGGTGAAGCAGCGGCTGGCGACCGATCCACACTCGCCGCCGGAGTTCCGCTGCAACCAGATCGTGCGCAATGTCCCGGAGTTCTACACCGCGTTCGACGTGCAGCCCTCCGATGCGTTGTGGCTCGCCGCCGAGGAGCGGGTCAAGATCTGGTGACCCGCTCCCGTTCGGTCGGCGACCTCGTGCTCAGTGCGCCGTCGGTCGGCGATCGGCCCTGACCCGGCCGAGCACCCGCCAACCGGTGACGCCGAGCACCGCCATCAGCGGCAGCACGCCCAGGGCCGGCAGGATCGGAATCGAGTACGGCAGGAACAGCATGCCCGCATAGCCGGCGACGATGGCGGGGATGCTCCACCAGCCGACGACGCCCGCGCGGGCGAGGCCGACGTACGCCATGATCAGCCCGGCCGCGATCAGCGGGGAGAGGCCGAAGCACAGCTGCTGCAACGGGTACGCCAGCGCCTGGTCCGAGATGGCCGCCGCCCGATCGAGCGGGAGCTGGCGAGCCAACTCCATGTGGAACCAGTCGGTGAACAGCGCCCCGGACAGGTTCAGCTGGAGCAGGGCAGCGACCAGCGCGCCGATCAGGGTGAGCCGAGCGCCGCGCCGACCGCGCACCAGCCAGGGCAGGACGAGCAGTCCGGCGCCCATCAGCAGGTTGCCGTAGTGCAGCAGGACCGCGGAGACCTGGGTCTGGAGTGGGTTGCGGGCCAGCGAGGCCAGGTAGGACATCTTGTCGTCGCCGGTCTCCGCCGGCGAGCTGGCCAGGCCCGCGACGAACAGGGCCGGGCCGGCGAGCAGGGCGATGCCCCCGACGACGGCCAAGGCGCTACCGCCGCCTCGGGTGGCGGCCCGGGCAGGACGGGCGGGACGGGCGGGACGGGCGATGGTGGTCTCGGCGCTCGTGATGGACATCATTTCTCCTTGTCTCGTTGACTTCTCGGCCCGGATCGGGCACAACGACAACGCTAGGGAGATCGGATCGCCAAGGCTGCCCGCTGCCGGCTCGATCCCGGTCCGCCGGTCGACGGAAGCCGGCGGGGGCAGGCCGTCCGGACGGGGGACGATCGACCGCCCAGCTGTCCCCCGTATGACGGACCCGAACCGCCGATGAGTTGCCTAGGGTGAGTCTCGTGCGCATCCGACCCCGTCTCGTCCGGCTGGCGCCCGGACTTGCCGCGGTGGGCTTCGCCGTGCTCGGGCTGGCGGAGATCGCCCTGGACCCGCCCGGCGACCAGCTGCTCGCCGCGATGATCGCCGGCTGTGCGGTCGCGGTGGCCGGCGCGATCGTAGCGATCTGGGCCCCGATCGTCGGGAGCATCGTGGTCTCGGCGATGTTCCCGGTGACGACGGCCCTCGGATTGACCGGGCCGACCGGCGTCGGCGTGCTCGCGTTCTTCCTGATGCCTGGCTGGGCGGCCTACCGCCGGCCCCCGCAACGATCCTGGATCGCCCCGGTCGCCGCACAGATCCTGGCGAGCCTCGGTGTGCTGATCGCCCGGTTGTCGCCGGGTGCGACCGGGGTGCCGTTCAACATCGTCTGGGAGAACCTGTTCTTCTCCTGCCTGGTCTGGGCGTCATGGGGCGTCGGGCTGATGGCCCGTCGCTGGAACGAACGGGCCGAACAGCTCGCGCGGCTCGCGGCGGCGCTGGACGCCGAGCGGGAGGCCGCCCAGCGCACCGCCGTCGTCCAGGAGCGGCAGCGGATCGCGCGGGAGGTGCACGACGCCGTCGCACACTCGGTCAGCGTGATGACGCTCCAGGTGGGCGCCGTCCGGCTGACTCTTCCGCCGGACGCCCCACAGGCGGAGATGCTGGCCGGGATCGAGCGGCTCGGGCGCGAGTCGGTCCAGGAACTGCGCTCGCTGGTCGGCATCCTGCGCGAGACGCCCGAAGGATCGCCCGCGCCACAACCATCACTGGCCAATGCGGACGAGTTGATCGCCGAGGTGCGGGCCGCGGGGCTCCCGGTCAGCCTGCGGGAGGTCGGCACCCGGCCCGAACTCCCCCGCGCCCTCGATGTGTCGGCGTACCGGATCCTGCAGGAGGCCCTGACGAACGTGCTGCGCCATGCCGGCCCGGTGTCCACCGACGTCACGCTGACCTACGACAGAGACGGACTCGCCATCGACGTCGCCGATCACGGGAAAGGTACGTCCGCACGGCAGCCGATCGACGGCGTCGGCGGCCACGGCCTGCTGGGGATGCGCGAGCGGGTTGCGATGTTCGGCGGCACGCTGGCCGCAGGTGCGGCCGAGACTGGCGGCTTCACGGTGCACGCCTACTTCCCGCTGGGAGAGGGCCGATGACCGAGACCGGCAAGCAGCAGACCGTCCGGCTGGTGATCGCCGACGACGAGGCGATGATCAGGGCCGGGCTGCGCATGCTGATCGACCATCAGCCTGACCTGGAAGTGGTGGAGGAGGCGGCCGATGGCATCCAGGCCGTCGCCGCGGTGCGCCGGTCGCGCCCGGACGTGGTGCTGCTGGACATCCGGATGCCGCGCAGCGACGGCCTGGAGGCGGCCCGGCAGATCCTCGCCGGCTCCACCAGCAAGGTGATCATCTTGACCACCTTCGACGAGGACGGCTATCTCGCCGAGGCGCTCCGGATCGGCGTCAGCGGCTTCCTGCTGAAGGTCGCGCCGCCGGAGCAACTGCTGGCCGCGATCCGCACGGTCGCCGCCGGTGCCGGGCTGCTCGACCCGGCGGTCACGCTCCGGGTGATCAAGTCCTTCGCTCAGGCGCCGCGGACCGACCCGCGCGCCCACGCCCTGCTGCAGACCCTGACCGATCGCGAGATCGACGTGCTACGGCTCGTGGCCGAGGGACTGTCGAACGCCGAGATCGCCGCCCGGCTCTATCTGGGCGAGGCGACGGTGAAGACGTACCTCTCCCGGATGCTGGCGAAGCTCTCGCTGCGCGATCGGGTGCAGGCTGTCGCCTTCGCCTACGAGAGCGGCCTGGTCCGCGCCGGCGAGCGCTGAGCGCCGGTGATCACCGATCCGTTACCCCGTGTCGGTCTCACCCGTGTCGATCTCGCCCTTGCCGGTCTCGCCGGCGCCGCGCTCGGTGTGGCGAAGATCATCCGGCCCCGGGCGTTCACCGAAACTTCACCGACATCTCATCGCGATATTCTCTTTTCGACAGCGGCGTCGCCTCGGGGGGAGGCAACGGCGGTGGTTGGGGGGACCAGCCTGCGGGCGGCCACCGCCGTGCCTCGGGCGCATTGTCAGCGTCGCGGCCAGCCCGGCTCCGAGTTCGTACGTTCTCGGTCCGAGGGGCACATCGTGCACGATTCCACCACCGCGACAGCCGCCATGCACCCGAGCCCGGACACCGCCGCGACAATACCGGCGCGTCGACCCGATGCCGAGGCGTCGGTCGATGCCACGCCGATCGCCCGCCGTCCCGTCAGCGCGAGCGAACGGCGTGCCGCCTGAGGCGCCTGGTCCCCGCCACCGCTCGACAGCGCGGGCCCGCCAAACTGGTGCCATGGAACGGGTCTGCTTCACCTTGCAGGTGCGCGACGGGTGCCTGGCGGAGTACGCGCAGCGGCATGCCGAGGTCTGGCCGGAAATGCGGCAGGCGCTGTGGGACGCCGGCTGGCACAACTACTCGATCTTCGCTCGTCCGGACGGCCTGGTGATCGGCTACTTCGAGACCGACGACTTCGACGCGGCGCTCGCGGCCATGGATGGCCTGGCGATCAATGCGCGCTGGCAAGCGGAGATGGCGCCACTGGTGCAGGCCGACGAGGGCCGCCGCGTCGACGAGTCGCTGAACCGCCTCCCGATGATCTTCCAGCTCCACCGGGACCCCGCCGACGAGCGCTGATTCTCGGCTGACCAGCTGGCCCACCACCTCGGGAACCCTGGAAACTGTGCAGCTCCTGCAGGGTGAAACGTTTCGGAGTTGCATCTTCTGCACAGTTTCCCGGAACGGCCGGGCGCGAGCGCGGCCAGCACTGAGCAGCGCGTCGCGGGGTGCAGGAGCGAGGCTTGCCGAGCGAGGCGATTCAGCGCGTGCGGGTGACGACCGTGTCGCAGAGCTCGGCGAGGGCGTCCTTGGCGGGGCCGTCGGGCAGCGGGGCGAGCAGGCGGCGGGCGGCGGCGGCCCGGCGCTGCACCTCGGCGCGCGCCTCGGCGACGGCCCGGTGGGCGCGGAGCAGCGAGAGGGCCTCGGCCAGTGCCTCGTCGGAGCCGAGGTCGCCGCCGAGCAGCTCACCCAGCCGGGCGTCCGCCGGATCGATCGGATCCGGCCCGATCGCCCGACGGGCGAGCAGGGTCGGCAGGGTGAGTACGCCCTCGCGCAGGTCGGTGCCCGGGGTCTTGCCGGTTTCGTCGCTGGTGATGTCGATGATGTCGTCGCTGAGCTGGAACACGACGCCGATCTCCTCGCCGAAGCGCTGAAGCGCCGCCTGGACGTCCGCGGATGCGCCGGCCAGCCTGGCGCCGAACACTGCCGAGGTCGCGATCAGCGAACCGGTCTTGTCCGCGATCACCGCGAGATAGTGCTCGAGCGGGTCGCTCTCCCCCGGGCCGACCGTCTCGGCGATCTGGCCCTGCACCAGCCGGGCGAACGTCCGGGCCTGGAGCTTGACGTAGTCCGGGCCGAGCTCGGCCACCAGATCCGAGGCGCGGGCGAACAGGAAGTCGCCGACCAGGATCGCGACCGTGTTGCCCCAGCGGGCGTTCGCGCTCGGCGCGGCCCGGCGGAGCAGCGCCTCGTCCATCACGTCGTCGTGGTACAGGCTGGCCACGTGGGTGAGTTCGACCACCACGGCCGCCTTCACCACGTCCTCGGGCACCGCGGACGGGCCGAACTGCGACGCGAGCACCACCAGCAGCGGCCGGAACCGCTTGCCGCCGGCGGAGATGACGTGCCGGGCCGCCTCCGTCACCAGAGCTGTGTCCGCCGTCGCCGCCTCCAGCAGGGCGGTCTCCACCTGCTCGAGGTGGGCGCGGGTCGTCAGCTCGAGCGCATCGTCTCGGGTCCGTTCGGCCAGCACGTCACTCCTACCTCAGGTCGTCCGGCGTCTCAGCGGACGAACTCGCTCGCCTGCTGGGCCAGCGCGAGCATCGGACCCGGGAAGACGCCTAGGGCCACAGTAGCGAGCACCCCAACCCCGACGGCGACGAGCGTTCCGGCACCCGGACGCGCGATCTCGGGCACCGGGCCGACCGGATCGGTGAAGAACATCAGCACGATCACCCGAATGTAGAAGAACGCCGCGACTACGCTGATCACCACCGCGACCACCACCAGCCAGTGCTCACCACCCGTCCAGGCGCTGGCGAAGACCGCCCATTTGCCGATGAAACCGCTGGTCAGCGGGATGCCGGCGAAGCTGAGCAGGAACACCGAGAACACCCCGGCGGCCAGCGGCGAGCGCCGGCCCATGCCGACCCAGCCGCTGAGCGCCGTCGACTCACCGCCCACGTCGCGGACCGTGGTGATCAGCGCGAACGCACCGACCGTTGCCGCGCCGTAGGCCACCAGATAGAACATCACCGCCGAGATCGACGTCAGCGAGCCCGCTGGGGCGCCGCTGGCCAGCTGCGAGGCGCCGACGAACGCGGTCATCAAGAAGCCGGCGTGCGCGATCGAGGAGTACGCGAGCATCCGCTTGACGTCGGTCTGGGTGATGGCGAGCACCGATCCCAGCGCCATCGTCGCCACCGCCAGGATCGCCATCAGCGGCTGCCAGTCCCAGCGCGCGGCACCGAGCCCGACGTAGAACACCCGCATCAGCGCCCCGATCGCGGCGATCTTCGTGCAGGCCGCCATGAAGCCGGTGACCGGCGTCGGCGCTCCGGTGTAGACGTCGGGGGTCCAGGCGTGGAACGGCACCGCGCCGAACTTGAACAGCAGCCCGACTCCGATCAGCGCCATCCCGGCCAGCAGCAGGCCGTAGCCCTGCGTACCGGCCTGCATCGCGGCGTCGATGGCGGGCAGGTCGAACGAGCCGGTGTAGCCGTAGAGCAGCGCCGCCCCGTACACGAAGAACGCCGAGGACAGCGCGCCGAGCAGGAAGTACTTCATCGCCGCTTCCTGCGACAGCAGGCGCCGCCGGCGGGCCATCCCGCACAACAGATACAGCGGCAGCGACAAGATCTCCAGCGCGATGAACATGGTGATCAGGTCGTTCGACGCCGGGAACAGCATCATGCCCGACAGCGCGAACAGCGCCAGCGGGAAGACCTCGGTGTGCTCGACGCGGGCGGCCAACGCCTCCTGCTCGGCGGGGCTGCCCGGCACGGCGGATGCTTGCGGGGTGAACACGCTGGCGCCGTCGAGTTTGCGCTCGTCGAAGACCAGTAGCGACACCCCGCCGAGCACGAGCAGGATTCCCCACATGAAGTACGTCGGCCCGTCCAGCGCCACCGAACCGACGGCGGTGATCGCCTCACCCTTGCCGCTGGACCAGTTGATCACCAGCACCAGCAGCGCGACCACGATCGAGCCGAAGGCCAGCAGCAGCTGGATCGGCCGGCGCATCGACCGTGGGGCGAACGCCTCGACCCCGACCCCGAGGCAGGCGGCGGCGAAGATGAGGATGAACGGCAGCAGCAGCGCGTACTCGATGGTGGGCGCGGTGATCTCCAGAACCGGCATCATCGGCCTCCCTCCGCGCTGATCGTGGGTTGTGGATCGGTGACCCCGACATGTTGCATGGTGGCGGTCACCGCGGGCGTGATCGCGTCCAGCATCGGCTTGGGATAGATGCCGAGGGCGAGGATGAGCAGGACCAGCGGAACCATGGCGACCCGCTCACGCGCGTTCAGGTCGGTGGTCACCGACTGCTCCACCTCCGGCGTGACCGGACCGGTCATCGTCTTCTGGTACATGATCAAGATGTAGAGCGCGGCCAGCACGATCGCCAGGGTGGAGACCACCGCGACCGCGGAGTAGCGCGAGAACGTACCTGCCAGCACCATGAACTCCGAGACGAAGCTGGACAGCCCCGGCAGCGACAAGGTGGAAAGGCCGGCGAACAGGAACAGCCCGGCCAGCACCGGCGCCACCTTCGCCACCCCGCCGAAGTCGTCGACCGTGCGGGCGCCGCGACGCTTGATCAGATAGCCGGCGACGAGGAACAAGGTCGCGGTCGACAGCCCGTGGTTCAGCATGTAGAGGGTCGAGCCGACCATGCTCTGCGAGGTGAGGGCGAAGATGCCGAGCACGATGAAGCCGAAGTGGCTGATCGAGGTGAACGCGATCAACCGCATGATGTCCTTGCTGCCGATGGCCAGGATCGCGCCGTAGAGGATCGAGATCACCGCCAGCACGATCACCACCGGGGTTGCCCACTGGCTCGCCTCGGGGAAGATGCCGAGGCAGAACCGGATCATCCCGAAGGTGCCGATCTTGTCCATCACGCCGACCATCATGGTCGCGCCGCCGGGGGTCGACTGCTCCGCGGCATCGGGCAGCCAGGTGTGCAGCGGGACCAGCGGCGCCTTGATCGCGAACGCGAACATGAAGCCGACGAACAGCCAGCGACCGGTATCGGTCGGGATCTGCAGCTGCATCAGGTCCGACAGTAGGTAGCTGGCCTTGCCGGCCTGGGCGGAGATGACGTACAGCCCGATCACCGAGGCCAGCATGACGAAGCCACCGAGCAGGCCGAAGATCAAGAACTTGCTGGCCGCGTAGGCCCGGCGAGCTCCGCCGAAGCCCCCGATCAGGAAGTACATCGGGATCAGGATGACCTCGAAGAAGACGTAGAACAAGAACACGTCGGTGGCCAGGAACAGGTACAGCGCGCAGGTCTCGACCAGCAGCACCAGTGCGAAGAAGACCCGGGCGTCGTACTTGGGCGGGAGCTGCTCGCCCGCCGCGGTGCGGGTGCCGGAGCGCAGCGGAGCACCGTCGAAGTCGTGCCAGCTGGCCACGATCACCAGTGGTGTGATGACGACGGCGAGAATCACCAGGGTGAGCCCGATGCCGTCCAGGCCGAGGGCGTAGTGGGCGCCCAGCGGTGCGATCCAGACCGCGTCCTCGACGAACTGCATTCCGCCGCCGGGGGTGTAGGAGAACCCGACGACGGCCGCCACCAGCACCGTGGCGAGGGAGAACACGAGTGCGACGAGCTTGGCGCCGCCACCCTTGACGAAGATCAGCAGCAGCGCGCCGACGGCGGGCAGCAGGGCCAGCACGGTCAACCACGGAAACATCGGCTCGCCCCCCTCAGCCCACTCGTCCGAGGACCAGCACGACGCCGACCACCGCGGCGCCGAGCACCATGGCCAGCGCGTAGCTCCGGACGAAACCGTTCTGCACCCGGCGCAACCGCCCGGACAGGTGGGCGATGCCGCCGGCGGTGCCGTTCACGGCCCCGTCGATACCGCCGTCGTCGAACGCCACCAGTCCGCTGGTCAGCTGCTGACCCGGCCGCATGAACACCGCCTCGTTGAACGCGTCGCCGTACAGGTCGTTGCGGCCCGCCAGCACGAACGGCGACCGCGTCTCGGGCGCCACCATGGGGATCTCCTTGCGCGGGCCGAAGATCAGGAAGGCGATCAGCACACCGATCGCGACCACCACGAGCGTGATGAGGCCGAGCACCGAGAAGTGCAGCAGGCTCGGCGTGGTCTCCTCGACGCCACCCACTGCCGGATCCAGCCAGCCGCCGATCCAGTTGTTCAACAACGCACCACCGATCACCGACATGATGCCGAGGATGATCAGCGGGACGGTCATCACCAGCGGCGACTCGTGCGGATGGCGGATCGGCCCGTCGCCGGCCTCGTCCTCGGACTTGCGCCAGCGCCGCCGGCCGCTGAAGGTCATCAGCATCAGCCGGGTCATGTAGAACGCGGTCACCCCCGCACCCAGCATGGCCAGCAGACCGACCACCGTGTTGTGCTCGAACGCGACCTCGATGATCGGGTCCTTGGAGTAGTAGCCGTCGAAGAACGGGAAGCCGATGATCGCCAGATAGCCGGCGGCGAACGTGATGAAGGTGACCCGCATCACCCGAGCCAGGCCGCCGTAGTGGCGCATGTTCACGTCGTCGTCCATGCCGTGCATCACCGAGCCGGCACCGAGGAACATGTCCGCCTTGAAGAAGCCGTGGGTGAGCAGGTGGAAGATCGCGAACGGGTAGCCGGCGGGCCCGATCCCGGCGGCCAGCATCATGTAGCCGATCTGGGACATGGTGGACCCGGCCAGCACCTTCTTGATGTCGTCCTTGGCGCAGCCGATCCAGGCACCGAACAGCAGGGTCACGGTGGCGACGATCACGACCACGGTGGAGGCCGCCTCGGTCTGGGCGAAGACGGCGCCGCTGCGGACGATCAGGTAGACGCCCGCGGTCACCATGGTGGCCGCGTGGATCAGGGCCGAGACCGGGGTCGGGCCCTCCATCGCGTCCAGCAGCCAGGACTGCAGCGGCACCTGCGCGGACTTCCCGCAGGCGGCGAGCAGCAGCAACAGGCCGAGCACGGTCGCGGTGGCCGGGCTGACCTTCGGCATCCCCTCGTTCACCGCGAGGAACGACGACGCCCCGAAGGTGGCCAGCATCAGCATGATCGCGATCGACATGCCCATGTCGCCGACCCGGTTGACCACGAACGCCTTCTTGGCCGCGGTCGCGGCGGTCGGCTTGTGCTGCCAGAACCCGATCAGCAGGTACGAGGCAAGGCCGACGCCCTCCCAGCCGACGAACAGCGCGAGGTAGTTGTCGGCCAGCACCAGCAGCAGCATCGCGGCCACGAACAGGTTCAAGAAGGCGAAGAACTTGCGCCGGTCCGGATCGTGCGCCATGTAGCCGATGGAGTAGATGTGGATCAGCCCGCCGACGCCGGTGATCAGCAGCACGAACAGGATCGACAGCTGGTCGATCCACAGCCCGACGTTCACGTCCCAGCCACCGGTGGGGATCCAGGAGAACAGCGGCACGTCGACCGCCCGCTCGGCGACCGGCCGGCCGAGCAGGTTCGCGAACAGCACAACGCCGATGACGAACGAGATCCACGGCGTGACCACGCCGAGCAGGTGCCCCCAGGCGTTGCTCGCCCGGCCCGCGAGCAGCAGGATCGCGGCGCCGACCGCGGGCACCGCGATCATCAGCCAGGCGTAGTCGAACAGGCCGGTGGGCGGCACCGGGGTGACGACTTCGAGAAGATTCATCCCCGCCTCAGAACTTCAGAAGGTTCGCGTCGTCGACCGAGGCCGAACGCCTGGTCCGGAAGATCGTGACGATGATGGCCAGCCCGACCACGACCTCGGCCGCCGCGACCACCATCACGAAGAAGGCCGCGACCTGTCCGTCCAGCGTGCCGTGCATCCGGGAGAACGCGACCAGCGACAGGTTCGCGGCGTTGAGCATCAGCTCGACGCACATGAACGCGACGATCGCGTTGCGGCGAACCATGAAGCCGATCGTGCCGATCGTGAACAGGATCGCCGACAAGACGATGTAGTACGTCGGGCTCACCGCGACTCCTCCGATCCGGAGCTCGCCGGTCCGGGCGCGAGCTCGGGGCTGTGATCGAGCCGGGTGCCGGCGTACGGCTCCCGGGCCGACGGATCCTCGTCCTCGCCGGCGATCGCCCGAACCGTCCGCCGGACCGGGGCGACCAGCTCGGCGGCATCGAGGATCTCCCCACGCGACTTGAGCGTGGCCGACACCGACCGCTCCGCGATGGAACCGTCGGGCAGCAGGGCCGGGGTGTCGACCGCGTTGTGCCGGGCGAAGACGCCGGGCGTCGGCAGCGGGCCGGGGTGCTCGCCGGCGTCGGCATAGCGCCGCATCCGCTCGGCGACCAACTCGTTCTGGCCCTTCTTCTTGGTCAGCCGCTCGCGATGCGCCAGCACCATCGCCCCGACGGCGGCGGTGATCAGCAGCGCGGACGTGGCCTCGAAGGCGAAGACGTAACGGGTGAAGATCAGTGCGGCGATGCCCTGGACGTTGCCCCCGTAGGCGCTGTTGGCGTCGTCCAGGCCGACCGGCTGGCCGACGATCGCGTTGCCCACCGCGAACACGAGCAGGCAGCCGACGCCGATCCCGGCGACCGCGGCAGCCGCTCGCTGACCCTTGATGGTCTCGATCAGCGAGTCCGCGGTGTCGACGCCGACCAGCATCAGCACGAACAAGAACAGCATCAAGATGGCGCCGGTGTAGACGATGATCTGCACCACGAACAGGAACGGCGCCTCCAGCGCCGCATACTGCACCGCGAGCGAGATCATCACCGTAGCCAGGCAGAGGGCGCAGTGCACCGCCTTCTTGGCGAAGATCAGGCCGAGCGCCGCGAGAATCATCACCGGCGCCAGCAGCCAGAACGCCACCTGTGCTCCGGTGGCCAGGGGGACGAGCCCGATCATCGCTTCCCCTTCAGTCCCTGGTTGATCTTGCGCGGCTCGTAGCCGCTGGTGGAACCGGCACGCTCGTCCGGCAGGCCGGTGGCCGGCAGACCGAGGAAATAGGTCTGTTCGTCGTCGCCGAGCCTGCGCGCGTGCGGCGGCTGCTCCATCCCGGGCAACAACGGTGCCAGCAGCTCCGACTTCTCATAGATCAGCTTTGCCCGGCTGTCGTCGGCCAGCTCGAACTCGTTCGTCATGGTCAGCGCGCGGGTCGGGCAGGCCTCGATGCACAGCCCGCACAGGATGCAGCGCAGGTAGTTGATCTGGTACACCCGGCCGTAGCGCTCGCCCGGGGAGAACCGCTCCTCGTCGGTGTTCTGCGCGCCCTCGACGTAGATCGCGTCCGCCGGACAGGCCCAGGCGCACAGCTCGCAGCCGACGCACTTCTCCAGGCCGTCGGGCCACCGGTTCAACTGGTGCCGGCCGTGGAACCGCGGCGCGGTGATCTTGGGACCCTTCGGGTATTCCTCGGTGAAGGTCTTGCGGAACATCGTCTTGAACGTCACGCCGAAGCCCGCAATGGGGTCGAAGATGCCCATCTATGTCGTCCCGTCCACATCGTCGGTGTCGCGTCTGGGTGGTCCCGGCGGCGCCTCGTCGGCCGTTGCGGAGACCACCCCGGCCAGCTCGGGCAGCACCTGGTCGCCCTGCGGAGGGACCGGATAGCCGCCGGCGAAGGCATCGAACTCCGTGCTCTCGGGCACGGGTTCGGGCTCGGCCTGGTCCTTGCCGCCGAAGAAGGCGAAGGCGATCAGGGCGATCACGATCACCACCGCGACGATCTTCGCCGCCGGGCTGGCGAACCAGTTGTCGGCCCGGGCGATCTGGAAGGTGGCGACGGCGACGATCCAGACCAGCGAGATCGGGATCAGCCAGCGCCAGCCGAAGCGCATGAACTGGTCGTAGCGCAACCGCGGCAGGGTTCCGCGCAGCCAGATGAAGATGAACAGGAAGAACAAGACCTTGAGAATGAACCAGAGCAGACCCCAGTAGCCGGTGTCGATGGCCGGGATCAGGTTGAACGGGATCGGCGCCCGGTAGCCGCCGAGGAACAGCGTGGTGGCCAGCGCGGACACGGTGATCATGTTCATGTACTCGGCCATGAAGAACATGGCGAAGCGCATCGAGGAGTACTCGGTGTGGAATCCGCCGACCAGCTCGCCCTCGGCCTCGGGCAGGTCGAACGGCGCCCGGTTGGTCTCGCCGACCATCGAGACCAGATAGATCACGAACGACGGCAGCAGGGTGATCGCGTACCAGCTGGGCAGTGGGATGTTCAGCCCGCCCACGGCGAGGTGGTTCACCTGCGCCTGAGCGGCGACGATCTCGGACGTGGACAGCGAATGGGCGTAGAGGAACACCGCGACCAGGGCCAGACCCATCGCGACCTCGTAGCTGATCACCTGGGCGCTGGAGCGGAGCGCGCCGAGCAGCGAGTACGTCGACCCCGACGACCAGCCGGCGAGCACGATCCCGTAGACGCCGATCGAGGCGACCGCGACGATGAACAGCACCGACACCGGCAGGTCGGTGACCTGCAGCGGGGTGACGATGTCGGTGAACGGAACCTGCACCGGACCGGCCATCGGGATCACGGCGAAGGCGGTGATCGCCGGGATCGCCATCACGAACGGGGCCAGCATGAACACGACCCGGTCGGCCGCGGTCGGGGTGAAGTCCTCCTTGAACATGAGCTTCATGCCGTCGGCCAGGGACTGCAGCAGACCGAACGGGCCGTTCATGTTCGGGCCCTTGCGGTGCTGCATCAAGGCGACCACGCGGCGTTCGTACCAGATGGTGAACAGCGTCATCACCAGCAGTACGACGAACGCGAAGACGGCCTTCAGCAGCACGACCCACCAGGGTGCGGCCCCGAAGATCGTCAGATCCAGTGGCACGGTCGTCACGACTCGCTCCCTCCGGCGTCGTGGTGGCTGGGCGGCGAGGCGACCACCGGCGTCAGCGTGACCAGGTCTCCGGCGACCGCGGCCAGGTTCTCCGCCAGCCCGTGCCGGGGCGCCCGGGTCGGTGCCCAGACCACGCCGACCGGCATGTCGTCGACGATCTCCACCGGGAGCGTGATCGAGCCCCGCTCGGTGCCGATCGTCGCCGCATTCGTGATCCCCGCGTCCGCTGCCGTGGCCGGGCCGAGCCGGAGCACCGGGCGGCGGGCCGTGGCCATCAGATGCGGTTCGCCGGCCATCGCCGAGCTCTCGTCCAGACCGAGCCGCCAGCTGGCCAGGATCGCCTGACCGCCCTCCGGGCTGACCGACTGCTGGGGCGAGGTGTCCGGCGCGATCCGCCGCGGACCCTGCCAAGCGCCGAGCTCGATCAGCTCCGACCGAGCCTGTGCGGGCGTACGGAAGCCGAGGTCGGTGCCGAACGCGTCCGCGAGCGCGGCCAGCACCCGGAGATCGGTCAGCTCGGTCGGCCGCGGGATGGCGGCCTCGAAGCCGCGCTCGCGGCCCTCCCAGTCGAGGAAGGTGCCCGACCGCTGCTCCATCAGCGTGACCGGGAGAACGACGTCGGCGCGTTCGGTCACCGCCGTCTGGCGGGTCTCGATGCTGACCACGAAGCCTGCGTTCTCCAGGCCGTGCAGCGCTGACTCCGGGTCGCTCAGGTCGTTCGGATCGACGCCGGCGACGATCAGCGCGGCGAGCTCGCCGTGGCCGGCGGCCCGCAGCATCTCGTCCGCGTCCCGCCCGTCGTGTCCCGGCAGGACGTCGAGGCCCCAGGCGGCCTGGGTGTCGACCCGCGCGGCGGCGTCGGTGACCGGACGACCGCCCGGCAGCAGATTCGGCAGGCAGCCAGCCTCGACCGCGCCGCGGTCACCGGCCCGGCGCGGCACCCAAGCCAGCCGGGCACCGGTGCGCTCGGCCAGCCGCAGGACGGCACTCAGCGTGCCCGGGACGATCGCCGCGCGCTCGCCGACCAGGATGACCGCATCCGCGTCGAGGTCGTCGGCACCGATCCGGTCCAGCGTGGCCGGCTCGTCGCCGGGCACGGTCGGGATCAGGGTCGCGCCGTGCTTGCGGGCCCCGTTGCCGAGGTACGGAGCCAGTGTCCAGGACTTCAGCCCCCGCTTCCGAAACGCCTTGCGGAGCCGGAGGAAGATCGCGCCGGCCTCGTCCTCGGCCTCCAGCGCGACCAGCAGCACGCCGGACGCCGACTCCAGATCCGCGTACGTGACCGCGCCCGCGGTGCCGAACGCGACTCCCCGGCCGGCGACGGCGTGGGCGAGGAATTCCGCCTCCTCGTGGCTGTGCGGCCGGGACCGGAAGTCGATGTCATTGCTGCCCAGCACCGTCCGGGCGAACTTGCCATAGGCGTACGCGTCCTCGACCGTGAGACGACCACCGGTGATCACGCCGACGCCGATTGAATTCTCGCGGGGGGACGACCCCCCGGCCCCCCCTACCTCGTCCGGTTCCGCGTTCAGGGTCCCGTCCAGCGCTGCCTTCAACCCGCGGACGGCGACGTCGATCGCCTCCGGCCAGGACGCGGGACGCAGTACGTCTCCGTCCCGGACGAGAGGACGGGTGAGCCGGTCCGGCCCCCGGCCGTAGACGAAGGCGAACCGGTCCTTGTCGGTGATCCACTCCTCGTTCACCTCGGGATCGTCGCCGGCCATCCGGCGCATCACGGTGCCCCGCCGGTAGTCGATCCGGATCGCGCTGCCGCAGGCGTCGTGCTCGGCGATGCTCGGCACCGAGACGAGGTCGAACGGGCGGGAGCGGAACCGGTATTCCGCGCTGGTCAGTGCGCCCACCGGGCAGATCTGGATGACGTTGCCGGAGAAGTAGGACTCGTACGGCTGGCGCTCGTAGATTCCGACCTGCTGCAGCGCCCCGCGCTCGATCAGCGCGATGAACGGGTCGCCGGAGACCTGCTCGGAGAACCGGGTGCAGCGGGCGCAGAGCACGCACCGCTCGCGGTCCAGCAGGACCTGGGCGGAGATGTGGATCGGCTTCGGGTACGTCCGCTTGACGTCGGTGAACCGGCTCTCACCGTAGCCGTGGGACATGGCCTGGTTCTGCAGCGGGCACTCGCCGCCCTTGTCGCAGATCGGGCAGTCCAGCGGGTGGTTGATCAGCAGGAACTCCATGTTCCCGTGCTGCGCCTTGTCCGCGACCGGCGAGGTGACCTGGGTCTTCACCACCATGCCGGGGGCGACCTCGAGGGTGCAGGACGCCTGCGGTTTGGGGATCGGCCGGCCGTTGCCGGCGTCTGGCACCTCGACCAAGCACTGCCGGCAGGCGCCGACCGGGTCCAGCAGCGGGTGATCGCAGAAGCGTGGGATCTCGGTGCCGATCAGCTCGGCCGCGCGGATCACCAGGGTCCCCTTCGGCACGCTCACCTCGACGTCGTCGATGGTGAGGGTGACCAGGTCCTCGCGCTTCTCGACGTCGGCGCCGGCGTTGCTCGTGACGGTCACCGGACTCCCCCTTCTTCCGAGTTGTCAGGTTCTGAGCGCGCTATAGCGAGCTGAGAACCTGACAACTCGGGGTGTGTGGTGCTCATGCGCCCGCACCCGCGGTGTCGCGGACGAAGATCGTGCTGCGTTCGTACGGGAACATCTCCCAGGCCGGGGTGTGCATGCCGGCCTCGAACTCGTCGCGGAAGAACTTGATGGCCGAGCTGATCGGGCTGGTCGCCCCGTCGCCGAGGGCGCAGAACGAGCGGCCGAGGATGTTCTCGCAGAGGTCGAGCAACTTCTCGATGTCGCCCTCCTCGCCACGGCCCGCCTCCAGCCGGGACAGGATCTGCACCAGCCACCAGGTGCCCTCCCGGCACGGGGTGCACTTGCCGCACGACTCGTGCTTGTAGAACTCGGTCCAGCGCAGCACCGTGCGGACCACCGAGGTGGTCTCGTCGAAGCACTGCAGCGCCTTGGTGCCGAGCATCGACTTCACGCTCGCCACCCCCTCGTAGTCCAGCGGCACGTCCAGGTGCTCCGCGGTGAGGATCGGCGTCGACGACCCACCCGGGGTCCAGAACTTGAGCTCGTGGCCCGGCCGGATCCCACCGGCGATGTCCAGCAGCTGCCGCAGCGTGATGCCGAGCGGGGCCTCGAACTGACCCGGGTTGGCCACGTGCCCGGACAGCGAATAGATCGTCATTCCCTTGGACTTCTCGGTGCCCATCGAGGCGAACCAGTCCGCGCCGTTGGCGACGATGCATGGCACCGAGGAGATCGACTCGACGTTGTTGATCACCGTCGGGCTGGCGTAGAGACCGGCGACCGCGGGGAACGGCGGGCGCAGCCGGGGCTGGCCGCGGCGACCCTCCAGCGAGTCGAGCAGGGCGGTCTCCTCACCGCAGATGTACGCTCCGGCGCCGGCGTGCACGACGATCTCCAGGTCGTAGCCCGTGCCGAGGATGTTCTTGCCGGCATAGCCCGCCGAGTACGCCTCACGGACCGCCTGCTGCAGCCGGCGGACCACGTGCAGCACCTCGCCACGGACGTAGATGAAGGCGTACGCCGCCCGGATCGCGTAGGCGGAGATGATCACGCCCTCGACCAGGGTGTGCGGCGAGGCCATCATCAGCGGGATGTCCTTGCAGGTGCCCGGCTCGGACTCGTCGGCGTTGACCACCAGGTATTTCGGCTTCGGGTTGTCCTGCGGGATGAACGACCACTTCATCCCGGTCGGGAACCCGGCGCCGCCGCGGCCGCGCAGACCGGAGTCCTTGACCATGCTCACCACGTCGGCGGGTGCCATCGCGAGCGCCTTCCGCAGCGCCTGATAGCCGCCGCGCCGGCTGTAGTTCACGTAGCTCCAAGCCCTCTCGTCGCCCCAGTTGGCGGTGAGCACGGGCGTCAACGGATCAGGCATCCGCGTTCCCTTCGGAGTCGGGCTGCTGCTCGTCCGACGGCTGGGTCCCCGGCGCCGTCCAGCCGTTCTGCTCGGCGATCCGCAGGCCCAGCAGCGAAGGCTCGCCGGCCGTCGGGCCCTCGTCGGCACGCCCGTCGGGGAAGCCGGCCAGCACCCGCTCGGCCTGCCGCCAGGTGCAGACCCGCGCACCCCGAGTGGCGGTCACCTCCTCGCCGGCGCGCAGCGCGTCGACGACCTCGACGGCTCGCTCGGGGGTGGTGTTGTCGAAGAACTCCCAGTTGACCATCATCACCGGGGCGAAGTCGCAGGCCGCGTTGCACTCGATGTGCTCGAGGGTGATCTTGCCGTCGGTGGTGGTCTCGTCGTTGCCGACCCCGAGGTGGTCCTGCAGCGTGCTGAGCACCTCGTCGCCACCCATGATCGCGCAGAGCGCTGTGGTGCAGACGCCGACGTGGTATTCCCCGACCGGGCGCCGCTTGTACATCGTGTAGAACGTGGCGACCCCGGCGACATCGGCCTCAGAGATCCCCAAGATGTCGGCGCAGGCCTCGATCCCGGCCGGCGTGACCCGGCCCTCGACGCTCTGCACCAGGTGCAGCATCGGCAGCAGCGCCGACCGCGCCTGCGGATAGCGGGCAGCGATCAGGTGCAATTCCTCGACCGTCTCCGGCGGCAGGGTCGAGCGGTGGCTGTAGTCCAGGCTCGGCTGGTCGAAATGGCTGACGAAATGCCCGTGCCCGACCAGGTTCTCGCTCTCCACGTCCCCGCCGGCGTGCCCGCCGGAACGCGGTGCGGGTTCGGTGATGCTCACGCTGCCTCCTGTCCTGCCACCGAGACCATCCGAGCGCCCGCCGCGCCCCACTTCGCGCGCCCAACCGCGACTTCGCGCACCGTCCCCGACGCGCGAAGTAGCCCCCGAGTGCGCGAAGTGGTGAGGGAAGGGAGCGCGGGGGTGGGCGGGGCCTTGTCAGGGCGTGGTCGGGCGTTCCGAACGGAGCAGAGTCGGACGGAGCGCGGCGGAGTACGACGTCGCGCAGTGAGGAGGGCGGGACGAGGCCCCGCCCACCTCCGCGCGGACCCGACGACAGGAAGTTCCCGCAAACAGGCGATCAACGGTCGACACCGCCCATCACCGGGTCGAGCGAGGCGACCGCGACCACCACGTCCGACACCATCGCGCCCTCGCACATCGCCGGCATCGCCTGCAGGTTCACGAAGCTCGGATCGCGGAAGTGCGCCCGGAACGGCCGGGTCCCGCCGTCGGAGACCACGTGCGCGCCGATCTCGCCGCGCGGGCTCTCGATCGGGACGTACGCCTGCCCGGGCGGCACCCGGAAGCCCTCGGTGACCAGCTTGAAGTGATGGATCAGTGCCTCCATCGACTCGCCCATGATGTGCTTGATGTGCTCGTTGGAGTTGCCCATCCCGTCGCTGCCGATGGACAGCTGCGCCGGCCAGGCGATCTTCTTGTCGCCGATCATGATCGGCATGCCCGCCATCTTCTCCAGCCGCGCGACGCACTGCTCGACGATCTTGACGCTCTCCCACATCTCGTTCAGCCGGACCCGGAACCGGCCGTACGCGTCGGCGGTGTCCCAGGTCTGCACCTCGAAGTCGTAGGTCTCGTAGCCGCAGTAGGGCTGCTTCTTGCGCAGGTCCCAGTCGTAGCCGGTCGAGCGCAGGGTCGGACCGGTGATGCCCAGCGCGAGGCAGCCCGCCAGGTCGAGCTTGCCGACGTCGCAGAGCCGGCCCTTGAAGATCGGGTTGGCGTTGCAGAAGTCCGCGTACTCCGGCAGGTGCTTCTTCATCCAGACCACGAGTTCTTTGACCTTGTCCAGCGCGTTGCCGGGGATGTCCTGGGCGACGCCACCGGGCCGGATGTAGGCGTGGTTCATCCGCAGCCCGGTGATCAGCTCGAACACGTCCAGCACCATCTCGCGCTCGCGGAAGCCGATCGTCATCACGGTCAGCGCGCCGATCTCCATCCCGCCGGTGGCGATGCAGACCAGGTGGGAGGAGATCCGGTTCAGTTCCAGCATCAGCACCCGGATGACGTTCGCCTTCTCCGGGATCTGTTCCTCGATGTCCAGCAGCCGCTCCACCCCGAGGCAGTACGTCGTCTCCTGCGACAGCGGTGACAGGTAGTCCATCCGGGTGCAGAACGTCACGCCCTGCGTCCAGGTGCGGAACTCCATGTTCTTCTCGATGCCGGTGTGCAGGTAGCCGATGCCGCAGCGGGCCTCGGTGACCGACTCACCCTCCATCTCCAAGATCAGCCGGAGCACACCGTGCGTGGACGGGTGCTGCGGCCCCATGTTGACCACGATCCGCTCGTCGCCGCGCTCGGCCTGGTCGGCGACGAGGGAGTCCCAGTCCTGCCCGGTGACGGTGTAGACCCGGCCCTCCGCGGCATCGTCGCTTCCGTACGGATCCGGCCCGATCTGCGTCGGATCGAACGGGTCGGTAGTCGGCGCGTCAGCCGTGTCATTGCTCATCGGCGGAGCCTCTCGGGAGTGAGGATCGATTCCGAACGACGCGCAAAATCGAGCAGCGCCGAAGCTGTGTCGTTCGGAATCGTGACGAACGAGCGAGATTCAGCGAAGCCGATGGGCGTCGCGGAGCGCGGAGCGCGACCATCATGAATAGCTCCTTCGCTGATCGGGCGGCGGGATGACCGCGCCCTTGTATTCCACGTTGATGCCGCCGAGCGGGTAGTCCTTGCGCTGCGGGTGGCCGGGCCAGTCGTCCGGCATCAGGATGCGGGTCAGAGCGGGATGGCCGTCGAAGACGATCCCGAACATGTCGTAGGTCTCGCGCTCGTGCCAGTCCGCGGTCGGGTAGGTCGCGACCACGGACGGGATGTGCGGATCGGAGTCCGGCACGGAGACCTCCAGCCGGATCCGCCGGTTGTACGTCATCGACTGCAGGTGATAGACGGCGTGCAGCTCGCGGCCCTTGTCCTGCGGGTAGTGCACCCCGGACACGCTGCTGCAGAATTCGAACCGTAGGTGGGCATCGTCGCGCAGGTGCCGCACCAGGGTCGGCAACTGGGCCCGGGCGACGTGGAAGGTGATCTCGCCCCGATAGACCACGACCTTCTCGATCACGTCGGAGTAGTTCGGCACGAGCGAGTTGATCCGGTCGTCGACCTGGTCCCACCAACCGCCGTACGGGGGCTGGCTCGACGACGGGAAGTCGATCGTCCGGGACAGCCCGCCGTAGCCGGAGGTGTCGCCGCTGCCGTGCACCCCGAACATGCCGGTGCGCTTCTCGATGATCTCCTCGGTCGGCGTACCGGCGGCCACCTCGGCACCGGCCTGCTCGGCCTCGGTGTCGGTGGTCGCGACGTCCGGAGCGGCACCGGTCTGGGAGCCAACCTTCGTCTCCGCGTCCGGCTGCGACTCACCGCCCGGCACGGCGCCGGTGATCGGCGCCTTCGCGTCCGACTCGGTCTGCGGACCGAGCGGATCCTTCGGGGTGTCGCTCACCGGAGCAGGCCCTTCATCTCGTGCACCGGGGTCGCGACCAACTGGCGCTGCTCGGCCTCGGTATTCGCGTCGATCAGGTTCTGGCCGACGGGCAGGTGGCGCACCTTGTCGCGCAGCTTGAACATCGCGTCGATCAGCATCTCCGGCCGCGGCGGGCAGCCCGGCAGGTACATGTCCACCGGGACCACGTGGTCCACGCCCTGGACGATCGCGTAGTTGTTGAACATGCCGCCCGTGCTGGCGCACACGCCCATCGAGAGCACCCACTTCGGGTTCGGCATCTGGTCGTAGATCTGGCGCAGCACCGGCGCCATCTTCTGGCTCACCCGGCCGGCGACGATCATCAGGTCGGCCTGCCGCGGCGAGGCCCGGAACACCTCCTGACCCCAGCGCCCGGAGTCATAACGCGGCGCGCCGTAGGTCATCATCTCGATCGCGCAGCAGGCCAGGCCGAACGTGGCCGGCCAGAACGACGCCGACCGCATATAGCCGAACAGGTTCTCGATCGTGGTCAGCAAGACCCCGCTCGGCAGTTGCTCCTCGACTCCCATGACGTGTCTCCTCCTCTCAGTCCCAGTCCAGCCCGCCGCGCCGCAGCACGTAGACGTAGGCCAGGAAGACGGTGACGATGAACAAGACCATCTCCACCAGGGCGAACAGTCCGAGCTGGTCGAACGTCACCGCCCACGGGTACAAGAAGACGATCTCGATGTCGAACACGATGAACAGCATTGCGGTGATGTAGTAC
Organism: Microlunatus ginsengisoli; assembly: GCF_039537205.1. Taxonomy (NCBI): domain Bacteria; kingdom Bacillati; phylum Actinomycetota; class Actinomycetes; order Propionibacteriales; family Propionibacteriaceae; genus Microlunatus; species Microlunatus ginsengisoli. The sequence continues at coordinate 151,551 of NZ_BAABAB010000009.1, read as the reverse complement.
TTCACCGGGAAGCGGCCACCGCCGATCGGCTGCGGGGTGGGCTCGATGCCGCACTCGTAGCTGTCGTACTTCGCCCGGTTGTAGCGGCCGGGACCGACGATCATCGTGGTCAGGATGGTCAGCCCGACGAACGCGGCGGCGATCGCCAGCATGATCACGATGCCGAGGTACAGACTCGTCATGCCGTGCTCCTGTTCTGCGTCTCGATCCTGTTCATGCGGCGGGCGCGATCCGGCTCAGCGTGTTGATCACCTTGTCCGACGCGTCGCCGTCGGTGCTGTCGTGCAGGTTCGCGAGCAGCTTCAGCGTGAACCGCATCAGCGAGCGGCGCGGGAGGCCGTACGTCGTGCAGATCCGCATGATCTCCGGCCGGGCGATCAGCTTCACGAAGATCCGGCCCAGCGTGTAGTAACCGCCCAGCGACTGCTTCATCCGCACCGGGTACGCGCGCAGGGCGCGTTCGGCGCCGGCGGTCCCGGCCCCGCGATAGTGCGCCTCGGCGATCGCCTCCGCGGCGACGTCGGCGGACTCCATCGCGTACGCGATCCCCTCGCCGTTGAACGGGTTCACCATCCCGCCGGCGTCACCGACCAGCACGAGCCCGCGGGTGTAGTGCGGCTGCCGGTTGAAGCCCATCGGCAGCGCGGCGCCGCGGATCGGCATCGTCATGTTCGCGTCGCGGAAGCCCCACTCCTCCGGGGTGTTCGCGAGCCAGCGCCGGAGCAGGTCGCGGTAGTCGGTCTTGCCGAACGCCGAGCTGGTGTTGAGGATGCCGAGGCCGACGTTGGACGTACCGTCGCCCATGCCGAAGATCCAGCCGTAGCCCGGCAGCAGGTTGCTCTGTCCCGGTTCGCCGTCCCACAGCTCCAGCCAGGACTCGAGGTAGTCGTCGTCGGTCCGCGGGCTGGTGTAGTAGGTGCGGACCGCGACTCCCATCGGCCGGTCGTCGCGGGTGGACAGCCCCATCGCCAGGCTCAGCCGGGAGGAGTTGCCGTCCGCGGCCACCACCATCGGCGCGCGGAAGATCCGGCCGTCCTTCGTCGTCACCCCGACGATCCGGTCGCTGCGGTCGTCCAGGATCGGAGCGGTCACGTTCGCCAGCTCGTAGAGCTTGGCGCCCGAGGCCACCGCGTTGCGGGCCAGCAGGTCATCGAAGTCGGCCCGCGGCCGGACCAGGCCGTAGGACGGGAAGTCGGCCAGCTCGGGCCAGTCGAGATGGAACGGCTGCTGCTTGCCGCCGTAGATCCGCAGACCTCTGTTGTGCAACCAGCCGGCCTGGGTGCTGGTGTCGATGCCGAGCTTGATCAGCTGCCGGGTGGCGCGCGGGGTCAGCCCGTCGCCGCACACCTTCTCCCGCGGGAACTGGGACTTCTCCAGCAGCGCGACGTCCAGGCCGCTGCGGGCCAGGTAGGTCGCCGTCGCCGATCCGGCGGGTCCGGCGCCTACCACGATCACGTCGGCCTCGACCGCCGCCGACTGATCGGACATCGCCTTCGCCTCTCCTGCTACCCGGGTGGAAACCCACCGCTACGTCTCGAAACGGACTTAGTGAAAAACTTCACGAACTACCTCGACTGGAGAGTCTACGACTTCACCAAGCACTCGGGGAGCAGGGCACCGGGGCCGATTCGGCGCCGACTTCCCAATCCTGCAAGGGAAATTACGCACCATTGGGCTTGCGTATTTCGATGGACCCCGGCCCGCCCGGGCGGTCCGCGGCCCGGTTGACGCGTTTCTGCCGCTCGACCACCGATCTGGGCGCGAAATGGGGCTCTTGGGCGTTCGAGCGGCAGATTCGCGTCAACGGGTCGAGTGCACCCCCATCACCGCTGGGGACCGGACCCGCTGCCCGACTGAGCCCAGTCGGCCAGGTCGGTCGGGGTGTCCACGTCGGCGGTCAGCTCGGCGGCGAGACCGACCCGCCGGCGATCGACCAGAGCGGCCACCAGCGCGCGGGCCGAGGCGTCCTGCCCGCGATCGGGACCGGCCGCGTCCATCAGTCGCCGGACTCCCGCCCGGCGCAGGGCGAGCTGCAGGGGCTGCTCCCGACCGGACGCGTCGACTCCGACGACGGCGTCCGCCGCCGGGTCGTCGAGCAGCACCGCCAGCAGCTCCGTGGCCGCTCGGCCGCCGCGGGGGGCGTCGCCGGGAAGGACGAGCACGACGTCATCGGCCGCGGCCCCGGCGTCCACGGCGATCAGTCCGGCGATCATGCCGGCCGCCGGCCCGCCGCCGGGCGGGTCCTCGCGGACGTAGCGGATCGGCTCGGCGGACCCGAGGTCGAGGGCTGTGCGCGCCGGGCCGACCACGATCAGCCGGGAGCCGGCGGGCAGCCCGGACACCGCCAATTCCAGCAGCCGCCGGGGCCCCAGGCTCGCCGCCAGCTTGTCCGAGCCGAACCGGCGAGACGCGCCCCCGGCCAGCACCACCGCCCAGACCGTGCCCGGCTCCGGCGCGCGCCCTTCGCCAGGCTCAGGGCACATGGTCTGCACGCGGTCGTCAGCCGCCGAGGGCATCGCGCATCGGCACCAGCTTGGCGGCCGCCTCGGCCAGCTCGGCCTCCGGGTCGGAGCCGGCCACGATGCCGCAGCCGGCGAAGAGCCGGATCTGGCGGGAATCCGTCTCGTCCAGCTGACCGCAGCGCAGCGCGATCCCCCACTCGCCGTCGCCGCGGGCGTCGATCCAGCCGACCGGACCGGCGTAGCGCTCCCGGTCCATCTTCTCCAGCTCGGCGATCATCGCCCGAGCCGGCGCGGTCGGCGTTCCGCAGACCGCCGCGCTCGGGTGCAGCGCGGCGGCGAGCCGGAGCGCCGAGGTGCCCTGGTCAGCGACCGCGGTCACGTCGGTCGCGAGGTGGAGCACGTTGGGCAGCTCGAGGACGTACGGCGCGTCGGGGACGTGCATCCCGGAGCAGAACGGCGCCAGCGCCCGGGCCACCGACGCCACCGCGTACTCGTGCTCCTCCAGGTCCTTGCTCGACCGGGCCAGCGCGGAGGCCAGCGCGAGGTCACGCTGGCTGTCGCCGGAGCGGCGGATGGTGCCGGCGAGCACCCGGGAGGTGGCCAGCCCGTTCTCCTGCCGGACCAGCATCTCCGGGGTGGCGCCGACCAGGCCGTCGACCCGGTAGGTCCAGCAGCGCGAATACTCCGCGGCCAGCCGGCCGACCAGCCAACGCGGGTCGATCGGTTCCGCGGCCCGGGCGAGCAGGTCGCGGGCCAATACGACCTTGTCGACCTCGCCGGCCCCGATCCTGCGCACTGCCTGGGCGACCGCGGCCTCCCACTGCGGGCCGGTCAGGCCGCCGTCGGCATAGGACACCGAACGCGGCGGGCGGGCCGGCGCCGGCGCGGGACGTACGTCGTCGTGCCGGAACTCGGGCCCGATCCGGGTCATCCAGCACCGTCCCCGGCGGCGCCCGACGATCGTCTCGGGCACGGTCAGCACCGAGCGCACATGGGTGTTGTCGGGGTCGAAGACGAAGCTGCCGAACGCCATGAAACCGGCACCGGCCGGCGCGTCGCCCAGCTCGCTCACGGCGACCACCTGGCCGACCAGGTCCGACCACCACTGGTCGGCGTCGAGCACCGTGGTCGGCTTGTGGGTGACCACCTCGCCCCAGCCGACCATGCCGTCGCCGTCGCGGATCCAGGCGAACGCGTCGCGCTCGGGCAACCAGTCGAGCAGCCGGCCGGGATCGTCGATCTCGACCGTCCGGGCGTACAGCCGCGGCGGGGTGTCGGGCCAGGTCACGCCGGACAGCGTAGCCAGATGATGCATCGTCGTCGGCTCAGCGCTTCTTCTGCCGCAGCGCCTCGCGCTCCTTCTTCTGCTGGTCCAGCAGCTTCTGCTGCTCGGCCTGCCTGGCTCGCAGCGACTCGGCGTCCATCGAGTTGAGCAACACGAAGGCGGCGATCGCGGCGATGGCGAAGGACCACAGCGGCGAGCCGCCGAGCAGCATCGGGAACGTCACCAGCAGCACGACGTCGAAGCCGCGGAACAGGTTGGTCATCATCCCGGGCGGGATCGCGCCGGCCTGGGTGGAGACCATCGGCGCACCGAAGTCGATGCCCTTGGCCTGGGTCCAGCGGACCGCGCCGAGCAGGCCCGCGGCGGCGGTGGCGAGCGCCATCGCGCTCGCCTCCGTGATCGGCTTCTGCGTCACACCGGAGCCGAACCCGCGAAACGCCGCCGTCACCGCGATGGCCCAGAGCACCGCGACCCCAGCCGGTACCGCGATCGAGGCGAGCTTCAGCTGGGACAGCGAGAACGGCAGCGAGCGCGCCATCCCGCCCGACCGGGTCAGCACCCGCAACCCGCCGAGCATCGAGATCAGCGCGCCGAACAGGGCGAGGGCGCCGAAGACGGGACCGAGCACGCCCATCCCGAGCGCGTCGGCGGCGTACGGCACGATCACCGTTCCGGCGACGACGATCAGCGGTTGCGGGAATCGCCGGACCCGTTGCAGCTCGCGCCAGATCAGCGCGCTCAGCCCGGAGCCCCGGCCGGCGACCGGCTTGACGTGTCCGATCTCCATCGCCCGGCGGGCGACCAGGATGTCGCGGGCGAGCCCGATGTCGAGGGCGAAGAACGCGCCGGAGACGCCGCGGATCAGCGACCCGCCGCTGACCAGCCGGGCGCGCTGGATCCGGCTGATCCGTACCCGGGCCAGGATCGCGCCGGCGACCAGCCCGACCGCGGCCACGGCCCCGACCACGACACCGACCTCACGCGCCAGGTCGGTGCTCAACGGCGAGCCGAACCAGTCGGCCGCCACCCCGATCACCACCATCAGTGCGGCGATGCCGAGCAGGGTGAAGACGTACGTCGTGAAGCGGGTCAGCCGGCGCCGGTCCTTGCCCTGCTGGGCGCCGGCGAACGCCACGGCGGCCGCGGTCGACAGCGCGGTGGCCGTGGTGATGATCAGCACCGCCTGCAACGCGGAGCCGGTCAGTGCCGACACCAGCGCACCGATCACCGCACCGCCGAGCGCGCCGACGACGATCGCGCTGACCAACCGCCGGCCGAGCAGCGCAGGCCGGGAAACGGGTGTGTCCAGCAGCCAGGAGCCCTCGGCGGCGGAGGCCAGCACCGGCCCGAACAGTCGGCTGGCCGCGAGCGCGGCGGCGACCGCCAGCGCGAATGCCGCCCACGGCAAGATGGCCCGCGCCGACAGGCAGGAGGTGCTGTTGCAGGAGGCGACCACCGTCTGCGCCTTGAGGATGACGTTGACCACCATCGCGCCGATCATCAGCGCGGCGATCACCACGATGTAGGCGTCGTGGAACGCCTCCAGCAGGTTCTTGGTGGCCCGGCCCGTGCGCCAGTCCTTCATCAGCCGGCGCAGCTCCCGCGCGGGTGCCGGCGGCAGCGCCGGGGACTCGTCGGCGCCCTCGAAGCCCGCGTCGGCGGGAACCGCGGTCATCGCCGGGGCCTCTCGGCTGCGACCGGCGCGACGCGGCGAACTCGGATCCTTTGCGATGGTTCGGATCCCGTGCAGGGGATCCGAACCATCGCCAGGGATCCGACGTGCGGGTGAGGGCGGCCGTGCGGGTGTGGGCGGCGCTGGGCGGGCATCCCGGTCATCCGCGGGTCCCGCCCAGCTGCAGCACGCGGGTGGCGACGGCCTCGACCAGGCTCGGCTCGTGGCTGGCGAAGACGATCGCCAGGCCCTGCGAGCGCTCGTGCTTCAGCCGGTTGGCCAGCCAGGCCACGCCTTCGGTGTCCAGCCGCTGCTCCGGCTCGTCCATGATCAGCAACTTGCGCGGCCGGACGAACGCCGTGGCGAGCGCGAGGCGGCGGCGCTGACCGGAGGACAGCGTGCCCGGCAGCTGACCCGACTGCGGCACCAGCTGGACCTCCTCCAGCACCTCGTCGACCATCTCATCCGGGTCGGTCAGGCCGTGCGCCCGGGCCAGCAGGTCGAGATGCTCGACCACGCTCAGATCGGGGAAGAAGTCGAGGTCGTCGATCACCGTGGCCACGTTGCGGCGGATCTCGGGTGAGGACTCCACCATCTTCGTGCCGAGCACCTCGATGCTGCCCTCGTCGGGCCGGTCGGCACCGACCAGGCAGCGCAGCAGGGTGGACTTGCCGGCACCGTTGCGGCCGGTCAGGGCAATGGCCTCACCCGCACGTACCTCCAGGTTGAACTTGTCGATGATGGTGTTCGGCCCGAAGGCTCGTTTGAGCCCCTGGACCTTCAGCACGGTCGGACGTTTGGCCATGGGGGCGATTCTGCCTGCCCGCACCCAACCTGCCGGTCACGACGCGGGAAACGGGATGGTCCGGGTCCCGGACCATCGTCCCGCCTCCGGGCCGGCCAATCCGATCGGGGCCCGGCGTCGAAATGCTCACTGGGAGGGCCACCGCGCCGGGTCGGGGCCTCGGGGATGCGTTGCCGGAGGGCGCTGGAGGTGGAAGTCTCGCCGATGATGAGCGTTCCACCTCCACCGCCCGGCGAGCAGGGCTCCGACCCGGGCGGTTCGGGGGCGGCCACGGCCGCCGGTGAGCTGGTGGACCTGCTGCGCCGCAGCGCCCGCGGCCACGAGGACGCCTTCGCCACCTTGTACGACCGCACCAGCGCGCGGATCTACGGCATCGTGCTGCGGGTCCTGCGTTCCCCGGAGCAGGCGGCGGAGGTGACCCAGGAGGTGTACGTCGAGGTCTGGCGGCAGGCCGCCCGCTATTCCCCGGAGAAGGGCAGCGTGCTGGCCTGGATGGCCACCATGGCGCACCGCCGGGCGATCGACCGGGTCCGCTCGGTGAGCAGCGAGACCGCCCGCGACGCCCGCTATGCGCTGGAGGTGGCCGCCCCCGCGCAGGACCACGTCTGGACCGGGGTGGAGCAGAGACTCGACGTGGAACGGGTCCGCCGCGGACTGACGACGCTGACCGGGATCCAGCGCGAGGCGATCGTGCTGTCCTACTTCGGCGGCTACAGCCAGAGCCAGGTGGCAGCCCTGCTCGACCTGCCGCTCGGTACGGTCAAGACCCGGATCCGGGACGGTCTGATCCGGCTCCGGGACGCGCTGGGGGTGGAACGGTGAGCGAGTTCCACGTCGAGATCGGCGGCTATGCGCTGGACGCCCTGGACGAGGGCGAGCGGGCCGCGTTCGAGCGGCACCTGGCCGGCTGCGAGCAGTGCCGCCGAGAGCTGGCCGAGTTCACCGAGACCGCGGCCCGGCTGGCCGCGCTGAGTGAGACCGCGCCGCCGCCGGAGCTGCGGTCGGCGGTGCTGGGCGCCATTGCCCGGGTACGTCCGCTGCCGCCGGAGACCGCGGCCGACCCGACCACGCCGGCCCAGACCGCGCCCGCACCGACCACGCCTGTGCAGTCCACGCCTGTGCAGTCCACGCCTGTGCAGACCACGCCCGCCCCGACCGCGCCCGCACCGACCGCGCCACCGCAGCAGGCCCGGCCGACGGCCGCCCAGCCGCGACGAGCCCAGCCGCGGCGGGCCCGGCCGGAGAGCCCGCCCCCGGCCGACGAGGTCACCGAGCGGCGGTTGCGTCGTCGCTCCCGGCTGTTGACCCTGGCCGTGGCCGCCGCGATGGTGGTGGCGCTGGCCCTCGGGGGCTGGACATACGTGCTGCATCGCGACCAGCAGGTCGCCGCGGCGAACGCGGCGGCGGCCACCCGGCTGCTGAGCGCGCCGGACGTGCGGACGTACCCGGTGCAGGTCGCCGGCTCGCCCGCGACGTTCGTGGTGTCGAGGGCGCTGGACCAGGCCATGTTCGTCGGTGCGTCGCTGCCGCCCGCGGCGGCTGGGCGGACGTACCAGTTGTGGACGCTCGACCCGGACAAGAACGCGACCCCGGACGTCGTGTTCGCCGGCGGCCCCGACACCAGGGTCTTCATGACCGGCGACATCGCCGGCGCGGCCGCGGTCGCGGTCAGCGACGAGCCGGCGGGCGGCTCCGCCCGGCCGAGCGACGTGCTGGGGCTCGCCGGGCTCACGTCCTGAACCCGGCGCCGCGGCCGGGACCGCGCCGTTTTCGTCGGTGGCACCTGGCACGCTGTCCGATGTGCCCGAGAGCGACCGAACCCGACCTGAGCAGACGCGCGCCACCTTGGCCAAGCGACGAGCCGACGTGGCGAGCATGTTCGACGGGGTGGCCGACCGCTACGACCGGACCAACGACGTCCTCTCGCTGGGCCAGGACCGGGCCTGGCGCAAGGCAGTCGTGGCCGCGGTGGACCCGCAGCCGCGGCAGCGGATCCTCGACCTGGCCGCCGGCACCGGCACGTCCAGCGTGCCGTTCGCGTCCGCGGGTGCGCTGGTGGTGCCGACCGACCTGTCGCTCGGCATGCTGCGGGTCGGTCACGAGCGCCGGCCGGCGCTGTCGTTCGTGGCCGGCGACGCGCTGGCGCTGCCCTTCGCCGACGACGTGTTCGACGCGGTGACGATCTCGTTCGGGTTGCGCAACGTCGAGGACACCGCCGGCGCACTGCGGGAGCTCTGCCGGGTCACCCGACCGGGCGGGACGCTGGTGGTCTGCGAGTTCTCCACGCCCACCTGGAAGCCGTTCCGCGGCGTCTATCGCAACTATCTCCTCGGCGCGCTGCCCGCGGTCGCCAACCGGGTCGCGTCCAACCCGGCCGCCTACAGCTATCTGTCCGAGTCGATCCTGGCCTGGCCCGACCAGGTGGAGCTGGCCGAGTTGATCGCCCGGTCCGGCTGGAGCCGGGTGGAGTGGCGCAACCTGTCCGGCGGGATCGTCGCCCTGCACCGGGCCAGGGCGTGAGACCGATCATGGGGCCGGGGACTCGGGTCGTGGCGCGGCCGATCGTGCTGGACGCGGTCGCCGCCGCGGCGTGTCCGGTCAAGACCCGGCACGCGTACGAGTGCGCCGGCGACCCGGAGGTCGAGGCCGCGGACGCACGCGTCGGCCAGGCTGAGCGGGAGCACCAGCGAGCCGCGTTCGTGGCCGACGTGCTGGCCCGCTGGGCCGCCCTCGTCCCGGACGCCGTCGACCTGCGCCCCGTCGAGGACCCGGCCGCTCGGGAGGCGGCGACCCTCGCAGCGATGCGCGGCCGGAGCCGGCTGATCATCGGTCCGGCGCTGCCCGCCGACCCGGGCGGTCACCGGTCCGGCGCGCCGGAGGCACTGCTGCTCGCCGGCGGCCCCGCAGCGGAGCGAGCCGGCGGTCTCGCAGCAGAACGAGCCAACGGCCCTGCAGCTGCACGAGCCGACGGCCGCCCGGTCTATCGGCCGGTGCTGGTCCGCTGGCACCGGGTGCTGCGCGGGCTGCGGCTGGCTGACCCGGCCGAGGGCGCCGAGCCGGTCGCGACGGTGGAAGCCGTGCCGGAACGGCCGTGGGCTGCCACCCTGGCCAGGCCCGACCGCCGCGACGCGGTGCCGGTCGAGCGTGGGCTGCGGCTGGAGTCCCGGCTGGCCGACTTCCTCCAGCTGGCCCATCACCACCGGCTGCTCGCGGCGGCCGGTTTCGCCGGCGAACCGTGGGGCGCGGTGATCAGCACCGACGAGCCGGCCGACGCCGCCGGCTCGCCGGCCCTCACCTGGATCGAGCTGGACCGGCCGGTGGTTCCGGTCGCCGATCACGACTCCGGCGTCCAGCCGAGCGGCAGCGGCCGGCACCTCGAGCCGCTACTGCGGCGCGCCGACGTCGAGTTGGCCCGGCGGGTGGCGATCGCCGATGCCGTCCGGGGCGGCACTGTCGATCCGCGGGCCGTGGTCGAGCCGGTCGTCGTGGACGAGTGCCGCAGCTGCCCGTGGTGGAGCGCCTGCCGCTCCGAGCTGGATCCCGACGATCTGTCGCTGCGGCTCGCCCGCGGCCGGCTGGACCGGTCCGAGGTGATCGCCCTGCGGGAGCGGCGGGTGCGCACTGTCGCCGAGCTGGCGTCGGCGGACCTGAGCACGTTGCTGCCGACGTACCTGCCGGCGGTCGCGCACCGCCCCGACGCCGAGAGCCGGCTGCGGACCCTGGCCCGCCGGGCCCGGATGCTCGTCCGCGGCGAGCCGATCGAGCGTGAGACGACCGGTCCGATCCACGTCCCCGCCGCAGCGCTCGAGATCGACCTCGACATCGAGACGTCCGCCGGCGGGCGGATCTATCTGTGGGGCTTCGAGATCGACGACGGGGGCGCGGCGCGCTATGTCGCGTTCAGCCGGTTCGCCGAGCTCGACGACGCGGGCGAGCTGGAGCTGGCGCGGGAGGCGCTGCGCTGGCTCCGCGACCGCGTCGAGGGGGCCGCCGCGTCCGGGCCGGGCGGCGACGGCGTCCGGGTCTATCACTACAGCGGCTACGAGGTCGCCATGATCGACGCGCTGGCCGCGCGGGCGCCCGGCGACGAGCTGCTGGGGTGGGCGAGGACGTACGCCCGGACGGAGTTCGTCGATCTGCTCGAGATCGTGCAGGCGAACTTCTTCGGCGCGGCGGGGCTCGGCCTGAAGCAGATCGCGGTGACGGCCGGCTTCCGCTGGCGCGACAGCGAACCCGGCGGCCTCAACTCCCAGCTCTGGTTCGACGACGCGCTGCACGCGGACGATCCGGGACGGCGCGACGCGGCCCGCCGCCGGGTGCTCGCCTACAACGAGGACGACGTCCGCGCCACGGCCCGGCTCAGAGGCTGGCTGCGAGCGCAGTGATCGCGCGGTCGAGCGCACGCCGTCCGGCCCGGTCGACGACCGCCCGGACGACCTCGATGCCGCTGGGCGGATCGGCGACCGCGACGGCCAGCTCGGCCGCGGTGCGGACCGTGATCGGGCTGATCCCGAGCGCCGCGACCAGCGCCGCAAGGTCCGCTCCGGTCGGCGTGGCGAAGACCCGTTCGTGGTCGGCGGCGTGCTCGGGCCGGCCGTGCTCCAGCGTCGCGAAGATGCTGCCGCCGGCGTCGTCGGCGACTACGATCCGCAGGTCCGGGCGCGGCTCGCTCGACCCGATCAGCAGGCCGTTCAGGTCGTGCAGAAACGTCAGGTCGCCGACCAGCGCGTGGGCGGGCGTGGCCGTGGCGAGCGCGACCCCGACCGCCGTCGAGATCGTTCCGTCGATCCCGGCCAGGCCGCGGTTGGCATAGACGTCGCCCAGGTCGGCGCGGATCGGCGCCAGGTCCAGGTCGCGGACCGGGTTGCTCGAGCCGACCACCAGCGGGGTCTCCGGTGGGATCGAGCCGACCAGCGCCGCGGCGAGCCCCGGCCCGGTCAGGCCCTGCCCGGTGAGGGCGTGGTCCGCCAGCAGGGCAGCGATGTCGTCGACCAGCCGCCGGTCGGCCCGCTGCCAGCGCGTCAGCCAGTTCCGGTCGCCGGGCGCCAACTCGACCGCGTCGAGCACCCGCGGCGCCACCCGCCCGGGATCGGGCCAGCCGGCGCGCTCGGCGACAACGATCTGCTCGACGTCCGTCCTGGTCAGCAACGCGGACACCGGTCGCGAGAGGGTCGGCCGGCCGACCACGACCACACGCTCGATCTCGGCAGCGAGCGCCCCCGCGGCCAGCGCCAGCCGTCCGGCGGCGAGCGCGACCGGCCCGCGCCGGGCGTTGCTGGACGGCTCCGCGATCAGCGGAACCCCGGCCCGGGCGCACTGGGCGGCGATCGCCCGGCCGGCCGCCGGGGAGGCGTCGCCGGCGACGACGACGGTCCGCGGGCCGGGCGCCAGGGTCACCGGCTCGGCCCCGAGGGCGCCGGCGATCGGGCTCGGCCGGACCACGTCCGGCCCGGCCGGACCGGACGGGAGCAGCGGATCGGCCAGCGAGACGTTCAGCTGCACCGGGCCGGGGTCGCGGGTGCGGGTTCCGCGGGCCAGCGTGACCAGCCGCTCCGTCTCCGCCCGCCACGCACCCGGCCGCCACTTGTCGTCGATCGCGGCGAAGCCGCGGACCGCCGGCCCGAACAGCCGGAGCTGATCGGTGGTCTGGTTCGCGCCCGAGTGCCGCAGCTCACCGGGACGGTCGGCGGTGATCGCCAGCAGCGGGATCCCGGCGGCGTCCGCCTCGAGCACCGCCGGATGCAGGTTGGCCGCCGCCGTGCCGGAGGTGGTGACCACCGGCACCGGGCGGCCGCTCGCCTTGGCCAGGCCGAGGGCGAGGAAGCCGGCGGTCCGCTCGTCGATCCGGACGTGCAGCCGCAGCAGCCCGGCTGCATCGGCCGCCGCGAGGACGTACGCGAGGGGCGCGCTGCGCGACCCAGGCGCCAGCACCGCATCGGTGACGCCGGCGCCGATCAGGGAGCCGACGATCGTCCGCGCACAGGCGAGCGCAGGCTCGCTCACCCGGCCAGCCGTTCGGTCTGCACGAGCCGAGCCTGCCAGAGCGCGCGCGCCGCCGGATCGGCGGCGCAGCGGTTGAGCGCCGCCTCGTCGACCCGCAGCTCGGCGACCGGCAGCCGGCCGTCCCGGGCGATCAGCGGCTCCCCGACCAGGTCGTCGTCGAGCAGCGCGACCGTGTTCAACCCGCACGCGTACGGCAGGTCCGGCAGCGCGGCCGCCAACGCCACCCCGGCCCGGATCCCGATCGAGGTCTCCAAGGCGCTGGAGACCACCACCGGCAACCCGATCCGCTCGGCCAGCTCAAGGCAGGCCCGGACGCCGCCCAGCGGCTGGACCTTCACCACGGCGATGTCGGCCGCGCTCAGCCGAACCACCCGCAGCGGGTCCTCGGCTCGCCGGATCGACTCGTCCGCGGCGACCGGCACGTCGACTCCGCCGCGGGCCAGCCGGCGGCGCAGATCGGCCAGCTCCTCGACGCTCGCGCACGGCTGCTCGGCATATTCCAGGCCGTGCCGGGCGAGCCTGGTCAGCGCGCCGAGCGCGGTGTCGACGTCCCAGCCTCCGTTCGCGTCCACCCGCACCCGGCCGGCCGGTCCGAGCGCGGCACGGACCGCCGCAACACGGTCCAGATCGTCGGCGAGCGACTGCCCGGCCTCGGCCACCTTGACCTTGGCGGTCCCACACCCGGACCGGCGGACGATCTCGGCCGCCGTCTCCGGCCCGACCGCCGGGACCGTGCAGTTCACCGGGACGCTGTCGCGCACCGGCGCCGGCCAGCCGGCGTCCGCCGACTCCCGCGCGGCCCGCAGCCACGGCACGATCTCGGCGCCCGCGTAGTCCAGGAACGGGCTCCACTCCGCCCAGCCCGCCGGCCCGCGCCAGACCATCCCCTGCCGCCGGGTCAGCCCGCGGAACCTGGTCCGCAGACCGATCTCGTACGTCCACACGGGTGGCGAGGCTAGCCTGTGGCCGTGATGCTGGTGCCGGTAGAGACCGGACCGCCGGACGGCGGCCGCGACTCCGGGCTGGACGCCGCGCTGGGCCGAGCGCTCGGCGGCGGTGCGCCGGTGGCGCCGCTTCCGGCGAACCCGGTGGAGCGCGGGGCGGTGCTGGCCATGCTGGCGCCGGACGAGCCGGTCGAGGAGTCCGATGCCGTCGCGGTGGTGGCCACCTCCGGCAGCACCGGCCGGCCGAAGGGCGTGGTGCTGTCCCGCGCCGCGGTCGCGGCCTCCGCCACCGCCACCCACGCCCGGCTCGGTGGTCCCGGCGACTGGCTGGCCGCGCTGCCCGCGCACCACGTGGCGGGATTCATGGTCCGGGCCCGGGCGCTGCTCGCCGGGACGGCGATCCGCGACGTCGGGACCGACCTGGTCGGCCTGCCCGCCGCGGTCCGCGGGACGCGCCGGCCGACGTACCTCTCGGTGGTCGCGACCCAGCTCACCCGGGCGCTGGCCGACCCGGACCTCTCCGCGGCGCTGGCCCGGCTCGACGCGGTGCTGCTCGGCGGCGGGCCGCCGCCCGCCGGGTTGCTGGACCGGGCCGCCGCCGCCGGGCTCCGGATCGTCACGACGTACGGCATGAGCGAGACCTGCGGCGGCTGCGTCTACGACGGCGCGCCGCTGGACGGGGTCGAGGTCGCGCTCGGTGCCGGCGGGGCCATCTCGATCGCCGGCCCGACCTTGTTCACGAGTTATCGGCGGCGCCCCGACCTCACGGCGGCCGCGCTGGCCGGCGGCGGCCTCCGGACCAGCGACCGCGGCCGCTGGAACGACGGGCGGCTGCAGGTGCTGGGCCGCTTCGACGACGTGGTGATCAGCGGCGGCACCAACGTCGATCTGGCGGCGGTCGAGCGTGCCGCTACCCGCTGGGCCACGCAGCGGAACGCCGGCATCGCCGTGATCGGCGTGCCCGACCCGGAGTGGGGCACCGCCGTCGTCGCGGTGACCGACGCAGCGGAGCGGCCCGGCGGCCTGGAGGACCTGCGCGCCGACCTCGGCCGTACGCTGCCGCCGCCCGCGCTCCCCCGCCGGCTGGTCCACCGCGGCTCGATCCCGCGGACCGCCGGTGGCAAGATCGACCGGCACCGGCTGCGCGGCGAGCTCGCCTCGGCCGCCGACCCGGACAACGAGTGAGAAGGAGAGCGATGAGCGCCGAGGTGTGGTCCACCCCGACGCCGGCCCAGTGGCTGGCGGGCGCCCGCCCGCGTACCCTGCCGGCGGCGGTCTCGCCGGTGCTCACCGGGACCGGGGTGGCGGCCTACCTCGGCGGCTTCGACGCCGCGACCGCGCTGCTGGCCCTGGTGGTGAGCCTCGCCCTGCAGGTCGGGGTGAACTACGCCAACGACTACTCCGACGGCATCCGCGGCACCGACCACGCCCGGGTCGGGCCGCTGCGGCTGGTCGGCTCGGGACTGGCGAAGCCGGCCAGCGTGAAGGCGGCCGCGTTCGTCGCCTTCGGCGTCGCCGCTGTCGCGGGGCTCGCCATCGTGGTGCTGACCGGGCACTGGTGGCTGCTGGCCGTCGGCGTCGCCTGCGTCCTCGCCGCCTGGTTCTACACCGGCGGCACCCGCCCGTACGGCTATCTCGGGCTGGGCGAGGTGTTCGTCTTCGTGTTCTTCGGCCTCGTCGCGGTCTGCGGCACGACGTACGTCCAGCTCGGCCGGGTCCCGCTCCCGGCGGTGGTCGCGAGCGTGGGCATCGGCGCCCTGGCCTGCGCCATCCTGGTCGCCAACAACCTCCGTGACATCGTCGGCGACCGGGTGGCCGGCAAGCGGACGCTGGCGACGCGGCTGGGTGACCCGGCCACCCGGCGGCTGTACGTCGGGCTCGCCGGCGTCGCCGCGCTCTGCGTGGGCGGTGTCGCGGTCCTGACCACCCCCTGGGCGCTGCTCGGACTGGCCGGATTCGCGCTGCTCGCTCCGGCGATCCGCGGCGTCGTGACCGGCGCCGTCGGACCCGCTCTGATCGCGGTGCTGAAGGCCACCGGCAGCGCCGAGCTCGCGGTGGCGGCGGCGCTCGCCCTCGGCCTGGTGATCGGCGCCTGAGGCACTGCCCTTCCGGCAGACCTGACTCGCTGCCCTTCCGGCAGACCTGAGGCACTGCCCGTCCGGCAGACCTGAGGCACTGCCCTTCGGGGCAGCCCGGCGTGCCCTCGAGCGGTCCCTTCTCGCCCGGGTGAGGTGGCGCCGCCGCGTCCAGACTCGAGTGATGGGCTCGGAGCACGACGCCGGCGAGCCGGCCGCTCGCCGGTCGCGGCCGCGGGCCGGCGACCACGGGCCGAGTGTCGATCTCGCCGGGCCCACCGGGGCCGATCCCGCCGGGCTGCTGCAGCTGCAACGCGCCGCCGGCAACGCTGCCGTGTCGGGCCTGGTCGCGGGCGGCCGGCCGCTCGATCAGGGCATCCGGTCCCGGCTGGAGTCCGGGCTCGGCTCCGACCTCTCGGATGTGAGGCTCAGCCTCGACGCCGCCGCGCCGGCCCGCGAGAACGCGGCTGCGTTCACGGTCGGCTCACACATCGTGATGGATCCGGCCCACTACCGGCCGGGAACCCCGAGCGGCGACGGGCTGCTCGCGCACGAGGCAGCACACGCCGTCCAGCAGCGCGGCGGTGGTGGGCCGGAAGCCTCGGGAGCGGAGCTGGAGGCGGAGGCCGACCGCGCCGCGGTCGCCGTCGCGACGGAGCAGCGCCCGGCCGGCGGGGTGCTCAGCCGGCTCGCCTCGGCGCTGTCCCTGCGTCGCTGCTCGGGCTGCACCGACCAGGAGAAGCAGCGGCTGGACGCGTTCCGGTCCGAGCGCTCGCCCGACGGGCTGGAGGGAATGCTCCGCCCGGCCACCGAGGATCAGCTCCGCCGGCTGGAGGAAGCCGGGTCGTCCGGCGACACGCTGCACGGGGACGCGGTGGCCTGGGAGCGCGCCGTGCGGCGCAAGGACTTCGCTGCGGTCGCCTCGCTCAACGGCCGGAGCGACCCCGGGTTCCGGACCGCCTACGCCGGCCGGATCCTCGACCTGATCATGGGCGGCACCACCAGTATCAAGGTCGATGCCGGCAACGCGGACTTCACCGACTTCGTCCGAACCAGTCTCAGCGACCTCCTCCGGCTACCGACCGGCTTCCGGCTGGTGGTCGAGCTGCTGGCCACCGGCCAGACGGTGAACCTGCGCAGCGGCGCGGACCAGACCACTGACGCCACCGACAAGGCGGCCGCCCGTGGCACTCCGGAGGACGGCGGCCGGGCCGGATCGGGCTCGACCGTGACCCTCAACCCGGCGCTCGCCCGGAACCAGGTCGGCCTCAGCGGCACCGCCGGCAACGTTCGGATCATCCAACTCGACCCGTCCATCACCGTCGGGCACGAGCTCATCCACGCGCTCAACAACGCCCGCGGCACGAACGCATCCCCGCCGCTGCCGCCGGAGCTGCTGCGCGCCACCTTCGGCGGCGCCGGGCTGGTACGCGACCCGATCACCGGCGAGCCGCAGAGCCCCGAGGAACTGCGCACGATCACCGGTCAGACGACCTTCACCACGGTCCGCTCCGGCAATGCCGACGGGCCGCAGACCTCGGTCGGCGCCGGCGCCGGCATCTCGGAGAACGACCTGCGCCGCGAGGCCGGCTTCGACCCGCGGATCTCACACTTCGGCGCCGCCGACACCGTGTCGGTGCCGCTCGGCAGCACCCGGTCGCTGGACGCGATGGTCGCGCGCTACCGGCTGCCGTCCGGTCCGGTCCCGCCCGCAGCGGCGGCCGAGATCCGTGCCCTGCTGGAGCAGGGTGGCCTGGCCGCCCTGAGCAGCGTGCCGGCGAACGCGCCCGTCGACCGGGTGGCCGTGCCGACCCCGGGGCACGTGATCATGCACGTCCGGTTCGTGCGCGGCAATGCCGCGCTCGCCGACCAGCTGGCCGGGTTGAGCGTGTCATGAGCGGTCCGCGCGCTGCCCCACCGAGAGTCCCGCGGGTCCTGCCGGGCCCCGAGCTGTCGATCGGACGTACGTCGGTGCCCGCCTATCGGCTGTTCGCGCTGACCGGCGTCGGCCTCGGGCTGTTGGTCGGGCTGGTCCAGGCGGCGCGGCTCGAGGTTCCGTTCCGGGCGGTCCTGCTGGTCGCCGTGTTCGGCGTTCTCGGCTCGCTGGCCGTGCTGACCGTCCGAGCCGTCAGCGGGTCGGCGGACTGGGTCTGGCACGAGCACGAGGCCGTCGTGCTGATCGCCGCCGCAGGGGTCGGCCTGGCCCGCGGCGATCTCGCGCCGATCCTCGACGTCACCGCGACCGGCCTGTTGGTCGTGCTGGGAGTCGGCCGGATCGGCTGCCTGCTGGCGGGCTGCTGCCACGGCCGGCCCGTCTCGCGGACCCGGCTCGCGGTTCGCTACTCCCGGCGTCACGCCGACGCCGGGTTTCCGGGCCGGCTGGTCGGCGTCGCGCTGGCTCCCGTTCAGACGATCGAGGCGATCGGTGCCCTGCTGGTCGCGGTCGCCGCGCTCACCGCCGCCGGAGCGCCGCCCGGCGCGATCGTCGTCGCCGCGATCGGGGCCCGCGCCGGTCTGCGCGCCGGGCTGGAGCCCTGGCGAGACCGCCCGGGACGGCGGCCGCCGGCCCCGAGCACCCCGCAGCTCTGGGCAGCCGCGACGGCGCTGGTGCTGGTGACGCTCGGCGCCGCCGGCCTGCTGCCGATCGGTCCGTGGAGCCTCGTGCCGGCGCTCGTGCCGATGCTCGTCCTGGTCCTCGCGGGTGTCCGAGCGATCCGGTCGACGGGCCCGAGCCCGGCTCACCGGCGAGCGGGGATCAGATGATCGGCGGGTGGCCGGCGCGCAGCATCCGCCAGACCGTCCGCCAGCGCAGTGGGCGGCGATCGCCGCAGGGCAGCACCAGCCCGAGCCGGTAGCCGCGCATCGTCTCCACGAATGCCTCCCGCGAGCGCAGCCGGGTGCCGCCGACGACGAACCAGCTGAGGACGTACACGATGCCGATCGGCAGCGGGAGGTTGCGCCGCGCCAGCCAGACCCGGTTGCGTGCCTGGAACCGATAGAACTCCACGTGCCGGGTGGGCGCGTTGGCCGGGTGATTCACCTCGATCTCGCCGTCGTAGCGGACGTGGAAGCCGCCGTCCCACACCCGCCAAGCCAGCTCGATCCCCTCGTGGGCATACCAGAACGGCTCGGGCCAGCCGCCGGCGTAGTCGTACGCCTCGCGCCGGATCGCCACCGCGCCCTCCCAGACCGACATGGCCGCGCTGCTGCGGGCGGGATCACCCACCAGCACCCGCGGCGTCCACCGGCGGGGGGCGGGCAGTCCCGCGGCGTCGGTGACCCGCGGCTGGATCAGTCCCAGCTCGGGGTCGTCGGCGAACTTTGCCGCCACCGCGGCGAGCAGGTCGTCGCGCGGCAGGCTCGCGTCGTCGTCGAGGAAGAAGAGCAGCTCGCCGGTGACCAGCGGCGCGCCGGCATTGCGTCCGGCCGGGATGCCGAGGTTCTCCGGCAGCCCGTGGCCGCGAACGCCCTCGGGCAGCCCGGCCGGGTCCCAGCCGTTGCCGACCACGACGATGTCCAGCTCGACGTCGCGCTGGCCGAGCACGGACCGCAACGCGCGATCCAGCTCTGCGGGCCGGTCGCCCTGGGTCAGGACGACGACGCCGAACCGGATGCGCCGGGACCGGGTCGGATCGCTCATCGCAGCCGTGACGAGCTGAGGACCGCCGCGAGATGGCCGACCACGGTCACGGCGGCGGCGACGACCAGGCCGACCAGCAGCCACTGGGTCGCGAGCCCGCCGAACCACAGATCTAGCAACGCCGCCAGCAAGATCAGCAACGACAGCTCGATGGAGTGGAAGACCCGGTGGAACGGGACGAACCGGGCGGCCCGGCGAGCCGTCCGGAGCAGGCCGCCGGTCGGTACCTTGACCACCTCGGCGTCGCGGACCTGCTCCATTCCGGCGTAGTGCCGGGACACGTGCACCAGGTCGTTCTCGACCTTGTTCAGCGCGACCAGCAAGCCCAGCAGCAGCCCGAGACTGACCCAGACGCTGCCGAGGTGCGGCCCGCCGACCCGGACACCGAGCGCGACCGAGATCCCGCACTCGGCGGTGTAGTGGCCGATCCGGTCGAGATAGACGCCCCGGGGTGAATAGGTCTCCCGCCAGCGGGCGATCTCGCCGTCGCAGCAGTCGAGCAGCATCTGCAACTGGCACAGCAGCACCACGACCACCGCGGTCGGCAGTCCCGGCCAGGCCGTCACCAGCGCGGCGACGGCGGCGGTGCCGACCATCAGACCGGTGACCGCGTTCGCGCTGATCCCGGTCCGCAGCAGCACCCGGGTCAGATAGGGCGAGATGTCTCGCAGATAGAGCGCCGCGACCCAGTGCTCGGCCCCGGCCCGGGTGCGTACGATCGGCGGCTGGGTGACCTCGCGCAACTCGGCGATGGACGGATGGGCCGGCCGATCCACCTGCATCGGGTCGCTCGCCTCCGCACCGCTCATCCCAGCGCCACCGGCGGGTTCGCCGATGTCAGGCGACCGGTGGATGACAGGGCGGACACGCCGGTCAGCCTAGCGACGATGGCTGTCATTCGAGGTATCGCCACCCGACTGCCGCCCGCGTACGCTTGCTGCATGGGGCGCTATCTACCGATCGTCATCGTGGCGCTGCTGACCATCTACTGCGTGGTCGAGGTGGCTCAGGCACAGCCGTTCGCGGTGCGCCGGATGCCTCGCTGGCTGTGGGCGACCTTCATCATCTGCGTGCCGCTGATCGGTGCCGTGTGCTGGCTATTGTTCGGCCGGCCGACCGCCGAGAGCCGCGGTGACCGCACCGGCCGGGGCCATCCCAAGGCCCCGGACGACGACGTCGACTTCCTCCGCGGTCTGTAGCCGGCCGGGCCGTGCTCAGTCGCTGAACAGGCCGTCCTCGTTCAGCTTCGGCGGTGGAAGCGGCTCGAGGTGGAGTCGGGTCATGATCTCCTTCACCTCGTCCTTCGGCTTTCGCCCCAGCGGTACGACCACGCCGACCTCGTCGGCGCTCAGCGGTTCGAGGGTGGCCAGCTGGGAGTCGAGCAGGCTGCTCGGCATGAAGTGATCGAGCCGCTTGGACAGCCTCTCGCCGATCACCTGCCGGCTGCCGTCCAGGTGCACGAACGCGACCCCGGGCGCCCGCAGCCGGTCGCGATAGACCTTCTTCAGCGCCGAGCAGGTGACGATCCCGGGCGTCGCGGACTCGGTGTGCAGCTGGATCCAGGCCGCGATCTTGTCCAGCCACGGCCAGCGGTCCTCGTCGGTCAACGGCTGGCCGGAGGCCATCTTGGCCACGTTGGCGGCCGGGTGCAGGTCGTCACCCTCCTCCAGGTCCCAGCCGAGCCGGCCGGCGAGCATTCCGGCGACGGTGGACTTGCCGGTGCCGGACACCCCCATCACGACCAGCACGATGGGCGGGTTCTCGGCGAAGTCGTGCGTGCTGGCCTCCGATCCCGTCATCTCAGACCACCAGGCTGAGCAGCAGCACGCCGATCAGGCCGACGACCGAGATCAGGCACTCCAGCACCGTCCAGGTCTTGAACGTCTGCGGCAGGTCGGTGCCCAGATACTGCTTCACCAGCCAGAAGCCGGCGTCGTTGACGTGGGAGAGGAACACCGAGCCCGAGCCGATCGCCAGCACGAGCAGGGCCACCTCCGGGCCGGCGAGGCTGGCAGCGACGGGTGCCATCAGGCCGGCCGCGGTGACCGTCGCCACCGTCGCGGAGCCGGTGGCGATCCGGACCAGCGCGGCAACGATCCATCCGAGCAGCAGCACGGAGATCCCGCTGCCGAGCGCGGCCTGGGTGATCACCTCACCGATGCCGGTGTCGATCAGCACCTGCTTGAAGGCACCACCGGCACCGACGATCAGCAAGATACCGGCGATCGGCGGCAGGCTGGCCTCGAGCGTCGCCGCGATCGCCTTGCGGTCCATCTTGGCGGGCCGGGCCAGCAGCGCGATCCCGACCAGGACCGCCAGCAGGAGGGCGATGACCGGCGTGCCGAGGAAGTCCAGGAGCGTCTTGCCCAGGCCCTTCGAGTCCGGCGCGAAGACGTCGGCGAGGGCCTTGGCCATCATCAGCACCACCGGCAGCAAGATGCTGATCAGCGACGCGGCGAAGCTGGGCCGCGGACGTGCCGTCGGGTCCTCGCCCTCGTCCTCGTGCGTGACGAACATGGCCGGCACCGGAACCGGCGCCCACTTCGCGGCGAACGGGGCGAACAGCGGACCGGCGACGATCACGGTCGGGATGGCGACGAGGACGCCGAAGCCGAGGGTGACGCCGAGGTTCGCGCCGAGGGTGGAGATGGCGATCAGGGGGCCGGGGTGCGGCGGCACCAGCGCGTGCATGGCCGAGAGGCCGGCCAGGGTCGGGATGGCGATCTTCATCAGCGGCAGGCCCGAGCGGCGGGCGACCAGGATGATCACCGGCATCAGCAGCACCAGGCCGATCTCGAAGAACATCGGCAGGCCGATGATGGCGCCGACGAGGGCCATCGTCCACGGCAGCACCTTCGGGCTGGACCGATGGACGAGGGTGTCGACGATCCGGTCCGCGCCACCGGAGTCGGCGAGCAGCTTGCCGTACATCGCGCCGAGGCCGATCAGCACGCCGACGCTGCCCATCGTGGTGCCGAACCCGGTCCCGAAGCTGGTGAGCGTCTTCGTCGCGCCGAGCCCGGCGGCGAGCCCGACGGCGATCGCACCGATGGTCAGGGCGAGGAAGGGATGAACCTTCAGCCAGGTGATCAGCGCGATGATGACGGCGAAGCCCGCCAGCGCGACCAGGATCAACTGGGTGTTGGAGACGGCAAGCGGGACGACCTGCAATGCGGTCGTGGCGAGTAAGGGAACGGACACTGTTCCTCCGCGGAAGGTTGAAAGCTGACGTTTCGAAGGACTCTAGCTATTTCGTATGATTATTGCAAGAGATCTGACGCAAGAAGCTGGCAATATTTGACAACTGGGCGATGTCATCTGGCATTAGAACGTAGGATGTGGCGGTGGTCACGCTCCAGGAGACGCCCGGACCCCTGCACGACGCGCTGGTCGAGCAATGGGGATCCGACATCGTCGCCGGCCGCCGGCCGGCCGGCAGCCGGATCGCCAGCGAGCAGGCCGCTCAGCAGCTCGGGGTGTCCAGGACGGTCATCCGCGAGGCGGTCCGGGTGCTCGAGTCGCTCGGCCTGGTCGAGGCCCGTCAGCGGGTCGGCATTACGGTGCTGCCGGCGGACCGCTGGACGCCCTACGACCCCCGGGTGCTGCGCTGGCGGCTCGCCGGCCCGGAGCGCTTGGACCACCTGCGCAGCCTCGGCGAGCTTCGCTCGGCGGTCGAGCCTCTCGCCGCGCGGCTGGCCGCGGACCGGGCAACCCCCGAGCAGTGCGGCGCGCTGGCCGCGGCGGTGATCGGGATGGCGGCGACCTCCCGAGCCGCCAACGCGGGTGCCTATCTGCAGCACGACATCGACTTCCACACCATCCTGCTCCGAGCCGCCGGAAACCCGATGCTCGCCGGCCTGACCGCGGTGGTTGTCGCGGTGCTGGAGGGACGCACCGAGCACGAGCTGATGCCCTCGGTGGCCGACGCCGAGGCGCTACGGCTGCACGGCGAGGTCGCCGCTGCGGTGCAGGCCGGTGACGCCGCCGGCGCCGAGGCGGCGATGCGCGGCATCGTCGCCGAGTCGGTCGACGCGCTCAGCCATCTGACGACGACCTAGGCGCTGATCACCAGGGACGCCTCCGGGCCAGGCGCGGACCGCGAGCTCAGTCCAGCACGGCGAGCGCGTCGATCTCGACCAGCATCTCCTCCCGGGGCAGCCCGGTGAACACGGTGGTCCGCGCCGGGAGCACGGCGCAGCGGGGATCGAGGTAGTCCCCGTAGGCCTCGTTCATCGGGCCGAAGTCGTCCCGGGTCGTCAGATACACCCGCAGCATGACCACGTCGTCGAAGGTCGCCCCGCCGGCGGCGAGCACCGCCTCGACGTTGGCCAGCGTCCGCTGGGTCTGGGCCCGGACGTCGCCGGCATGCAGGTACGCGCCGGTCGCCGGGTCGACCGGTCCCTGGCCGGAGACCTGCAGGATGGGACCGCGCCGGACGCCCTGGGAGAAGGTGTGCGCCGGTGCGGGCGCCTGGTCGGTGGTGACAGCGGTTTTGCCGGTCATGGGCGGAGCCTCTCGGGAGTGAGGAGTGGTTCCGCACGGGGGTCGGCGGGCTGTCTCCTGCAGTGCGTATCTTGCAACCATCCCGAGCGAGAGGAAGCACCGAATGCCTGGGCCCGCGCCGGCGACCATCGACACCGACGAGATCATGGCGCTCGCCGACCGATCCGTCGACTGGTCGGACAAGGGCATGCCGCCCGCCTGTTGGGGCGAGTCGGTGCGCGAGGTCTCCGCGCGGCGGCTGCCGCTGTCGCGGTTCCCGACCCCATTGCTCACGTTGTCCGCACCCGCGCTTCGGCACAATCTGGCGACCATGGCCGGCTGGTGCGCCGAGCGGGGACTGGAGCTCGCACCGCACGGCAAGACCACGATGGCACCCCAACTGTGGGCCGAGCAGCTCGCCGCCGGCGCGTGGGCGATCACGCTGGCGAACCTGCCCCAGCTCGCCGTCGCGCGGGCCTTCGGCGTGTCGCGGGTGCTGGTCGCGAACGCGGTCATCTCCCCGCTCACCCTGCGCTGGATCAGCGACGAGCTGGCCGTCGATCGGTCCGCCCAGGTGCTCACCTGGGCCGACGACGTCCGCACGGTCGAGCTGATGGAGGCCGCGCTGGCCGCCCACGCGCCGACGCACGGAGCTGCGTACCGCCCGGTGGACGTGCTGGTCGAGCTCGGCGGGACCGGCGGGCGGACCGGGGCGCGGGACGTCCCGACGGCACTGCGGATCGCGCGCGCCGTCGCCGGCGCGCCCCATCTCCGGCTGGCCGGCGTCGCCGGCTACGAGGGCGTGCTCAGTCACGACAGCGACGAGCACGGCCTGACGGTGGTCCGGGACTACCTGACCACGCTCCGCGATGCACACCGTCTGATCGCGACCGAGGCGCTGTATCCCGAGGACGTCGAGCCGGTGGTGAGCGCCGGCGGCAGCGCCTACTTCGACGTGGTTGCCGAGGTCCTGGCGCCGCTCACCACCGAGGGTGTCCGCGTCGTGCTGCGCTCCGGGGCCTACCTGACCCACGACGACGGCCTGTACCGACAGCTCAGCCCGCTCGGCGCGCGGCCGAGGACGACCGGTCCGGCGCTGCGCAGCGCGTTGCACGCCTGGGTCCGGGTGAGCAGCCAGCCCGAGCCCGGACTGGCGCTGTTCGACGCCGGGAAGCGCGATCTGCCGTTCGACGAGGGTCTGCCGGAGGTCCAGCTGCGCCGCGGGCGGGCCGACGGCCAGCCGGCGGAACCGATTCACGGCGTGAGCGTGGTGGCGCTCAACGATCAGCACGGGTTCCTGCGCTTCGACCCGGACGGCCCCGCGCCGGTGTGGATCGGCGACGAGCTGCGGCTCGGCGTATCGCACCCCTGTACGGCGTTCGACAAGTGGGGCCTGATCCCGGTCGTCGACGACGCCGACGCGCCCGATCCGGTCGTGGTCGACCTGATCCGGACGTACTTCTGAGCGGGCGGGCGTGACCGACCTGCTGATCCGAGACGCGCTGGTCGTCGACGGCACCGGGGCGCCCGGCTTCCCTGCCGACGTGGTGGTCGACGGCGGACGGATCCGCGAGGTCACCGCCGCCGGCCGGGGACCGTCGGCGCGCCGCATCCTGGCGGCGGATCGCCGGGTGCTCGCGCCCGGCTTCATCGACATGCACGCGCACTCCGACCTGCAGATCCTCGCGGACCCGGCCCACACCGCGAAGGTCAGCCAGGGCGTGACGTGCGAGCTGCTGGGGCAGGACGGGCTGTCGTTCGCGCCGGTCGACGGGCCGACGCGCGAGCTGATCGGTCGCCAGGTCGCCGGCTGGAACGGTGAGCCGGCCGGCCTCGAGCTCGGCTGGGACAGCGTCGGCGGCTATCTGGACCGTCTCGACCGAGGGATCGCCTGTCACGCCGCATATCTGGTGCCGCAGGGCACGGTCCGGATGCTGATCGTAGGCACCGACGACCGCCCCGCGACCGAGCCGGAGCGAGCGCGGATGGTGGCCCTCGTCCGACAAGGGCTGGCCGAGGGCGCGGTGGGGATGAGCAGCGGGCTGACCTACCCGCCGGGCATGTTCGCCGACGACGACGAGCTCGTCGAGCTGTGCCGGGTGGTGGCCGAGTCGGGCGGGTTCTACGCGCCCCATCACCGCTCGTACGGCGTGGGCGCGCTGGCGGCGTACGCGGAGATGATCGAGGTCTGCCGCCGCGCCGGCTGCGCCCTGCACCTGACCCACGCGACCATGAACTTCGAGCCGAACCGCGGCCGCGCCGGGGAGCTGCTGGCGATGATCGACGACGCCCTCGACGGCGGCGCGGACATCACCCTGGACAGCTATCCCTACCTGCCCGGCTCCACCACCCTCGCCGCGCTGCTGCCGAGCTGGGCCGCCGCCGGTGGGCCGGACGCGCTGCTGGCCAGGCTCGGCGACGCGGCGGCCCGTGCCCGGATCGCGGACGCGCTGGACCGCGTCGGCAGCGACGGCTGTCACGGCTGTGTCGTGGACTGGAGCACGATCCAGATCAGCGGGGTCGCGCGCCCGGAGTTGTCGGCGGCCGTCGGACGCAGCGTCGCCGAGCTCGCGGCGGAGCAGGGCCGGTCGCCCGCCGAGGTGTGTTTCGACCTGCTCGTCCGCGACGGCCTGGCGACGACGATCCTGCAGCACGTCGGCGACGAGGACAACGTGCGGGCGATCATGCGACACCGCGTCCACACCGGCGGCTCCGACGCGATCCTGGTGGGTCAGCGGCCCCATCCGCGCGGCTGGGGCACGTTCCCGCGCTACCTCGGCCGGTACGTCCGCGAGCTGGCGGTGCTGGGGCTCGAGGACTGTGTCCACCACCTGACCGGCCGTGCGGCCGCCCGGCTGCGGCTGGTCGACCGGGGCCTGGTCCGGGTCGGTCAGCACGCCGACCTGGTGCTGTTCGACCCGGCGACGGTCCAGGACACGGCGACCTTCGAGGATCCGCGCCGGCAGGCGGTCGGCATCGACATGTGCTGGTGAACGGAACGCCGGTGATCGACGGCGGGCAGCGGACCGACGCGCTGCCCGGGCGGGCGCTGCGGCGGACCGCCCGCGGGACCGTGGAGATCTAGCCGGCCGAGCGGGCGGCGATCTCGACCGCTCGCGCCTCGATCGCGTCCTCCAGCGCCTGCTCGAACCGGTTCGTGCTCGCACCGCGCGAGGTGTCGCCGAAGTAGTACTCCGCCAACCCGGCCAGCTCCGCCGGCGGGGCGGAGTCCAGCAGCTCCCGAACGATCGAGCTCGCGCCCGCCGCGCCCAGCAGCGGCAGCGAGTCCAGCAGCCGCGACGGCGGCAGATACGCCTCCTCCGCCTCGGGCCGGGTGACGACCAGCGGCTTCCGGGTCGCCAGCCAGTCGTACGCCACCGCCGAGACGTCCGCGATACAGGCGTCCGCGAACGTCCACTGCCAGCCGTACGTACCGGTGTCGACGAGGTGCCGGTCCCCGTCCGCCATCAGGGCGGCCCGCAGCTCACGATCCACCCGGGCGTGCTCGGCGGAGATCCGGCCGAGCCACGGATGCGGCCGATAGACCACCCGAACCCGCGGGTCGGCCCGCAACGCCGCGATCAGCGCCGGCCCGTGGCTGACGACGGAGCTGTAGCGCAGGCTCGGCCGATCGCCCTCCCAGGTCGGCGCGTAGAGCACCCGGCTCGTGCCGTCGGCAGGCCAGTCCGGCGCGCCCTGGACGTCGTAGTCCAGCTGCGGCCGGCCCACCAGCCAGACCCTGGACCGAGCGTCGAAGTCGAACAGGGCTCGAGACAGCCGATCCCGGCCCGCCTCGCCGGCGACGAAGGTCAGGTCGTACGCCTTGTGCTGGTTCGTGACGCTGGCTCCCTTGTCGCTGTCGCCGTGCCCGAGCTGGATGTGCACCGGATCGGCGAACCGCAGCATTCGGAAGTTCCGCTCGACGTTGTTGACGTACAGCACCGCGCGCGGCCGGTGCCGCTCGACCAGCGACTCCAGCGCGGCACTGCCTCGGGCGAACGCCACCGGCAGCCGAAACGTCTCCAGCAACCGGCGTCCGGTGTCCGGCCGGTCGACCACCACGAACACGCCGCGCCGATCGGCCCGTGATTCCGCGGCGAGGGCCTCCAGCGGACGCCGCCACTGCTCGAGCTGGTAGGCGTTCTGCGGCGGGGTCGCGAAGAACACCGCAATCCCCTCGTCGGGCACCGGGCCCGACCCGGCCGCTTGCCGGGCAAAGGAGCGAGCCCCGAGCCGGTTGCCGATCCGTGATCGCAGCTCAGCGACCAGCGGGCCCATCGGCATCCGCTCAGGAGGGCCGGTCGGTGGCCTTCTCGGCCGGTTCGGGCGGCAGGGTCTGCGCGTCGCCGCCGCTGATCTGGGTCTCGCTGCGGTCCAGGCTCCACTCGGTGTGGAAGGTGCCCGGCTTGTCGACCCGGCGGTACGTGTGGGCACCGAAGAAGTCACGCTGACCCTGGATCAGCGCCGCCGGCAGCCGGTCGGCCCGGACCCCGTCGTAGTAGGCCAGCGACGAGGAGAACGCCGGCGTCGGGATGCCGTGCTCGGCCGCCGCCACCACCACCCGCCGCCAGGCCGGCAACGCCGCCGAGATCGCGTCGGTGAAGTACGGATCCGCGATCAACAGGGCCAGATCCGGAGTCCGCTCGTACGCCTCGGTGATCCGGTTCAAGAACCGGGCCCGGATGATGCAACCACCCCGCCAGATCCGGGCCATCGCACCCCGGTCGATGTCCCAACCGAACTCCGC
Organism: Microlunatus ginsengisoli; assembly: GCF_039537205.1. Taxonomy (NCBI): domain Bacteria; kingdom Bacillati; phylum Actinomycetota; class Actinomycetes; order Propionibacteriales; family Propionibacteriaceae; genus Microlunatus; species Microlunatus ginsengisoli. The sequence continues at coordinate 123,436 of NZ_BAABAB010000009.1, read as the reverse complement.
ACTCGCGGCGGCGATCTGGTCGAAACCCTGCGAGTACGCCACCACCTTCGACGCGTACAGCGCCTGCCGGACGTCCTCCACGAACGTGTCGTCGTCGTCGATCGCCCAGTCCGCGGTGTGCGCCGGCAACACCCCGCGGGCGGCCTCCCGCTGCGGGACCCCGCCGGACAGGGCGCGGGCGAACGTCGCCTCCGCGATCCCGGTGATCGGCACCCCGAGATCCAGCGCGTTCTGCACCGTCCACCGGCCGGTGCCCTTCTGCTCGGCCTGGTCCAAGATCACGTCGACCAACGCCTGACCGGTCTCGGCATCGGTATGGGCCAACACCTCCGCGGTGATCTCGATCAGGAACGACTCCAGATCCCCCTCGTTCCAGGACCGGAAGATGTCGGCGATCTCGGCCGCCGACTTCCCGGTGCCCTGCCGGATCAGGTCGTACGCCTCCGCGATCAACTGCATGTCGGCGTACTCGATGCCGTTGTGCACCATCTTCACGAAATGCCCGGCACCGTCCGGGCCGACATAGGTACAGCACGGGGTGTCGTCGACCTTCGCGGAGATGTTCTCCAGCAGCGGGCCCAACGACTCGTACGACTCCCTCGACCCGCCCGGCATGATCGACGGCCCGTTCAGCGCACCCTCCTCGCCGCCGGAAACCCCGGTGCCGACGAAGTGCAGCCCCTTCTCCTTCAGATAGTTCTCCCGCCTGATCGTGTCCGGGAAGTGGGCGTTGCCGGCGTCGATGACGATGTCGCCCTCCTCCAGCAGCGGGATCAGCTCCTCGATCACCGCGTCCGTCCCGGCGCCCGCCTTGACCATGATGAGCACCCGGCGCGGCTTCTCCAGCGACGCCACGAAGTCAGCCATCGACTCGCTCGGGATGAACGTCCCGTCGTCGCCGTGGTCGTCGATCAACGACTGCGTCTTGGCATACGTCCGGTTGTGGATCGCCACCCGGTGCCCGTGCCGGGCGAAGTTCCGGGCCAGATTCCGGCCCATCACCGCAAGCCCCGTCACCCCGATCTCGGCCAACTCCGTCACGGCTGCTCCCCTCTGTGCACCCGACACGGCGGGCGGCTCGATCGACGGCAGCAGCGTAGTCTGCACGCTCAGAGGCCGATCACGCGGATAATGGGCGAGACAGGCACGAGGCGAGGAGGTGACCCATGCTGCAGCCGCTCGGGATCAGCGCCGACGCGGAGGCGGTGTACGTCGGCCTCGCCCCGATGGCCTCGGGCACCGTCCCCGAGATCGCCCGGCTGACCACGACTGACCCCGATACGACCGAGCGCGCGTTGCAGGAGCTGCGCAACCTCGGCCTGGCCGCCGAGCTCTCGCCCGGGCTGTGGCAGTCGCTGCCGCTGCTCGACGTCGCCAACGCGCTGCGCGCCCAGCGGCTGTCCGAGCTGGAGATGGCCACCGTCGCGGCGGAGTCGCTGCACAGTCACCTGCTGGCGGCCAGCCACAACGCCGCCGACACCGACATCCAGATCGTGGTCGGCCGGGAGGGGATCATCGCCGCCCGGCGGGAGATCTGCAACGGCGCGAAGAAGGAGATCTGCGCCTTCGACAAGCCGCCGTACGTCCAGCCGAGGCCCAACGCGACCGCCGTCGCGCTGGACGAGATGTCGCCGGAGTGGCAGGCGCTGGAGCGAGGCGTGAAGCTGCGCGGCATCTATCACCCGGGGTTCGACAGCGACCGGTTGGCCGAGCTGGCCCTGTTCGCCGAGAAGGGTGAGCAGTCCCGGACCGCGCCGGTGCCCATGAAGCTGATCCTGGTGGACGCCCAGGTCGCGCTGATCCCGTCGATGCGCTCGTACTACCCGGGACAGGAGCTGCGGGCGTCGGTCACCCGGCACCCGATGCTGGTCGAGGCGTTGCAGTGGCTGTTCGAGACGGTCTGGGACTCGTCCGTGCCGATCGTGACGTCCGGGTTCAACGAGAACGACCCCCGGCGGCAGATGCTCATCTCGCTGCTGATGACCGGATCGACCGACAGCGCGATCGCCACCCAGCTCGGCATCAACGTCCGCTCGGTGCGGCGCTGGATCGCGGAGCTGATGGACGAGCTGGGGGTGACGACCCGACTCCAGCTGGGCGCGGCTCTGGTCCGTGCCGACGCCCTCCGCGCTCCGGCGAGTGACGGCGCGGACGACGACGCAACGATCCGGGCGACCGCTTAGTCCGGCGCCAGCTGCCGCATCGACCGGCCCATTCGCGCGGCATGCTCCGGTCCAGAATCCCGGATGCGGCCGAACAAACTCGCACAGACAAGCCCGCACAAAAAGCTACGTCCGCGGTTCCAGTGGAACCGCGGACGTAGCCCAGGGGGAGGAGATCGGGAAGGACCTCGGGGAAAAATCCCTCCCGACTATGTGGGGTTGTCGGTTCGGCAGGTGCTCACATCACCTGTCGGACCTCCGGGATCGTCAGGTATCCCGGCTTCCTTGCGGAAGATCTGTGGTGTCGGCCCTCCTGACCCGGGCCGGCGACTAGATGCCGTTGACCTGTGCTGAGAACCTGACCTCGTTGTCACCGAAGCTCGGCGCCTCGGACGACTTGGTGATCTTGTAGTTGGTCCTGGCCTCGGCGCTCAGCGGCACGGCCGCAAAGATGCCGACGGCGAGCGCGATCGAGGCGGTAGCCGCTACGATCCTGCGATTGAGCTTCTTCATTGGAGTGAGGTATCCCTTCTGTTTGGCTCTCCGCCGCATCGTTCCCACGCGATGCTTTGTCGAGCCACCTGACGACGGGCACTAATCTACGCAAGTCGGCACAGGAAAGTCATGCCAGGACGCGTCCTATTTAGGCGATGTCATAAAGTTGACATTCCTAACACGTGTGAGCCACTGAGGTCGGCTGCACAAAAGCGCTTCAGGGCCCTTGCGCATCATTCCGGCACCCGCTCCGGAGGTCGGATGGTGTCCGTTTCGGACACCCTGCGGGCACCGAGGCCACCGGAACTGTCGGACGCTCGACGCAGAATCGGGTCAGCCCGGTGCCGCCGATCCCGAAGGAAGAACATCGATGCCGCTCCCCCGCCGATCCGCCCCTTCGGAAGACCCCGATCCCTGCGCATTCGTGCCGCCCTATCTGCTCCGGCACGTCGCGGCGGTCGACGATGCCGGGCCGAGCGCCTGCGCGCGGCGAAGCCTGGCCACCGACGCCCGGCTCCGCGCACAGCGCGGCGATCCGGCTCTGCGGCACCGGTCCGTGCTCACCGAGGCGGAGGCGGGAGCGGCCGGCAGCACCCGGGTCGTGCACTCCGCCGACAACACCGAGCAGTTGCCCGGCCGCGCGGTCCGGACCGACGGCGACTCGCCGTCGGGGGACGTCGCGGTCGACGAGGCATGGGACTACGGCGGGCAGGTTCTCGACCTGTTCGCGCAGCAGTTCGGCCGGGACGCGATCGACGGCCATGGCGGCACACTGTCGATCACGGTGCACTACGGCCAGGACTACGACAACGCCTTCTGGAACGGCAGCCAACTCGTCTTCGGCGACGGCGACGGCGACGGGGTGATCTTCGAGCGATTCACCAAGCCGCCGGACGTGATGGCGCACGAGTTCACCCACGGCGTGACCCAGTTCAGCGCCGGGCTGGCCTACCAGGGCCAGTCGGGCGCCCTGAACGAAAGCGTCTCCGACGCGTTCGCCGCCATGAGCACGCAGTGGACCGCGGGCCAGACCGCGGCCGAGGCCGACTGGCTGATCGGTGCGGGTCTGTTCCTGCCATCGATCAACGCGAAGGCGCTGCGCTCGATGACCGAGCCGGGCACGGCCTACGACGACCCCAGGATCGGCAAGGACCCGCAGGTCGGGTCGATGGCCGACTACGTCGAGACCACCGAGGACAGCGGCGGGGTGCACATCAACTCCGGGATCCCGAACCGGGCATTCGCACTGGCGGCCATTGCCCTCGGGGGGCACAGCTGGGAGCTCGCGGGCAAGATCTGGTACGACACACTCACCGGTGGCGCCATCGGATCCGATACCGACTTCGCCGGGTTCGCCCGGGCCACCGTGTCGTCCGCGGGCCGGCTCTTCTCTACCGACGTGACCGTGGCCCAGAAGGTGCGCGGGGCGTGGGCCGAGGTCGGGGTGCTGCCGGCTACCGACAACGCACCGGCCGACGTGGCCGCCGGGGCACCGACGGGCGACCCGCTGACTCCGACCGGGATCGACACGATCGCCGTCCGGCGCAGCGGAGGGGTCGCCGGCATCTCCCGGGTGGCCGAGCTCGACCTCAACGAGCACCCGAGTGGGCCGGAGGTCCGCCGGCTGCTGGCCGGAACCGACCTCCGCCGGATGGCCACGACGGCGGCCGGGGCCGACCGCTTCGTCTACACCATCGAGTTCGGCGCGGTCCGGCTGACCCTGCCCGAGCACGATCTCGGTCCCGACCTCGATCGGGTGGTCCGAATCGTGCTGGACGCCGGCACCTCCATCGATCCCAGCAGTCGTCCGAACCATCCCGGTTCCGGCCCGGCGACGACCTGAGCCGATCGGTCCGCCCGACCCGTTTCAGGCCGTCCAGCCGAGCAGCCGCTCGCCGAGAGTCAGCACCAGCCACCACAGGCCGGCGGCGACCACGGGAGCGAGCAGGGCGAGCAGCGGCCGGCGCCTGCGGATCGCGAGCACGGCCAACGCGAGCAGCGCCAGCCAGATGGCCATCACCAGCACGACGCCCCAGAGCGGTGCCATCAGTCCGGTCGCCAGGAAGAAGGGCGCAAGCACCAACATGGCCGCCACGCCGAGCCACCCACCGACATAGGACAGGATGCGGCCCACGTCCCGTCCGGACCCGCTCGCCTCGTGACTCATCCCCGAATTGTGGCCCACGCGCGCGGGTGAGCGCCCGCCGGTTGGCAGCGTGGTGCGATCCGCGGACCGGCCCGTCGACGACCGGCGGACCGGCGGTGCACGATTCGCGGACGGACCGTTGACTCGGAGCGACGACCTCATTACGGTGAGAGCGCTCTCACTGGGTGAGAGCGCTCTCCAGGTCCCCGTCAGGAGGCGACCCGGAGCTCCAACGAAGGGGAATCCCGATGACGAATCCGAACGACGACACCAACTTCAGCCGCCGACTGCTGCTCGGCGGGAGCGCCGCCGCTGTCGGCGTGGGCCTGGTCGGCCTGGGCGGCCAGCCGGCTGTGGCGGCACCGGCCGCGGCAAGCGCGAAGGCCGGCCAGCGGGCTTCCGTGCGCGCCGCCGTGTCCTTCCTGCGCGGCGTGACCGACGCCTACCGCGACTCCGGGCCCAGGCTCGCCCAGAGCTACATGGACGCCTCCGGGCTGAACGACATCGGCTTCATCTACGACAACGCCCTCACCACCTGCGCGCTGCTGGCGGCCGGCGACCTGTCCCGCGCGCGGGCGATCGGCGACGCCCTGCTCTGGGCGCAGAGCCACGACGCCGACTTCTCCGACGGCCGGCTGCGCCAGGCTTACCACGCCGACAGCTTGGGATATCCGGACGGGCCCGCGCACTTCGGCTACGAGTTCGGCCTGGTCGGCACCGCGGTCGGCGACATGTCCTGGACGGGCATCGCGCTGGCCCAGCTCGCCCGCCGGGTGCCCCGCGGCGACTACCTGGCCGGCGCGGTCCGGATCGGCCAGTGGATCGTCGACAACACCTACTCCACCACCGGGCTCGGCGGCTACACCTTCGGCGAGACGGCCGGTCTGGAGGACCACAAGTCCACCGAGCACAACATCGACGTCTACGGCTTCTTCCGCCTGCTGGCCCGGCTGACCGGCGACGGTCGCTGGAACGGCCGCGCTCAGCATGCGCTGAAGTTCATCGAGGCCGTCTGGAACTCCGACGACGGCTTCTTCTGGACCGGTTCCGACGACGGCGCCGCGATCAACAAGAACCCGCTGCAGCTGCCGCTCGACGTCCAGACCTGGTTCTGGCTGTCGGTCGGCCGCGGCAAGTACGCGAAGTCCCTCGACTGGGCCGCCACCAACCTGCGCAGCACCGACACCCCGCTGCGGACCAACTCCGCGCTGACCGGCCACGACACGTTCACCGGGGCCGTGTTCGCCAGCGGCACCGTCCGCACCGACGTCAAGGCACGGGTCGGCGGCACCGAGGACTGGCGTCCGTTCCCGAACGACGGCGGCGTCTGGTTCGAGGGCACCGGCCAGCTCGCCCTGGCGCTGCGGAAGCGGGACCGCAACGGCGACCTGGCCGCGTCCGACGCGCTGCTGGCCACCCTGCGCGACTCCCAGGAGAAGCTCGGCGACGGCCAGACCTTCGGTGGCAAGCGGATCGAGGGCGGCATCCAGGCGGCCACCTCGCCGATCGACACCGGCTTCGGCTTCGCCTACCACCCGCACCTGCACACCGCCGCCACGTCCTGGTACGTGATGGCCGCCACCGGTTTCAACCCGTACAGCTTCTCCTGAGCCCGAGCCGAGCGCCGTCGACGAACCCGTCGACGGCGCTGGGTAGGTTGGCCCGATGCCGGCACCGGACGTACGCGACGAGGGGGTGACCTGGCACATCCCCGTCGACCTCGCGCCGGGCGGCGTCCGGCTCGAGGTCGACTGGGTGCTGGCCGGCGACCCCGAGTTCTCCCGCGCCGACGCCGAGTGGACGTACGCCCTGCGCAGGCCGGCAGCCCGGCGGCTGGAATACCGGCTGCTGCTGCGGGACGCCGACGGCCACGGCGATCCGGGTCCGGACCCGACCAACCCACGGCGAATCGGCAACCCGTTCGGGGACCGGTCGGTGATCGACTTTGCCGACTACCGCCCGCCGGAGTGGGTCGGCACCGAGCCGGCCGGCGAGCTGGTCGAGCTGGACATCCGCAGCGGGCGGCTCGGCCGCCCGATCCCCACCCGGCTGTGGTCCCCGTCCGGGCTGGACCCGGCCGCGCCGGCACCGCTGCTGGTCGCGAACGACGGCACCGGGCTGGCGAACGACGCCCAGCTCCTGGGTTGGGCCACCTGGCACGGCGGGCGCGGCCGGCCGCTCCGGGTGCTGCTGCTCGATCCGGCGCCGGGCTGCCGGGACGACTGGTACGCCGCGAACGACGACTACGCCGACGACGTGGCCGAGCTCGTCCTTCCCGCGGCCGGCGAACGGGTCGCGGTCGCGGCGACCGCGGGCCTCGGTATCAGCCTCGGCGCCCTCGCCATGCTCACCCTGCAGCGCCGCCGCCCGGATCGCCTGGACGCGCTCGCGCTCCAGTCCGGCAGCTTCTTCACCCCTCGAACCGACCCGCAGGAGTCGGGCTACGGCCACTTCGAGCAGGTCTGTGCCGCGGTCCGCCGGATCACGCTGGACCCGGCGCCGCGGACGGTGCCCGCGTTCGTCTGCTGCGGTGCGATCGAGGAGAACCTCGCCAACAACCTGGAACTGGCCGATGCGCTCGACCGGCAGGGCTACCCGGTGGACTGGACGATCTTCCCCGACGCGCACACCATGATCGGCTGGCGTGACGCCTGGACGCCCGGGCTGGACCGGCTGATCGACGCGCTGGACCGGCCCTGAGCCTGTCGGAGCGGAACGGGTTCTGACAGGATCGGGATCATCGACCCGCACACCCCTCGGGAGGCTCCGCCCATGTCCGTCCGCGGCGACAAGACCACGCACCTGATCGGCCTGCTGCTCGGCACCGAGGACGACTGGCCGCGCGCGTTCGAGACCCTGGTCCAGCGGGTCGGTGCGGTGCCGCACGAGGGCCGCGACCACACGCTGACCACCGAGCGGATCACCATCGAGCCGTTCGACCTGCGCGATCCGGTCCGGCACGACGTCGTGATCGACCGGCTGGCCTGGTGGTACTACCACCCGCGGGAGTGGCTGAAGAAGGCCGCGCTGGTCAACGACACCTACCTGATCAACAACCCGTTCACGTTCCAGTCGATGGAGAAGCACTCCGCCTACTGCGCCATGATCAGGCTCGGCTTCGACATCCCGGACACGGTGCTGGTGCCGTACAAGAACCCGATCGACCACGAGAAGTGGGCCTACACGGCGACGACGTACAACCTGCCGTTCGACCTGGACGAGGTGGCCGGCCGGATCGGCTACCCGATGTTCATGAAGCCGTTCGACGGCGGGGCCTGGCGGGGAGTGAGCCGGATCGACGACGCCGAGGTGCTGCATCGGGCCTACGACGAGTCCGGCCAGATGCTGATGCACCTGCAGGCCGCGATCAGCCCGTACGACGCGTTCGCCCGCTCGCTGACCATCGGCCCGGACACGATGGTGATGAAGTTCCGCCCGGAGCTGCCGATGCACCTGCGTTACGAGGTGTCCCACGACTTCCTGCCGGCCGAGGCGGGCGACGAGATCCTCACCCTGTCGAAGACGATCAACGCGTTCTTCCGCTGGGAGTTCAACTCGTGCGAGTCGCTGGTCACCGGCTCGCGGGTGCGGCCGATCGACTACGCGAACGCGTGTCCGGACATCGCCATCACCTCGCTGCACTACTACTTCCCCTGGGCGATCTCCTCGCTGCTGCGCTGGTCGATCTTCTGCGCGGTCACCGGCAGACTGCCGCAGGTCGACACCACCACCCGGGACTGGTACGACGTCGCCGACGACCCCGACCTGGACTACCCGGCCAAGCTGGAGCGCTACCTGGCGCTGTCGAACGCGTACTTCGACACCGACCGTTACCGCGAGTTCTGCGACACGTCGCTGGCCTCGCTGGACGAGATCGTGTACGAGTGGATCTCGTCCCAGGCCTTCGACGACCTGCTGATCGAGACGATCAAGAAGACCTATCCCGCGCACGAGCAGGACTGGTTCGCCGCCCACTTCCGCGGCCTGATCGGGCTCTGGGTCAAGGACAACGCCTAGCCGCTCCCGCGCTCGGCTCCGCCGACAACGCTAGGGCTGGGCGACGGCTCGGGCCGGTCCGCGGACGTGCTCGAAGATCAGGTTGGTCTGGGTCGCCGCGACCTGTGAGTTGGCCGACAGCTGTTCGAGGACGAAGGTGCGCAGCGTCTCGACGTCGGGCACCGCGACGTGCAGCATGAAGTCGTCCTGCCCGCCGAGGAAGTAGGCGTCGACGACCTCCGGCTGAGCGACCACCTGGTCGGTGAACGCCCGCAGCTGGTGCCGAGCGCCCGCCCGGAGGCGGACGGCGATCATCGCCTGGATCGCACCGCCGAGGATGCCCGGGTCGAGGTCGGCGTGATAGCCGAGGATCACGCCGCGTTCCTCCAGGCCGCGGATCCGGGCGAGACAGGTGGACGGGGCGACACCGACGCGCGCAGCGATCGCGTTGTTGGGCAGCCGGGCGTTCTCCCGCAGCACGGCGAGGATGCTGCGGTCGACCGGGGCCAGTGTCTCCGCGCCGGACGAGGGTCGAACATTCTTTGCCCGGCGACCGCTCATGCCCGGAATCATAGAACGATCTGCGGAATTTTCCCGATTTCTCGAATATCCAACAGTTTCGGCAGGAGAGGCGTGAACAAAGCACCTAACTTCTCCGTCACCACCCCTTTCACAGAGAGAGAAACGGATGCCGATCGTCGTAGGTGTTCCCAGCGAGATCAAGGACAACGAGAACCGGGTCGCGCTGCAGCCCGACGGCGTCGTCGAGCTCGTCCATGCCGGCCACCGGGTCGTCGTCCAGGCCGGTGCGGGACTCGGCCCCGGCTTCGCGGACGAGGAGTACGCGGCCGCCGGCGCGACGGTGCTGGCGAGCGCCGACGAGGTGTTCGACGCCGCCGACCTGATCGTGAAGGTCAAGGAGCCCGTCGCGGCGGAGTACCACCGGTTCCGCCCCGGGCAGCAGCTGTTCACCTATCTCCACCTTGCGGCCGATCGCGCCCTCACCGAGTTCCTGATCGAGCGCCGGATCGACTCGATCGCGTACGAGACCGTGCAGACCGCGGACCGGAAGCTCCCGCTCCTGACGCCGATGAGCGAGGTGGCCGGTCGGATGTCGGTCCAGGCCGCCGCCCGAGCCCTGGAGAGCCCGTCCGGGGGTGCGGGTCTGCTGCTCGGCGGGGTGCCGGGCACGCCGGCCGCCAAGGTGACCATCATCGGTGGCGGCGTCGCCGGCACCGAGGCCGCCAAGATCGCGCTCGGCATGCGCGCCATCGTCCGGGTCTTCGACACGAACCCGGCACGGCTGGCCTATCTGTCCGACATCTTCGAGGGACGGATCGACCTGGTCATCCCCAACCGTGCCCGGTTGGCCGCCTATGTCGCCGACTCGGACGTGGTCATCGGCGCGGTCCTGATCCCCGGCACCAAGGCCCCGAAGCTGCTGTCGCGGGAGATGGTCGCCACCATGCGCCCGGGCAGTGTCGTGGTCGACATCGCCATCGACCAGGGAGGCTGCTTCGAGACGAGCCGGCCGACGACCCACTCCGACCCGACCTTCGTCGAGGAGGGCGTCGTGCATTACTGCGTCGCCAACATCCCCGGCGCGGTCGCCCGGACGTCGACCCTCGCCCTCACCTCCGCGACCCTGCCGTACGTCGTCGCCGTGGCCGATCTCGGCGTGCGGGGAGCGGCGGAGAGCCACCCCGCCCTGCACGCCGGCCTGTCCACCGTCGCCGGGCAGCTGGTCAGCCGACCGGTCGCCGAGGCGCACGACCTGCCGTTCGTGGAGCCGTCGGTCGCGCTCGCTTCCTGAGCGGGCTGCGTCGACTCGTCGCGGTCGCCGGCGTCAGCCGCGCTCGGAGTCGATGAAGCGGATCCGGTCGGCGAGCGAGGTGGTCACCTGGTCGGCCTGGCTGGGGTCGTAGGTCCCGGTCCCGGGGTCATAACGGAACTGCCAGCTGACCAGGTTGGCGTAGACGAACACCTGGACGGCGAACGTGGTCCCGCCGCTGGTGGTGAACAGGTAGCCGGTCTGCAGGTCGACGCCGGCCAGCGGCACCGGCGCGGTCCGCGCCAGCGAACCCGACCGGGTGAACGGCGTCCCGCTCGGCGGCTCGGTGAGGGGCCGGGGGGCGATCTCGACCCGGCGACCGGCACAGGCCGTCACAGCGTCGTCGATCCGCCGGAACTGCTCGGCCGCGGCGGTCTGGTCGGCGAACCGGAACGTGAACAGCGACACCGCCATCTGCTGGCTCGGCCAGTACGTCCCCACGCCGTCCAGCGCGGTGTCGGGGAAACCGCTGAAGGTCGTCTCCTCGAACAGCGGCTCGCACGCGCTCGGGGTCACCGACGCCGTCGGCACCGCGAAGTTCTCCCTGGACAGCACCGACGCGTCGTTGGTGCCGTCCGAGCGCACCATGCCGACGTACACGTTCTGCAGGTCGGACAGCGAGAACGGCGCCGGCGGGCGCGGCCAGAGCCGCCAGGCCGCGAACCCGGCCGCGAGCACGGCGAGCACCAGCACGCCGATCAGCAGCTTCTGTTTGGTGCCGCGGCTGAGCGGCTCGATCCCGGTGGTGAGGACCTCCGGCCCGGGCGCGCTCTCGGCACCCGGCGGCGCCTCGGTGGACACCCGTCGATCGTAGCTCCAGCATCCTTCCCGTCCCCCCATCCCCGGAAACTGTGCTGCTGTTGCAGCGACACGCCGTCGGCGGATGCAACAGCCGCACAGTTTCCGGGCGGGGTGCGGGAGCTTCCGGCGGGTGTCAGGAGTGCCAGGCGGCCCAGAGCCGGGCGTACGTCCCGCCGGCGGCGACGAGTTCGTCGTGGCTGCCGGACTCGATGATCCGGCCGGCCGCCATCACCGCGATCCGGTCGCAGGCCTGCGCCTGGGTCAGCCGGTGGGCCACCACGATCGCGGTCCGGCCCGCCAGCAGCGCCGCCGCGGACGCCTCCAGCGCGCGGGCGCCGGCGCTGCCGGCCTCGGCCGTCGCCTCGTCCAGGATCACCACCGGCGGATCGACCAGCGCGACCCGGGTCAGCGCCAGCTGCTGGGCCTGGGCCGCACTGAGCGGGTGCTCGCCGTCGCCGACCCGGGTGCCCAGCCGGTCCGGCAGCGCCTCGACCCACTCCGCGGCGCCGGTGACCCGCAGCGCGGCCCACAGCGCCTCGTCACTCGCTCCCGGCAGGGCCAGCCTGAGGTCGTCGGCCAGCGTCCCGGTGAACACGTGCACCTCCTGGGTGACCACGCCGATCAGCCGGCGCAGCGTCACCGGGTCGATCCCGTCGATGCCCTCGGATCCGATCCGGATGTCGCCGGCACTGGCCGGGAAGACCCCGCCCAGCAGCGCCGCGAGCGTGGTCTTGCCGGCCCCGCTCTCCCCCACCACGGCCAGCGACGTTCCCGCGGGAACGTGCACGCCGACATCGTGCAGCACCTCCACGTCGCCGGTGTAGCTGTGCCGGACGCCGGTCGCGGCCACCGCGACCTCACCCGGCGCCGGTACGTCCCCGGCCGGCCCGGGCGGCACCGCGAGCTCGGCGATCCCGACCAGCCGGGCCAGCGCCGCGCCGGCGGACTGGATGTCGTTGAACGTCATCAGCAGCGTGCCGAGCGGCCCGAACAGCCGGTGGAACAGCAGCGCCGCGGCCGTCACGTCGCCGACCGTGGTGATCCCGCTGCGGACGCCGAAGAACCCGGTCAGCAGCACGGCCGACAGCCCGACCGCCTCGGCGAAGTTCATCGAGTTCGCGAAGCCGAGGAAGCCGCGGACGGCGGCGATCGCGGCCTGCACCGCGTGCCGCGACGCGGTCTCCACCCGGCCGCTCTGCAGCGCCTCCATCCCGTACGCGTGCACGGTCCGGGCGCCGTACAGGGTGGTCAGCATGCTCTGGGTCCGCACCGCTGCCGCCTGGCGATCGGCGGCGTACAGCCGGCGCGCCGTGGGCAGGAACAGCCGGACCGAGACGACGTAGACCGGCACGACCGCGAAGAACGCCACCGCGATCCGCCAGTCCAGGCTGGCGAAGCCGGCCACGGTGACCACCACCGTGACCAACGCGGCGAAGACGTTGGCGGCGAGCCGGATCGAGGTGGTGATCTTGTCGACGTCCTCGGTCACCCGGGACGCGACGTCGCCGGCGCCGGCCAGCTCGAGCCGGGCCGAGTCCATCCGCAGCGCCTTGTCCATCACGTCCTCGCGCAGGTCGGCGCAGACCTCGGCGCCGAGCCGGGAGACCAGATAGCGCGAGGCGGCGGTCAGCACGCCGGCGCCGAGGCCGGCCACCGCGATCGCGATCACCAGCCGGACCAGATCGGCCCCCGAGCCGCGGTCGACCACCAGGTCCACCACCCGGCCGAGCAGGATCGGGACCAGCACCGCCGCCACGCTGGCGGCGACCGAGGACAGCACCGAGCCGATCGCGAGCCAGCGGTGGCCGAGGATCAGCCGCCAGAACACCCGCCCGGTCTCCCGCCCGGAGGCGACCGGGAGGATGGCGCGCTCCGGGGGTCGCCGAGTCGCGACCGCCTCGCCGGTCGTCATCGCAGCACCGCCTCGGCATAGTCGGGGCGCGTCAGCAGGTCGGCATGGTTGCCGGTGGCAACCACCCGACCGCCGGCCACGAAGACGACCCGGTCGCAGCGGGCCAGCAGCGGCGGGCTGGTGCTGATCACGAGTGTCGCGTGTGCACCGCCGAGCCGGAGCCCGGCCAGCCCCGCCGCGATCCGGTGCTCGGTGACGGCGTCGACGGCGGTCGTCGGGTCGCGCAGCACCAGCACCGGCCGGTCGGCCAGCAGCGCCCGGGCCAGGGCGACCCGCTGCCGCTGGCCGCCGGACAGGTTGCTGCCGTGGTCGAGCAGCTCGTGCTCCAGGGTGTCCCCCAGCTCGCCGAGTGCGGCCGCCTCGACCGCGGCGCGGATGTCGGCCTCCGAGCGCGCGTCACCGGTGTCCAGCACGGCCCCGATGGTGGATCCGAACAGGTGCACCGCGTGCGGCTCGACCAGCATCCGCCGCCGCAGCGACGCGTGCTCGAGGTCGGCGAGGTCGGTGCCACCGAGGGTCACCCGGCCCGCGTGCGGGAGCCGCTCGCCGCTGAGCAGTTCGGACAGGGCGTCGGCGGCCGGGATCGAGGCGCTCGCCACTCCCACCATCTCGCCGGGCGCGACCTCCAGACTCAACCCGTCCAGGCCGGGCGTGACCACCGCCGACAGCACCAGCGACCCGGCGCCGGCGGGTTCGCGACCGCTCTCCGCCCGCGGTGGCGCCTCGAGCAGCTCGGCCACCCGGGCGGCCGACGCCCTGGAGATCGCCAGCTGGAACACGCAGTCCGCCAGCCCGAGCACCGGGTCGGAGATGAACGCGGCCAGCCCGACGATGGTGATCAGCTCGCCGATGGTGATCCGGCCCTGGAGCGCGAACCAGCCGGAGAACGCCGTCACGATCGCCACCAGCAAGCCGGTGGTGAAGGTCGACGCGCCGAGGAACGTGGCGCTCGCCCGCATCGCGCCCATGGTGGCCGCCAACGACGTCCGGCTGGTGCGCCGATACCGCCGGACGCCTTCGGGCACGCCACCGAAGCCGCGCAGCGGTCGCAGCCCGGCCAGCAGGTCGGACGCCGTCGCGGCGGCGAGGCCCGCTGCCTGCTGCTGGGCGGCGGTCCGCCGCTCGACCACGGGGCCGAGCGCATTCAGACCCAGCACCAGGATCGGGATCCCGATCATCAGGCCGAGTCCGAGCGAGGCGTCGATCCGCAGCAAGATGCCAGCGGTGACGGCCAGCCCGACCAGCGCCGCGGCGGCCCGCGCCCCGAGCTGGATCAGCTCCGCGGCGGCGAGGCTGTCGGAGGCGGTGATCGACAACAACTCGCCGGTCTGCCGGTCGGTCCGGATGCCGGCGCCGGTGAGGATCCGGCGGACCGCCTGCATCCGGAGCAGGTGCGCCTCTTCGTACGTCCCGCGCGACAAGAACCAGAACCCGGTCCGCCAGGCCATCGTCAGCACGGCGAACAGGCCGAAGATCGCGAGCACCGACGCCGCCATCGCCGACCCGTCCGAGGTCGCGACCGCACGATCGATCACCGTGCCGATGGCAACCGGGACGAGCGCCTCGCAGACCTGGTGGAGCGACCAGAACAGCGCGCCGAGCGCCGTCGCCGCGCGCTGCCGACGAAAGATTCCGCCAACCAGCCGGCGAGTGGCGCGAGGATCTTGCACGAAGGCAACCCTAAGTCGCCGCCGCAGACCTGCCGCGCCGATCCCAGCTCGCGGAGCCGGTCAGCCGTCGGAGAGCTTCACCGCACCCCAGCCGTGCCAGCTGGTGATCTCGATCAGTGCGCTGACCCGCGGCCGGGACCGGTTGGAATAGTCCCCTTGGCCGTAATGGTGGGACAGCCGGTCGATGTCGGCCAGGTCGGGGTCGTCGCGCCACTCGACGATCTCGCCGCGCACGCTGATGTGGGTGTACCAGGCACCCTCCTTCAGCGCGGTCAGGCTGACCTTCGGATTGGCCCGCATGTACGCGTTGCGCTTGCGGCCGGCGTCCATGTTCACCAGCACCCGGCCGTCGTCGCTGACCAGATACCAGGTCGCCACCGAGACCGGCTGGCCGTCGGGCCGGACGACCGCGATGACGGCCGGATTCGGCTGCCGGAGCAGGTCCATCGCTTTGTCGGTGAGCGGGACGCGGGGCATGCAGGCACTCCTTGTCGATCGAGCGGTGTCGGTTCGACCTTAGCCCGCGCCGACGGGGGTGCGGCTCAGTGGCCGACCTCCTCCTCCAGGGTGGTCATCTCCGGCGGCGGCCGGCGGAAGCCCCTGGTGAGCACGACCAGATAGACGATGCCGATGGTCAGCCAGGAGCAGCCGAGGATCAGCGCCTTGCTGTCCAGCTGGGTCAGCAGATAGATGTCGATCACCGCGCCGATCGGCGCGATGACGAGATAGCGCACCGGGCTCAGCTGCTCGGTGTGCCGGTGCCGGACCCAGTACGCGATCACCGACACGTTCACCAGGGTGAAGGCGAGGAACGCGCCGAAGTTCACGAATGAGGTCGAGGTCGTGACGTCCAGGAACAGGGCTCCCAGGCCGATCACCCCGCAGAGCGCGATGTTCAGCACCGGGGTGTGGAACCGGTCGGAGAGGAAGCCGAAGAACCGGTTGGGCAGCACGCTGTCGCGACCCATGGCGTACAGCAGCCGGGAGACGGCGGCCTGCGCGGCCAGCCCGGAGGTGAACTGGCCGACGATCAGGCCGGCGATGAAGATCGCGGCGAAGGCGGCGCCGCCGATCGTCTCGGCGATGTCGGCGGCCAGCGAGTCGGCGTTCGGGAAGGTCGAACCGGGCGCGACCAGGCTGACCGTGTAGGACACGATCAAGAAGATCACGCCCCCGAGCAGCGCGACGCCGAAGATCGCCCGGGGAATGTTCTTGGTCGGCTCGCGGGTCTCCTCGGTCAGCGTGCTCACCGCGTCGAAGCCGAGAAAGGAGTAGCAGGCGATGGCGGCGCCGGCCGCGATCGCGCTGAAGCCGCCGGTGCCCACGAACGGCGCCGTGGAGAACAGCGCGTCGGCACCGTGGCTGCTGACCAGGTAGTGCACCGAGAAGACCACGAAGAAGATCAGGACCAGGATCTGGAACGTCATCAGCACGAGGTTCGTCTTGTCGGCGACCTTCAGCCCGATGATGTTCAGCGCCGAGGTGATCACGATGAAGCCGACGATCCAGATCCAGTTCGGCACGCCCGGGAACTCCGAGTTCAGATAGGCGGCACCGATCAGCCAGATCACGAGCGGCAGGAACAGGTAGTCCAGCAGGATCGTCCAGCCCACCAGGAAGCCGAGCCGCGAGTCGAGTGACCGGCGGACGTAGGTATAGGAGGAACCCGAGACCGGGTAGTGGTAGGCCATCTTGGCGTAGCTCGACGCGGTGAACAGCATCGCGACGGTCGCCAGCAGGTAGGCCCCGGCGCTGGCCCCCATCGAGGTCTCCGCGATCACGCCGAAGATGCCGAGAACGATGATCGGTGCCATGTAGGCGAGGCCGAGCAGCAGCACGCCGCGCAGCCCGAGCGCCTTCTCCAGCTCGCCGTGGTGGGCGGGGTGGGTTTCGACGGCCGTGACCGGCCCTTCCGACTCGCTGCCGGCGTCCATGACAGACAAGTTAGTCCGGCTCAGCATCGTTGGCACGGACGACCTCGGCCCGACACGCACTTGACACGGGATGGTCACATGGCCGATGTTTAGCCGACCGACCACTCGGTCGGCTAAGCCCGATCCGAAGGAGTATCGCGTGCCCACCCCCCGATCCCGCCTCCGTCGCCTGACCCGCGGCCTCGCCGTCGCCTCGCTCGCCGCCGTCCTGGTCGGCGGCGCGGTCAGCGCCTCCGCTCACCCGTCCGCCTCCTCGCTCCGCGGGCTGCGGATCCTGCTGACCAACGACGACTCGATGCGGGCCGAGCGACCGACCAACTCCGACGGCCTGGGCCTGTACGAGATCCGCAAGGCCTTCTGCGCCGCCGGCGCCGACGTGGTCGTGATCGCTCCCTGGTCGGTCCAGAGCGGCCGCGGCACCGCGGTCACCAACAGCGGCTCGATCCAGCTCGGCAGCAAGGACCTGCCGGCCGGCTACGAGAGCGACTGCGCCGGCGCCCCCGCCAAGGGCGTGGTGGTCGGCCTGTGCGTGGACACCGTCCCGTGCACGGCGACCAGCCCGGGTGCGACCCCGTCCGACACGGTCAAGTTCGCCACCCGCGGCGGCCTGCACGACATCGCCGGCTGGACCGGCGAACCCGACCTCGTCGTCAGCGGCAGCAACTCCGGCCTCAACATCGCCAACTCCGTCACCGACTCCGGCACCGTGGGGGCAGCCGTCGCCGCGATCGAGGAAGGCATCCCGGCGGTCGCCTTCAGCTCCTCGGCGAACGCGGACAACACCAACTTCCCGGTCGAGAACTACCGCGCCACCGCCGAGTGGGGCGCCCGGTTCGTGGCCGGGCTCCGCTCGAACCGGCTGCTCGACCAGCACGACTTCGCCCTCAACGTGAACTACCCGAACATCAGCGCCGGGGCGAGCGCCAAGCGAGCCGTCTGGGCCAGCGTCAGCGACGGCACCTTCGCCTACCACTCCTACGCCAAGCAGCCCGACGGCAGCTACAAGATCGGACTCGCCGCCTGCAGCGGCCTGCCGACCTGCACGGTCACCCGCAAGGATGCCGACAAGACCTGGGTGCTGGACCGCGGACACATCACCGTCGTACCGATCAACTGGGACCGGACGTACGGCTATCCGACCGACAAGCGGGAGCTGGCCAAGGTGAAGGCGTACGTCGAACGGCACGCGCCGCGGCCCTGACCACGACGCCCGTCGCACCTGCTAGACCGTGACGTATGGCTGAGGCTCGGCAGTTCCGGCGGACCAGCACCGACCGGGCGAGCAGTGCCGGCGACGAGGCGCGCGGCCGCATCCTGGCGGTCGCGTTCGCCTCGATCGCCGAGAAGGGCTATCGGGGCACCTCGATCGCCCAGGTCGCGGCGGAGGCCGGCATCAGCCAGTCCGGCCTCCTCCACCACTTCCCCACCAAACAGGCGCTGCTGATCGCCGTCCTCGACTACCGCAGCCGGCTCGACCGCGAGCTGTTCCAGGCCGGCGGCGCGACCGTCACCGGCTGGGCGGCGCTGGAGGGCTGGGTCGAGCTAGCCCGGATCAACACCCGTCGCCCGCAGATGGTCCAGATGTTCGTCACGCTGTCGGCCGAAGCCACCGATCCGGATCATCCCGCCCACGAATGGCTGCGGAGCCACTACCGGATGGTGAGCTCCGAGCTGAGCAAGGCGCTGGCGGCGGGCATCGCCGACGGCACCGTGAGTCCGGACCTGCCGATCGACACCGTGGTGCGGCTGACGGTCGCGGTGATGGACGGGCTCCAGCTGCAGTGGCTGGCGACCGGCGGCCGGATCGACCTGGCCGCCGAGTTCGCCGCGTACGTCCGGCAGCTGGAGCAGACCTGGGCGATCACCCCGCCACCGGCCTGACCGAAGTCGAGGTCGGGCGCGCCGCCGAGCCCTACGATGGCGGCGTGGACGACGAGGTGGCGTGGCTGACTCCGGATCAGCTGCGCGACTGGCGCTCGCTGATCGGGCTGCTGATGACGCTGCCGACCGCGCTGGACGGCCAGCTGAAGTGTGACGCCGGCATCAACGTGTTCGAGTACCACATCCTGGCCGCGCTGTCGGAGACCGAGGAGCGCCGGCTGCCGATGGGTGCCCTCGCGCGCACCTCCCAGGGCTCGCTGTCGCGGCTGTCGCACGCCGTGTCCCGGCTGGAACGCGCCGGCTGGGTCCGCCGGGTCGCGGCGGAGGGCCGGCGGATCGACGCCGAGCTGACCGAGGCCGGCTGGACGAAGCTCGAGGCCACGGCCCCGGGCCACGTCCGCGAGGCCCGCCGACTGGTGGTCGACGTGCTGACGCCCGATCAGCTGGCGAGCCTCGGCGAGTCGGCCCGGGCCATCGTGGCCGTCGCCGATCCCGAGCTGTCCCGGGGACTAGGCGGCGAGGTGCCGCTCCGTCCGGACTGCTAACGCCCGTCCCGCCGCCCGGGCCGCCTCTTCTGCCTCGCGGCGAACGACCGCCGCCGCGTCGGTGAACTTGTCCAGCGCCGGGTTCACGCCGACGAGGGTCATCTCTCGCTCGACCACGCTGAGATCGGCCCCCCAGACGCCCGCCAGGACATGCCTGAGGTAGCCCGTGTTGTGGTCCCAGCCCTCTCGCCCGGTGCCCGGACCGTACGCCCCACCCCTGCTGGTCAGCAGCAGGACCGGGGTGCCGTCCAGCAGCCGGGTGCCCGGCGCGGCGCCGGCCACGGCGAGGTCGATCCAGGTCTTCACATGCTGGGAGACACCCCAGTTGTAGAGCGGCAGCGCAAGGATCGCCGCATCGGCCTCGGCCAGTTCCCGGGCGACGGTCTGGGCCAGCTCGAGGGCCGAGGACTGGGCGGCGCTGCGGGCTTCCGGCTCGACGAAGCGCGCGGCAGTCGCTGCCGCCCATGCCTCGGACGGCAGCGGGTCGGCGCCGAGATGTCGGCTGACCTTGGGCTCGTCGGGGCGGATCGCCTCGAACTCGGCCAGGGCGAGGTCGGCCAGCGCGCTGCTGGCGGAACGGTCACCCTGGATGCTGGCATCGATCCGGAGCACGGTCATCGCGGTTTCTCCTGGGGGTCGGGTTGTCTTGAACATTCAACTCGATCCTAAGCCCTGTCGGGTTGAATGTTCAAGTTGCCCCGTCCGGCGGTCAGATCGGAAGGGTGCGCACCGCCCACTCGTAGGAGATCCGGTGCGACTCGGCCTTGGACGGCACGCTCGGCTCGTCGATCTCGATCATGAAGTCGCCGTCGTAGCCGTCCGGCAGCGCGGCGATCACCGCGTCGAAGTCGATCACGCCGAGGCCGGGCTCGGCCCACAACCGCTTGGAGTTCGACTGCTCGCGGTAGCTGCCGGCTCCCCGGCCGTCCAGGAGATCCGGGAAGCAGTCCTTGAGATGGATGCCCCCGATCCGGTCCGCGTAGCGCGCGACGAACTCCGCCGGATCGACCCCGGCCCAGCGCAGGTGGCCGGTGTCGGGGCCGACGCCGATCACGTCCGGTCCGAGCTCGTCGAGCAGCCGGCCGATCTCCTCAGCGGTCTCGAACACGCCGCCCACGTGGGAGTGGTGCAGCGGTCGCAGCCCCTCGGCGGCGAGCACCTGGCAGACCACTCCGCAGTTCTCGATCGCCAGCGCGAGCCGGTCGGCGCTGAAGTCGGCCCCGACGGCTGGCCGCTCCATCCGAGCGGGTACGGCCATCGAGGAGATCATGGTCCGATCCAGACCGAGCGCGGTCTGGTCGGCCGCGAACCGCTTGGCCCGCTCGACCTCGTCGGAGATGTCGACGGTCTCGTCGAACGGCGAGCTGAACAGGCTGATCGACGGCGCCAGCCCGTAGCCGGCGATCCAGCCGGCGTACTCGCTCGCCGACATGCCGTCCGGCACGTCCGCCTTGACGGCGGTGAATCCGATCGCGGCGAAGTCGGCGAACGCCTGCTCGAACACCTCCCGCGTCTTGCCCGCCTTGCTCCAGTACGGGATCGGGTTGGCCGCGATCCTCACAGCCGCACCGGCCGTCCGGTCCGGGCGGACTCGTACACTCCGGCGATGATGCTCAGCGCCTGCCGGTTGGTCGCCAGATCGACCCGGACCTGCTCGGTGCCGTCCAGCGCGGCGAGGAAGTTCTCGTACTGCCGGCGGTGCGCGTACGTGTCCAGCGCACCCGGGTCGGCGCCCGCCGTCTGCCCGGCCCCGGACGCCTCGGGGAATTCGCCGACCTGGTTGATCGGGTCCTGACCGCCGCCGTACGAGCGCTCCGCCGCCTCGGTCTCCGCCGGCGTCCGGTGGATGAAGGCGAGCTTGTCGCCGTCGATGATCACCGATCCTCTGTCGCCGTGCACCTGCAGATGGGCGCTCATTCCGGGGTACGCCGCCGTGCTCGCGTGCAGCACGCCCAGCGCACCGCTGGAGAACTTGACCACTCCGACGGCCACATCCTCGACCTCGATCCGGTCGTGGGCGAGGGTCGCGGTGTAGGCGAACACCTCGACCGGGCGACCCATCGTGGCCACCATCAGGTCCACGGTGTGCACCCCCTGGTTCATCAGTGCACCGCCACCGTCGAGCTCCCAGGTGCCGCGCCAGTCACCGGAGTCGTAGTAGCTCTGCCCGCGCCACCAGTCCACCGACGCGATGCCGCTGGTCAGCCGGCCGAGCTCGCCCTTGGCGATGGCCTCGACCGCGACCTCGGTGGAGGGGTCGAACCGGTGCTGGGAGATCACCGTGACCAGCGTCCCGGCCGCCTGCTGGGCGGCGATGATCTCATCGGTCCGGGCCGGCTTCACCTCCGCCGGCTTCTCGATGATCACGTGCTTGCCCGCGGCCAGCGCCTCGATCGCCACCTCGGCGTGTCGGCCGGTCGGAGTGCAGACGCTGACCACGTCGACGTCGGTGGCGGCCAGCGCCGCCGCCAGCGAGTCGTACGCCCGGCCGCCGTGCGCGGCCGTCAGCGCCTCCGCGCGATCGAGCCGGACGTCGACCACGGCGGTCAGCTCGGCCCGGTCGCCGAGCTCGCTGATCACCGCGGCGTGGTGCTTGCCGATCACACCGGCTCCGACCAGGGCGAATCTGGTGCCGCTCATGCGAACTCGATCCCTTCGCTGGTGAGCAGATCGGTGAACGCGCGCCAGGCCTGGGTCCACAGCTCCGGTCCGGAGAAGCCGCCCAAAGCGTTCTGGGTGGCCAGATGCGGCTCCAGGGAGAAGAAGCCGTCGAAGCCGTCGGCGCGTAGCGCGCGGATCGTCTCGGCCACCTCGCCGTCGCCGGCGCCGGCGACCACGACGGTGCCGGAGTCGGACAGCGCGTCCTTGATCTGGATGTACTCCAGGTGCGGCCGGAGGTCGGCATACCCCTCAGTGAACGGCTTCACCCCGACCTGGACGAAGTTGGCGGGATCCCAGGCCAGCTTGAGCTTCGGCGAGCCCACCGCGGTGACGATGTCGAGGCAGCGGCGCGGGATGTCGCCGAAGATCTCCTTCTCGTTCTCGTGCAGCAAGATCACGTCCGCGGCCTCGGCGACGTCGGCCAGCGCGCGCATCCGGCGCAGCACCTCGTCACGATGATCATCGGGGTCGTCGCCGGGCCGGATGAAGAAGGAGAAGATCCGGACGTACGGCGCACCGAGGAAGCGCGCGACCTCCGCCGCGTGCCGCGTCCGTTCCAGGTGCGGCGCGAAGTCCTCGTCGACGAAGATCTTGCCGATCGGGGAGCCGATGCTGGACACCGACAGCCCGTGCTCGTCGAGCAGCCGCTTCAGCTCCGCGAGACCGGCGTCGTCGAGATCGAGGATGTTCACCCCCCAGCCGCTGCGCACCTCGACGAAGCGCAGACCCAGGCCCGAGGCCACCCGGCACTGCTCCGCCACGTCGTCACCGATCTCGTCGGCAAAGCCGGACAACGTCCACATCGACTCGCTACCTTCTCTCTGCGTGGTCTCGCCTCTTCAGGTCGGCCGGCGAAACGGCCGGGTCCCATTCCCTCACCGCGGCCACAGCTCGCGGAAGCGGTTGCCACAAGTTGTCGGACCCGTCGTAGGTTGGCGGACATGCCGGGCGATGCAGACGCCGAGGAGCCGCGGCCGGTCACGATCTACGATGTCGCGCGCGAAGCAGGCGTGGCGGCGTCGACGGTGTCCCGCGCCCTGTCCCGTCCGGGCCGGGTGAGCTTCCGCACCGCGGAGCGGATCCGCCGGGTCGCGAGCGAGCTCGGCTATCACACCGAACCCACGCAGCGTGCGATGTCGGAGACACCGGCCCGGCTGCTGGCGATGGTGGTCGCGGACATCACCAACCCGGTCTTCCACGGCATGATCCGCGGCGCCGAGCGGACCGCCCAACACGCCGGCTACCAGCTGGTGCTGGTGGAGTCGCAGGAGTCGGCCGGATCGGAGCGCGCCGCGCTCGACCGGCTCGCTCCGGTGGTGGACGGCGTCGTGCTGGCTTCCTCCCGGATGACCGACGGCCAGATCCGCGCCGTGGCCAAGGAAGTCCCGCTGGTCGTGCTGAACCGCCTCGTCGACCAGGTGCCCTCCGTCGCGGGCGATGATCTGGGCGCCGCCCGTCAGCTGGCGGAGCTCCTCGCCGGCCACGGGCACCGCCGGATCGCCTACCTGGCGGGGCCCGAGGCGTCCTGGGCCGACGGCATGCGCTGGCGCGGGTTGCTCGAGGCGGGTCACGAGCTGGATCTGATCGTGCGCCGGATCGGGCCGAGCCCGCCGACCCCGGCCGGCGGCGCCCAGGCCGCGGATGCCTGGCTGCAGCAGCGCAGCACGGCCGTCATCGCGTACAACGACCTGCTGGCCATCGGCTTCATGCGGGCGGTGCTCGCCGCGGGCGTCCGGATCCCGGCCGACGTCAGCGTCGTCGGCTTCGACAACATCCGCGACGCCGAGCTGATCGAACCTCATCTGACCACGGTCGCGTCGCCACTGGTCAGTCTCGGCTCCGCGGCGGTGAACCATCTCCTGAAGACCCGGCGGGACGGCCCCGGTCACGAGCCGGTGCTGCTGCCGGCGCGGCTGGTCAGCCGCGACACGGTCGGCCCACCCGGCGGCGACCACGGCAACTCACGGCAACTGTTTCCGGCCGGACCCGGACCCCGGCGAGGATGACGCCGTGCCCGATTCGACGCTGACCCTTCATCCCCACCGGCTGCTGCCCGCCGACCCCGGCATCCGTGCCGTCGCGGCCGAGCTGTACGACAGCGTCGGCAACCTGCCGATCATCTCCCCGCACGGTCACGTGCCGGCGCAGTGGCTCGCCGACGACGTGTCATTCGCGGACCCGACCTCGCTGTTGATCACGCCGGACCACTACGTGAACCGGCTGCTGCACTCCCACGGGGTCTCGCTGTCCGATCTCGGCGTCGGTCGCCCCGCGCTGGACGCCGAGCAGTCCCGGAAGGCGTTTCGCATCCTCTGCTCACACTGGAGCGCCTACCGCGGCACTCCGGTCCGGTTCTGGCTGGACGCGCAGCTGGCTGGGATCTTCGGGGTGACGTTGCGGCCGAGCGCGGAGACCGCCGACGCGATCTACGACCAGATCGCCGACTGCCTCGCCCGGCCCGAGTTCGGTGCCCGCGCGCTCTACGACCGGTTCGGCATCGAGCTGCTCGCCACCACCGACGACCCGTGCGACGACCTCGCCCACCACCGCGCGCTCCGCGACGACCCGACCTGGTCGGGCCGGGTGGTGCCGACGTTCCGCCCCGACCGCTACCTGGAGCCGAACGGGCCGACCTGGATCGACGACGTCGACCGGCTTGCGGAGGTGTCGGGGATCGAGACCGGGGAGTACGACGGCTTCATCGCCGCGCTGGCGGACCGTCGCCGCTACTTCGTCGAGCACGGCGCGGTGTCCACCGATCACTCGCACGCGGATGCCCGCACCGACGTCCTCTCCGCCGGCGACGCCGCCCGGCTGTTCACCCTGGCCCGCAAGCAGGAGGCCACCGACGAGGAGGCGACCGCACTGCGCCGGCACCTGGTCTCGGAGATGGCTCGGATGTCCTGCGAGGACGGGCTGGTGATGACCGTGCACCCCGCCGTCCGGCGCAGCCACCACACCCCGACCTTCGAGAGCTACGGAGCCGATGTCGGCTGCGACATCCCGATCCGGGCCGAGTTCACCGATGCGCTGCGACCGATGCTGCAGCGCTACGGCACCCACCCGAACTTCCAACTCGTGATCTTCACCTTGGACGAGACCACCTTCTCCCGGGAGATCGCGCCGCTGGCCGGCTTCTACCCGTCGGTGTACGCGGGCGCGCCGTGGTGGTTCCTGGACGCCCCGGACGCGATCCGCCGCTATCGCGCGGCGGTCACCGAGACCGTCGGATTCGCGAAGACCTCGGGCTTCATCGACGACACCCGGGCCTTCTGCTCGATCCCCGCCCGGCACGACATGTCCCGCCGGCTGGACGCCGGCTACGTCGCGACCCTGGTCGCCGAGCACCGGCTCGACCTCGACGAGGCGTTCGACGTGATGCACGATCTCGTCGTCACCAACCCCCGGAAGACGTTCAAGCTATGAGCACCCTCGCCCCGCCGCGCCTCGACCGCACGCTGTCGAGCGCCCCCGCCGCACCGCCGGTCCGGATCGTCCACCTCGGCATCGGGAACTTCCACCGCGCCCACCAGGCCTGGTACACCTGGCGCGCGCCGGACGGCGCCGGCTGGGGAATCGCGGCGTTCACCGGGCGTCGACCGGACGCGGCGGAGGCCCTGGCGCCGCAGGACGGGCTGTATACGTTGATCACGCGCTCCGCGGACGCCGACCGTTTCGAGCTGATCGGCTCGCTGGCCGAGGTCCGGCCCGCCGCCGACCACGACCGGTTCCTCGAGCTGCTGGCCGCACCCGAGACCGCGCTGGTCACGATCACGGTGACGGAGGCGGGCTACCGACTCGGCGCCGACGGCCACCTGGCCGACTCCGAGCCGGTGCGGGCCGATGTCGAGGCATTGCGGGCCGATTCCCGGGCGGCGGTGACGACCACCCCGGGCAAGCTGGTGGCCGGGCTGCTGGCCCGGCGCGCCGCCGGCTCCGGAGCGCTGACGATCCTGTCCTGTGACAACCTGCCGCACAACGGCGAGGTGGCCCGGACCGTGGTCTCCGACCTCGCGGCGCAGCTGGACGCGGGTCTGGTCGACTGGATCGACGATCACGTCGAGTTCGCGTCCTCGATGGTGGACCGGATCACGCCGGCGACCACCGAGGCCGACCGTGACCTCGTGGTCGAGTCGCAGGGTTATCGCGACGCGTCGCCGGTGCCGACCGAACCGTTCAGCGAGTGGGTCGTCGCCGGGTCGTTCCCCGCGGGCCGCCCGGCCTGGGAGGCGGCCGGCGCGCGGCTGGTCGACGACGTCGCGCCGTACGAGCAGCGCAAGCTCACCCTGCTGAACGGGTCCCACTCGCTGATGGCGTACGCCGGCAGCATCCGCGGCCACGAATCGATCGACGAGGCCATCGCGGACCCGGCCGTCCGGGGCTGGGTGGAGGCGTTCTGGGACGAGGCCGAACCGCACCTGCTGCTGTCCGGGACCCAGATCGCCGACTACCGAACCGCCTTGCTGGAGCGCTACCGCAATCCGCGGATCCGGCACCGGCTGGCCCAGATCGCCGCCGACGGCTCGGCCAAGATCGGCGTCCGGATCCTGCCGACGGTGCGCGCCGAGCGCGCCGCCGGACGGCGGCCGACCGGGTGCGCAACGGTGCTCGCCGCCTGGGTCCTGCACCTGCGCGGAGCCGGTGCGCCGATCAACGACGCCGGCGGGCAGCCGTACGTCGCCGCCGCCGCTGCCGAGGACGTACGCGATGCCGTGCAGGCGGTGATCGCGAGACTGGACACCACGCTGGGAACGGATCAGACGCTGGTCGACGCGGTCGTACGGCAGACCGAGCGGCTGCGAGACAGGAGCTGAGCGCCATGAGCGAGACCTTCGGCACGAATCCCGGCGACCCGGCGAACGCGGCGGTGATCGGCGGTGTCGGCGAGCGGCTGGACGCCGACCAGGTGACCGGCTTCGTGCACCGCTGCCTTGCCGGGGCCGACCTCGACGCCAAACGGGTGTGCCTGGTCGTCCCGGACCGGACCCGGACCTGCCCGCTGCCGCTGATCATGGGCGCGTTCCGCGATGCCCTCGCCGGCCGGGCCAAGGAGGTCACCGTGCTGATCGCCCTGGGCACCCACCAGGGCCACAGCGAGGAGCAGCTGGCAGAGCATCTCGGCTACCGGCCGGGGCGTTCGGAGGACACCTATCCCGGCTGGCGGATCCTGAACCACGAGTCCTGGCTGCCGGAGACGTTCACCTCGCTCGGCTCGATCAGCGCGGAGCGGGTCGGCGAGCTGACCGGCGGTCGGCTGACCGACGCCGGTGTGGAGGTGCGGATCAACCGGCACGTCGCAGCGGCGGACGTGGCGATCGTGGTCGGTCCCGTCTTCCCGCACGAGGTGGTCGGCTTCTCCGGCGGCAACAAGTACTTCTTCCCCGGCGTGTCCGGCCAGGAGCTGATCGACCTGTCGCACTGGGTCGGCGCGCTGATCACCAGCGCCGAGATGATCGGCACCCGCGGCGTGACCCCGGTCCGCGCGCTGATCAACGAGGCGTGCACGCTGATCCCGACCGAACGGCTGGCGCTGTGCCTGGTGGTCGCCTCCGGCACCGACACCCTGCACGCCGCGGCGTTCGGAACCCCCGAGGACGCCTGGGCGGCGGCGGCGGACGTCTCGGCCGAGACCCACGTCACCTACCTGGACCGTGCCTATCCCCGGGTGCTGTCGATCATGCCGGCGAAGTACGAGGACATCTGGACCGCGGCGAAGGGCTTCTACAAGCTGGAGCCGATCGTGGCCGACGGCGGCGAGCTGATCATCTACGCGCCGCACATCAGCCAGGTCTCGGTGATGCACCCACACATCGCCGAGATCGGCTATCACAACCGGGACTACTTCCTCGGCCAGTGGGACCGCTTCTCCGGCCAGCCCTGGGGCGATCTCGCCCACTCCACCCACCTGCGCGGCCAGGGCACCTGGGACCCGGAGTACGGCGAGCGCAACCGGGTGCGGGTCACCCTCGCCACCGGCATCGGCGAGGACGTGGTGCGATCGGTGAACCTGGACTACCGCGACCCGGCGTCGATCGACCGGGCGGCGCTGGAGGCCGACCCGGACACGTTCGTCGAGCCGCACGCCGGCGAGGTGCTGTATCGGCTCCGACCGCCGGGACACGGCGCCGGTGGCGGCGAGACCGACGGCCGCAGCGACGACACCGACGGTGCGACCGGGTGAGTCCTTCGTGCTGAGACGCTCGGGGGGGAGACGCTCCGGGGTGAACCGCCCGCTTGCCCTGCTGGTGGCGGCCACGTTCTTCATGGAGTTCCTGGACGGGACCATCCTGGCCACGGCGGCTCCGGCGATCGCGTCCGACTTCGGCGTCGCCCCGGTGGACGTGAACGCGGCGATGACCGGCTATCTGGTCGCCCTCGCGGCCGGCATCCCGATCACCGGCTGGCTGACCGACCGGTTCGGCGGCCGCCGGATCCTGATGGTGGCCATCGCCGTCTTCACCGTCGCCTCCGCCCTGTGCGCGGCGAGCGTGAACCTGCCCATGCTGGTGGCGATGCGGGTGCTGCAGGGCGCCGGCGGCGCGCTGATGGTGCCGGTCGGCCGGCTGGTCGTGCTCCGCGCGACCGAGAAGCGCGACATGCTGGACGCCGTCGCCTACCTCACCTGGCCGGCGCTGGTCGCGCCCGTGCTCGCGCCGACCGTCGGCGGCTGGCTGGTCACCGTGGCCAGCTGGCACTGGATCTTCCTGATCAACCTCCCGCTCGGCGTGATCGCCTTCGTGGTCGCGGCCCGGATCGTGCCGACCGAGCGAGCCGAGCAGCTGCCGCCGCCGGACTGGATCGGCTTCGTGCTGTGCGGCGGTGTGCTCGGCAGCCTGCTGATCGGGCTGGAGCTGGTCCGCCCGTCGGTGGTCGGCTCCGGCAAACTGCTGATCACCGGGATCGTGTTCGTGGTCCTCGTCCTCGCGGCCGCCTGGTGGCTGCGCCGGACCCCGCACCCGGTGCTGAGTTTCGCCGCCCTGCGCGATCCCTCGTTCCGGGTCAGCAACGTCGGCGGGTCCACCTATCGCGGGGTGATCAGCGCGGTCCCGTTCGTGCTGCCGCTGATGTTCCAGGTCGGCTTCGGCTGGTCGCCGGTGACCGCGGGTCTGCTGGTCCTGCTGCTGTTCGCCGGCAATGTCGGGATCAAGCCGGCCACCTCGCCGCTGATCCGCCGGTTCGGCTTCCGCACCGTGCTGATCGGCAGCCTGATCGCCGGTGCGCTCGTGCTCGGGGTGATCGCCACGCTCCGGCCGACCACTCCGGTCGTGGTCATCGGCGTCGCCCTGGTGCTCAGCGGCGCGTTCCGCTCGATCGGCTTCAGTGCCTACAACACCTTGATGTTCGCCGACCTGGCGCCGGAGCAGATGGTCGACGCGAACACCCTGTCCTCGACGCTGCAGCAGGTCGCGACCGCGCTCGGCGTCGCCGTCGGCGCGCTGGTGCTCCGGCTGGCGGGCGAGATCCCGGCGGTGACCGCGACGCCGGTCGGGCCGTACGCCGTCACGTTCGCCGTGCTCGCCGTGCTGCTGCTGCAGCCGCTGGTCGAGGTGCTCCGGCTGCACCGCGGCGCCGGCCAGGCGGCCACCGTGCGCTGAGCGCTCAGCGGCTCAGCGCGTACACCTCGGAGATGATCCGCAGCGACTCGGCCGCCTCGCGCGGTCCGATCCAGAACGGGTCCGGATCGCCGAGCCCGGCATAGAAGTCGGCGATCAGCAGCTCGTGCGAGACCCCCCAGTAGGACCGCCCCGACGTCAGCGCCCGGCGCTCCTCGATCACCTCGACCCGCCCGTCCGCATGGCTGATCGTCAGGTTGCCGCGCAGGTCGAGGGTCGCATGCTCGGTGGCGATCTGCAGCGCGACCGGCGCGTCGACCGGGTTCAAGTTGGTGGCGAAGAAGACGCTGCGGGCGCCGCCACGGTGATCGAGCACCAGCTGCGCGGTGTCCTCGACGTCGGTGTCGGTCGGGCCATAGTGACCGGCGCGACCGGCCACCCCGGTCACCGGGCCGACCAGCCACTGGAGCAGATCCAGGGTGTGGATGGCTTGGTTGATCAGCACGCCGCCGCCCGCCCGAGAAGCCTGGCCGCGCCACGGCTTCGCGTCGTAGTAGCGCTGCGGGCGGTGCCACAGCACGGTTCCGTGGCCGCCGAGCACCGCGCCCAGCTCGCCGGAGTCGAGCCTCGACCGGATCGCTCGCACCGCGGTGTTGTAGCGGTTCTGCAGGCAGATCCCGATCTTGACGCCCGCGTTCTCGTCGGCGGCCGCGGTCAGCCGCTCGGCCTCGGCCATGGTGTGGGCGACCGGCTTCTCGGCCAGCACGGGCACCCCGGCTCGCAGGCAGTCGATCGCCGGCTCGACGTGCTGATCGTGCGGCGTGCAGACGTGGACGACGTCCGGCCGGACCTCGGCCAGCATCGTTGCGTGGTCGGCGTACGCGGGCACGTCCCACTTGGCGCTGGCGGAGGAGCGCGCCGCCGGGTCGCGGTCGACCACCGCCACCAGCCGGGCATCGGGCATCGCCGCGATCGCGTCCAGATGGACGACGGAGATGTCCCCGCAGCCGATCACCGCAGCCCTGATCACACTCTCCCTCTCGCGTCGACGACAACGACCGATGCTGTCAAGCCGGGTCCCGGTCGGGCAACGGATTGCCGCTTGTTGCCTCCGCATGCTGCCGACCGCGGTCCAGAACCACCCGAAGCGCGTACGCCAGCCCGGTCACCACGGCGACGATCGCGAGCAGGAGCACCAGGTTCAGGCCCACGTTCTGCAGCAGGATGGCCTTGCTCGCCGGCTGGCTGCCGCGGAGATAGATCATCGGCACGGCGATCACGGTCAGCGCCCCGCCGATGAGCAACCCCGCCTGGAGATACCGGCGGCCGCGCGCCGGCACCCGGGTGAGCAGGCCGCCGACGCCGAGCAGCGCCGGGGACCACAAGGCGTCGTGGATGATCAGCGCGGCGACCAGCCAGACCGCCACCCGCAGCAGGGACACCGGCGAGACGCCGGTGGTCAGCTCGACGAGGCCGAAGGCCAGCGCGACCAGACCCAGCACGCTCAGCCCGATCCGCCACGCCTTCACGACGACACCTCCAGCCGGGACAGCCACTTCGTGTTCAGCACGCCGGCGCGGTTGGGCGCGATCAGCCGGAGCGGATAGCCGTGGTCGAGGTCGAGCCGTTCGCCATTCAGATGGGTGGCGAGCAGCGCCGCGGAGAGCTGCGGCCCGAAGATCTCGGAGGAATTGAAGCCGGCCGGCTCCAGCGAGTGCACCCGGACCAGCGAGTCCGCCGAGCCGCCGGCACGGGTCACGAGGTCGATCAGCGGCACGCCGCTCCAGTGGGCCAGCGCGCTCCAGCCCTCGACGCAGGCGATCGGCAGCCAGGCCTGGGCACCGGCCATGGCCTCGACCTCGGCGAGCGATAGCGCGTACGCCGACGGTCCGTCGACCCGCAGTGTCCAGCCGGGGTCGCGGGCGCTGGTCAGCACCTGGGCCTGATCGGCGGTCCGGTTGACCGGCACCCGCTGCGGACCGCGGTGCGGCTGGCGGATCGCGAGCAGGCCGAGCGGCTCGAGCGGCTTCACCGTCTGCCCGACGGTGGTGATCACGACCGCGCCGAGGCCGAGGCCGGTCGCGGCCAGCACCCCGCGGCGGCTCAGCGCCGGCGTCGGCGGCGGCGGCACCTGGCCGGCGTTGCTGTGCGAGACCGGGTTCTCGTTCCACGGGATCTCGCTCAGCACGTCGCCGTCGGCGACCCGGGTCTGCAACCCGTAGACGATGTCGGGGAGCTTCACGCCGACGTGCAGCAGCACCGATCCCAGCACCACGAACGCCAGCGCCCAGTGCACCGGCACGAAGTCCCAGCCGAACGGGTACCAGTTGAGCGCGTTCGCGAAGCCGGTGCTCAACTGCACCAGGGTGGCGGCGACCAAGATCGCGACACTGCCGCGTTCGAGCGCGTGCCGCACCGACCGCACCGGTGGCCAGCGGAACAGGTTCGGATACACCGACCAGAGCTTGATCAGCACCAGCGGGATGGCTGCCGTGCCGGTGGCGACGTGGATTCCCTGGGTCAGCCGGAACCCCCAGGCCGGGCTGGCCGGCTCGGGCAACCAGCGCCACGGGTGGTACTGGTAGTGGCTCAGGATCCCTGTCAGGAAACAGATCCCGATGGCGATGCCGAGCAGCCGCCCGAGCCGGGCGCTCAGCGCGGTGGAGCGGACGGGGCTGCTGAAGTGCGGCCAGAAGACGGGACGATCGTTCACACCGTCAAGTCTGCGGGAACGCCGCCGGACTGGACCTTACGAGACGATGACGGCCCGCGGCGCAGGGCGGTGATGATCACCACGACCACCGCCGCCGCTCCGTAGGCGGCGGCCTGGGCCGCGACGGAATGGTCGAAGACGAAGGCGACGTAGGCCGCCGCCCAGACCGCGATCCACTCCCAGCGTCGGGCCAGCACCGCGAGCACGAGCAGCGGCAGCGCATACCACGGATAGACCGGCGTGGCGATCAAGAAGCTCGTCCCGTACAGCCAGACGCAGGTGCGCAGCACCGGCTCCCGCGCCGACCGTAGGAAGGCGATCACGGCCAGCAGCAACGCCAGTGCCAGGGCCACCGGAGTGCGCAGCTGAACCGGGAGCCAGGCCAGCAGAGCGAAGCGGCCGCTGCCGCCGTACCCCTCCTCGGACAGATAGCCCGGCAGGTATCCGAGCACGAGCGAACCGACGACCACCAGGTGCGGCAGATAGCCGCCGATGGTGATCCCGAACGCGGTCAGCGACGTGCGCCAGCGGCCACGGCGGAGGAAGATCGGGAACAGCAGCAGCGGCACGAGCTTGAGCGAGGCCGCCAGGCCGAGACAGACGCCGGCGAGCCAGTGCCGGCGGCGGACCGCGCACCAGGCCAGGCCCGCGACGGCGAGCGCGACCAGCGCATCGAGATGTCCACCGTTCGTCGTCTCGATCATGACCAGCGGGTTCGCGCCGTAGATCAGGGCGCGACCGCGCTGCGGGCCGAGCGAGCGAGCCAGAACGATGGTGGTGCCGACCACCGCGGCGCCCGCCGCGACCCGCAACGCGGTCTGCGTCCAGCCTGCCGGGGTGAGCAGTCCCATGATCGCGAAGTACGCCTGAGCGCCGGGCGGATAGATCGTCGGCACGGCCGGGCGGTTGATCAGCGGGCGCTGGCCAGGCGGGAACAGGGTGGGATCGCGCAGCCAGGACAGGGCGGGGTCCAGCGGCGGGTAGCGATACGGGTCGATCCCGGCCAGCTGAACCCGGCCGTCCCAGACG
Organism: Microlunatus ginsengisoli; assembly: GCF_039537205.1. Lineage (NCBI taxonomy): Bacteria > Bacillati > Actinomycetota > Actinomycetes > Propionibacteriales > Propionibacteriaceae > Microlunatus > Microlunatus ginsengisoli. The sequence continues at coordinate 90,107 of NZ_BAABAB010000009.1, read as the reverse complement.
TAGCGATAGATGTCGTCGCTGGTCAGCGGGAAGGTGAGCAGCCCGGTGAGCTGAACCGCGGTGGTGATCAGCACGATCGTGCCGAGGCCGGCCAGCGGCAGTTCACGCCGCACCCACCAGGCGAGGACGGCGAAGACGAGAGCCAGGCCGAGCAGGTGCCAGCCCCAGGCGACGTGGGCGGCCATCGAGTACACCCCGGCGACGTCGGCGGCGACCATGATCGCCGCGGCGACCGGGAGCCGCCTCATGTCGCGGCCCGGAGCGAGACGAAGGCACGACCACCGGCCCGCCACTCCTCCGCCGTCATCAGGTCGAGATCGGCCGAGACCTGTTGCAGGGAACGGATCCCGGTCCGGGCCCAGGGCACAGGGACCGAGCGGCCACCGGCACCGGCGAGAACCAGCTCGACGCGTTCGGCCAGCTCCGGATCGGGGTCGACCTCACAGATGATCAGTCCGCCGGGACCGACGAGCTGCCGGCACCGCCGGAGCAGCGCGGGCAGGTCGCCGCCGATGCCGATGTTGCCGTCCAGCAACAGCACGGTGCCCCAGCGACCCTCGCCCGGCAGCTCCGTGGACAGGTCGCGACGCAGGATCTGGCCGCCGCGGCGCGCGGCCAGCGCGACCGCCGTACGCGAGATGTCGATGCCGAGCACCGCGCGGCCGGATCGCTGCAGGGCGTCCACCATCCGGCCGGGCCCGCAGCCGATGTCGATCACCGGCGGCTCGCAGCGCGAGACCACCATCGCGTCGACGGAGTCGGCCGGCCCGATCCATCGGGCCAGCCCGGCCAGGAAGGACTCGGGCCGACCGGCAGATGGTGCGCTCGACACCGGACCGCCGGCGTACAGCTCGTCGAACAGCCGGTCCGCCGGCAACCGGTCCCGGCCGCCCACGATCGCCGCGTGCCGCCGGGAGAATGCCAGCTGTGGATATCGCTCGGCGACGTATTCGGCGTCGGCCGGCTCGTCGACGTCGCGCAGCGGGGGTAGCAACTCGACGCTCAGCCCCAGCGAGGCGAGCCGGGCCAGCTGCGCGGCACCGGTGCGGTCGGTCGACATCGGCACGCCGTCGAAGACGGCGTCCGGATCGGCCGAACGCAGCCCGATCGCCCAGAAGCCACCGTCCTCGCTCAGTCCCAGCACCGCGTCCGCGCCGTTCCAGCGACGATCCAGCAGCGCCGAGGTCAGTTGCGGTGTGTCCATGCCGACCAGCAGCACCGGCGCATCGTCGTCGGTCCGGGCCGCGCGGAACGCGGCGGCCAGCCGCCGGCCGAGATCGCCGGACGGTTGCCGGACGACCTCGAAACCGTCGTCCCAGCCGGCCGGATCGCCGTCCCAGGCGAGGACACGGCGGTGAGCCCGGCTGGCCCGGACCGCGGCAAGCGTGTCCCGCAGTGCCGCGGCGGCGAGCTCCGCGGCCTCGGCCGCGGAGAACCTGCTCTGCAGGCGGGTCTTCACCCGACCGGGTCGCGGCTGCTTGGCGATCACCACGACGGTCTCGGCGCGATCAGTCATGCCGGCCCCGGCTCATGCCGGCTGGTCGATCGCCGCGGTCATGTCCCGGACGGCGCGCCAGGCGCCGAGCGGCGTGCCGGTGACCTTCGACCGGCCGTGGCGGACCCGATACGTCACCCACGCCTCCGCGATCCGCCAACCTGCGTCGGACGCGCGGACCACCGTCTCGGCGGGATATCCGGAACGGCGATCGCGCAGATCCAAGCCCAGCAAAGAATGGCGGCGGGCGGCCCGAACCGGGCCCAGGTCGTGCAGCCCGAGCCCGGTCCGGGCGTTGATCCGTGCCGCGAGCGCCCGGTTGGCCAGCCGCAGCCGCCACGGTTGCGCGTGCCGGGAGACGGGCCGCCGGGCACCGATCACCAGATCGGCCGCATCGTCGAGCACCGGTCTCACGACCCGGTCGAGCTCGGCCGGATCGCAGCTGCCGTCGGCATCCATCACCACCACGACCTCGGCAGTGGCCGCGAGCAGGCCGGCGTGGCAGGCGGCGCCGTAGCCGCGTTCCGGCACGCCGACCACCGTCCCTCCGTGATCTCGTGCGATCGCGCCCGATCCGTCCCGCGATCCGTTGTCGGCGACGATCACGCCGATGCCGGCCGGCACCCGCGGCAACAGCCAGCGCAAACCTTCGGCCTCGTCCAGGCAGGGCAGGATCAGCTCGATTCGCGGCACGGGTGCACTCGACGTCGACATGATCTCGACGGTAGGCCAGCGGCGGCGGTCGCGGCTCGGCCGAACGCTTTCGGATCGCTTACGCCCGGTCGGTGGGCATGGGAGGGTGGGAACGGATCCTCCTACCCTGAGGTGATCATGTCTGCACGCATCCTGGTCGTCGAGGACGACCGTACGATGGCCGAGGTCCTGCTCGCCTACCTGCGCCGAGCGGGATACGAGACCGACTGGTCGGCCGACGGCAGCGAGGCCTACCAGCTCTGGCAGCGGCGTCGCCCGGACCTGGTGGTGCTCGACCTGATGTTACCGGGGATGTCCGGCCTGGAGCTGCTCCGCCGCCGGCGCACCATCGCCGACGATGCCGCAGTGATCATCTTGTCGGCCCGGGGCGAGGAGGAGGACCGGCTGGTCGGGCTCGAGACCGGCGCGGACGACTACGTCGTCAAGCCGTTCTCGCCGCGGGAGATCGTGTTGCGGGTCGAGGCGCTGCTGCGGCGCACCGAGCGGGCGGCCGGCACCCAGCTGGTGAACCGGCGGCTCGAGGTCGGCCCGTTGCTGGTCGACCAGGGCGCTCGCACCGCGCGATACGAGGACCGCGAGCTCGCCCTGACCATGCGCGAGTTCGACCTGCTCGCCTTCCTCGCCGCGCATCCGGGACAGACGTTCAGCAAGGTCGAGCTGCTCCGCCGGGTGTGGGGGTGGGAGTTCGGCGACACCTCGACCGTCACCGTGCACATCCGCCGGCTGCGGGAGAAGCTGGAGCGCGACCCGTCCGATCCGCGGCTGGTGATCACGGTCGGGCGGGCCGGCTACCAGCTCGTCGACGGGCCGGTCGGATGAGCGACTACGTCACCATCGTCGCGCTCACCGTGGGCGCCTGCGTCGTCGTCGGTGGCCTGGGCGTCGTCGTGCTGCACCTGCTGCGCCGCGCCTCGCTCCGCTACCAGCTCGTGGTTGCCGGGCTGCTGCCGGTGGCCGCGGTCACCGCGACCGTGGTGATCAACGTCTGGCTGATGTTCCTGTCTCCGCACGACTCGACGGTGATCACGATCGCCTTGATCACGGCCGTACCGCTGGCCGTGCTCGCGTCCTGGTGGATCATGCGGCGCGTCGCCGTCGGCTCGGCCCGGCTGAGCGCAGCGATGCAGCAACTGATCGGCGACTCGCTGCCGTCCGACATCGCGGCGGCTCCGGTCGAGACGCCGCCGGGCTCGCCGGAGGTCCCGGCCGAACTCGCGGTCGTCCTGAACGAGTTGGACTCGACCAGGCAGACGCTGGCCGAGGCGCGGCGCCGGCAGCAGGCGGCCGAGGACGCCCGGCGGGAGCTGGTGGCCTTCATGTCGCACGACCTGCGGACTCCGCTGGCCGGTCTGCGGGCGCTGGCCGAGGGCCTCGAGGACGGCGTGGTCACCGACGTTCCGCGCGCGCTGCGGCATCTGCGTGCCACCGTCGGCCGGATGTCCCACCTGGTCGACGACCTGTTCGAGCTGTCCCGGGTGCAGGGCGCCCGGCCGGCCCGACCCGAGACCCTGGTCTCGCTGACCGAGCTGATCATGGATGTCGCATCGGAGTCGGCCGGCGTCGCGCGCGGCGCGCGGGTCCGGCTGGACGTCGACGTGCCGGCGGACGACCGGCTCGCCGTGCTCGGCTCGGCGGACGACCTCGCTCGGGCGCTGACCAACCTCGTCGCCAACGCGGTCCGGCACACCGATCCCGGGCAGCAGGTCCGGCTGGTCGGCGGCCGGGCCGCCGACGGGCACGTCCGGGTCGAGGTGATCGACCGCTGCGGCGGCATCCCGGCCGAGAACCTGGCCCGGGTGTTCGACGTCGGCTGGCGCGGCAACGAGGCGCGCAGCGGCGACGGCGGGGCCGGGCTCGGCCTGGCCATCGCGCGCGGGGTGGTGGAGTCCCACGACGGCCGGATCGCGGTGGACAACGTGTCGGGCGGCTGCCGGTTCGCGGTCGACCTGCCGCAGTCGGGACCCGCGCGCGCCGAGCGCGCGGAGTCGCGATCATGAGGGTGCTGCTGACCGGCGGTGCCGGCTTCATCGGCCGCGCGGTGCGGCGCCGGCTGACGGCCGGCGGAGCAGAGATCCGGGTCTACGACAGCGCGCTCGACCCGGCCGACGACGTCCTCGACCTCGACCGGCTGCGCCGAGCGTCGCAGGGGTGCGCCGTGACCATCCACCTGGCGGCCAAGGTCGGTCTCGGCGTCGGGGTGAGCGACATCGACGACTACGCCCGGCAGAACTCGCTCGGCACCGCCGTCGTGCTGCGCGCCGCCGCCGAGGCGGCCGTACGCCGGATCGTGTATGCGTCGTCGATGGTGATCTACGGCGAGGGTGGCTACCGCTGCCCGACTCACGGCCGAGTCCGGCCCGGACCACGGCGGGAGGCCGACCTGCTCGCGGGGCGGTTCGAACCGCCGTGTCCGCGCTGCGGCTCCTTCCTGACGCCGGTCCTGGTCGACGAGGACGCCGTGCCGGACCCGCGCAACGCGTACGCCGCCACGAAGCTGCACGGTGAGCATCTCGGCGCGACCTGGTGCCGCGAGACCGGCGGGCGGCTGGCGGCGCTGCGCTTCCACAACGTCTACGGGCCCGGTCTGCCGCGAGACACCCCGTACGCCGGGGTGGCGGCGTTGTTCGTGGCGCAGGCGGCGGCCGGGCGATCGCCGGAGGTGTTCGAGGACGGGCAGCAGCGCCGGGACTTCGTGCACGTGGACGATGTCGCGGCGGCCGTGGTCGCGGCGACAGGCGCGAACCTGCCTGACGGCATGACCGCGCTGAACGTCGGCTCCGGGACGATCACCACGGTCGGGGAGATGGCGTCGACGATCGCCGGGGCGCTGTCGGCTCCGGCGCCGGTGGTCACCGGCCGCTACCGGCTCGGGGATGTCCGTCACATCACGGCCGACAGCGCCCGCGCTCGTGCGCTGCTGGGTTGGCAGCCGGAGCACACGCTGGCCGACGGCGTCCGCGACCTGGTCGCCGAGTCGAGCGTCGGGTCGCGCTGAGGATCAGGCCTCGATCGCCTGGCGGCGGTGGGCGCGCACGTGCAGCACGAGCTGGTGCGCACCGATGACGACGGCTACCCAGGCGAGGCCCAGCGTCCAGCCGGCGATCACGTCGGTCAGCCAATGGTGGCCGAGGAAGACCCGGCTGAGGCCCATGGCGACGAACCAGGCGATGGCCAGCACGACCGTGAGGATCCTCGCCAGGATCGAGGTCAGATGAAGGCAGAGCAGGTATGCCACCAGGCTGGCGATCACGGTGCTGTTCAGCGTGTGCCCGCTCGGGAAGGACGGCGAGGACTCGTACGGCGGGATCGCGGCGGACAGCGGCGGCCGGGCTCGGCCGACCAGGTCCTTGCCGACCACCGTCATCAGCAGCGAGCCGGCCACGCCGACCCCGATCACGATGATCGGTGTCCGCGACCGCCAGAAGAAGGTCATCAAGGCGACGATGGCGATGGTGATCACCGTCATCCACAGGCCGCCACCGAGCTGGGTGAAGACGTTCACGATGCCGACATTCGTCGGCGTCCGTAAGGCCACCGCGCGGGCCAGGACCGGCTCGTCGAGCGCGGCGAGGCCATCGGCGTTCTTGACGCTCTCGTACACCTCCGCGCTGGCCCAGGTCAGCACCACGACCACGGCGCAGCCGATCGCGGTCGCCAGGAAGAACAGGCCGTGGCTGCCGAGGAAGCCGGCGGTCGACCTGAGCGCAGACCTGGCCCGTGACGTCGGCTCCACACCGCTCCCGGGCATACGGATCAGTCTCTCAGCCCGGACAAGCCGATAACAGCCGCCGTCAGAGCTCGTTCTCGTCGGGGAGGTCGTCGTCGAAGTCGTCGTCGGTCCCGAACACTGCATCCTCGGGGACGGGCTCGATGGTGAGCAGCGGCTCGACCAACCCGAGCTCGGCCAGCAGGGGCCGGAACTCGTGCACCAGGAACCACTCGAACGGGTCGCGACCGCTCCAGAACTCGATCACCCGGAATCCGTCGGGATAGGACTTGACCCAGTGGAACAGGCAGCCCTTGAGCCGCCGGCTGCGACATGCCGCGTGCATCCGGTCGCTGAGCCGGCGATAATCCTCGTCGGCGGCACCCTCGAAGTCGAGGATGGCAGCGATCGGGCCGCTGGCGGTGTCCGTCGAGCCGGTAGGCATCTTCAGTCCCTCTGCCGGACGGCTGTCCGGGTCGTCGGTGCATTGGTCCTGGGGCCGCTCCGGCCGAGCCTGCGCAGACCGGGGCGCAGGACAGCCGCCCCTCTGTCCCGACGGTGATCATCTCAACTATCCGGGCCCTTCGCTACGACTTGACGAAACTCTCAGCCGGTGTCGCCGCGCCGAGCCCGCCCGGCAGAGAGCCGACGACACCGCTCCCCGCGTGCGGTAGGTTCGGACCCTGCCCGGCGCCGCCCGCCCGCGACGCCACCAGGGCCTCTAGCTCAACTGGCAGAGCAGCGGACTTTTAATTCGCGGGTTGTCGGTTCGATTCCGACGGGGCCCACTGGGACAGGGCACCTGAAAAGGTGCCCTGACCAGGGCAAATGGCTGTGCGCATCCGCTGGTCCACAAGCGCTGGACCAGCGGATGCGCCGCGTTAGCTCACAGATTGCTCACAACGCGTCGTCGGTGAACGGTTTCGTGGCCGCCTCCACCTGTCCGGCGGTTGCCCGTTTCATGAGGTGCGCATACACCTTTCGAGTGACCGCCGGCGATGAGTGGCCGAGGATCATCTGCACCACTTCGATCGGGACGCCGCCGGAGATCAACAGCGAACATGCACCGTGCCGGAGATCGTGCAGACGGATCACCGGTAGGCCGCAATCGCCGGCGTAGTCGTTGAACTGCCGGGTGACCAGATCCGGTCGGAGGGGGTCGCCGTCGACTGCGCTGAAGACCAGGTCGTGCTCGAGGTAGTCCTCGCCGAAGTCTGCGCGTTCCTCCCTCTGCGCGGCTTTGTGCCGGGCGAGCGCCTGTCGCGCCGGTTCGGCCAGTGGCACCCACCGCCGGCCGGCCTTCGACTTGGGTCGCTTGAAGTGTCGACCGACGTGCTCGCGCCGACAGACGGGGCACGTCAGGTCCCCCGGCCGCGCTTGCGACCGAGACAGCTCGACGATCGTCTGTCGGACCCGGAGCCCTTTTCCGTCCGGGTCGATGTCGGACCAGCGAAGTCCGCACAGCTCGCCGCGACGCAGACCGACGTACGCGGCCAGCTCGTACATCGCCGCGAGCCGATCGGACGACACGTGCTTGAGGAATCGAGCGGTCTCGTCGGGCTCCCAGATGCCCAACTCGTCCTCGTCGTCGTCATCGACGTTGCGGGGCGGGATCGCGTCGATCCGTCCGGCAGCGGGATTGTGAGTGATCAACTCACGGCGTACTGCGGCCGCCAGCGAGGCCCGAAGCGTGCGGCGGTAGCTGTCGATCGTCTCGGCCGACCGCACCTCAACGTAGCTTCCGGCATTGCCCTTCGGCTTGCCCGTCGTCTGCGGACGGCCCAAGATCCGCAATGCTCGGTCCACGTGCGAACGCCGAAGGTCGCGCAACCGCACGTGCCCGAGCTGCGGCTTCCAGAAGTTGGCGATGTGAGCCCGATAGCCGGCCATCGTCTTCGCGGCCAGCTTGCGCTCGCCAAGATCGAGCAGCCAATCGTCGAGCCACTCCCCCAGCTTGATGCCCCGATCGTTGGTCCAGCTGCCGCTGTCCAGGGCTGCGAGCGCCTCCGTCATCGCCTCGTCAGCGTCGTCTCGGGTTCGGAAGCCAGACCGGGTGATCTGCTTCCGCTTCCGCGTCTGCGGATCCGGGCCGACATCGATCACGTAGCACCACGATCCATGAGCCTTGCGGCACTGCTTGACCCGCCGGCCCTCAGCGTCGCGGCACTGGCACCGCTTCCGCACCGACCCCCTCACTGGACTGCCCCGGCCTCGTCGAGCCAGGCGTTGAACAGCCGGCGGGCGATGATCCAGCGGGACCCGATCCGGCGGGCGGGGATCTCGCCGGTACGCAGCAGAACGTAGGTCGTGGCGCACGAGATCCCGAGCAGGGATGCCACCTCGGGAACGGTGTACGTCACCCGGGTCGGCGCCGGCTCTCCGCGGCGGATGCTGATCACGTTGGCCAGCTGGGCGGCCTTCTCGAACGGCTCGGTTTGGTCGCTCATTTCACGCCTCCGCAGGTGGGGTGAGTGTGGGTGCCGTTGTCGTAGCTGAGGGGTTGGCGGCAGCTGATGCAGGTGGCTGTTTCGGTTGGCTGCGCTTTCCCGTCCCAGCCGTCATGCCGTCGCATGAGCGTGGATTTGTGACGGGACGGCGGATCTGTGACGGCTGAGCCGTCACAGAGCGCTTCCGTCGCGTCGGACGGCTCGGGGGTGGTTGTGACGGCTGAGCCGTCACAGGTTGGCTCTGCCGTCACAGATTCAGGCGTGTGTGACGGCATGACGGCTGGGACGGCAAGGTGCCGGGAACTGTTTTCGGGGCAGTAGCGGCGCCAGGAGTCGACGAACTGCTCCAGGCGGTACCCGCGGGCTTGGCTCCCGTCCTCCCATCGATCGATGACCGAGTGGACCCCGAACTCGCGGAGCAGGCCGGCCAGCGATTTGGGGTTCAGTCCGTTCTTGCCCAGGGTGTCCCAGGGGGCTTCGGCGTTCTCGCGGAGCCGCGCGATCAGGGTCTCGGTGGGCAACCGTTGGGCGTCGCGGAATGCAGCGCGGATGTCGATGAGGAGCCGCACGCGGAGGGAGACGCTGTCGACGTCGAGGTCGTCGACGGTGAGAGCAAGGACCGCGTTGCGGGCGTCGGCGGGCCAGTGCCCGCCGGCAGCATCGGCGATCGCCACCAACGGTTCCCAGGTATCGGCGGCACGGTCTTCGACCGGCATGTCGGGTGCGGCGTTCTCCAGCTGGTCCAGCTGGCTCCGGACCCAGGCATGCAGCCGGGCTTTGAGCGGGATGAATGCTGGACCATCGCGGCGGACCCGGTAGGGCTGGACGATCTCGTCGGGTGCCCGTCGTCGCATCGTGATGATCACGGCCCGGTCTTCGATGGTGTCGGGCATGTTGCCGATGCCGGCGAGGGCGGCCATGGCGAACGTGGCGATGAGTTCGACCTGGCGGCGGCCGGTGTCCCAGCGGGCGGTGGGTCTGTTGCGTTGATGGCCGGCGTTGAGGAGTCCGCGGAGTTCTTCGTTGCCGTCGCCGGCCTTGGATGCCCAGATGGTGTCGGCCTCGTCCATTAGCGGTGTGGGCGGATCGTCGGGTGCGGCGCCGATGGAGCGGTAGACCGCGGTGGGTGAGGCATTGGCGGTCATCATCGGCTGGTGGCACAGGGCCTCGATCAGGTCGAGCAGCCGGGACTTGCCGCACCGCTTCTCCGGTGCCTTGATCACGAGCCGGGGCGCGGTGTTCCACGCGGGCATGGCATGAGTGGCGGCAATCCACAACACGGCGGCGGTGGCGGCGTGGTCGCTGGGAAAGACGAGGTAGCGGCTGACGGCGGCGAGGACCTGGTCCAGCAGCTCGGCACCGTCGACCAGCTCCGGGCCGTCGATCGGCTTGGGGTCGTTGTCGTCGGGCGAGGCGAGTGTGATGCTCATGCGACGTTCCTTCCGGTGCGGGTGGTGCGGGTTTCGTTGCGGCCGCGGGTGAGGCCGGAGGCGATCGTGGACTCGGCTTCGGCAGTGGTGAAGCCGTGGACGCCGATGTGGCCGGCGCACGCGGCCAGCAGCAGGTCGCGGACGGTGGGCTCGTCGACCAAGCCGTCGCCGACGAGTTGGCCGAGGGCGATGGAAGCGATGAACAGGCTGAGGTTCCGGGTGCCCTTGACCGCGGTCTGGACCCGTTCTGATTCGCGGGCCAGTGCAGCGGCCAGGTAGCGGTTCGGGTTCCGGACACCCGTCGACGCCGGCGGCTGCTGCCGGCGCGTCTGTGGGCCGGTGGCGGGCTTCTGGGGGCGCTGCAGAGGCTCGGCGAGCAACTCGACCAGCCAATCGGGCAGGAGGGCGGGGTTGGGGCTGTCGAGGCGGGTGTAGCGGCCGGTGAGGAACCTCGTGGGTGGCGCGATGACGTAGCCGCCGCGGCCGCGGGTGTCGATCAGCCAACCGAGCCGGCCGGCGGTGCTCCCCAGCTCCACACCGGCCGGGACCCGGTAGTAGCGGTGAAAGCCACCCGACGGCGTCGCCACGGTCCAGGTCGGCGGGAGGTCGCGGCCACGGGCCAGCTCGGCCAGGACCGCGTCACCGGAGCGGACCTTATGGGACGCCCACGGCTCCGGGACGTTGGCGCCGGGCTTGGCGCGGTCGGTGTCGATCACCAGCAGGTTCGACGGGCCGCACGCGATCCCGATCCCGTACGGCCGGGTGGACCAGGCACGGCGGATCCGGCCCGGGTCGCGGGTCGCGCGTTGTTCCCAGGTGGTGTGCCCGTTCTTGCATCGCGGGTCGGCGCGGTTGCAGTTGTTCGCGGTGTGCGCGGGGCAGGCCGGCACCTTGGAGCCGGGGACGGTCGGGAACACGTGCCAGCCGCGCCGGGCGTAGTCGAGGGCGGCCTGGATCAGCTGGACCATTCGCGGGGGCAGCTCGTTCATCGGGTCACCTCCACCCGGTCGACGGGAGCCGGCGCGGGGTAGGTCTGGCCGGCGATGGTGTTGCGGGCGTCGCCGAGTTGGAGGGAGCCGCGGTAGGCGTGGGTCGCAGCGTCGTCGAGCCGGTCGGCCGCGAGCCGGGCCACTGTGGCGGGGTCGGCGTCGGGATGGTCGTCGACCAGGTCGAACAGGTCGGCGCCGTGGGTGAGGGAGCCGCCGAGCTGTCGCAACGCCTGGTCCAGCTCGGCCAGGAACTGCTCCAGGGGTTCGAGGATGCGGGACAGCTCCGGCGCCGGGATCGGCGGCCGGGTCAGCGTGGCGCGGACGATGGTGTGGACCGCTTCGCCGGCGGCGCTGGCGTCGTCGACGAGCTGGTCGGCGAGCACCCGGGCATCGGTCAGGAGCCGGTTCCGTGTGGCGCTGTGGGTGGGGTCTGGCATGTCGGTTGTGCCTTTCTGAGGGTGTGCCGATCCGCGGCCGCGGCCAGGTAGCGGCGGTCGAGGGTCGTGCACGGGTGGGGGATGGTTGAGCGCGGCGCAGAGAGCGCCGGCCGAGGGGTGCTACCGGGGCTACTGCCCTAGTGGGGCCGGTAGTCGGGCCGGTAGCGGTGCTGCTACTGGTAGCCCGGGTCAGGGTCGGGGGTAGCGGGCGAATGCGGGGTGGTGTCGTCGACCACGGGCGGGGTGTAGGTGGGCCAGCTGGCGTCGCGGCCCGCGGGGGTGTCGGAGTTGGCGGTGCGGTCCTCGAGGACGGCCTGGAGGGCGGTGCGGGCGAGGCCGCGGCGGTTGAGCTGTTTGCCGTCGATGGTGCGTTTGATCTGGATCGAGCGGAGGCTGTGGGGTCGGACGGCGGCGGTGACCTGTTCGCCGGTCCAGGCGCCGTAGAGGCCGGGGTAGGTGCCTGCGAGGCGTTCGGCGAGGTCGTCCCACCAGACCTTCTCCTCACCGACCGGCCACACCGACGCGAGGTGGTCGAGGATCGAGGCGGTGGAGTCGTCGGGGTCGGGGTCGATCCCGGCCGCGTGCCCGGTCAGCAGGCCGGCGGCCAGCCTCGCGGCGCGGGCACGGGCGGCGACGGTTTCCGCGGCGGGGGCGTCGAGATAGGCGGTGCGGACGATGACCGGTTCGTCACCTTCGCCGGCGAGGTACCCGACACCACGGTCGGTGCGGGCGAACATGGTGGCCCGGATCCCGGCCTTGTACATCGACGTGCCCAGGACCATGTCGTTCTCGACCTGCCCCGTCACCTTCAAACAGAACCGGAGCACCGCGTTGGAGGAGATGCCGGTGGGCAGGGACTTGGCGTCGACGCGTTGGGTGGCGAGCACGAACATGATCCCGGCGGCCGGGCCGCGTTTGCCGAGGTCGGTGACCTCGGCGACCAGTTCGGGGTCGTCGTCGAACGCGACCTGAACCTCGTCGATCACGACCACGATCGGCCACAGGCCGAGGCTCCGCCGGTCGGCGAGTTCGCGGGTCACTTTGCCTTCGGGGCAGACGTCGCGGGGCAGGCTGCGGATCGTCTTGTAACGCCGGGCCATCTCCCGCTTCAGCTCGCGGATGTCGGCTTTGAGGTAGGCGAGGTCGTCGGTGTCGTCGCCGGTGCGGAACCGGTGCGCGACCGGCTCCAGCGGGAGCAGGTCCGCGCCGCCGCGGAGGTCGTAGATGTGCAGCTCGGCCGACGGATCCAACGCTGCGGCCAACGCGAGGAGGCGGAGGAGGAACGTCTTCCCCATCCTCGGCAGGGCACCGATGATCATCAGGGCGAACATGAGGGTGATGGTCACGGGCCGGCCCTGAGGGTCGGTGCCGATCGGGAACGGGTCGAACAGGTCGACCTTGCCGGCCTTGGCCAGCGTCCACGCGACCGGCTTGGCCTTGCTCATCGGTTTGTCGCCGCACCAGATGTGCAGGCGGCCGGCGTGCGTGTCGTGATCCGACGACGGCCACACCGACGACAACGGGCGGCGGAGTCCGGAGGCGAGGCGGTCGCGGCGTTCGATCACATCACCGGCGGTCACACCTGGCGGGAGGTCGACTTCGGCCCGGAAGCCGGGGCCGTCGCGCATGATCGGTGACGGGAACCTGACACCCAGCTCGACACCGGGCTTGAGCGACTTGTTCAGCTCCGCGATGCCGAGCGAGCCGAGCGCGGTGATGATCAGGTCGGCGGTCAGCCGGGGGACGGCTTCGGAGTCGATCGACCGTGATGTGACCGGCCGATCCGCTGAGCGGCCGATGCCGCCCAGGATCGCGAGGAGGACGACGGTGAGGGTGGTGATCACGCCGGGGGAAGTCGACGTGATCACCGACCAGCCCACGAACGTCGCGAGGACGCTCACGATGGCGGTGACGAGGAGGCGGCCGCGGACCATCTGCCGGTGCTGCTCGGTGAGCCGGACGAACACGGCGGGGTCGGCGCCGGCGGTGTTCATCGCCGACCGCATCTGCCGCCCGTCGGGGTCGGTCGACCACTGCCACACCACCCCCAACAGCCGCGCCACACCGAACGGTGCACGGCCGACCAGGCGGAGCCAGTACAGCGGAAGCCGGATCCCGTGGAACGCGGTCACATGCCACGCATGCCGGACCCACCAGCTGGCGGCGTCCAGGAACGCCGGCCAGGACTTCACCCACGCCGGCAGCACGGGCCGCGGTGCGGCCGGCGGACGGACCGCGGGCAGCTCGTCGACCAGTCCGTCGACCGTAACTGCCCGACCCTTGTTCTGGTCCTCGTCGACGAGCTGGGCGTCGTCGTCGACCAGGCCGGCGTCCCGCGGTTGGTCCAGCCGGTCGAGCACTGCCGACGGCGACACCTCGACCAGCTCACCCGCCGCCGGCGGTTCGGGAATGCGGTCTCGCTCGTCGTCTGGATCGTCCATTGCGAGAGCCGTGGTCACGATGCCCGCCGGGAGGTGTCGGTGTCGGTCCAGGTGGAGGCGGTGTAGCGGGAGCGTTGGGCGGTGATCCAGCCGGACACGGCCCAGGGGTCGCCGTGGAAGGCGTAGAGGGCGATGTCGCGGTGCCAGCGAGAGGCACGGGTGAACGCGTCCAGGACCAGCTGCACCGTGCCGTGGTCGAGGCGTTGGAGGAGCTGGACCAGGTCGGGGACACGGCGGCCACCCAACAGTGCCTCCACAACGGGCAGCAGCGTGAGGTCGCCGCCGACACCGTCGAACCCTGCCATGGGTTCGGGGTCGAGCCAGAACACGCCCAGCTCATCGGCCTCACGAACCCAGGGCCAGCCCGGATCGGTCAGGCTGCCGTCGAACGCGGCGATCACCAGCTCGACCGCGGCTGAGGTCAGATCCGCTTCTGGACCCTCCACCACGGCCAGCCACTCCCGAAGGCCGGCGCACACCATCCGCCTCTCGCTGAGCCAGGCGTCGCGCGCGGGGTCCATCACCGCACCGCCGAGCCGATCGCCGTGACGATCGTCCTCGACGCGGCCGTCACCGCGTGCAGGATCGGCGGACCCACCGCCGTTGTCGCCAGCGCGAGACCGAACACGATCCCGACCAGCACCCCCGACACCTTCTGCTTGCCCCACTTCACCAGCCCGAAAGCCAGCAAGCCGAGAACGATCACCAGCGGCAACGTGAGCATGTGCACCTCCTGGGTCAGTACAGCGTTTCGCTGTATCCAGTGGACTACAGCGTTTCGCTGTAGTCAAGGTCTCTTCTTCGATAAGGCCCATGACTCGACGATCACCGCGATCGGCCGGCCGGACCACGACGTGCCACCGACACACCACCGAACAAAACCGAACTTCTGCGATGCTGAGTTCATGGCAGAACTCGACGGATCACCAGCAACCTCCGCTGACCTTGAGTGCTTGGCACTCACAAACTTCGGACACTTCACATCGATGCGTGTCGGAGCGGACGGCACTATTCGAGGCTTTACCCACCACATGGACCGACTCTCGCGAGACTGCCAGCTGGTATTTGGTGTACAGCTCGACACCGAGGAAGTCGCCGCCCGGATTCGACGTACGATCGCCGAAAGCGCCCCGCCCATCACAATTCGAGCGACCGTATTTGACCCTCAGATCGGCATGGGCAATGTGGGCGACACTGCTGCACCCAAGGTGCTGCTGACAGTTCGCGCGGCATCGACTCTCCCCGCACCTCCGACTACCGCGAAGACTTACGAATTCAGCCGCGACCTCCCCGAGGTTAAGCACATCGCACTGTTCAGCCAGCTGCGGCTTCGGCGCGCTGCCCAGCTCGCTGGCTTCGGCGATGCGATCTTCGTCGAACGGGACGGGCGGATCTCCGAAGGTGTTACCTGGAATCTTGGGTTCGTCGACCGCGACGGCCAGGTCGTCTGGCCCGACGCGCCAGTTCTACCCGGTGTGACGATGCGGCTGCTCCAGGATTCTCACGAGTCCGTCACAGCTCCGATCAGAAAATCTGATCTGGCCAGCATCCGCGCTGCGTTTGCCACCAACGTTTCGATTGGCGTGCGCCCGCTGACCGCCATCGACGAGTTCAATTTTCCGACGGAGGACCCGACGCTCGATCTCCTCCAAAAGGTCTACTCCGAAGTTGCCGGCGAGCGGCCGTAAGGCGGGTCGTCATGCCTCTCGTTACGCAATGGACTGGCCGAGAGATCAAGGCATTCCGCACCGCGATGCGCATGAGTTTGCTCGATCTCTCGCATGAGCTAAGTGTGTCTGATCGGATCATTGCGCGCTGGGAGAGCGAGGGGAACAATTGCATCCCGCGAATGATCAATCAGGCAGGACTCGATACGCTGCTTGCGCGCGCCGGCGCCGACGTTCATGGTCGATTTGTCGGCCTATTGGCGGCCGCCGACGGCCCCGCGCTGCATCAACTGGCCGAGCCTGCGGAGAATCCAACGATTAGCGGTCGCTACACGCGACATCCGCGCGACGGCCGCCTTATGGCGCGCATACCGGAAGGCATATTTCTGGGAGGAGCGCAGTGCGAGCCAGCATGGGTGGACGAATTCTATATTGACGTGTTTCCGGTGACGAATGCGGACTACGCCAGATTTTGCGCTGCAACTGGGCATCCCGTGCCGCAGTATTGGGACGGCGGGCGTTGCGCCCAACGCCATTACGATCATCCCGTGGTCGAGGTGTCCTGGCGCGATGCACAAGCATTCGCCACCTGGGCTGGCAAGACACTCCCCGCAGCATCCCAGTGGGAAAAGGCGGCTCGCGGGACCACGGGAGCCACCTTCCCGTGGGGAGACCAGAGGACCGCGGCAAAGTGCAATGTGCGTGAAACCGGTGTCGGTGCGACAACCTCTGTCTCGCGATATCACAGCGGCGTATCCCCCTACGGTGTTTACGACTTGGTGGGGAATGTCTGGGAGTGGTGTTCCACCAGTTCTACGAAAGGGAGATTCGAGTTGAAGGGCAGCGCGTTTACGAGCCCTCTATTTCGGGGTGAGCCAGCCGTCTGGAATGACGCGAACGATTTCATGCATGACGACGACACGGGGTTTCGCTGCGCGTGCACGCCAGAACAGATGGTGCCGTGAATATGAAGCACCGCCTTGCCGACCGGGGAAGGATCGCGGCATGACGGCCGAACTGCCCACTGATTGGTGGACCACCGAAGAGGTTGCAACCTTTCTCGGCGTCTCGTCTTCCACAATCCGGTCGTACCTGGCGCGCGGTCAAATGCCTGAGCCCGATCGCCGCTTTGGTCGCCTGCCCGCCTGGCGGCCCGCGACCATACGTGATTGGAATGAGCGGCGGCCTCGCAAGGCACTCGGTCACTGAAACAACGCTCAATCAGCCCCAGTATCACTAACGTTGCCGCCCGTCCTAGCCGTGAGCCACTTGAGCTAGAGCACTCAATGCCGGCAGGTTAGGTTGGATTTGAGCGAGGTAATTCGCCCGTACCAGCGAGCATTCTTCTTCACGATCGCGCCGGCATCACCAGCCTCGAACCCGAAGGCAACAAGCACCCTCAGTTCAATAGTAATTCTAGGAGTTGTGCCCCGGTCCACAAGGGCCCTCGATCTTCAAACAAGACTTTTCGCTGCTTCGAGTCCGTGGGCGACGCTATTTCGCAATGCGGCGAGATCATTCATCCACTGAGAGTCCGCAAGTTCAGCGCTAATAAATCCGTCAACTTGCGAATCGAGCCGAGCGAGTCTCTGGGCAAGACTCTTGTCTGTGGCGTGCTTTGTTGCCCATCGCAGGCGGCTTCGAAAGGTCTTCAACGCGGGCTCGGTCGACAGCGCTCGATCGAGCGCAGCTAGCGCAAAGGCAAGCGTCTCAGCATCGGGAGTATCCGCGCTCGAGTTGAGCGATCGATCCATGCTCTCGATCACCTGATAAAGCACAGCGAATCTCATCTGCCAGGTGTGCCCGGACGCGCTGCGATAGCTTAAGTACTGGTCGACTGTCGAGAGATGGCATTGAACGAACGAGTACAAGGCTGGTAATTGAGATTCAAAGTCCCAGTCACTTAGCTCATGAAGTAGCCCAAAACTTGGAATGCCTCCTCCTGGCCTCGGACCATTCTGAACGTAGAGTCGGAGGTTGTCGGAAGTGGCTGGCTCCGGAACCCTCCATGTCGAGGACGAAACTCTAGCGAATGCTAGGCCGGTTTTTCTTCGGGTCGCGGTGGTTGTCAAGAAGACAAGCGGTTCGACCCATCGCGTGAGTAAGCTGTCGAGCGGAGCCGGCGATTCGAAGATGAGTTCCCACGCGGAATTGGCCCGGACGGTGATTGCTCGGTCGACGCCCGGGATAGCGTACCGCTGACTATTGTCGACTAGCGACAGCTCCGCACCTGCCCAAAGCAGCAGTCCGTCGGTTTGGGGGGACATGCGTTACCGTCAGATTCTGTGCCACCGCGTCATCACGATCCGTAACCTCAAGCGTTCTAGCCCAGGCTGCCCAGTCGTCCTGATCCCAAAGAGAGAAGCAAAACTGTGTGACGGATAGCTCATCACTATTGAGTAGGAATTCGCCGGCCAGCGCCACCCTCGGACGCAGCACGATATCGCACAGATTGTATGCGAAGTTGTTGCGCCAACTTTCGATTTGACAGTCAAGCAGAGTCCAATGATCGCTCATCGTCAGGCCGTAGATAATCGGAAAGCTCGGCAGGAGCGCAGTTGGATCAAAGAAGGGAATATCTTCCAGTCCAGGAAGCCGTTCGTATACGTGTATTGACACGTTTCCAGCGCTGTCGATCTCAATTGCTCCGGGGAAGGCTCGGTCGGTTCTGGGTTCGCTTAGCCACCACTTCGCAGGTTCAGTCTCCACCCGGAACACCCTCTCACTAGAAGTCACCACCAAGTGCCAGCACGACCCTCACCGCCATGTACAAACTTGGCGAGTGCGTCGGCATTGAGCACTATTGCTGAGCCGACACGTACCCCTCAATCAGTTCGTTGATGATCGCTCGACCCTCGTCCTTGGTGATCCTGCGGCTGGTCGAAGGCGTGCCCTTCATGGCAGCGTGACGGGCCTCGTCACCGCTGAGCACCTGGTGGTTGCAGGTGGCCGTCAGTTTCTCGATCCGCCGCTGGGACACCCCAGTGCAGCGAGATAGTTCGTAGTCACCGCCACCGCAGGCAACCTGGAGGATCTCGTAAACCTTGTAGAACTCGTGCCAGCTGGGCGATGCCGTGAGCCCGAGGATTCGATGCGCCTCAGCGACAACAGGATGGTCCAGTGCAGCGCGCAGCTGTCTGGCGAGCTGTGATGGGCCAGATGGGGCCACAGCGCCCTCGGCGTCGGTGACGACGCCATCGGCAGAGATCGCTGCGGTAACGCGCACGGTGTCGGACACATACACCCAGGTGGACCCACCACGCTCTATCCGGCCGGCGGAACGGACCGGTCGGTAGCTGCGGCGGCTCAGCATGCCGTTGAGCAGCGTGATGAGGTTCTGCGCGGCCGTGAGCACGTCGGCGGCGTCTGTGTACGCCTCGAAGTCCGCGGCCTGAAGGTAAGAGCCCTGTTCGCCGGTCAGAAGAAGGACATCGCCAGCAGCCAGTTCTCGCCGCAGAAGGGAGAGATCGGGGTCCTCGCCGACGAGATAGACCCGCCACGTGAAGTTCACCGGAGAATCGTACAAATCGCCCAGGGACAGCCGATTGGGCGAACAGATGTTCTAATCGATTGTGGGGCAACGGCGGGCGGACAAGTTGTGGCCGCGGCCACGGACGACCCGCCACGTCTGGGTCACCCAGCCCGGCAAGTCCGGCTTATTGCACCTAGTGACACTCATGCCGATGGGGAACGCTTTGTTGCTAAGGAAATCGCTCTAGCGGGTGGATCAGTCGGGGGACCGTATCGCTCGATGGTTCCTGTGACTAGGTGTCTTCCCTGGACGGTTGCATCAGATGAACGATTCCTTCGTCTAGTTGAAGCGACCCGTGGATGGTGTCGGGGTTAGCGGTTTGCGGCGGCGTCGTAGCTGGCTTTGTCGACGCGTCGGTGGTAGGCCATGCCGGCTAGTCCGCCGAGGATGGCGCCGAGGAGGCTGACCAGGGCGAGTCCGATGGCGGTGAGGATGCCGGCGGTGGAGAGGGTGCCTTCGTTGATCGGGATGCGGGGGAAGCCGTTGAGGTTGCCGAGGACGTTGAACTGGGCTCCGGCGATGACGATGAGGATGGCGACGACGACGGCGATGATGACGGCCCACAGCCACACCCCGAGGCCTTGTTTGAGTCCGTTGAAGCGGGCCATCCGGCCGGCGACGTAGCCGCCGCAGTAGTAGCCGACGAAGATGATGACGAGCAGGGCGATGGCGCCGACCAGCCCGACGGTTTCGGGGTTGGTGTTCTGGGCTTGTTGGGCGGCGTCGGTGTTGCCGAGGCCGAAGGCGGTGCCGGCGGCGGCGAGCAGGGCGGTCAGGATGACGGTGGTGCCGGTCGCGGTCAGCCAGCCGAAGAAGCAGGCACCGATCTTCATACCGCCGAAGCGGTCCTTTTGTTCGGCCAGCACCTGTTGGCGGCTCGGGTTCGGCTGGTCGACCACGTGGTCGGTGGCCGGCTGGCGCGGCGGTTCGCTGCTACGCCCATGGGGCTCTGGGTTGACGGCGCTGCTCATGAGTCAGGCTCCTTCGTGGTGGCGGGTCGAGACTTCGCTCGAGGTGCGATTGGTAGCTGCTGGCGGTTGCTCACATGGCTGGTGGTGTCGTCGTCTCGGTGCGGTCTGGTTGGCTCAGAGGGCGCGGCGTTGGGCGACGAGGGGGCAGAGGAACGGGTCTTTGCCTTTGAGGCCGACGGTGTTGAGGTAGCCGATGACGCTGCGGTAGGCCGACCACAGGGTGGCTTGGGTGTAGGGGACGCCTTCGGCGGCGCAGTGCGCGGCAACCAGGGGCTGGATTCTGCGCAGGTACGGCCGGGCCATGGACGGGAACAGGTGATGTTCGATCTGGTAGTTCAAGCCGCCCATGAACACCGACATCAACGGTCCGCCGGTGATGTTGCGGCTCATCAGGACCTGCCGGCGGAGGAAGTCCAGCTTCAGCCGGGGTGAGACCAGCGGCATACCGATGTGGTTCGGGGCGAAGGAAAAGCCCATGTAGAAGCCGAACACCGCTAGCTGGACGGCCAGCACCGCGACTGCCTTGCCCGGCGGCAGCACCAGGAACACCAAGGCGACGAGCCCGCCGAGCCGGATGGTCAGGAAGGTCAGCTCGACCCAACGGCGGGCGATCTTGTCCTTGGAGAGGACCCGCTTCACACCGTCGGCGTGCAGCGACAGCCCTTCGAGAAGCAGCAGCGGGAAGAAGTACCAGCCTTGGTGGGCGACCAGCCACCGCAGCAGCGGATGGGTGTGGCGGGTCGCCATGGCCGGGGTCATCGCGATCGCCGACAAGGCGATGTCGGGGTCGGTGCCTTCTTTGTTGGGGCTGGAGTGGTGCCGGGTGTGCTTGCTTTGCCACCAGCCGTAGCTGATGCCGACCAGCAGGTTCGCCACGATCAGGCTGACCCAGTCGTTCCACTTACCGGACTGGAAGATCTGCCGGTGAGCGGCGTCGTGACCCAAGAACGCGATCTGGGTCATCACCACCCCCAGCACGGCGGCGGAGGCGAGCTGCCACCAGGAGTCGCCGATCCAGACGAACCCAGCGACCCAGGCGATGATGGCCAGGACCGCACCGATCAACTTGATCCAGTAGTAGCCGTAGCGGCGCCGCATCAGGCCGAGCTCGTGCACCTGCCGGGTCAGCGCGGTGAACGAGCTGCCCCTCTTCGGGGGCGCACCGTCGTCCGCAGCACGCCGGGATGTGGGACGCGGCCGCGCTGTTGACGATGATCGTGTGGTCGAGGCAGGGCTGTTCGGGGCAGGGCTGTTCGGGGGAGGGGTGGTCGTCGGGGCGGTGGGGGTGAGTAGGGAGGTCATGAGGGAGGGCCTATTCGAGGCGGTCGTCCCGGATGTGCCTAGGCTCGGTTGCGAGTGCGTCGGGGTCGCGGCGAGATGGTGAGCGGCGTCCTCCGGCCCTAGGCCGACTGCATCAGCAGCAGTCTTATTCTACCCGTTTCGCTGCCAGATCAATCGGCGTCCCCGGACACGACGGTGGGCGTGCGGTCACGCGTGCGGCGACCCGTCCGACCTGGTCGCCGCCACCTGCACCGCTGGGTCCGGTTGATCAACCGTCGTCATCATCGTGGGCCCGCGGGCGGTGGGGATGACTGAGTTCCGCGAGCAGTCGGACGGCGAAGGCGTGCGGGGTCAGACCGGGGGCGGCCGCTTGCCGGCGCAGGGTTTGGTCGACGTCGTCGGGGTGGTGGCCCCGGTCGGTCAGCACGCCGACGGCGTGGTTGATCGTCGCCTGCTCGGCCAGCCCTGTGATGCCGGTGGTCGGGCAGGTCGGCGGCGGGTCGGCGTCGACGCTGACCTGGTGCTGTGGAGCGGGTCTGCCGCGCTCGGTCACGGCTGGGTTGGTCGCCGGATGGCCGGCGGAGGGGGTGAGAGCGTAGCTGATGTCGGCGGCCAGGTCGACGAAGGCTCCGCGGGTAGCGGCGTAGAAGACGATCCGACTGCCGGTCTGGAAAGTCGGATCGAGCAGCGTCAGTGGGAGCCGCAGCGAGGTGACCAGGCCGTCGCGGCCACCGGAGTCAGGTTGGTCCCGGGAGTGGGAGAACACGCTGACCACGACCGGAGGGTCGTGCTCAGCGAGGGTGATTTGCAGTCCACGGTAGGAGGTCACCGCTGCGGCGAGGCCGGCGTCGAGTCCTGCCAGGGCGCCGGCCACGGGCGGGCCGTCGTCGTCGAAGGCTTCCGCGAGAGTGGTCGTGAGGTGGTCGAGCTGGTGGGTGAGCAGGGCTGTGGAGATGTCCACAGGGATGGCTCCGAGGAGGCGGATCCGTCCGCCGGTCGGTACTGCACTGGGTCGGTCAGCTGAGGTGCTGGGCCCGAGGATGGTGGCTCAACGGATGACAGGAACGGTGGAGCCACGTCCCTGTCGACGATAGGCCTTCGGTGTCCAGATCCCCTAACGGCCCGCCAGCCGACGACGCCTGACCACTGCTTTCGACGGTAGTTGGACCTTAGTCGGATCGGTGGCGGGCGTCGGCGCGGCGGCGGGCTTCGGCGACGATCTGTTGGGCGACCTCGGACAGCTTCTGGTGCTCGTGCTGGCTGAGGGCGCGGAGCCGGTTCAGCGCCTCGGTCTCGGTGCCGCCGCTGCGGCTGAGGATGATCCCGACGGCCCGTTCGATGACGGCACGGCTCTCCAGGGCATGCTGCAGGCGGGCGGCGAGGCGTTGGGTCTGGGCCAGGACGTGGGCGTTCTGCACCGCCACCGCCGCCGGGGCGGCGTAGATCTCGCCGATCTCGGCGGCGCGGTCGTCGAAGACGTGTTTGGCCCGGGCGTACACGTTCATCGCGCCGACCACCCCGTCGGCAGTGATCAACGGCAGCGACAGCACACTGTGCACCCCGAGCCGGGCCACCGCGCCGCCGAAGCGGGACCAGCGCTGGTCACCCCCCAACGACCCGGACACGACCGTCTGGCCGTCGCGGGCGGCGGTGATGCAGGGTCCTTGTCCGAGGGAGTACTGGATGTTGTCGACCTCGCGGACGAAGGCGGCGGTCACCACCACAAGGTCGGACCGGTCGTCCTCCAGCAGGGTCAGACCGGCCCCGTCGGCGCCGGGGATGGCCCGCACGGCGTAGCTGGCGACCCGGGTCAGCAGGTCCTCCAACGCCATCCCGCTGGTCGCCAGCCGCGACAGGGCGTGCAGGCTGTCCTGCAGCCCGTCGTCGTCCTCCTCTGCTGGTGATGGGGGGGAGTCGGTCGCCGTGACCGGCACCGCGGCGATGGCCGCAGGCTCGGGGGTGGGGTCGGCGGCGGACGGGTCTGCCGGGTCCGGGGTCGTGTTCACGGTCATGACCTCTCCATGACGGGATGGGTGGGGGAAAGTGTCAGCGGCTCCCGGGAGAACGACCCGGATGTGGCGTGCTGGGCCGCCGCGGCGCACCTGGTGCAGCGTCGACGCGGTGGGATCTGGTCACTCGTGCTCCTCGTCGGGCGGGTGGAGCATCTGGTCCAGCAGGGTCAGCGGGTCCTGGCAGGTGCACGGCGGCAGCTCGAACGTGCTCAGGTACGGGACGCGGGCGGCGCGGTAGAGGTCGTCGAGGCGTTCGTTGACGGCGTTGGCCAGCACGTCCTGCTCGGTGTCGCTGAGCGGGCCGAGGCCGTGCAGGAAGGCCTCGATGTCGAACGCGTCGCCGGTACCGCCGAGAGCGAGGTAGCCCAGCCACAGCTGTTGGATGCTCCACTCGGCCCGGTCCCGGGCGTACTGGAACAGCTGAGGGCGGGAGCCGCTGTCAGGCATGAGCGTTCCCTGGTCAAGCACTCGGCTGGGCGGGCCGGTCGGCGTGCACCGACGCCACCACCTGCCGGGCGACGTCATGGAGCTTGGTGTTGGAGCGTTGCGAGGCCGCGGCCAGCATCTGGAACGCGGTCTGCTCGTCGGCCGCCCCTTGCGCGATCAGCACGCCCTTGGCCTGGCCGATGATGTCGCGGCTGGCCAGCGCCTTCCGCAGGTCGGCGCTCAACCGGTGAGCATCGGACAGGGTCTGGGTGTTGGCCAGCAGGATCGCCGCCTGCCAGGCGAACAGCTCCAGCAGCTCCTCCGCCCGTCCGTCGTAGGCCTGAGCCTGCGCCGAGTACACCTTGATCGCACCGATCCCCGTTCCCTGCGCGGTCCCGGCGTCCTGGGTGAGCAGCGGCGCGCTCAGGACCGACCGGATTCCCAGGCTGGCGACCGCAGCCGTCCATTCCGGCCAGCGGGTCTCCGACTGGGTGTCGTCGATCCGGGTGCTCACCTGGTCCCGCCAGGCGGTCAGGCACGGGCCGGCATCGAATTGGTACTGCAGGGCGTCGGCCTGCTCCACCAAGGCATCGGAGGCGGCGGTGGTCCGGGCGCCGCGAGCGTCGACCAGGGTCACCCCTGCGCCGCTGGTGCCGGGGATCGTCTGCACAGCCAGCGCCGTGACCAGCGTGATGGTGGTGTCGATCGTCTCCCTCGACAACACCACCGCACCCATCTGGGCCAGCACCGCCGCCAACTGCGGTGACGCCTGCGCCACATCCAACGCCTGTGGCTCAGTCACAGAAGTCCTCTCCTCGCCCATGGACACATCCGATCTCGAGGGGGGACACCCCGGGGCGTCAACTCCACCGCGCGTGAGGAAGACGGACCAGTCGCCGCGGTTCTGCCCGACACCGTACACAATCTATGTTCGACATCGTACATAGCCTGACCGGGACCGGGGACCGGGAAGACGGCCAGAGGCGTCGGCGTGGCCAGCCTCAGATCCCCGTCCGTGGGTGGGTCGTCACGGCTGGTGGGTCCGAGCAACGGGACCGGCGACGGTGCCCCCAAGGTGCCGCGATGAGAGTGGGAGAGGGGATCGGTGCGACCATGGGGTATGGCCGCCGCGGATCCGCTCCTGCCGGCGGCCACGACCGCCCGGCAACCCAACCGGCTGCTGGCCGCCATCCCGCCGGCCGAGCAGAACCGCCTCGCCCTCGACCTGACGCTGGTGGAGCTGGCGGCGAAGGCCTCCCTCTACGACATCGACGAGCCGATCAGCCACGTCTACTTCCCGCTCGACTGCGTCATCTCGGTGGTCGCCGACCTGGACGACGAGACGGTCGTCGAGGTCGCCACCGTCGGCGCCGAGGGGTTCGCCGGACTCCCCGCCTTCCTCGGCGCCACCAGCAGCCCACACCGAGCTTTTTGCCAGGTGCCCGGTCAGGCGCTGCGTCTCGACGTCGACGTCATGCACCGGTTCTTCGCCGGCGACGGGGTTCTGCACCAGCTGATGCTGCGTTACACCCAGGCGGTGACGGTGTTCCTCGCCCAGAACGTGGCCTGCAACCAGCTCCACACCTCCGAGCAACGCTGCGCCCGCTGGCTGGCCCAAACCCATGACCGGGTCGGCCGGGACACCTTCCCCCTCACCCAGGAGTTCCTGGGCCAGATGCTCGGTGTCCGACGAGCGACCGTGTCGTTGAGCGCTCAGGTGCTGCAACAGGCCGGGCTGATCCGCTACCGGCGTGGACTGATCACCGTCGTCGATGAATCCGGCTTGCACGCCGCCGCCTGCTCCTGCTACGACGTGATCCGGCGCGAGTTCGAGAAGCTGCCCTGAGCGGTGGGTGCGGTCGACGCTCACCCAACGGTGGTCAAGGCTCCCGGGCGGCAGTCGATGCTGACTTGGGCGGCGGCCGTCAGGTCGACCAGCTCACCATCGATCTGCATAGGTATCGGGTCGACGGTGGTGAACGCGACCCGGTCGACCCGGGCCTGGACCGCTAACCCCACCGTGACCGCGCGCAACGTCATCGCCACGATCCGCCACCGGCCGCCGTGGCGGCGGGCCACCACCTCGAACAGGCCGTCGTCGGGACGGCCGACGCTGCCGACCCGCCCGTACTTCGCCATCCCAGACACGTTCGCGAAGATCAAGCTGTCATACAGCGCCGGCTCGTGCCCCTCGCGCACGATCTCCACCGGCGTCAGCGCGCTGAACGTGCGCAGCACCGACACCAGCTCCGCGAGAGTGCCTTTCCGGTCCCGCCGGAGCCCGACCGCCATCAGCGGCGTCAACCCCAATCCGACATAGGAGTGGGCGTACCGTCTCCAGCTGCCGTCTCCGTCTCCGTCGCCGGCGTTGACGGTGACCCGCAGCAGATCCAGCTGCCGGGTGCGGCCGTCACGGTGAGCGGCGACGATCGCCTCCACCAGCGGCATCCGGCGCGTGCTGCGGCGATGATCGTTCGCGTTCCCCCCGGCGGCGACCGCCGCCAACGCCCGCGAGCCCGGCGTATCGAGAACCCCGTTGACGACCTCGTTGTAGACACCGTCACCGCTGACCGCCACAATCAACGGCCGCCCCGACCGCGCGAACGCGGCAGCCAGCTCCCGAGCATGACCAGCATGCTGGGTCGCCTCCAACGTGACCGGCAGCTCCGGCAGCCGGACCGACAGCTCATCGTGCAGCCGTTGCGCCATCGTCAACGGCACCCGACGATTCACCGGGTTGTAAACCAACACCACCCGATCCAACAGCCCCGCCTCACCAGCCATCGCGAAATATCCCTCCACGCACCCGTGACCGTTCCAACCCCGGGAATCTAGCGACACCCGGGCGCAGGGGCAGCCAATCCCGCGAGCAGACCTGCACTGGATTCCTCACCGGCAACGAGCCTGTGGACCATGGCGAGCACAGGCAGGACAAACTGTCATCTACCCTTGACGGCCCCACGGTGATGGCATCTACTAGCGGTGTTGACCCCGATCAACCGCCCTGGGACCTGACCGCCGCCGCCCCCCGCCGCGCTCAACCTCGCCAGGATCATCATCGGTCCCGCTCATCTGCGAGGACGGTCATGTCCCAGCCGCTCCACACTTCCACCGCCCTTGACCCCGACCTGCGCGGGGCGTCAAGTCTCGCACTGGCCGGTCAGCCGGCATCTGTCCCCGACATCGACGCGGTCGCCTTGGATGCCCTCGTCGACGCCCTGATGTCCAGCGGCGACCCCCAAGGTAGAGCCGGGGGGGTGTGCGCGGTGCTGGAGGAACTGTGGGCCGCGGTGGCCTGGATCCAGACCCCAGGCGTCGACCCGGCAGAATCCACCAGCCTGCGCACGGTCCTGGCCGCCGCCGACGAGCATCGCCGACGCATGTCGACGGCTCGGCGTGCTCTGACACCGGTGGCCGACCGGTGAACTGGCGAAACTACGCCGCCTGCCGCGGCACCGACCCAGAGACGTTCTTCCCGATCGGCGCCACCGGCCCGGCCCTCACCCAACGCCAAAAGGCTCAGGCCACCTGCGGCGAATGCCCGGTCCGGCTCGCCTGCCTCGCGTTCGCAGTCAGCGCCGGCATCGACCACGGCATCTGGGGCGGACTCGACCCAGACGAACGCCGCACCCTGCGGACAGCCGCCAAGCGGCGGCAGACGACCTCGGTCAATCCCTGACCCCACGACCACATGCCTCACCCTCGCGATGGTTCGCCGAGCTCGATCGCCGGGCTCGCTGACACGGAGGCCCCCGCCCCGGAAACCTCCACCTCGCGGCCAGCTCCAGCGAGCGCCGCTTCGTCCTGCTGTCGAGATCGGACTCCTCCTCGCCGGCACCCTCTTCATCACCGGCCTGTGACCACACGCGTCAGTTGAGCGCCACACCGCGTAGCTGAAGAGATACTCGCTGCCCAGATTGCAGCATTCACGTGGTTCGAATAAGTCATGTCACCAGTAGTCCAGGTCCCGCCCGTCCAAGGCTTCGTCGTGGAGTGGAGACGCCACAGCTACCGCTGGTGGGCTCTGGTGGTCACAGTGCACGTGCCGAAGGACGAACCGCCGCTGACAAAGCTGGGAGTGGATCCGAGCGGAACGTCTCAAGCCGGTGCGCAGCGACCCGAACGGCGACGCGTGGCGGATCTGGCGATAGACGAGACAGTCAAGAAGTGCTGTGAAGGTCCGGGGTCTTGCCGCTTATCCTTTGCTCACCGATTGCTCACGGGCTCTTCGATGAGAACTGATCGCAAGCGTCAGACTCTGTTGCTCCAAGTGCTCACATAGCTGCCCCCATTACGATCGACTGGGGGCGTTCACGGCAGCTGTTCGGGCTCGTCTCACACTTTTAATCCGCGGGTTGTGGGTTCGAGTCCCACGGGGCCTACCGCACGCCTAGCCCGAGCCCGGTTCAGACGCCTCCACATCCTCGACCGGACCGTCCCCTGTCACAGGTGCCGCCGCTACGGTGCCGAGGTCGACACCTGGTAGATGACGAGGGCCCGCACCTCGTCGGGGCTGTCGGCGGCTATCGGCGTCCGTTCGATCCGGACCGCAGCCAGGCGGCGGCGTCTGGTGGCAGCAAGCCGTCCGGCGCGGGTGCGCTGGTCAGCAGCACCGCCGCGTCGCTGAGCGGTTGAGGTTCTCCGGACAGGTTCGCGATACAGACGACGTCGTTCCGCCGGAAGCAGAGCACGCCGTCCGGCGCGTCGAGCCAGTTGAGGTCGTCGCCATCCATCAGCTCAGCTCGCAACCGGAGCGCGGACCTGAGCAGGGTGAGCAGCGAGTCCGGATCGGCCAGCTCGGACTCGACCGTGTACCGGCCCCAGTCGGGGGGTTGGGGCAGCCAGGGTGACGACCCGGCCGGGCCGAACCCGAACGGCGGCTCTCCGCCCTCCCACGGCATGGGCACCCGGCACCCGTCGCGGCCCCGCGTCTCCCCGTTGCTGCGCCGGAACACCGGATCCTGCAGCACGTCGTCGGGAAGGTCGTCGACCTGCGGCAGGCCGAGCTCGTCGCCCTGATAGATGTACGCGCAGCCCGGCAACGCCAGCATCACCAAGAATGCGGCCCGGACCCGGCGGGTGCCGAGATCCAGGTCGACCGACTCGCCCTGCCCGTCGAGGAAGTGGGCCGACGACGTGGTGGCCCGGCCGTATCGGGAGGCCAATCGCGTCTCGTCATGGCTGCCCAGCACCCACGTCGCCGGTCGGCCCACGTCGACCAACGAGTCGAGCGTGTCGTCGATCACCCGGCGCAGCGCGACCGGGTCCCAGGCGCCCTTCATGTACGGGAAGTTGAAGGCGCTGTTCATCTCGTCGGCCCGGATGTAGGCGTTCAGTCGCTGCGCGCTGCTCACCACGGCCTCGGCGACGAAGATCTTGCCCGGACCGTACTCGTCGGCCACGGTGCGCCACCGGCGGAAGACGTCGTGGACCCAGTCGACGTCCCAGTGCGGGTTGCCGACCCAGTCCAGCGTCATGAACCGCAGGTCGCCGCCGTAGTCCGCGTCCGGCAGCAGCGGGTCCTTCGCCAGGGCGGGCGCCGCGTCGACCCGGATGCCGTCGACACCACGGTCGAACCAGAACCGGAGTACGTCGTCGAACGCGGACAGCACCTCGGCGTTGCGCCAGTTCAGGTCCGGCTGCTCGACGGCGAAGGTGTGCAGATACCACTGCCCTGGGCGCCCGTCCGCCTCGACGACCCGCTCCCAGCCCGATCCGCAGAAACAGCTGATCCAGTTGTTCGGCGGCTCGGAACCGTCGAGGCCCTGACCGTCGCGGAAGATGAACCTGTCCCGCGCCGCCGAACCGGGCGGGGCGGCAAGCGCCTCAAGGAACCAGGGATGCTCGTTCGAGGTGTGATTCGGGACGACGTCGATGATCACTCGCAGCCCGGCGGCGTGGCAGTCGGCGATGAACGCGTCCGCGTCGGCGATCGTGCCGAACATCGGGTGGATGCCGGTGAAGTCACTGACGTCGTACCCACCGTCGGCCATCGGCGACGGATACCACGGCGATACCCACACGCCATCCACGCCCAGATCTACCAGATAGGGCAGGCGACGGCGCATTCCCGCGATGTCGCCGTCGCCATCACCGTTCGCGTCGGCGAAGCTCCGCGGATAGATCTGATAGATCACCGACCGCCGCCACCACGTCGCGTCGCCGCCACTCGGTTCGCCGTGCGCGCCGTCCGCCGCGGTCGGCATCATCGTCACACCACTCCTCGTTGTCGCGTGTGTTCTCGGCGCGTCCTGGCACGGGTCGCCTTGCACCGTATCGTGCTGAGCCACCGGTGCTGGTCCTGCGGGCGCAGATCGCGGGCAACGATGCTGGCGAGACCGATCCGAACCGGAGCCGAATCAGCGAACGGGGCGTGACGGCATCCTGCTCCCCGTCACTGCCGGGCCATGATCACATCCAGCCGGCGAGCCGGGTCCACCAGATGATCGGCCGACTGCGGATCGACGTCGATCTGGACCCAGTTCACCGTGCCGGTGAAGGCATTGTCGACACTGCCGTAGTCGTCGCTGACCGGCGTCCCCAGGTCGGAGCCGACGTCCAGCGTCTCGTCGCCGGAGAAGATCATCGGCACCGTCGCGTCCACCCGGCCGGTGCCGGCCGGGCGTCCGTCGATGAACAGGCCGACCGTCCCGCCCGTTCCCAACGACGAACCGTCGGCGGTGAACTCCATCCGCACCTGGTGCAGCCCGGCGGGGATCGGCTCGGTGCCGGCGACGACGAACCGGCGCAGACCGGCCAGGTTGTGGCAATACCGCGGACGGCCGTCGAGGACGTACAGGCTCCACCCGCCGAAGGCGCCGCCCTGGGCGACGATGACGCCGGACCCGGGCTGGTCGGTCAGGTCCACCTCGGCGGTGACCGCGTGCGATCGGTTCTTGACGTCGATCACCGAGCCCTCGGACAACCGGCGCATCCCCTTGAAGATCACCTGCGACCGCCCGGTGATCAGCTCCGGCCGACCGGCCAGCGACGCCACGAACCGTTCCACCGACCGATCGTCCATCGGCAACACCTGGTGCCGGGTCGCCTCGATCAGCCAGAGCCGCTGGAGCTCGCGCAGCCGATCGGGCTGCTCGGCGGCCAGATCGTGAGCCTGGGTCCAGTCCTGCGGCGCGTACAGCTCCCAGGTGTCCTCGTCGAACGGCGGCATGCCGCCGGTCAACCACGGCGTCCGGTGCTTGGTGCAGGCCGTCCAGCCGCGATGGTAGATCCCGCGATTGCCCATCATCTCGAAGTACTGGGTCTGCCGGCGGTCCTCGGCCTCCGGCCCGTCGAAGGAGTAGATCATCGACACGCCCTGGATCGGGTCCTGCATCACGCCGTGCACGAACCCCGGCTCCGGCAGCCCCGCCGCCTCCAGCACGGTCGGAGCGATGTCGATCACGTGGTGGAACTGATCGCGGACCTCTCCCCTGGCCGCGAACCCCTCCGGCCAGTGCACGATCAGCCCGTTCCGCGTCCCGCCCCAGTGCGACGCGACTTGCTTGGTCCACTGGTACGGCGTGTCCATCGCGTGCGCCCAGCCCACCGCGTAGTGGTTGTACGCGTTCGGGCCACCGAGCTCGTCGATGTGGTCGGCCAGGAACTGCGGGGTCTCCAGGGCAGCCATCCCGTTGAAGGTCAGCAGTTCGTTCACCGTGCCGTTGACCTGGCCCTCCGCCGAGGCGCCGTTGTCACCGACCAGATAGATGATCAAGGTGTTGGCCAGGCAGCCGAGGTTCTCGATCGCGTCGACCACCCGGCCGACGTGATGGTCGACGTGCTCGAGGAAGCCGGCGTACACCTCCATCTCGCGCTCCAGCACCGGCCGCAGCTCCTCGGGCATGTCCTCCCACGCCGGGATCTCGTCGGGACGAGCGGTGAGCTCGGCGTCCGGTGGCACGACGCCGAGGTCCCGCTGCCGCTGCAGCGTCTCCTCCCGGAGCACGTCCCAGCCCTGGGCGAACCGGCCGCGATAGCGGTCGGACCACTCCGGCCAGACCTGGTGCGGAGCATGGGTCGCGCCGGGCGCGAGATAGACGAAGAACGGCTTGTCCGGCATCAGCGACTTCTGCTGCCGGACGTACGCGATCGCGCGATCGCACAGATCCTCGGTGAGGTGGTACGTCGGGTCCGGGGGCGGCTCGATCGGCACGGTGTCCTCATAGAGGGCGGGCGAGTACTGATGGGTCTCGCCGGCCAGGAAGCCGTAGAAGTGCTCGAAGCCCGACCCGGTCGGCCAGCGGTCGAACGGACCGAGCGGGCTGGACTCGAACGTGGGCACCTCGTGGCACTTGCCGAACTGGGCGGTGGAGTAGCCGTTCAGGCGGAGGATCTCGGCCAGCGGCGCCGCCGTGTTCGGGCGCATCGAGGTGTACCCCGGCGCCGAGGTGGCCAGGTCCGCCACCGCTCCCATCCCGACCGAGTGGTGGTTCCGCCCGGTCAGCAGGGCCGCCCGGCTCGGTGAGCACAACGCCGTGGTGTGAAAACGGCGGTAGCGCAGGCCGTCGGCCGCCAGCCGCTCGGCGGTCGGCGTGGCGCACGGCCCGCCGAATGCGCTGGCCGCGCCGAATCCGACGTCGTCCAGCAGGATCACCAAGACGTTGGGCGCCCCCGCCGGCGGTCGGAGCGGCCTGATCGGCGCGAACGAGCTTTCTGGGTTCTTGGCGTCGTAGTGGACCGTGCCTCGGGGCCGGGCGTCCGGAATCGGGAGCACGGTGCGCTGGACGTCCGGACCTGTCATGACTGTTCCCTCCGACGGCAGATCGAGTGCTCGGCTGGATGGCCATGGTGGTCGGGACGAGACGCCCGGTCCAGTCGCCCGGCGCCGGCCGCCCGGCGGTCATCCCTGACGGGTGAGACGGTGTCGAGGGCGGTGCCGTCCGGCCAGGAACCCGGTAGGAATGGCGTGAGCGCTCTAAGCTGGCTCGCATGCCCGGTGTGCGTCTCGCGGCGGAGCCGTATGCCCCGCCGTACGTCGTCGCGGCGCCGCCACCGCCCGCGCATGCCATCGACCGGCCGGCCGCACTGGACGAGCTGGATAGTGCGGTCGGCGCCAATCGGGTCGTGCTGGTGATCGCGCCGGCCGGCTACGGCAAGACGACCACCCTGAGCGCCTGGGCCGCTCGCTCCGCCCGTCCGCTCGCCTGGCTGTCGCTGACCGCGGCCGACAAGCATCCGCAGCGCTTGGAGAGAGGGCTGCTCACCGCCCTCGAACCGTTGTGGCGAACGGGAGCTGCTCGTCTGGAGGACCTGCTCCAGCACCCGCTGCCGCTGCACCCCGCCGGCGATCCGGTGCTGGTTCTCGATGACGTCCACCTCCTCGGCCCGGCGGCGAGCGGCGTGCTGGGAACGCTGGTCGAGCGGGCTCCGGCCGGGCTCCGGATCGTGCTGTCGTCGCGCAGCCGGCCGCTGCTGCGGCTGCAGCGGATCAACGTCGCCGGCGGACTGGGCGAGGTGTCGATCGACCGGCTTGCCTTCTCCGCCGAGGAGGTACGGCTGGCGGCGGCACGACTGGACCGGCCGCTGTCGGAGGATCAGGCGACCAGGTTGCTCGGGCTGACTGCCGGCTGGCCGGTGGCCGTCCGGCTCGCGCTGTTGTCCGGCCCGGAGCCGAGCGGCCGGCTGGCCACCGGGGGACAGCTCCGGCTGGCCACCCTGACCGACTACCTGATCGAGGAGATCCTCGGCGACCTGCCGCCGGTGCTCCGCGATCTGCTGCTCGAGCTCTCCGTGTCCGACTGGCTGACTGGACGGCTGGCGATCGAGCTCTCCGGCGACGAGCTCGCGCCGGCGATGCTCGACGACGCGATCAGTCGTGGCCTCCCGCTGGAGCGCCGAGGAGACTTCCGCGGCGAGCCGGTCTATCGCTGGCACCCGTTGGTCGCCGAGCAGTGCCGGGTGCTGTTGCAGCGTCGGGATCCGCGGCTGGCCGACCGGTTACACCTGCGCGCGGCGCGCTTTCTCGCGAGCACCGATCCCGCCCTTGCCGCGCGGCACGCCCTGTCCGGCCGGTCACCCGAGCTGGCCGCCGAGATCATCCTCGGGCACTGGCTCGGCTCCGTCCTGCACGGCGACTTCGCCGTCCTGGAAGACATCTGCCGGCAACTGCCGCACCCATGGTCGGAGAACCCGGACATCGTCTCCGTCCTCGCTGCCTGCCGCAGCGCCGACGACGACCCCGTCCGGGCGGCGGAGCTGCGCCGCCGGGCCGGGCTGCTCGCGCTGGCCGGCGGACCCGAGGCCCGGGAACGACATCGCGTCACCGAGCTGCTCTCCGACCTGCTCGTGGCCGACGACGCGGAAACGCTCGTGCGGACCTGCGAGCAGGTCCGCGAGGTGCTCACCGACACCACGCTGCTGCATGGTGCCGAGCGGGCCTGCGCCTGGTTCCTGGTGGCCTTCGCCGATGTCAGGCTGCGCCGAGGTACGGCCGTCGGCGCGCTTCGCGAGGCGGCCGCCTTGAGCCGGGCGGAGGGTCTGGATGATCTTGCCGAGCGTGCCGTCGCGAACCTGGTGTTCGCGCTGGCCTTCGCCGGTGACTTCGCCGCTTCCGAGGCGCTGCTGGCCGAGTCCGCCCGGGACGAGAATGCGCGCTGGCGCCGCACCGAAGGCAGCCCCGAGTCGTTCGCCGTCGGCTGGATCAGCCTGTGGCGTGACGATCCGGACCGGGCCGCGGAGTTCTTCCGGCGCTGCATCGCGGCCGGTGGCGCGATGACCTCGTTCGCCACGATGGCACGGATCTGGTCGGCGTCGGTTGCCGCCGACAGCGACGACCCGGTGATCGTCCGTCGGGCCGAGGCCGCGTTGGACGAGGTCCGGAACACGACCGTGCAGGGTGTGCCGCTCAACGTCTACCGGGGGATGGCTCGGGCGCAGCTCGCCCTCGCCGCGGGGCGTCCGGATGCCGCCGTCGCGATCTTGGACGAGGTCCTTCCCGGGGCCGACAACATGCCGGCGACGCTGGCGTTCGCCGCCGAGACGTATCTGTCCTGTCACCGGCCCGACGCCGCCCGATCCTGCCTGGATGCCTTGCACACGGTCGATTCCGTGCCGAGCTACGTCGCCGTGGCCGCGCTGGTGGTCGAGGCCCTACTGGTGGTCGATCGCGCCGGAGCGGAGGACGGCCAGACCGAGCAGGTGCACGCGCTGCTCGAGCGCGCCCTCGCGCTCGCCTCACCCGGGCGGGTCCTCCATCCCTTCGTCCGCGCCGATCCGCGGCTGCCCGTGATCATGGCGGCGCACGCCCAACGGGGCAGTGCGCACGAGGAGATGCTCGCGGCCGTGCTCGGCCGGATCGCCGAGCGCCGGGCGGATGCGCGCCCGGTCCCCGGCCTCACCCTCAGTTCGCGCGAGCGCGAGGTTCTGGGATATCTCCAGACCGGGCTCAGCACCGCCGAGATCGCGGATGCGCTGTTCATCTCGCTCAACACGCTGAAGACCCATCAGCGCTCGATCTATCGCAAGCTCGGCGTCGCCAGCCGCCGCGAGGCGATCAAGGCGTCCCGAGACCCACGGCTCAGAGCGTCTGGCTGAGCAGATGATCACGGCGGGCGAGCAGCACCTCCACCGAGGCGGATGCCGTCCGCGGGCCCGGAACCGCCTGTCGGAGCTCGACGTGCACCTCGGCGTGCTGGCGGCCGGTCCGGGCGGCGACCTGCGCGACCAGCCGGTTGATGTCCTTGCGTAGCGTTTCCACCTCCCGCCAGGACGACGGCGCGCCGGTCGATTCCTCCTCGCGCAGGCCGGACGTCCGCCGGCGGAGCTCGACGTCGCGCGACGCCAGCAGCGCCGCGGTCTGCTCGGGCGTCAGCAGGCCAGGCAGTCCGAGGAAGTCGTCGGCCTCGGAATCCAGCGGCTGGACCGGCGCCGTGATCGCACGTCCGGCGTGCAGCACGTGCGCGAAGGCGGCCTCCGCCTCCAGCGGCGTGAACTCGTGCCCGCCCGGCTCGTTCTCCCGCTCCTCGACCTCGACCAGTGCGTCCAGATCGTCCTCCGGTCCGGCGATCCGGACGACATGGTCGCGCTGCTCCTCCAGCGCGGCCGCCAGGGCCAGCAACGGGCGTACGGCCGGAAGGAACACCGTCGCCGTCTCCCGCGGGCTCCTAGCCCGGACCACCCGACCGACCGCCTGGGCGAAGAAGAGCGGGGTCCGGTAGGAGGTGAGGAAGCCGAGCACCGCCGCGCGCGGGATGTCAACGCCCTCCGACACCATCCGGACACACACCGCGAGCCGCTGCGAGCCGTGCTCGAACTGGTGGATCTTCTTGCTGGCCTTGGGATCGTCGCTGAGAATGACCACCGGCTTCTCCCGAGTGATCTTGGTGACGATGGCGGCGTACGCCCGCGCGGCGTCCTGGTCGGAGGCGAGGATGAGGCCGGCGGCATCGGGCATGCCGGTCTCCCGCAGATGGCTGACCCGGTCGTCGATCGCCGCGATCACGTGCGCCACCCAGGCGCCGGCAGGATCGAGCGCGGTCCGCCAGGCGGCGTCCTCGACCGCGCGGCTGGAGTCCTCCCCGAGGTCGGCGGCCAGCACCTCCCCGGCAGAGCTCATCCACCGGCTGGTGCCCGCGTAGGCCGCGAAGACCACCGGCCGGACCACGTCGTCGGCCAGCGCCTCGCGATAGCCGTAGGTGTAGTCGGCCTCGCTGATCACCTCACCGAGGCCGGCGTCGCGGTAGGTGACGAAAGGGATCCGCTCGTTCGGGTTGGTCCGGAACGGGGTCCCGGTGAGGCTCAGCCGCCGACGGGCCGGGTCGAACGCCTCGTAGACCGCGTCACCCCACGACAGCGAGTCGCCCGCGTGGTGGATCTCGTCGAGGATGACCAGCGTCTTCTTCGCCTCGGTCCGCCGGCGGTGCAGCAGCGGCTTCGCCGCGACCTGGGCGTACGTCGTCACGTAGCCATGCGCGTCCGGCCGCACCGGTCCGACCGCGTTGGACAGGTTGGGGTCGAGGACGAGGCCGAGCCGGACGGCGGCGTCGGCCCACTGGGTGCGCAGGTGGTCCGTCGGCGCGACCACGATGACCCGCTCGATCACCCGCGCCGCCCGCAGCCTGAGGGCGAGGGCGAGCCCGAAGGTGGTCTTTCCGGCGCCGGGGGTCGCGGTGACGAGGAAGTCGGTCGGGGCCGCGGCCTCGTACTTCTCGATGGCCTCGGCCTGCCAGGCACGGAGGGGCATCGCTGCGGTCATTCGGGGGCACCACATCTTCGGATCGGGTCGTCGACTGCTCGGCCCGCCAGTCTCTCAAGTCGCTCCGCCGTCGCAAACTCGACACGTCCGACACGCCGCACGTTCCGCGCGGGACTTGTGCACCGGGGAAGCGCTCGGTATAATCGAAGACATGTTCGATGACGATCTCGATTCGGCGCTCGGACATCGGCGCTCGGACATCGGCGCTCGGAGACATCAGCGCTCGGAGGCGGCGCGCGCCTGGCCGAGCTCGTCGCGGACACTCATGCGCTGGCCAAGCTGTACGAGTGCCGCCGGCTCGTCATTGCCGCAGCCTGGGCGGATGCGCACGCCGATCCCGACGATCGGCCGGAACGCGCGGAGGACTCCCAAACGTCGCGGCGGACTCGGGCGGAAAACGAGGGCTTCGTCCAGCCAGGCGGAGCCGGCACTCCGCGGATCGCCGAGACCTGTCCGGCCGAGCTCGGCGTGCTTCAGCAGCTGTCCGTCGGATCCGCGCGTTGTCTGATCGCGGACGCCTTGGACCTGCGACACCGCCTGCCCCGGCTGTGGTCCCGGGTCGCCGCCGGCGAGGTGCACGCCTGGAAGGCCCGGCAGGTGGCGACCCGCTCGCGACACCTGGGCTCGGTAGCAGCGGCCGAAGTGGATCGGCTTGTCTGCCACCAACTCGAGCTCGTCTCGTCGGCACGCTTCGATCGGATCCTCGATGCGGCGATGCTCCACGTGGACCCGGTCCTCTATGGCCGGCGCGCCGAGGAGTCGCGGACTCATCGTGACGTCTGGGTCGGTGAGGCGGAACGCGGCCTCCGAACGCTAATCATCCGACCGGGTGGCGGATCTGTTGGCCGACGAGGGCGACGAAGATCCGCTCGGGGGCCCCGGCGGCCGACGCCGGGTCTCACGGACAGGTCTCGTCCGGATCCGGCCCCGCGGCCCACCGGCCGATGATCCGAGCGCACGTGCCGGCACGAGCGAAGAACCGCCGGTGGATCCTTGGAGCGACGGACCCGCCGGCGATCGGCCCGCTCCGCTCGACCGGCCGGCCGGACCGGACGGTCCTGCAACCGACGACGACGCGCGACAGCCACTCCTTCGCGACGGCGGGATCGAGCTCCGGCCGGTCACGCCTGCCGAGCGGGACGCGTCCCGGCCGCGGGCGCTGATCGTCTTCCACCTCACCGAGGAGGCGCTCCGGGCTGGTCGCGGCGTCGCGCGGACCGCGGCCGGAGCGATCACCGTCGACGAGCTTCGGCAGTTCCTCACCAATACCGACGCCGAGATCACCGTCGCGCCCGTGCTCGATCCGGCGGCTGTCGCCCCGATCGATGCGTACGAGATCCCGCCGCAGCTGCGCCGCGCCGTGGACACCCGCAATCCGGCAAGCGTATTCCCGTTCGGCGGCAGCCGCCCGGGCCGAACCGACCTCGACCACACCCGGCCCTATCGACGCGGTGGGCCGCCGGGACAGACGAGCGCCGACAACCTCGGACCGCTGACCCGGAGCGAGCATCGAGCCAAGACCGTCCGGCGCTGGACCGTCCGCCAACCGGCGCCGGGAACCTACCGCTGGCGATCACCGACCGGTTGGATCGCTCTGAGCACGAATCAAGGCACCCTCATGCTCGGAGTCGGCGCGTACGCCCGCCGGCTCTGGCGCGACGCCGGCCAAGAGGTTCACCCGGTCTCGGCCATCGAGCTCACCCGCGAATTCGCCCGAACAACACCGGAAGGGCCGAGCCGCCACCGCGGCGACCGGCGCCGCGTCCCCGGCGCCACGCGCGTCAGGACCGGCGCCGCTCCCGCCACCCCTCGACCGCGGTCTCGACGTCCACCGTCTTGATGAACACCACCGGACCCTCGACCCGGCGCGCCACCGCGTCGCGGATCCGGGTGTTCAGGTCCGCCACCAGCTCCCTGACGTTCCGCTCGTCGCGCTCCTCGTCCAGCCGGTCCGGCAGCTCCTCGATCTCCTTGCGCAGCGACAGCGACGTCGGCAGTGCGCCGCGGATGTCCTCCTTCTCCAGCTTCTGCCGGATCCACCAGTTCTCGTCCTGGCGACCGTTCAGCCCCGTGATCGGCTTGCCGGCGCCGGGCAGGTTGTCGAACTCGCCGCGTTCGATCGCCTCGCGGACCTGCCGGTCCACCCACGACTCGTAACGCTCGGCCATGGCCCGAGCCTAATCACCCGCAACAGCAGCGATGAGGCACGCTGGTGGGGTGGATCCGTGGACCGTCGGCATCGTCGTCGTCATCGCCGTCGGTGTCGTCGTGATCGTGCTCGGCGCGCTGTCGGACCGGCGCAAGAACCGGCGCGCGGCCCGGGAGATGCTGTCGCCGCCCGATCGTCCGATCCCGCGGTTCGCGCCGGAGACGCCGGCGCCGCACTACCTGTCCGAGTTGCAGGCGCGCCGCCGGCCCGGCGGCGCGCGGACGACCGAGCTCTCCGCCGCCGACCGCGACGAGCTCGCCCGCCGGCTCCGCGACCCGGATACCGTCAGCCTCCCGGCCGGCATGGTCTCACCCGACTTCATCACCGACCGGACCGCCGGCTGGGCCGTGCTCGATCGGCCGTACGTCCTCGTCTGCGCCGAGCCGATCACCACCGTTCGGGAGCTCATCACGCCGCTGGAGAAGGTGCTTCCGACCGGCCGCCCGGTCGTGGTCGTCGCGCCGGGGCTCGCCGGCGACGTTCGGTCCACCCTGGAGGTGAACGCGATCCAGCAGACCATGTCCGTGCTCGCGGTCGAGGCCGCGGGCGACGTCCTCACCCGGATCGCCGGACTGGTCGACACGACGCCGATTCCCCGCGCCGATCTGCAGTCCAGCTGGGTCGGTCTGGACCGGCTCGGCGGCTGTGATCGCTGGGTGAGCACTGCGACGACGAGTTACCTCCTCGACCGCCCGGACGTCGCGTGACCGACGACCACAACGGCCGATGGGCGTACGTGTGCGTCCTCACCCCGATCATCTTCGGCACGACCTATCTGCTGACGACCCAGTTCCTGCCCCCGAACCGTCCGCTGCTGGCCGCCACCCTGCGCTCGCTGCCGACCGGCCTCGTCCTGATCATCGGCGCCAAGCGGCCGCCCCGCACTTGGTGGCCGCGGTTCGCGATCTTGTCCGTGCTGTATTGCTCCGCCTTCTTCCCGCTGTTGTTCGTCGCGGCCTATCGGCTGCCCGGCGGCGTCGCCTCGGTGATCAACTCGCTGACCCCGATCGTGGTGGTGATCTTGTCGGTTCCCCTGCTGGGCAGGCCGATCCGGCCGCTACAGATCGTCGCCGGTCTGCTCGGGGTCGCCGGTGTCGCGCTGCTGGTGCTGCGCTCCACCGCCCGGCTGGACGCGGTCGGCCTGCTGGCCATGACCATCGTCGTGATCATGTACGGGGTCGCTACCGTGCTGACCAAGCGCTGGGGCCATCCGCCGGGGATGGGGGCCGCCGGCTTCACCGGCTGGACGTTTCTGCTCGGTGGGCTGACGCTGCTGCCGTTCACGCTGGTGTTCGAGGGCCTGCCGACCAGCCTGACGACGGTGAACGTCGCCGGCATCGTCTACCTTGTCGTGATCAGCGGCATCGTCGCGTACGGCCTCTGGTTCTGGGGCCTGGAGCGGCTCCCGGCGTCCTCGGTCACCTTCCTCAGCTTGATCAATCCGGTGGTCGCCGCTGTGCTCGGCTGGATCGTGCTCGACCAGACACTGAACTCCTGGCAGCTGCTGGGCGCGATGATCGTGCTGGTGTCGGTGGTGCTGGGTCAGGACTTCGTCGCCCGCCGCCGCGTCCGTCAGTCGTAGCCCAGCTCGTGCAGCCGCGCGTCGTCGATCCCGAAGTGGTGCGCGATCTCGTGCACCACGGTGATGTGCACCTCCTCGCGGACGTCTTCCGCGGTCTCGCAGATCGCCAGCGTCGGCAACCGGTAGATGAAGATCCGGTCCGGCAGCACTCCTCCGTAGCCCGTGCCCCGCTCGGTCAGCGGGATCCCGTCGTACAGGCCGAGCAAGCCGGGCTCGTCCGGCGGCGGTGCGTCCTCCACCAGGATCACGCAGTTGTCGATGAGTGCCGCCAGGTCGGGCGGCAGCTCGTCCAGCGCGTCGGAGACCAGCAGCTCGAACTCCGCCTCGCTCATCATCATCTGGTCGATGATACGAACGCCCGCAACCCGGAGGCGTCCGCCGACGGCTACCCGTTTGAGCGCGCCCCACCCTCCGCCCTATAGTCGTCGGGTCTGACCGGTCCCCATCGTCTAGCGGCCTAGGACACCGCCCTTTCAAGGCGGCAGCGCGGGTTCGAATCCCGTTGGGGATACTTTCAAAAGTGGCCCTGACTAGGCGAGACGATTGGAGAGGCCACACGCGCGTCCATCGACGTGGTCCTCAGGGCCTCATCAGGGCCTCGTGTCTTCGCCGCCAAGTAGGGCGTCGAGACGACTGACGGCCGCGTCGGTGTCGTCCTCGAAGAGGCCGCCGTATCGGGTCAGGGTGAAGGCGACGCTGTGATGTCCGGCCCACTCCGAGACTTCCCGGACGTTGCAGCCGGCGGCGACCAGGATGGCGACGAAGCTGTGGCGCAGGGTGTGGAAGGTCACGTCGGGCAGGCCGGCGGCTTTCGCGGCGGGCCGCCAGACCTGCCTTGCGAAGGTGGCGCGGTAGAGGGGGCCGCCCCGTGATGCGGTGAAGACCACGGCGCCGGGCTCCGGACCGACGTACAGGCGCAGATGGTCTTCGAGTTGTCGCATGACCGCGCGGGCAACGGGCACACTGCGCTTCGATCGCCGGGTCTTGGGCTCGTTGCCGAGGGTGATCTTGCCGTGAACCTCCACGGCGGTGCTGGTCACGATGATGCGGGAGCGGCGGCCGTCGATGCTGGCCCGGGTGAGGCCGGCGGCCTCACCCCAGCGCAGGCCGCCGAAGGCACCGACGAGGACAAGGGCACGGTAGCGGGCGGGCATCGCTTCGACGAGGTCCTCCACCTCGGATTGGGAGAGGAATCGTGGAGCCTTGGCGCGTTCGGATGGCAGCGGAACCTTGGTCGCAGGGTTGTGCGTCAACCGGCCGTCGGAGACCGCGGCTTCGAGGCAGCTCCGCAGTGCGAACACCGCCTTGCGTGTTGTGGCGGGGGAAAGATCTGCGACCAGCATCTCGGTCACCCAGCCACGAACGGCAGCATTGCTGATCTTGATCAAAGGCAACTTGCCGAACTTGGGGAGGACCTGCGCGCGCATTGTGGTCTCGAGCCGCGCTCGAGTAGTGGCGCGCAGGTCGTGCCGAGTTTCGATCCAGTCGCTGGCCCAGTGATCGAGGCGGATCTCGCCACGTCGGGGGTCGCGCCACGTACCGCCAGCGAGCTCGGTCTCTACTTGCGCCTTGCGACGCTCCGCATCACCGGCACGTTTGAAGGTCTCACCATGCTCTACTCCCGCCCAGTCGCGGTAGCGCACACGATATCGGGTGACCGTTCGCACACGGCCGGAGGAGTCCTTCACCTGAATTGTTCTCCGCTGGATGTTGGCCACATCAGCGCCCGGCAGCGTGTTGTTGATCGGTTTGCGATTCGAGCCAGGCCTCGACGGCAGATCGGCGATACCGCACGTAGCGGCCGATGCGGTAGCCGGGCGGGCCTTCCCCGCGGCATCGCCAGCCGTAAAGCGTATTGACCGGGATCCCGAGCATCTCCGACAAGTCCGCCATGGTCATCAGACGGTCGGAGCTTTCGACGCTCACCGCCATCCTCCGGGAAGCTCGGCGGGTTCAGGCCGGACTGGAGCCACCCAAGTGTCGACGTTTGGTAGCGGAGTGACGCCGCGAACTGGACGCCAGATCCGGTGGACGGCTTGGTCGTTGGTGGGCTCACTCGGATGGCTGATGCCGTCCCTGTTGGTTGGATCTTGCTTCATGGGACCTCCTCGACCGAGCTGTGACTTGTCTGCCTGGCTCCTGTTCGGAGCGCTATTCCAGCGTCCATCAATAACTGTGGACAACTCCAGCCCACACCGAGGACACCTGCGGACATCTGTTACGCCTTCTTGTCCACAATCAATGGTAACCTCAGTTATGACCAACTATAGGTTGCGCGGCGCGATGCTGAACGCTGGTCTGACTGCGTCCGCCCTTGCTGCGGCCGTGCAGGTGGATCCCAAGAGTGTCACGCGCTGGATCTCGGAGGATCGGATGCCGTATCCGGTGACTCGCACGAAGGTGGCTCAGGTCCTGCAGCAGGAAGAGACGCTACTGTGGCCATCCTTGCTCGAGGACGCCGAAGCGTGTGCCGTCGCCGCATCCGAAATTGAACGGGTCTGGCCAATGCGGAGCTCAATCCGCAGCGAGACCTGGCACGCGTTGTTCTCTCGGGTAACTGAGGAACTCGACATATTGGTATATGCCGGGGCGTTCTTGATCGAGACTCTTGATCTTGCTGACGTCCTCGAATGGAAGGCGTCCAAGGGCACCCGGGTCCGCGTCATGGTAGGTGACCCGCGAAGCGCCGCCGTACGCGCCCGCGCTGAAGAGCTGTCTTTGGAGTGGCTGCCACAGCGGTGCCAGAGCACGCTTGATCACCTGCGTCGCGTGAACGGCATTTGCGTTCGCTCCCACGGTGCCACCCACTACGCAAGCCTCTTCCGCTTCGACGACATCCTGCTCGCCAACACGCACGCAAACGGGGTGTGGGCGTGCCATTCGCCGGTACTTCAGCTGCGTAAAGCCAACTCCAACAGACTATTCACCTTCTACGCGGATTCGTTCACTGCTGTCTGGCGGCGTTCAGGGCCGCCACGAGATTGATCTACCGGTCGCAGCGGTTAGTTCGGGGGCGCGGCGGCCGCCGGGCCACTCGCGGAGCAGGTGGGATCGCGGAGCAGCTCTGGCTCGACCTGGCCGACCCTTCTCGTTTTGAAGGTTGCGGCCTGGATGTCGACCGTGCGTGCCAGGCGTGAATGCGGTGCAAGTACAGGCATCGGATGACGCGATACGCACGCTGCGGGCACGCCACGGGCACACACTGAGCCCGATCAACGTCGGACTCAAACGCCCGGCCGGGTCGACCGGCGAAAGGCAGATCAACGGCGGCCGCCACCTTCGCCACCCTCGTCGGCACCAGTCCCAAGACCCCAATCTCTCGCCGCCGCCGGGCATCACGCGGATCCTGGTCGGCGACTCATACCTGAACATTCCGCGGCCCAGTTCACCAGCCGCCTACTCGGCCAATGGGCCGCTCACGCGCAGGTCCGGATGATCGTCGGTTCGACGTCCGCAGCGGCCTGGCCGTGCCGGCGGGTTTCATCGAGCTCGACGAAGCTTGGACGTTCCTCGACGGCGGCGCGGGCGAGATGGACCGGCTGGGGCGGGTGGCCGGCTCGCAGCAGGCGCTCGCCTGTCTGTTCACCGTCGCCCCCGATCGGAACTGCCGCGGCGGTCCCAGCACCCTGCTTGCGAAGGGGCCGGCAGTACAGCTCGCGGCCGGCCATTTTGACGGCCCCTACGACCACGGAGCGACGGCGCTACCTGACGACCACGGGCGGCGCCGCCGGGGTCTACTCGAAAATGGCTCAGCTAAGCGACGACCGAGTCAAGAATCGATGCGTCGGCCCTTGGCCGGCAGCCGGCCCGGGCGAATCAAGGAAGCGGCTGGCGGTGGCTCCGGGCGGTCTGCTGGCAGTCGGCCCACTGAGTGAGCTCGTCGG
This sequence comes from Microlunatus ginsengisoli, assembly GCF_039537205.1. Lineage (NCBI taxonomy): Bacteria > Bacillati > Actinomycetota > Actinomycetes > Propionibacteriales > Propionibacteriaceae > Microlunatus > Microlunatus ginsengisoli. The sequence continues at coordinate 45,689 of NZ_BAABAB010000009.1, read as the reverse complement.
CCAGGTCGCGAGCGGTCTGCGGCGTCAGGCTCGGAGCGCCCTGTGTGGTCACGACTTGGAGACGCTGATTCTCGGTGACCAGCGTGAGTTCGTGACCGGCCTCGTCCTGCACGGTGATCGTGTGTGCCCCATTGCGATGTACATGTGTACTCACGACAACTCCCCAAGTCGTTCCTGACACAGTTGAACGCGCGCGCGTGTGCCGTGATGCACGTTCGGCGCAAATAGGCCCCAAATCGTGACCTGGCTTGCCAGTGAACGGTGGCAAGCCGTGGCGCTGTCAAGTTCTAGCCCGGCGCTGTGACTGTGGTGAGGGTGGCGGTCGACATGGCAGCACCGGGCTCCACCCCGATCGCCACCGGAGACCTGTCAGCGAACCACCTTCACCCTGAGCGGGGCCCCGCCCAGGCCCGGCCACCTATACTCCGGCCATGAGAGCGCTGGTGACCCTCCTGACAGTTACGCTCGCAGCGCTGTTCTTCGGGCCGACTACTGCCCAAGCCGCTTCGCCGACGCCCGGGACCGGGACCAATACCAAGGACGCGGTCCGGTCCCTCGAATCCGTTGGCTATGACATCTCCTGGCCGCAGTGCGGAAAGACATTGCCGACCGGTCAGGCTTTCGCCGTCGTGGGCGTGAACGGTGGCACGGCCGCCAATACGAATCCGTGTCTGTCCAGCCAGTTGAAGTGGGGATCCGCATCGGTCGGCGGCTCCTCCCAACCCAAGTTGCACCTCTACGTCAACACCGCCAACCCCGGTGAAGTCATTTCGCAGATCACCACCTGGCCGACGAACAACAACGACAGCACCGGATTCACGACCGCCAACCCGTACGGGTCGTGCGGGGGCGGCAACGACCTGCCCTGCTCCTGGCAGTATGGCTGGAACCGCGCCGTCCAAGATCACGTCGATCGGTTCGCGCCGGCGGCGCGGGCAGCAGCGGTCAGCGACCGAGCCTCGGATTACGTCTGGTGGCTCGACGTCGAGACCTCGAACACCTGGCAATCAGGTTCGGCCGCAGCGTTGCAGCGCAATGCCGCTGCACTCGAAGGCATGACCGCCTATTTCACATCCACCCATGGCGCGGTCGGCCTGTACTCCACGGCTGCCCAGTGGAGCAGCATCGTCGGCACCGTCGACCCGGCAAGCAACCTGAACGACCGGCCCAACTGGCGACCCAGTGGTTCCACCGTCGCCAACGCCAAAACCAACTGCTCGTTGGCACCACTGACAACCGGCGGCTTCATCTCCCTCACGCAGTACGTCCAGCACGGCTGGGACAAGAACTATTCCTGCATGTAATCCCGCGGGTCGGTCGAAACAGTCACCTGACGGCACGAGCCAACGCCTGGCAGATGCCGCACCAATCGGGCACCAGGCTGTCACCGAACGCACCGAGCCTGCTCTTGGACCTGGTGCTGGGCCGGTCCCGGGATGCCCGCGCCCTCCTGACTCGAGCGCAGCACGGCGACGCCTTCGGCCACCGGGGTGTGTCAGTGACATGGAAGCCCGGCGTGATGGTGCCGGGTGAGGGAGCGATGTCGGGAGTCGAGCCCAGCGCGAGAGGCCGTCTGCTTGGAGCGCTGCCCTGCTATGTGATGCGTAGCGAGCTCGGGCGTGCTACCTCATGTAGTCGAACGGGCTCGGTCCGTTCGGGCTGCTCTTGACAGGCCAAAGCCGCTCGGCAGCAAACCACTCCTGGACGAACCGGTCGGGACCGTCGTTGCTTTCCAGACGTATTGACGAGCGCTCCACTTGTAGCTGCGCCTTCGCCACTCCAGCACCAGGCCCTGCTTGGGTGCGTCGTGCGGATGTGCGCCCCGGATCCATACGTGCCGGGTCGAACGCGGACGCGGTCAGTCCCGATCCTTGCGCAGGTTCGACACGCAGGTTCGACACAGTACCCAGATTAGAACACGTGTACGGATGCGAGCCAGCCAATGTATGTCAGTTCGCAGCCGGCTCGCCGTCTTGATCAACGGTGTCCCGGGTGGGGCGGGCGAGCGGTGAGAAGGGGCGGGAAGTTCACGTTGAGGACGCAGAACTCGTTGCCCCATGGGTCCTGCAGCACCCAGAATGCGTAGCCCCGTTCTTGTTGGTGATCGTGGCGGCTGGCGCCTATCGCTTCCAGCCGACGGACCTCTGCTTCGACGTCGTCGCTCTCGAGGTCGAGATGCATGCGTTCCTTGTGGGTTTTTGGATCGTTGGTGCGCTGAAGCAGGATGCGTATCTCGGAGTCGGGGAGCCTAAGCCGGCGGTACACGGGTCGGCTGTTGGCCGACAGTTCTTCCTCGGTGGCGTCCAGGGCGGCGGCCCAGAACGCGACACCTTGGTCCAGGTCGTCGACGTCGATCACGAAGTGGCAGAGCCGGCTGCGGTGACTCACGCGGTCGCCGGTTCCCGGTCGATCAGGTTCTGGACGACCTGGTGGGCCTGCTCGCGGTTGCGGGCGAGGGATCCCCAGCCGGTGACGACCTGGCCGTCGTAGCTCATGCCGACCCAGCGTCCCCAGGCGCGGTCTCCGTGGGGGTGGAGGGCGAGGTAGAGCGTTCCTTTGGATCGCACAGCCTGGTCGGTGGAGCGGTACCAGCCGAGCAGGGCCTCGTTGTCCCAGAGTCTCAGCTCGCCTTGCCACCGATAGCTGCCTTCCGCAACCGGAACTGCGCGGTCGGCGACGAGCTGCAGAATCTCACCGCGTTGGTTGATCTGCAGAGCGTGGATATCGATCCTAGGCAGGCCCTCCTTCCAGGTCTGCCAGCCGGCCCACCACTCGCCGGAGAGGTCGAGGTCGTAGCTGACCTGACCCGCGAGCTGGGTGAGCGAGATCCCCAGCGCATCGGCCAGGGTCACGGCCGCGGCGAGCACCGGCTGCTGTTCACCGGCCTCGTAACGCGCCAGCTGGCGCAGGCTGACCCCCGCCCGCTCGGCCAGCTGGGCCTGCGAGAGTCCGAGCGCCGTCCGTCGCCCCCTGATGACATCGGAGAAGTCCACCTCGTCATCGTCCCTGCCTGAACCGGCACACGCAAATTTGACACATTCGTCCTACCGAGTGTCGTTTCAGTCTTGACTGCGCCTGTCTCGTCATCTAGTGTGCCTAAAAAGTCCAATCACGAGGGAGTGGCCAGTATGGGTGTCAGCGGTCCGTACCAGGTGCAGTGCGTCGAGTTGTTCCCGCAAGGCCTCGGGGCGATCGGCGACGTGGGCCGGTGCCATGAACTCGGCGGCTCGCCGGAGAATCGGGGGCAAGCACGGGACAAGACGACCGGTCTGCCGTTGTGGACCGTGGAGGTCGTGGATTTCGATCCGGCCACGCGATCGGAGTCGCGCACGTTTCGTGTGACCATCGCGGCCGCGGTGCGGCCGGTACTGCCCGATCCGCTCCCGGGCACGCCCGTCCGCCCGGTGATACTGGAGGGGCTGACCGTGGCCATGTACGTCACGAGATTCGCGAAGCTCGGGTACTCGCTGCGGGCGACTGGCTTGTCACCGGTGCTGGGTGACTCTAAGCGGGCGGCCTGATCAGAGCCGGATCGGCTGGCTGATCACGTCCGCAGGCTGGACCGCTCGTCATTTCAACTCGAGTTGGCGGCGTTGAGGCACAGCGCCGGCCGAGTTGTCACTCTCGTCCTCTCAAGCTGAGGAGGGGCGCGCCTCGTTCGCCGTAGTCGGCGGTCGCTCCAGACCCTGGTCGTCCGTGGGCTGTCTCACGGGTGGACGCCGTGGTCGGCCAGGATTCGGATGGGGTCGACGGGGGTGCCGTCGATGCGGATTTCGTAGTGGAGGTGGGCGCCGCGTGGTCCGGCGGGGATGACGTGGCCGGTGTAGCCGGACCGGCCGATTATCTGGCCGGCGCGGATGGTTTGGCCGACGCGGACGTCACGTTGGGAGAGATGGGCGTAGTACACCTTCATGGCCGGGTTGCGCGTGTCGCGGATGACGATGAGGTTGCCGTAACTGACATAGCGGCCGCCGCGTCGGAGGGCTTCGCTGCGGATCACGGTGCCGCTGTCTGTGCTGGCTACGGGGGTACCAGCGGGGACCGGAAAGTCCTGGCCCGTGTGGCCGGCATAGCAGCCGAAGCCGCAGCCGACCCGGTAGTTGCCCGGGGGGAGCGGCATCGACCACTCCCCGGCCGACAGCGGCGGCCGCTCGGTGGGCGGGAGGCCGGTGCCGCGGGTGCCGAACACGCTGACGTGGACGTGGTCGTAGTGCAGCGAGGTGTCGTCGTTGCGGCCGGTGATGCTCGCGTAGTTCCGCCAGCCTTCGCTGTCGCGGTCGATGTTCCAGATTCGCGCCGCCCAGATCACGTAGTGCACGCCGAGCTGGGCGTGGTGGTCCCGCATCCACCGGGCGATCTGCCAGCCCAGCGCAACACCTGCCGGGGTGCGGTGGTCGGGAATCATCAGGTCGACGGCCCGGCCGGTCTGGTGGTCGTCGTCGGTGTTGGCCGGCCGATCCCCCACCCCGTACACCGTCTCGATCGCGGGGAAGGCGGCCTTGGCGCAGCGCAGCACTCGCAGCGCGTCCGGGGTCAGACCGTGCTCGGCCGGCAGCCCGCTGGCCGGACAGGACCCCAGCTGGCCGTCGCCGGCACCGCTCGCGTCCGGGCAGGCCTGGGAGACGCTCAGATCCTCGCCGGCCGCGACAGTCCCCCCAAGTCGTTGGACGAGGTTGCGGGCGGCAGCCTCCCACTTCGCATAGGCGGACGGGAAGGCCGATCTCTGGACGGCCTGGGCGGCGTCGGCGACCGACAGCTGCTGCCAGCCGGGAATGTCGACCAGGCCCCGGTTGTGGGTGTGGGCGGCGACCCCGTAGAACGCCTGGGCGGCCAGGTGCGGGTTCCGGATCTGCGCCGATGTGCCCCACCCGGCGGACGGCCGTTGCTGGAAGATGCCCTCCGAGTCGCGGTCGCCGTAGCCGAGGTTCCGGATCCCGGACTCCTGCAACGCCGCCGCCAGAGCGACCACCCAGCCGTAGGCCGGGAGCCGGTGCGTCTTGCCTTCGAAGATCACGACCGCCGCGTTGCTGACCTGCTCCCCGGTAAGCGTCATGGTGGTTCCCGGCCGGGCACCCGGCACCGTGACCGGTCCCGGCAAGGTCTGCGGCCTCGACCCGGCATAGGCGGTGGCCTGCGCACCGAGGTCGTCGACGACCGCGGCCGCTCCGCACTGGTTCAGCACGGCGACGCCTGCCTGACGGGTCGCGACCGCGATCACCAGCACCACCGCCACCAAGCCCGCAGTCAGACCCACCACCCATCGCGGCATCACCGCCCGGCCGGCCCCTCAACACAGGCCGCGCTACACCGGTGCGACGACAACCCGCACGTCAACGACAACCCGGGCGTCGGCGACAACCTGACGACGTCGCTGACGGAGGCCGACACACCCTTCTTCACGATTGGATACTATAGTTACCAGTTCGGACTGCTTACAATCCTGATGTAGCGAGATTGTTTCGAGGGATGGTGCGGTCAGTCGTTGGGGTCGGGGTCGAGTCCTTCCATGATCCGGATCTGGTCGAGGAGGCCTTCGAGGTGTTTCAGCCCGCGCGGGCTGACGCCCTGCGCGCGTTGCATGAGGTGTTTGATCTGGTCGTTGCGCAGCGCGGTCAAGGTGACGAGCTCGGCGTTGATGGTCTCCTCGGTGTTGGTGTCGAAAAAGTAGCTGAGCGGCACCCCGAACAGTTCGGCCAGGGCGGCGAGGAGCCGCGCGGACGGGTTGTCGCGGCGGTTGGCCCGCAGGTGGGACAGGTGAACCCCGGACACGGTAACCCCGTACGCGGCGAGAGCCTCGGCGGCGGTGTCGTTGGAGTACCGCCCCGACCTGGTGGGGGCCGGGGTGGTGGCGAACAGGTGGTTCAGCTTGTCCGCCAACCCCGGAATCCCCTCACCCGACGCCATCACACCTCCACTCCCACACGTCGACCCGGCCGTTCTGGTTCCTGTGGTTACGCCACATCGCGCTCAGCATGGCACAGATCCGGACGACTGAGCCGAGATTTCTGTCCACAGGTTGCCGTGGTGCTGGAATTCTGTCCACCCCTGGTGCTATAACTTTCGTTACCAGTATTTCTGTCGATGACTACCGCAGGAGTGAGCGATGGTGGGAGCGGTCACCGAGACACCCGCCCCGGTCGGGTACGGCGCCCGGCCGGTGTCGGTCCAGCTGATCCGGGGCCGGACCCTGACCCAGGCATCGGACCGGCCGGTACCGGGCCGGGTTGTCGTGGCACCACCGATCCCGGCCCGGGATCCGAACGCCGCCGACCGGTTGTCGTTGAAGCACTGGCCGCGCGGACATCGGATCCTGGTCTGCTCACTGACCGGCGGCACCGGCCGGACCACCATTGCCGCACTGATCGCCGTCACCCTGGCCGGGCAGCCGTACGCGGCCCACTGGCCGGCCGCCCTGCTCGTCGACGGCGACCCGCGCCGGTTCGACCCCGCCTGGCCGCCACACATCGATCGATCCGAACTGGCCCCAGGTGCGTTCGGGTCGCAGGTCTGCCGGCAGTCGACACCGGCCGGATACGAGGTACTTCATCTGTGCGATCCGGGCCGGGGGCTACGTCGGTGGGACGTGTCATCGGCGGCGGTGGCCGCCGTGGAGAACAACTACGGCCCGGTGATCATCGACAACCCGTGCGGGCTGCCCAGCGAATCCCTCTGGACGAGGACCACTGGTTGCTCGGTGGTGCTGGTCGTGCGTGCCGACCGGGACAGTCTCACTACGGCCGCTCAAGCGCTGGTGTGGATGCACGACCGGCACCAGGTGAGCAAACATCAGGTGATCGTGGTGGTCAACCGTGGCGTCGGCGCCCGCACCGGCCGGTTCATCGCGGCCGCATCAGCGCTCGCCATCCGCTGCCACGGGCTGCACCAGCTGCCCGCCCATCCCGGACTGGGACCCGGCCTCACCCCGCCGTACGCCCGGCCGGTGCCCGACCGGCTCCGGCTCCGGCTCGCCCAGATCTGCCTCGACATCTGGCACACCACCCAAACCACCGACACCGACCGAGACGCTCGGCCCGATCGGGCCGACCAGCCCCAGGAGAACCGATGACTGCCATCCCCCGCACCGTTCGTCTCGCCGCCGGCCTGGTCGCGGCCGCACCATCGGCGCTGACGCCGGCACTGGCCTGGGCCGCGCCGACCGACCCGCCGCCGAAGAAGGTTGTCGACGGTCCCGATTTGGCCGCCGGCGCCCGGAACGCTCCCGGCGCGGCCGCGATCAGCGACCTGATCAACACCATCGGCTTCTACGCCATCATCGCCTGCCTGATCGGGCTCCTACTGTCCGGACTGATCCTGGTCATCGGACCCCGGCTCGGCTTCGACCGGGCCAGCACCGTCGGCAAGATCGGCATCTTCGCCGCCCTCGGCGGCGCCTTCCTGATCGGCATCTCCGCCACCCTGGTGAACTTCTTCTACAACGCCGGCGCCTGAGATGACCCGAAGGGACCGCCATGACCGCCCGCCCGAACCGGAAAATAGTCGCCCTCGCCGCTCTCGCCGCCCTCGTCGTCGTGGCCGTGATCGCCGTCGCGGCCTACCGACTCGGCCAAGACACCACCAACGCCCCCGCTCCATTCGGCACGCCAACCCCGTCGACCACAGCCTCCGGCTCCTCGCCGTCCCCAGCACCGGGATCGCCGTCGACTGGATCCTCACAACCTGGGCTGCCGCAGGGCCCCGCCCGAGCCGGTGAAGGCGGACGAATGACCGGACCCGCCGGACTACCCCTCGGCTACGACCACACCCAGACCGGCGCGGTCCAAGCCGCCACCAACTACCTCACCTGGATGAACTCCATCCGTATCAAAGATAAGAACACCGCCGACGCCATGGCCACAGCCACGGCAGCAGACCATAAGACCCGCGCCGCGATGATCGAATCCTTCGACCTGCTGCGAACCGGACTCGACAACGTTTCCGACGCCCAGACAGAGCCCACTCGCGGTGCGTATGCCGTTCAGCACTACGACGGCGCGAGTGCGTCGATCTACGTTTGGGCACCGTACGTTTTCACACAGTCCGGTCATGCGAGCCAGCTTTGGAGCATCTTCGAGATCCGACTCGATTGGGTTGATGGGGACTGGAAGCTAACGAAGGCGCTGGTCAGCCGCATCGGCGGCACGGCCGTCGACCCGGCAGATCCGACAGGCAATCCATCGTCAGCGGAGAAGCAGTCGATTCTCAGTCGCACGCCCGCCGACCCTGGCGAGATCACCGACTCCGCTGAGCAAGAGTGGCTCGAATATGCCAATGCAGCCCGGTAGTCGGCGAACAAGTCGCACGCTTGCGACGCTGCTAATGAGTGCTGCCCTTGCGGTCGCGACCGCGGTAGCACACCCCTCACTGGCAACCGCCCAACCGACGACGGAAGAGCGTCGGCAGGTTGCGACCGAGGTAGCAGAGTCGTTCTGCCACAACGTTCCGACCATGCCGCCACTTCCCAAGACCGTCGATCTGAGGAAGCTCTGCGTCTCGGCTTTGGTGGAGAACATAGACCCCGAAGGCAACAACAGTGGAACACGCGCAGCCTGCGTCGCAGCTCTGCCGCTAGCCGCAAAACCTCTGGCCCAGGCATGCGCCCAAGTTGTTGATCAGCTGTTGGATCCGGCGCGGAAAGTGTTTCTGGATCGAGTGGTACCGGCGATTGAACAGTTGGCGTGTGTGGCGAAGGCCCCGGCTGCGTTTGATTGTCTGGCGCAGCAGGTGCATGTGTGGTTGAAGCAGTCGATCGTCTCGTTGTGGCACGGGCTGGTCACGGTGCTGACGACGGACACGGAGGCGATCAAACTCCTCCAGGGCTGGCACCACGCCGGGATCGTCTCGCTGTATCAGGACGTGGGCAGCCTGGCCGCGATGGTGCTGCTCGGTCTGATGATCGTCTCGTTGATCATTTCGATCGTCCGGTTCGACTTCCGCCATTTCGGGTCCACCCTGCTCGGGGTGGTGATGTGGGGCATCTTCTGGGCGTCCGGGGTGACGATCGCCGTGTTGTTGATCAAAGCATCCGACGGTGCCGCGCGTTGGCTTGCCGGGTCCCCGGACGCCACGGGTCGGACCGATCTGGACAAGGCCGGCGTCGAGTTCGGTCGGTGGATCGACTACATCACCGCCGCACCGGGCCCTGGTGCGGGTCTGGCGGTGCCGACGTATCAGACCGGGTCGTTGACCGGTTTGTTGGTGTGCTTGTTGTTGGTGATCACGATCGTGGTCGCGATCGTCACCTTGTTGATGCGGAACATCGCCCTGCTGCTGTTGATCATCTTGTTGCCGTTGACGTTGGCGGGGAGTGCCGGTCCGGCGTTGACCCGGTCCTGGTTGAACGCGGCGATCCGCCTGTTCGTGGCGTTGCTGCTGGCGAAACCGTTGATCGTGGTCGCGGTCCGGCTCGGCGCCACCCTGGTCGCCGTCCCCCGGGCCGGGGAGCCGCAGGCCACGTTCACCGACGCCCTGCTCGGGGTGTCGATCATCCTGCTGGCCGGGCTGTTGCCGGGCGTGATCTACCGGTTCTCCGGCGGGCTGATGACCACCCAGGCCGGCACGGCACCACGCGCCTCGGCCGGGTTCAGCGAGCAGGCCGGACAGGCGGCCACCTCCGCCGCCGACTCGGCGTGGGCGCTGGCGCAGATGAATGCCATGCCACCCCTCTACGCTAAAACCACCACCACCGGCGCCGGCGCCGGTGCCGGTTCGGCCGCCTCCTCGGGGGCGGGGTTGCGGGCCGTTCCGGCCGCCGCCGTTCCGGTCGGTGCGGTGGTCGCGGCGGCGTCGGTGGTGGGTGGGGCGGCGGAGTCGGGTGGTCGGTGGCTGGCCGGGCACGCCGCCACCGCCGGCGGCGTCCTGGGCGACGTGGAGCCACCCCGGATCCCGGCCCCACCCGTCCCCCGCCACCGCTACCCCACCACCACCGGGCCGGCGTCCGGCCGAACACCCACCCCGCTGCAGACGCCGGCCCACGATGCCGACCCGGTCACGATCACCATCACCCAAACCGAACAGCCGGGCACCCCCCGCACGCAGCTTCCGGGAAGTCCCCCGCCGTTGATCATTCCCGGCCAGGTCGAACCCGACGCGACCGACCTTCCGTCGCCGCCGCGGGCGCTGCCGCCGGCCGGAGACGACCCGTCATGAGCGGACTCGTCGTGGTGAGGGGGTTGTGGTGAGTGTGCCGCGGGTGCGGTTCGGGCCGCGGGAGTCGCGCGGTTGGCTGTTGGGGATGACAACCGCCCAACTCGTGCTGGTCGTGGTGGCGGTCTTCACGAGCCCCCGGATTCTCGATACCTCGCTGCCGGGCTGGGTGCGGCTGGCCTGGGTCGCCGTGGCCGCCGGCTGTTTGACGGTGGCGTTTCTGACGATCAAGGGCCGCACGATCGTCGACTACCTGCCGGTGGTCGCCAACTTCTGGCTGCAACGAGCGACCGGTCAGGACGTGTACCGGGGCGGCCCGTTCCGGCTCGGCGACATCCAGGCGGCGGCAGGTTTCGTGCTGCCCGGCGACCTCGGCCATTTGCAGCTCCTCTCCTACACCCTCAACCCCACACCCACCGCCGTTGGCGATGTGACCGACGGTGCGGTGGTGGCGGTGGTGCACGACCCGGCGGCGAAGACGTATACGGCGGTGTTGGCGGTGGAGGGGTCGACGTTCGCCCTGCTGGAGTCGTCGATGCGCGGCTCCCGGGTCGAGGCGTGGGGAACCCTGCTGGCCCAGTTGTGTTCGGAGAACGGTGTGATCGCCCGGCTGCAGGTGCTGGAACGGACCGTCCCGGATTCGGGTGACCGTTTGCGCCGGGACTGGCAGCGCCGCGGCATCCACGACGGATCCCTGCAGGCCGCCAACTACGAACAGCTCCTCGCCGCGGTCGACGGGTCGACGATGGCACATGAGTGTTTCGTCGCCATCTCCATCGACGCCCGCAAGGCCGGGTCGGAGATCCGGCAGGCCGGCGGCGGCCACACCGGCGCGGCCGCCGTCCTGGTCCGGGAGGTCGACACGATCGCCGACGGCCTCCACGCCGCCGGGGTCCGGGTCGAGGGCTGGTGCCCACCCCGGCTGCTCGGGGAGATCATCCGCACCGCTTACGACCCCGCCGCCCGCCGACTCGTCCACCGCCGCGGCGGCTCCCCCACCGACCCGCAAGGCGGCGACCCCGGCCTGGCATCCGGGGTTGATCCGGCCGTGTGCGGGCCGATCCGGGCCGAGAACGCGTGGTCGTACTACCGGACCGACAGTGCGGTGCACCGCTGCTGGTGGATCCTGCAGTGGCCCCGCCAGTATGTCGACGCCGGGTTCCTCTCCCCACTGTTGCTGGGTGCGGTCCACCGGCGCACCGTGTCGGTGATCTTGGAACCGTTGACACCGACCAGGGCGAACCGGCGCGTCACCCTGCGCCAATCCGGGGTCACCTCCGAAACAGCGCTGCGGCACCGGTTCCGGCGCCGCACCACCCGCCGACACGAAGTCGAAGCCTCCGATGTGGACCGGCGCGAAGCCGAACTGGTCGCCGGCCACGGCCTGTACCGGATGATCGGCTACCTCACCACCACCGCCGACACCCTCCAACAACTCGAAGCAGCATCCGGGGAGATCGAAGCCCTCGCCCAACGCTGCCAACTCGAACTGGCCCGACTCTCCGGCGAACACGACCAGGCCTTCGCCATCGCCGCCCTCCCCCTCGCCCGAGGACTCCACTAATGCACCCCCAACCATCGATGCACCCCGAATCACCGATGCAGCCCGAACCGACGCCGGCACCCGGTCGGAGCGACCGGCTGTCGCGGACGCCGTGGCGGCATCCGCCGACACCGGCTGCGAGTCCGTCGCTGGGTGAGACGGCGGCCGGGTTGGATGTGGCACCTTTCGGCCGTGGCCCGGCCGGCCCTGCGGCGGGGCGGGTGTTTCACCGGTTGCGTCTGCGGGCGCAGGAGGAGACCACCGCCCAGGTTGCCGGCTGCTACCCGTTCGTGGCCGAACGCGGTTTCCATGCCGACGGCGCCTACATCGGCCGCGACCGGTACACCCGGGGCGCGTTCCGGTACGACCCGTTCGCCCTCTACCGGGCCGGGGAACTACCCAACCCGAACGTCGGCATCTTCGGCACCATCGGCTCCGGCAAATCCTCCCTGATCAAAACCATGGCCATACGGCTGTTGGCGTTCGGGGTCCGGTTCGTCGTCCCCGCCGACACCAAAGGCGAAATGGTCCCGATGGCCCGGGCGGTCGGCGCCACCGTGGTCTCCCTCGGCCCCGGCATGGGCACAGCACTCAACCCGCTGTGGGCGCCGCCGAAACCGGACCGGATGCCCGACCGCACCTACATCGAACTGGTCGAACAGCAACGGCTGCTGCTGCTCACCGCATTGGGCGCCACCGCGTCCGGCCGGGCGTTGACCGCCCGCGAGGAGACCGGGATCGAACTCGCCCTCGCCCAGCTCACCCGCGGAGCCGACCGGATCGGCCCGGCCCGGATGCGGCAACCCACCCTGGCCGAGTTCGCCGACCTGCTGCTCAACCCCACCCCAGCCATGGCCGCCGCCGTCCCCATCCCACTACCGGTGCTCGCCGGCGACTGTCTCGATCTGGGGCTGCGGTTCCGGGCCATGATCAAAGGCTCCCTGAAGGGCGTGTTCGACGGCGACACCGTGAACGTGGACTGGACCCGGCCCGGGGTGGTCATCGACATCTCCCGGATCCGCGCCTCCGACGCCGGGGTCGCGTTGACCATGACCTGCGGCCAGGCCCTGGTCGACCAGATCCTCACCTTCACCGACCACCAATGGCTACGCATCCTCGACGAATGCTGGCGCCAGATCCGCTACCCCCACATCGTCCGCCGCATCTCCGAAGGCCAGAAACTCGCCCGGGGCGACGACGTCACCACCGGATCCGCCACCATCATCTCCCTGCACCGGATCTCCGACCTGGCCGGCGCCGACCCCGACGTCCGCGACCTCGCCCTCGGCCTCCTCGCCGACTGCTCCACCCGGATCCTGTACAACCAGGCCGACGACCAGATCCCCACCACCCGCACCGCGCTCCATTTGACCGACATGGAAGCCGACCTGCTCCCCAAACTCCCCCAGGCCACCGCCCTGTGGAAGATCGGCCAACGCTCCTTCCTCGTCGACCACACCGTCCTCAAAGACGGCCACGAATGGCACCTCATCCAAACCGACTCCCGGATGGGCACCACCCCCACGCACGGACAGCCCGACAAGCCCGGCGACCTCGGCGCGGATGCGACCCCCGCGGACTCGGGCGAGGGGGTGGCCTGACGATGTGGGCCTGGTACACCGCCGACGACAAACGGTCCGCCACCGCCATCGCCGCCCTGATCGTCGCCATGATCATCACCGCCGAAGCCGCCGTCCCGGTCGCCGGCGGGATGGTGGCAATGCTGCTGACCGGCGGCGGGCTGATCACATCGCCGCCAGGTCGCTGGCCGGCGATCATCGCTGGGGTCCTGGCCGACCCAGCCGACCCGGCCCACGCCTTCGGGGCAGTGTTCCCAGTGTGGCTGTACTGGACCGTGACGGTCCTGCTCGGCGTGGGCGTGCTGGTGGCGGGGTGCTGGGCGGGGCGGGTGTTCTACCGGCTGACGGCGCCGACCGGGACCGGGTTCGCCACCCGCGCCCACGTGGCGCGGGAACTGTCCCCGGCGGCGTGCCGGCGCCGCGCCAAGATCACCAGGCCGGACCTGACCCGGCGGGGCCGGGCCCGGGCCGCGGCCGGGCAGGTCGGGATCCCACTCCACCAGGCCCCCGTCACCGGGGCATCGTTGTGGTTGCCGTTGGAGAACGCGACCGGGGTGATCGCCCCCCAACAGTCCGGGAAAACGCTCACCGACCTGATCCACAAGGTTCTCCACGCCCCCGCGGGCCTGATGGTCACCTCCACCAAACTTGACCTGTTCCTGCTCACCGCCAGCGCCCGCCAACGGACCGGATCCAGAGTGTGGCTGCTCGACCTGACCGGCGCCGCCACCTGGCCCACCATCGTGCGCTGGTCCCCGATCCACGGGTGTACCACGGTGAAGGCGGCGAAACGCCGCGCCCAGGCCCTCGTCCACGCCACCACCGGCGGCAACTCGGATGACTCGGGGAATCATCGGTTCTTCGAACGCCGTGCCGTCGACGTCCTCACCGCCTACCTGCTCGCCGCCGCGCTCTCCGGCGCGTCGATCCCCGAGTTCGTCGGCTGGTGCCAGAACGACACCAACACCGACGCCGCCGACATCCTGCGCCAGCACCCCGATTTGGCCGCGGTCCGGCGCACCCTGTTGCAGGCGCAGACCGTGGTCGACGAAACCCGGTCCGGGATCTGGGAAACCCTTCGCGACGCCATCGGCTGCCTTACCGACCCCGACCTCGCCCGCACCACCCTCCCCCACCCCGAACAGCCCGGCTTCGACCCGGCCACGTTTATCCGGGCCGGCGGCACCCTGTACGTGGTCGGGTCCGACGACGACGCCGCCGCCCAAGCCCCCCTGATCACCGCCTTCGTCCAAGACGTCCTCGACACCGCCCGCCGACTCGCCCTCACCGACATTCCCACGACCGGCCGGGAACGGCTCACCCCACCCTTCACCGCCGTCCTCGACGAAGTCGCCTCCATCTGCCCACTGCCCGACCTGCCCGACACCCTGTCCGACTCCGCCGGCCGCGGCGTCCTCATCCACTACGCCCTGCAATCCCCCGCCCAAGCCCAGCAACGGTGGGGCAAAGCCGCCAACACCCTGTTCGACAACACCACCGCCCTCACCATCCTCGGCGGCCTCAAATCCGAAGACACCCTGAAATGGGCATCACTCCTCGTCGGCCGCCGCCTCGAAGAACGCTCCAGCCGGCAAACCGGACGTGGTCTCGGCCAACCCGACAGCCGACACATCGGACACGAACGCGTCGACATCCTCGAACCCGCCGCCATCCGCCAAATCCCCCGCGGCCGGGCCCTGCTCATCCACCGCACCACGCCCGCCCTCATCGTCACCCTCATCCCCGCCTGGACCCGACCCGACTGGACCCAACTCCACACCGACGCCACCCGGCTCCGACACCAAACCACCAGCCACACCACCGAACCGGCACCGCCCAAGATCGAGCTCGCCACCGGACCACGGCAGCGCGAGGCGGCGGCATGACCCAACCGCCACCCGACGACGACTTCCCGGACGAGCCCGCTGAGCCGGTCGACTTCTTCGGCCGACCCACCAACCCGGGAGACCCGAGCGGGCAGGACGACCCGGGAGTGGCGGAGCTGCGGCGGGAGGTCGCCGAACTGCGGGACCTGGTCGGTGAACAGGCCCGCGCCCTGGAAGCCGTCGACAGTGTCCTCGGCAAACTCCTCGACCCGCGCGACGGCACCCCACGACCCGCACCGTGGTGCTGGCACCAACCGCCACCCACCCACAGCGTCGACATCCTCCCCACCTGGGTCGCCTGGTTCAACACCCGCTACGCCCCACCCGACCACACCCGCCGGATCCCCTACTGCTGGGAGCAGCACGGCGGCCTCGCCGCCGAAATCGCCACCCTCGCCCACTCCTGGCAACGCGCCTTCAACGACACCAAAGCCAACACCGACGCCGCCCAAATGTGGCACGACCGCTGGCTCCCCGGCTTCCAACAACGCCTCCGCACCTGGATCCCGGCCGACTGCCTCGACGGCACCCACAAAGACACCCGACACTGAACCCCGGCCGCGGCCCGGGATCCCCTTGGAAAGGACGACGGACATGGCAGCCGGCACCCCCCCCCGTACCCGGCGGAGACCGGTCCAGGTCGCACGGTTCGGGTTCGACCACGGCTGGCTGTGCCTCAACCCCACCTTCCTCAACCTCCAACTCCCCGTCCTGATCATCGACCACCATCTGCTGCCCGAACCCGAACTGCTCGGACTGGAACCGTTCGGCAGCCGCAACCCCGTCCAGCCCCTCCCCGACACCACGATCGTCATCCAGGCGCACCCCGGCGCCATGATCAGCCTGTGGAACCACACCCACACCCGCCCCGGCCAGCTCGTCTGCTGGCACCGGGCCGAACGGGACCAACCCCGCTGGTCCCTACAGGACACGACGGCCTCCGCTGTGGTGATCGTCGGCGACACCCACCGCATCCAGCTCTCCTGGGCCGCCCTCTGGGACGGCCACATCGGACGGGCACAACTGATCGACCCGACCCAACCGCGGCCAGGTGAGCCGGCCGGCACGAATGGGCAGGCCCGCTCGGGGACCGGCGCTTGCTCGGCGTGACAGGGTCTCGGCGTCCCGGCGGTGGCATGGCAGGCTGGGGTCATGGTCGGCATCGGTGAGCGGGTCGCGGCCTACCGCCGCCGGCGCGGCCTGTCCCAGGTCACCCTGGCCGGGCTCGTCGGCCGGTCCGAATCCTGGCTATCGCAGGTCGAACGCGGCCGCCGCGACATCGACAGCCTCACCGTCATCCGCCACCTCGCCGTCGCCCTCGAAGTGCCCGCCGACGCCCTGATCGGAGTCGACCTCCCCGCCCCTGCGCACGGCGCCGGCCACGCGGCCACCGGCGCGCTCCGCGCCTACGTCGACGGCTACCACCAGCTGCTGACCGCACCGCAGACCCCGGACACCACGGCGGCCGAGTTGCTCGCCGCCGCCGAGGAGCTCAACGGCTCCTACCAGGCCGCCCGATACGACGAAGCCCTCACCCGGTGCCCGCCACTGCTCGCCGCCGTCGACGCACTCACCCACACCCGGGTCGGACCGGCCGAGGTCCACGCCTACGTGTCGCTGTATGTGGTGGCCGCGAAAATCCTGCACCGGATCGGCGAAAGCCGGCTCGCCGCACTCGCCGCCGACCGGGCCGCGACCATGGCCGCCCGGCCCGGCGCCACCGGACTCGACCGCGGCCTCGCCGCCCGCGAAGTGGTCGGCGGCCTCCTCTACACCGGACAAACCCCAGCAGCCGAAGCGCTCGCCGTCGACATGGCCGCCAGCCTCGAAACCGACCCCGACGCCAACACCCCCGACCTAGTCAGCCTCCGCGGCTCCCTCCTGCTCCTCGCCGCCGTGATCGGCGCCCGCCGCACCGACCGTCACGCCGCACTCGACCGGCTCAACCAAGCCGAGCAACTCGCTACGCGCCTCGGCCACGACGGCAACCACGCCTGGACCGCATTCGGCCCCACCAACGTCGCCATCCACGCCGTCTCCATCGCCGCCGAACTCGGCGACGCCGGCGAAGCGATCCGACTATCCCACCAGGTCGACCCGGCCGACCTGCCGTCAGGACTGGTCGGACGCCGGGCACAACTACACCTCGACCTCGCCTGGGCCTGCACCCAACAGCGCCGCGACGCCGAAGCCGTCCTCCAGCTCCTCGAAGCCGAACACCTCGCACCCCAACTCATCCGGTTCAACCCCGTCGTCCGCGACACCATCACCGATCTCCTCGGCCGCAGCCGTGGCACCACCGGCATCCTCCACGACCTCGCCATCCGCGCAGGCGTCCTCACCTGACCGCCCGACATGACCCAACCCCAAACCCCCGACATACCCAGCGCGGCCGCCAATTCGGTTGGGCATGTCGCCCTCGTCGTTACCGCTGCCCCACTCGCCCGACACACCCGCGACGCCTATGACCTGCTCCGCGAGGCCGGCTGGACCGTCACCATCTGCCCCACCGCCGACGCCCATGGCTGGATCGTCGACCCACCACTCAGCCAAGACTTCCTGTCCGGCCGGATCCGGCCCGACGCCGTCATCTGCTGCCCGGCCACCTTCAACACGCTCAACAAGTGGGCGGCCGGCATCAACGACAGCCCCCCGCTCGGCGTCCTCAACGACGCGATCGGGCTCGGAACACCACTCCTCGCCGTCCCCATGATCGGCGAACGACTCGGCCGACACCCCGTCTGGCCCGCCACGCTCACCTTCCTGACCGCCGCCCGGGTCGACCTGCTCGACCCCGTCACCGGACAACCCACCCGCACCCCCAGCTGCATCGTCTCCGGCACCGGAGACGACGTCGCCGACCAGTTCGACCACCAGGTCCTCCTGCACTGGCTGACGCAGGCAACACGCCAAGCCAGACGCACCGACTAACACCCGAGGCGCTGGACCCGGCCGCAATCCCATGCGGGTAGTACCAGAGTACGGGTCGCTCGCCGCTGGTTGCCTCACCATCGACCACATGGCCGCACAGCCAGGCATCCCGGCACCAGCCGCCTCCAGGCCGCGTCTCGCGCCACAAGGCGACACGCCAGACACGGCAGACACGGCACCAGCAAGAGCCAGGCCCAACCCGGAACTACTGCGACACCTCGTCAGCTACGAATACCGCTCCATGGTGATCCGGCAACTCCAGATCACCGTGGAATGGCAGTCGATCGAATGGCTCGACCTGGCCGCCTGCCGGGACAGCGACGCAGCCACACAACAGGCCTGCCGCCGCTGCCCCGTCCGCGCCCCCTGCCTCGCCGCGGCGATCGCCATCGACGACCCAGCCCAATGGCGCGGTGGCGTCACCCGCGACGAACGAATCGTCCTCTGGGAACAACTCGAAACAGCTTTCCAGAATCTGCGTGACCTCGAGTTCACCCACCTCGACCGACTCGTCGATGGTCGAAGCGCCGGCTGAGCCGCCGTTACCGATGCGCGCGACACCCGCCAGCGCACATTCGGGCCGGTGGTTTCAGCGCGGCACCGTAGGTCGCCCCTTCAACGCGAATCATCGCGGGCGGGTCATACGGGATCGTGACCTCGTGTCAACTGATGATCTCCACTAGCCGACCTGACGGGCTCGCCCCGAGCGCCATCAGCTGCAGCCCGTCACCGGCGAAGATCCCGCCCTTCCAACGGCCGTCGCGGTCGACGATGAGCGTCACAGCCCGCGCACCGACCCCTTGTGCGTGCTCCGCACGACCGACGCCTTGTGCTCCGCACGACCGACCCCTTGGGCGTGCTCCGCCCGACCGACCGTGTGACGCACGCCGTGGTGCGACGGCCCGGTGCGCCATTCGGGGCTCCGCCATCGAGGACAAGATCATGACCGATTGACGGACGGGTCGGGGCCGACAAGCTCTCCTACGTCAAAGGCGGAGCCGAGCCTTCGACCCGTGCTGTCTGCTGGGGTCCAAACGGGCGCATGATGTGCGAATGGCGCACTCGATCGTTCCCGACCAGACAGAGGCGCTCGCCACCGGCTGGGAGCCGGACCTGCCGCCGTCGGACACGCTGGTCCGGCGGGCCGTCCTCGTGCACGCGTCGTGGGCGCTGGCCGTTGCGGAGTCACTTGGAAAGCCGGCCAGGCGCACCGATCGCTGGGCTGGAGGCCTCGTCGGCCATCGCGGCGAGCTGACCAACCCGGTGGTGGTGACCCAGCCGATGGACGCCGCGGGATTCGCCCAAGTGCTCTCCGAGGTCGCAACCGTGCTGCCCGCGGACGTGCCGTTCTTTCTGGTGAGCCCCTTCCCGACCCCCGACCTTCGAGGACACGGCCTGGTTCGGATCGGGCACCCTCCACTGATGGTGCGGTTCCCAGGGGGTGAGAACCCGCGCCTCCCCGCCGGCATCCAGCTGCGCGAGGTGAGCGACGCCGACGACCTCGCGATTGCCGAGCGCGTGCTCGTCGAGGGCTACCCCATGCCCGACCTCCAGCCGCTGACCCCGGGCGACATCCTCGCGCCGCCGATCCTTAATGGTCCGACTCGGATCTGGATGGCCTCGCTGGACGGCGAGCCGGCGGCCGTCGCTGCCGCGCACGTGGCGGCAGACGCCATCTTGGTGGAGTATGTGGCCGCGCTCCCGGCTGCCCGCGGTCGCGGTGCAGCCGCCGCCGCCACGTGGGCCGCGACCCTGAGCGAGCCGGCCCTTCCCGCGGTCCTGATCGCCAGCGACGACGGGCGGCCGCTGTACGAGCGGATGGGATACGTCGCAATCGAGCGCTGGACGGCCTGGATCCGGCCCCGGTCGCGCTGACCGTGGCGGCGCCAGCCCGACATAACTGACGCGGTGGCATGGGCATTGACTCGACCGGGCCCAGCCGGCTGTCGCGGGAGGCCGGCCGTCGTCGTACTCCCTGACGGCTATGGCCATGTCCCGGACCAGCCGACGGTGCCACCGCTCTTGTGCGGCGACGTCGTCGATCAGCATGTGACAATCCGGGCGCGCCGTTTTATCGCGGACACGTCCATGGTGTCCCTCCTTGACGGGACCGCTTCGGCCATCGCGTGCGTCCCGCACAACGGTCGACGGAGAAGGCGTACCACTGGTCGGCGATGTTCGCGTCGTGGACCAGGTCACGGAACCGGCGGAAGGCACCCGTGCCGTGGATCGCCCGATCCAGCCGGTCACGAAGGCCTGTCTCTCGCTGCCGCTGGGCGAAGTCGGCCATGTCCTGCCATCCGTCCCGCGAGCCGATGCGGTCGAACCGGAGCCATCGGTCGGGGTCCTCCTCGACATCGATGGCGGCATCCTCCCCGACGATCGTCGGGTCAGAGGCGGAATCGCCGAACACCTCTCCGGTGTGGAGGTCAACATAACCCCCGCTCGACAGGCTGACATCGCCCTCCATCTCCAGACTCAGCATCTCGAGATCGACCGACACGGCCAGCCCCGGCAATGGCTCACGACGCATCCAAGCGAGCAAGTCCTCTGCCAGTACCTGGTCGCCGGGTCCGCCCCGCCACGTGAGCCGGTTGATCACCGACAACGCCACCGATTCAGCTTGGTCCCGCCGTTGCTGCAGCGCCATCGGCACCCCCGCCCCCACCTGTTGCAGGACATCGTCGACGTCGCATCCCGTCAGCACGGCCAGGAATCGAGCAGCATCGTTGCCCGCAATCGATTCGCGCAAAGCGCCCAGATCCAGTGCCGGCAACTGGCCCCGGGCGGGCCAGGCGTGAATCAGCATCGGGTGCGGCTGGCTCGGTTTCCGCGGTGGCCGGCTCTCCCCGTCGTCGGACGCCCACCGGCGGCCGTACTGGTCCGGGATGGTTCCCCAGCCCCAGTACGGCAAGGGGGTCTCGGGGCGAATGCCCAGCGCCTCGACGGGGTCGATCTTCTCCTCCGCAATCTCGCACCGGTGCGTCCACGCATCACCGAGGTCGAACGTGAACTGGAACTCCGCTCCGGGCTCCAACACTTTGGCCACCTTGACCGACTCGATGTCCAGTGGAGCGCTGATGGGGCCGCCGACCCCTTCAGCCATTTCGGATCCCGTCGACTCGTCAGTGACTACCTGACCGTCGGCGAGAGTGAACATCGACAGATGCGATCGGTCCCAACGCCCGAACGCATCGTTGATCGCATCCGCGAGGTCCATGAAGGTGTGGGACGGCCCGACCGCGAAAATCCGACCAGGCCAAGGCCACAGCTCCTCGCCCCGACCGCCAAGTAACTCCACCGTCACCGACAACCACGTTCGTCCCATCCCCCGAGGATGGCACGCGGAGCCGGACACAACCGCCGGCCCGACACGCCGCAGTGTCGCAATCAACGGTCCCCTTGCGGAACGCCGCCCTTAACGAGTCCGTCTGCCCCGCTGGTGGAGTGCCGAGCACTCCAGGTCAGGGGTGTCTGCCCTGCAGCACACCCGCGCGATATCCCGTGGGCTGTCCGTATGGGCGACCTGTTAGGCGCTCCTCATTTGCAGCCCGGACGTTACGGGATCGGGGAGGTGGCCTGTACCGGATGATTGGTGGCGAGGCTGTGCCGGTCTGCTCTTGGTGGCAGATGCGGTGCTCCGCGGAGGACCATGTCTTGAACATGCTGTTGCGGTACATGACGATGGATCCACCGAGTCCGAATGCAATCTCCCGCTCGACAACGACCAGCAGCTTGAGCGCCCGAGGAGCACAGCCAGGTGCAGGTCCGGGTTGGCCGCGGTTGATCGGGTTCGCCGTTCAGCCAGTTCAGTCCTGACCTCTTGTTTGCTGCGGTACGGGTCGCTTTGGATATCGACGGGCCATCGGTGAAACGGTGGTCGTCGCGGGCTGGGGGCGGAACATCGACGCTGCGCCGGGATGTCCGGCCTCGGCAGCTCGCTTCAGCCACGGGGTTGCGCCCTCGAGATCGCGCGGAACAAGCCGATCCGCGAGCAGGATCCCCAGGCTGTACATTGCCTCGACATGGCCAGATTCGGCGGCCCGCTCATACCACCAGGCTGCCTCGTCCGGATCGGGCTTCGGTCTGTCGTCCAAAAGCTTGGCGATCTTGTAGGTGGCATCGCCGTCGCCTGCACAGGCGCGCCTGTAATACTCCCGAGCGGTCTCGACCGACTTCTTTGTGGCCTCTAGTCGCTCGGCCAGCTTGAGGCCATGACGGCGGATCGACGGCTCCGCGCCGATGCAGTCATCGACGAAGTCGCCGAGCATCTTTGCCACCGGATCGACCGACGAGGATTGGATCTTGCGTGCAACCCGCGTGACAGGATCCGTGGCGATTTCCAAGCCACCCGCGACGAAGTCCTCGATGCGGTTTCGGAGTTCGGAGGAGGTCATCAAATCCTCCTCCAGGGTGTCCCGG
Organism: Microlunatus ginsengisoli; assembly: GCF_039537205.1. NCBI lineage: Bacteria > Bacillati > Actinomycetota > Actinomycetes > Propionibacteriales > Propionibacteriaceae > Microlunatus > Microlunatus ginsengisoli. Next base: position 23,184 of record NZ_BAABAB010000009.1, on the reverse strand, counting down.
CTCTGGACTGCCTGGTAGACGCGTCTCAAACTCGCCCGTATCCCCCTAATGCGTCGGGGACGATCCAGCGACACAAGCACCTTGTCGATCGAATCCTCGGCACCTTGAATGTCGCCTGCTTTCACAAGGGCCAGCGCAAGCGCTGCTTGGGCGCCGGCCCAGTCGCTGTAGGAATCGACTTCCTGAAGGCCGCCGTAGGCGGCGACCGCGGCGGTGGCCCGCTCGACTGCCTCGGATACGTCGGCACGATCGTGTGCCGCCAGCGCAAACGCTTCCGCGATGTAATACAGCTGCTTCTCGTCCGGGAAGCCGATCAGGCCCCGTTGAGCCTCTTCGACCTCATCGTCGCCTGTTCGGGCCTCCAAGGTTTGCGTCAGTTCCCGCACCAGCGGCAGGTCTGGGATCCGTGCTGCAGCTCGCACCTTCGACGCTGCCGCCCAACTCGCCATCGGACCGTCCTGGGCGACTCGCGCAGCCAGACAAGCACTTGTCCACGCTCGGGAGGCATCACCGTTCCAGTACTGAACCAAGGACTCAAGATTGTAAATCCAAGCTCGCAACTCCGCGCGCATGCCATCCTCAGTACTGCCCGACATGGTGGGGGCGCCACGAAGCGCGTCGGCGGCCACATGGAGGTGGACCAGGGCCGCCTGCGGGTCGCCGAGGTCATGGCTGACCTTGCCTAACAGAACCTGCACTTTCGCATGAGTAGCGAACACGGACTCGCGGAGGTCGGCGTCACTCAGGCTCCATGGGTCCAAACGGAATGCGGAATCCTGAAGCAGAATTAGGTGTCCGAAGATCTCATCTACCGGCGTCGACGGGTAGGCGTGCACGAGGCGCTCCACCCGCTCTTCGAGTCGGGCCGGATCGGGTGGCTGGAATCGCATAGCCTGCCGGACCGCAATCATGGACAGACCTGGCAACAGCATCGGGTCGGCTGCACCGACGATGTCCTCCGTGCCTGTCCACAGCCTCAAAGTCGTGGAGGCGTCAGGTTGTTTGCGAGCCAGTTCGGCCACCACAGCGTCGAAGGCGGCCGGGAACTCATCCCTCAAGCGACGCACAATCTCCGCCTGCGGAGGCTTGTCACCCCGCTCGAGTTGGGCGATGTAGCCGCGGGAGATGCCGAGCCGTGCACCCAGCGCGGCTTGGGTGATTCCCCTGTTCGCGCGGAGCTCGCGCAGCAGCGACGAGAACACACGCCGATCCGGATCGAGGGATTGGGGCAGCGGTGCGGGCGGCCGACCTGTCTTCCTCCGTGAAGTAGCGGACACGCCTTGAGTGTAGACTAAAGTCACGAACTAAGTAACGCTTTACGGCTCATGACACCAGGTGCTATCGTCAGCGCAAGGCATCGGTGCTTACTAAGTTGCCGACTTTGGTCAAGGCCCGTGTGGGTCCGTAGGACGGGAAGAGCTTCCACCCTTGCCCAACTAGGAGGCGGGCTGATGACGATCCTCATTCGGGAACCCAAACCGAACCCTGATGACCACACCCCGGCTCTTCGCCGGATGAGTAGCGCGTGGCCTCGTTGGCTGTGGCGTTGGCTGGGCCGGGTCCTACTCGCGACGGCGGTCCTTGCCTGGCTTGTTTCTGGTGGTACGGACCCGTTAACACTCGCCAGCCTTTCCCGCCTGGCCGGTCTCCTGGCAAGCGTGCTCGTTTGCATAGGGATCGCTTTGATGGCCCGCATTCCGATGCTTGAGCGGGCGTACGGTCAGACCGAACTGGCCCGGATCCACGGTGCGGTCGGCATTGGGTTTGTCGCCGCCATGACCACCCACATCTTCCTTTTCGCCGCCGCGCTCCCGCCCAGCGGGCCGAGCGACGATGTGACGGAGTTGCTCAGGGTCGTCGGCATGACCTCGGTGCTGTCCCTTGCCGCCGTGGCCAGCGTGACCTTCCTGGTCGCAGCCGGTGCCTCTGCCCGACGCATTCGTGACAAGCTCGGCTACGAACGATGGCACCTGCTTCACGCGAGCGCCTACTTCGCGCTTGGCCTGGCAATCCCTCATGAACTGGCATTCGGTACCGCGATCCGCACGGCCTGGGGGCGCGCGTTCTTCGGCGGCTTGATTCTCACGGCCTACGCGCTGATCCTCGTCTTCCGACTCGGAGTGCCCACGTATCGGTACTGGGCCTACCGGCCCGAGTGCTACAGGGTCGAGCACGACAGCCAAGGCCACCAGACCTCTCTGTACATCCGCGGCGCGGCCGGGTGCCGCAAGAATCTCGGTCAGCTCGGCTATCGAAGCGGACACTTCGCCATCCTTCGATTCATGGTGCGAGGCCTGTGGGTCGAGGCACATCCGGGCTCGATCTCCGCCAGCCCCAAGTTCGATGAACTCCGGTTCACCTTCACCGACGAGGACCACCGGTGGTACGAAATGCTCCGCAACGCACCAGCCCCGGTCGTTCTGGAGGGACCCTTCGGCCGCCTCCACCGCGTAGATCTCACCGCGAAACTTGCTCTGTTCGCCGGCGGGATCGGCGTCACTCCGCTGCGAGCGATGCTGGAGGACCTCCCCCTGACCTCCGACGTAGTGTTCCTCTACCGAGTCAAGGACGACCTCACGGCCGCTCTCCGCGCGGAGGTGAACGAGCTGGCCGAATCACGCGGCGTTCGTCTCGTCTGGCTGGTCGGGCCGCGCGGAAAGTCCCACGGTGGCCCATCGTGGCTGCCCGCAGCATGCCAGCACTGCCGGACCGACGTCGACAACATGCTGCTGGAGATTCCTGACATCAAGGAACGGCAGTTGGTGATCGTCGGCCCCAAGACGTGGACGAACATCGTCCAACACGTCGCACTGGAGGCCGGAGTATCGAAGAAGCAAATCCAGATGGAACCATTCACCTGGTGAAGATCTGCCATCTCCTCCGGGCAGCTTCAAATACAGCACGGGACGCTGCGGCTCGAACTCGTGTGGATGGCGGTTGTAGCGAGAGCCGCGACCGACGAGTAAGGCATGCGGACCAGCTCCGCCAGTGTGGACGCCACGGCCGGCACAGGGCCCCCGAGCGACGCCAAAGCGCCCGTCGCCAGCGACCCAGCCAGCTCCGAATAGGTGTGGCTGCTAGGCACTACGGCTCGCGTCCAACATGGCCAGCATCATCGCGCATGCGCTTAATGGTTCTGGGCTGACGGTCCAGCGGTGCGTCGGCGCTTCCTGACCGATTCCGACGCGACCGTGGATCGGGGAGTGAGCAGGTCAGCCGTCAGTTCGCGGGTAGCGGGCGAAAGGTACCTGCTGCCCCGGTCGAGTTCGGTCTTGCAAGGTGCGCGTCGCACCAACGCGCGATCGACGAGCTGATCCAGCTTGGCGTAGGCGCGGAGCAGATCCGGGGGTCCATCGCGAGTGGGTTGTAGGAGTCGGGGCGACTTGCTGCTGCCCAGGCCACGGCGGGTAGAGCACCTCGGCGGAGGAGTCCCGCAGGACGGTCGCGCTGAGGGCACCTGCAGCGTCGGTCACCGGGCGCCAGCGGCCCGTGACCAACGGAGCATCCAGGGGACTCCTCTAGCGTCCACCTGAGGCAAACATCTCACGATGACGACCGGACACCGACGGTCCGAGGGCCGGGCCTCGGCGAGACGCGCGGCTTCAATCGAACAGGCCGCCTGCGAGCAGCCAACGGAGCAGCCGAGAGCGTGGACGATCACGCATGTCCTGCACTGAGCCGGATCCGGTCGAGAATGTCAATGGCCAGACTGGACGCCTCGTGCGCGACTCGTAATGCGCAGGTCACTCGAACTGTGCGCCGTGTCGGACATCTGTTGACGAGAATCTCAGTGACGCCCGCGCAGCTCCCAGGTTCCGCGGCCGTGTGTGCCGGCCACGATGCGGCCGTCCGGCGCGATGGTGAGATCCCATACCGTGACCGGCGGCAGCCCAGATCCCAGCGTCGACCATGACGCGTGTGTCGACTTGCTCACTGAAGCCGCGGCCACCGACGAAGATCGCGAGCTGACGAAGACGCCGACCTCGGTGCCGACGATCAGGCTCGAACCGCGAATCACCACCTTGTAAACCGGTGCATCCGGCAGGTTCCGGCTGACATCGGTCCACGACGCGCCGCCGTCGGTGGTCTCGAACACGTGTCCGACGCCGGCATCGGGAATCCAGCGCCGACTGTAGGAGCCGAACGACAGATAGGCATGGGCCGCGTTGACCGGATCCACCGCGATCGAGGTGATGTACCGGTTGGGCAGCTGGGGAGTCGTCAGTGGATGCCAGCCGCCCCCATAATTCGTGGCGATGCCGCGGGTGAACGGCGCCCCGGGGTCCGGGTTGCAGGGCCCACACCAACCGGCGTAGGTCACCGCACCGTTCGCGGCCATAGCGGTGATGGAATGGCCGGCGCCGGTGTCGTAGGCCTGCTTCCAGTCACAGGCGGACGCGTTGCACACCGTGTCCCAGGCCTTGTTGTCATCCCAGACGTACCGGCCGCCGGCCACCCAGTGGTCGGGGTTGGTGACGTCCTGTTCGATCGGGGCGATGAACCGCGGGCTCGGATCACAGTTCCTGGGCGGACTTGTTGCGGTCAGGCAGGACGGGGAGATCTCCCGCAGTGTCTGGACCGCCCCATCCGTGGTCAGGTACATATCGAGATACACGTACTCCTCGACCGCCTTATTGCCGTCGGCCGGGTCGACGATGGTGTCACCGCCGTCACCGGTGAAGGCTTGCTCGACCTGTGACATGTCCGTGCGGGTATAGGACTCGCCGTTGTCCTGCAAGCCACCCCAGTACGCGATCCCGTTCCCCACCCGGCCGGTGGCCACCGAATAGTTCTGCAGGGTGTAGAGGGTCGGATTGAGATTGGTCCACTGTCCCGGTTGATGCCAGCTCGCGGGACGGCGCCATGCACCGCCGTCACTGCCGGCCCAGAACTGCCCATTGACCAAAATGCCGGCGTGCTGGTCGGGGTGTGTCGTCATCGGGCAGTCGTACGGATTGCCGCTCGCCTCCTCACAGCTGACGTCGAAGTTCCAGTACGGGCCCACGGCTAGCCAAGTGGCACCACCGTCGGTGGACTCGAAGACCTCCTCCAGCTGGAGGTAGACGTGTCGACGGTCATTGGGGTCGGCGAGGATGTACTGGTTGTAGTCCGCTTGGACGCCCGGGTAATAGTTACTCTTCGAGTCCCCGAGTGCGGAGTCGGAGTTGTGGAGCTTGTCCACGTCCGCGATTCGCTGCCAGGGCCCCTCAGCCCGCCCACTCCGGGAGACGAAGGCGCCGCCGTCACCCCTCAAGTCGAGCGTCGTGGTGTCGGTCAGCACGGCATACAGCCAGCCGCCGGACGTCGACAGCGTTGTGCGGCCGATCGTGGCGGGATTGATCGCGCCGGTCGGAGTGATCTTGGTGAAGCTACGTCCAGAGCCGACGTAGAAGCCGTTGTACTCCGTCGCCGCCGGCTTCGAGTAACCCGCCCAACCCACCACGGCAAGGATCTGGCGCCCCTGGGTGCCCGGCAGCGCGATCACATCGGTGACCTCGCTACTCGGCGGGTAGTCCACCGGACCGGCCGGTTGCAGCACCGGCCGCCACGCAGCCGACCGCCGGGCGGCTGTCGAGCGGCGGTACAGCCCGTGGCTGGTCGCGGCGTAGACGTGGCCACGGATCCAGGCGATCCGGTGGATGCCGGCGCCGGACAACTCGGAGCCCCCCACTCGCTGCCAGATCGCCGATCCCCCGGCGAGGCGATAGATCCCGACCCCGTACTGGTTCTCGCTCGCGTTGTTGGCTTCGCCGGTGCCGACCCAGACCGAACCGTCCCGCGGGTCGGTGGCCAGCGCCCCGACGGCCAGTCGTGGCAGCCCACGGCCGATCGGCTGCCAGTGCGCGCCGGCATCGGAGGTCCGCCAGACGCCGCCGCTCGCGGCGCCGGCATACATGTAACGGCCCGCCGAGGTGAAGGCCGTCATTCGCCCGGTGACATGCTGCCAGCCGACGCCGAAGTTCGCCCCCCGGTCGACGGGATCGTTGAGGAACGGCTTATCCGTTACCTCACGCCACTGCCCGCCAGCGCCGGGCAGATTGCCGGCCGCTCGCGTGGCCGCCAGCAGACCGGCAGCCGGTGCCACCTCAGCAGGCGCGGCGGTGATCGACTGGTGGAAGTCGGCCCGGGCGGCGATAACGCCCGCCTCGTCTTCCTCCTCCTCGGTAGTCCGCTGGCTGGCCCGGACCCGCCCCGCCGAGCCGGTCGTCGCGGCCACACCCTTGTTCAGTATCGACTGCGGTGTTGGTTTGCCGCGAGGTCCCACCGCATTCGCCGGTGCCACCAGGGCCAGTGCCGCCAGGGCGAGGGGCACGGCCACGACGATGAAGCGACGATGGGAGCGTGTGATCATCAGCGATCTCCCCTCTGGCGCCGGCATCGTGGAACCGATCCCGGCGAGTCACGGTCGCCTCAACATCCACCCTCCGCGCAGACGATGTCAAGGGAAGGAACCATCGCTGCGCCGCCGACGAAAGACACGCCGCCCCCGCCCTCCGGCGCTTCTTGCAAGCTGGTCATGCGCTAGCCAGACTGCGAGCGAATCGGTACAGGCACATATCGGGACGCCCGGCGGACGCCTCACCATCGAGTCCCAACAACCGACCGGGCGCTGGACATATCTGCGTACCTGGCTGGCCCAGCTGCTTCAAGCCCCCCAGCAGACCCAAACAGGTTCCCGCAGGAGGGGACCGCATGCGGACACCGATCGATGGCCTTGGGTGATACTCGTCTACGTGTCCTGCCAAGCCATCGACCCACTCGTGCGAGGCGCTGTCATTGGGGCCTGGTCGCGGTGATCGTGCAGGTGCTGTTTGTTCAGGGCGGCGGCGCGGGCACGTACGACGACTGGGACGGCAGGTTGGTCGATAGCCTCCGCCGCGAACTCGGTGATGGCGTCGAGGTCCGGTACCCGCGGCTGCCCGACGAGGAAGCCCCCGACTACACCAGGTGGAGCCTGGCGATTCGGCGGGAGCTGGAGGCTCTCGACGACGGTGCGGCCGTCGTTGGCCACTCGGTGGGTGGCACGGTCCTCATCAACCTGCTCGCCAAGGAGCCACCGCCACGGCGTCTGGGGGCGATCGTGCTGGTCGCGGCTCCATTCCTGGGAGCGGGCGGCTGGCCGAGCGAGGACGTCCGAACCCCGGCGGACCTCGGCGCAAGGCTGCCGTCCGGAGTGCCGGTGCACCTGTTCCACGGGCTGCAGGATGAGACCGTGGCACCGTCGCACATCGACCTGTATGCCAGGGTCATTCCGCAGGCGCAGCTGCACCGGCTGCCCGGGCGTGACCACCAGCTGCGCGACGACCTGAGCGAGGTCGCGGCGGCGCTACAGACATGAAAAGGGGCCTCGGCCCTTTCGTCGCAGATCGGACGACCACTGCGTGCGTCCCGCACGGCCGACGTCTTGCGGAGATGCCCGGGGCGGATCAGCCGTGAGTTGCTGTCGATCTGTGTCACAGCCCTGACCAATGGGAACCCGCAGTTATCCGAGACGCCGGAGGGTTGTCTCGACAGCGCCTTCGACCTGGGCAGTCATGTTGGTCAGATCGATGGGGTGGCGGCCAGCGACCTGCTGACGGATCCACTTCCGTTGGTTGTCGTCATGGTGGAGCAGGGCATACAGATCCCACCGGGGATCGAGGGGCACGCCGGCGATCGACTCGTAGAGCGACCGAAGCTCCTCCGCCCAATCTGGCGAGTAGAGCGCCGCCAGGTACCGCCGGCAGTGCCCAATATCAATCGCGCGCGAGCCCCGATGGGTGCTGTTCCAGTCGGTCAGCCCCGTGATTCTGTTCCGCGACCACAGCAGGTTGACCGGCAGGAAATCACCGTGCAGAAAGACGGCAGTGTCCTCAGGCGGCGGTGCCGCCATGACAGCGAACGCCGCCTTCCACACCGCTGGCTTCTGTGCGCCGGCCGGCACCTGCAACTCGTCAAGAGCTGCGATCCATGAATCCGTCCACGGTCTGAACGCCTTCGCGGGGAGATTGAGGGAATGCAGCAGTGCAGCGATCTCCGCGATCCTCGTCATCCACGACCGAGGCTCCTCCGGGTTGAGTTGCACATGCCCCGGCAATCGTGTCATCAGCAACGCTGGCGCGCCCTCCGTCGACGCGCCAGCAACGTCGGTGGCGAGGATGCTGGAGACTGGGAGTCCGGTTCGCGCCACCACTCTGAGGTTGGCGACTTCCCTTTCCAGGCTCTCCTGAAGGTCGAGCCCGCGGGGGTACTGCCGTAGGACGACGAAAGTTCGCGCGCTACGTCGTTCGACGGTCACGCAATGCACGGCGGAGCTGACGCCACCGGTCATTCGACGATAGCCAACGACGCGACTGCCCGGACCCATCGACGCCGCGACCCAGGCGAGAGTCTCCTCGGAGGGCCGACGCCGCCTGAACACGCCATCCCTCCAGTCGCCGTCGGTCATGAGCGCGAGACTATTCGTCAGGAGACACCCGGCCCGTTGGAGTGTCCCGATAGATGCCGGAGGAAGGCGCTCCACTGCGCACCGAGCACCGACAGCGTGGCCCCGGGTGGCCGGCCCCAGTTGGCCACCGTCTCGCGAATACAAGGTGAGGCAATGAACCCGACTGCGCTGTAGAACGGGTCCGTCTTGGAGGCGCTGGACATGCGATGCTCAGGCTCGTGGCTGCCGCTGATGCTTCTGACGCCAGCTCGGCGACGCCGGGTCTGACCGATACCGAGCGTGCCGTCTACGGGCCGGCATCGGTTGAGGAGCTCCGCGAGTTTCTCAGTGTCTGGGCGGGTGATCGATTGGGGAGTCCCATCGCTGAGGTGTTGTTCCGCGCTGGCCGTATCGATGTGGTCTGGGGAGTCGAACTCGCCGACGGGCGCGCCGTCGTGATCAAGATCCACCGATCACCGGTTGACACCGACGCGCTCAAGGTCACCCATGAAGCTCAGCGGGTGCTAGCTGCTGCCGGGTTCCCGAGCGCGGCCCCCCTAATCGAGCCCGATCAACACGGTGGGCATGTGCTCACCGCGGAACCGCTGATCGTCGGACGGGCTCCGGATGGGCCAGACCCAGCCAGTCGGCTGCTGCTGGCCGATGGCATGGCCGGCCACATCCACCTTCTCCGCGACCAGGTGAGCATCATCAGGCGAGCTGGGCCGGGACCCTCATGGTGCCGCTACCAGAATGGACCATGGCCGATCCCACACGACACCCTGGTCGACTTCGGCGCAACACGACCGGGTTATGAGTGGCTTGACGACTTCGGTCAACGGGGCGCCGACCAGATCTTGCACAATCGCGATGCCAACCGCGTCGTGGTCGGACACGCCGACTGGTACGCCGGCAATACCGCCGCCGCTCGCGGGCAGCTTGTGGGCACCTTCGACTGGGAACTGCTCGCCGAAACCGAGGCCGTAATCGCAGGGTTCGCGGCATCTTGCTATGCCTCCAGCTCGACCGGTTCCGGCGGTTTGTCGAGCCCGCACGAAGTTGCCGCATTCATGCGCGACTACGACATCGCGCGCGGCCATCCGCTCAGCCCTCGGGAACAGCGCACCGCCGCCGCAGCAGCCGCGTGGATTGCTGCATTCAACGCCCGATGGCAGGTCGGGCTCATTCCACACGGCATCTCTGACGAAGCCACCATCGCCCGTGCACGCGACCTCGGAGAAGAGTTCCTTGCTCTGGCCTGGTAAGCGTCACAGCCCAACCAACGCATTCCTCGCCCACCAGACCGGGTTCGCCTACCCAAAGACACGTCAGCCCGCTTGAGGGTCGGCATCCGGGCGCTCTTGACGCACACGATGGCGGAGCGTCATGCCGAGAGGATGAATGAACTCTTGGTGGGATACACGCGCGTATCAACAGAGCAGCAAGATCTCACCGCACAACGAGACGCCCTCCATGGCCTCGGTGTCGGTGACGACCGCATCTACGTCGACCACGGCCTGACTGGCACTAACCGCGACCGACCCGGCCTCCAACTCGCCCTCGCCGCCTGCCGCTCCGGCGACACTCTCGTCGTCACCAAACTCGACCGCCTCGGCAGGTCCCTGCCGGACGCCCGCGACATCCTCACCGAACTCACGGCGAAGAACGTGCGGCTCAGCCTCGGCGGATCGATCCACGACCCGACCGACCCGGTCGGCCGGTTGTTGTTCAATGTCTTGGCCGATGGTGGCCGAGTTCGAGGCCGACCTGATCCGGATGCGGACCCGCGAAGGGATGGCTGTCGCCAGAGCCAAAGGCCACCTCCGAGGCAAGCAGCCCAAACTGACCGCGAACCAGGCCCGGCACCTGGTCGAGCTCGCGGACCTGGACACCTACAGCACTGCCGAGCTCGCCGAACTGTTCAGCGTCGGCCGCTCGACCATCTACCGAACCCTGCAACGCACCCGTCCGCCCGTCGCCGACCCTCACCGACCCTTCGCGGGACGCGCTGGATGACATCAGACCGGCGTCGCCGGGCATGGGACCCGACCACGCTAGCGCAGTCGGCGCGCGAGAGCGTGTTCTCGCTCAACGGTCGGCCTGCGCAATGCCGGTCAGCTCAACCGGCGAACGCGTTGCGTCATCAACCGGTGCCGGCTACGAGCGCTGATCGCGTAGGTGGACGGGGTTGGTTTGGGCGCGGAGCTGACGCCATCCGGCATCTGACTTGACCCAGGTGTCGGTTCGTAGCGTTCGGAGCTTGCTGTCACGCTCGGCGCAGGCGCAATCGTGATCGAGGGCGAGCGGGTGTGTGGCGATCTCGATCTCGGCCTGGTAGGTGACGATGGCGAGGTTGCGGTCCAGCAGGACCTGGATCGGGTCCTCGGGGCCGAACTCGTTGATGCGCACGGATCGAACGTCGAGGTCTCCGGAGCCAAGCGCGGCGATCAGCCGCCCGCGCGACCAGTTCTCGCCGTCGAGGGCGGCAGTGAAATCGACCGCGAGCAACGACGCGAGCATGTCTGTGTCAGCGGTGACCAGTGCCTGATTCTCGGTCCGGGTCAGCTGGCGCAGCCGTTGGGTGTCGGCTTGGGCCATTTCCACGTCAGGATGGCGCGTCGTGCCCGGCGCGCCGACGTCAGCGGTGAGACATTCCGCCACGAGGACGGTCACGAGGATCGCCAGCACCGCCAGCGCCGCCAGCAGGCGCCGACGAGCATGATCGGCGAGACGATCTTGGAGACCGTCGTGTCCTGGGCCCCCGCCAACCTCCCGGCCGGTTCGGCAAAGCCAACCGTCGGCGCCGCTCGCCGACCACGCTTCCGCTCCGATCATTGTGCGGGGTGCGCGCGGGGGCCGGCCGATGATCAGGATCTCCGGGTCCGGCTCTCGCGGCGATGCGGTTGTTCGCTGCGTCCGAGCTTCGGTGGGCGGCATGTCGGTGGAGTTCATGATCGGATCTGTCTCGACTTTGCGGCTTCGGTGGATCGGTGTCAGCCCACGGGCAGGGCTGTCTTCTTCGCGTCCCGCCGGGCCCTGATTCGCGCGCCGAGCAGAACCAGGCCGATGCCGATGCCGACGATCACGAGGTTGAGGACGGCGTAGGAGACGAAGCCGCCCCAGCCGAAGGTGAAGTGGTCGCCCGCGCCGTTGATCCAATACGCGTTGCGCTCGCCGTACCGGCCGGAGATGCCGAGCAGCAGCTGCATCATCGATTGAACGGTGAACAGCAGCGCGTCGACGGCGATGTAGATGGCGACGGCGATGCCCTTTGGCCGGATCAGGTAGCCGAAGAGGAAAGCGACGGGCAGGAACAGCAGGTTCATTGTCGGGTCTCCTTCGCGGTCCGAGCTGGATGGCTATCAGCATCCGGCCGGGCGGCCGGGTCACGCCTGCGTGGCCGCACCAGTCCTCGGTACCGATGTCGGCTACGGGTCAACACCAATCCGCGGTCGGCGTTGGCACGGGTGACAGGGACCGCGCGGGCGCGGATGATGTGCCGTATGGGGCCGATCGGCTCGCGAGTGCTGGTGGCCGCCGGCACCGTCGTGGTGGTCGCCGACGCGGCCTTCGATCTGGCTGTCGGACGCCGACTCGAGGCGACGCTCCCGCTGCTGGGACTCGTTGCGATCGGCGTGGCCTGGAGCATCCACCGGGCTCAGCCCACCAGCCCGGTCGCGCCCGCGCTGGCGTGGTGCAGTGCGGGTGTCGCGTTGAACGAGATCACCGATGGGCTCGCCTACTCGGCCTCGCTGACGTCGCCGTTGCCGCTGGCACACGTCTTGCGGCCGATCGCGGTCGGGCTGTGGCCGCTCAGCCTGGTGGGTGTCTTCGCCCTGCTAATGGTGTTTCCTGACGGACGCCGGCGAGGGTGGCTGTGGGCGGCAGCGCCGTTCGCCTACGCGGCGGCGACGGGCATTTTGATCTTCGCTCTCTGGGGTGCGCGGAACGACGAGGGGCGCGTGATCGCCGTGCAGTCACCGGTTCAGCTGGCGGCCAACGTGGCGGGCATCGCGGTGATAGCGGCCTGTCTGGCGATCGGGATCGCGTCGGTGATCGGTGCCTACCGGTCGGGCGCCGAGCGGCGGCGACGGCAGATCCGCTGGCTTGTGCTGGCCGGGACGACGACGGGTTTCCTGCTCATCGCCGGCTGGATCGGCGGTGCGGTCGGCCTGCCCGTCGCGGCGGTGTACGCGCCCGTGCTCCTGTCGGTCGTGGTGCTCCTTCCGCTGAGCGTCGGGATCGCGGTGCTGCGTCACGACCTGTTCGACGTCGATCGGCTGCTGAGTGAGAGCGCGTCCTGGGCGGTCACCCTGCTCGTCTCGGCAGCCGCGTTCGCGGCTGTCGTGTTCCTCGTGTCCCGCAGTCTCGGACCGGCCATCGGCATCGCCCCCGTCGCCGCAGCGTTCGTGGTGAGCCTCCTCCTGCTGCCGATGCACCGGTATCTGACCGCCCTGATCTCGCGGCTGGTCGACCGCGACCGGACCGCGGCGGTCGGCGCGGTGCAGCGCTTCACCGCGGACGTCCGGGCCGGGCGGTGTCAGCCGGAGGAGATCCAGTCGGTGCTGCGGGCGGCCCAGCGCGACGACGAGCTCCGCGTTCTGGTCGCCGCGGCCGGCGGCTGGACCGACCTCGCCGGCCAGTCGGTGCCGGACGCGCCCGGCTTCGCGATCGAGACCGACGGCATCATCGTTGCCAAAATCGCGCTCGGTTGGGACTCGGCTCGGAGCCGCCGCCGGATCGCCGACTTGGCCCGCCATGCCTGGCTCCCGATCGAGATCAGCCGGCTCAGACTCGGCCTGCGGGACGCACTCCGCGAGGCCGAGGCAAGCCGGACCCGGCTGGCCGAGGGGTCAGCGCGGGAACGGCAGCGGTTGGAACGCGATCTGCATGACGGCGCCCAGCAGCGCATCATCGCCACTGGCATCCGACTTCGGCTGCTCCAGGCCCGGCTCGATCCGGCCCCGGCCGCCGAGGTGGCCGCCGCGATCGAGGAGCTGGAAGGCACGGTCGCCGAGTTGCGCCGGATCGCCCACGGCGTACGTCCGAGCCGGCTCGACGACGGCCTCGGTCCGGCGCTGGCGTCGCTGCGGGACGCGACCCCGCTCCCACTCGACCTGCACGTCGATGCACTACCAGAGCTCGAACCGACCAGAGCGCTGGCGGTCTACCTGCTGGTGTCGGAGGCGGTCACCAACGCCCTGAAGCACGCCCGGGCTTCGGCCATCGAGGTCGACGTGTCCAGCGCGGCCGACGCCTTGGCGGTGCGGATCCGCGACGACGGGATCGGCGGCATCCCCGTCGACGGGCTGGTCTCGTTGCGGGACCGGATCGCCGCCGTCGGCGGACGGCTCGACTTCACCAGCCCGGCCGGTGGCGGCACCGAAATCGTGGCAGTGCTCTAAGATGCGGATCGCCGTCGCCGAGGACTCCGTACTGTTTCGCGAAGGCCTGGTCCGGCTCCTCCTGGACCGGGGCCACGACGTCGTCGCCGCGGTCGGCGACGGCCAACCACTGCTCGCAGCAGCAGCCGAGCACCAGCCACACCTGGTGATCATCGACATCCGGATGCCCAACTCCGACGGCGCCGAAACCGCCCGGGCACTGCGAGCCACCCAGCCCCAAGTCGGTGCCGTGCTGCTCTCCCAGCACGTCGAACTGCGCAACTGTCTCGACCTGATCGGCACACCCCGGTTCGGCTACCTGCTCAAGGACCGGGTCCTCCACCTCGACGACTTCACCGACGCCCTCGCCCGGGTCGCGGCGGGCGGAATCGCCCTCGATCCCCTCGTCGTCCAGGCCCTGGTCCGCAACCACAACGCCCCGACCGCCCTGACGGCCTTGTCCGACCGCGAACGCCAGGTTCTCTCCCTGGTCGCCGAGGGGCACTCCAACACGGCCGTGGCAGGTACCCTCACGGTGTCCGAACGCACCGTCGAAGCCCACATGCGATCGATCTTCACCAAGCTCGACCTGCCCGACGACCAGGCAACCAACCGGCGCGTCCGAGCAGTCATCGCCTGGCTCCGAGCGCAAGCCTGACCCAACCGCCATCGCGGCCCTCTCAGCAGGCGCGCGACCGTCCCGGACGACGGTCGCCTTATGCACGCGTCCCCTGGGTCATGCACCGCGGTTCGGAATCTGTAAGGGTTGCGGCTGTGGAGATCCGTGATGTGGTTGGTTCGGACTGGCCGGACATTTGGGGGTTCATGCAGCCGATCCTCGCCGCCGGTGACTCGTACTGCTGGCCCCAGGACACCGCCGAAGTCGCGGCCCGGACGTGGTGGATGGATAAGTCTGGTGGGCGGGTCCTGGTCGCCGTCGTTGATGGCGCCGTCGTGGGCAGCGCTGAGATCCATCCCAACCAGCCCGCTGCCGGGAGTCACGTAGCTAACGCCGGATTCATGGTGGCTGGCGAGGTGGCGGGCCGGGGCGTCGCTCGTGCACTGGCCGAGCGGGTCCTGACTACCGCCCGCGACGACGGGTACTTGGCGATGCAGTTCAACGCCGTCGTCGAGACCAACGCCGCGGCCATCCGGCTCTGGAGATCGCTCGGTTTCCAGATTCTGGCAACCGTCCCTGAGGCCTTTCGCCACCCCGAGCACGGACTTGTCGGGCTCCACATCATGCACCTGTCGCTTCGTTAGCCGTAGCGCAGAAGGGACGGCTCGCGACGATGATCAGCGCTCGTCGGACGAAGGGACTGCTGCAGTCCCGGCAGCGTTGCGCTCTTCTAGGCTGCGACCCATGGACCTTGCTCTTATTACAGGCGCCTCCTCCGGTATCGGGTTCCAGCTGGCCCGACAGCTCGGCGAGCGTGGGTACGACATCGTCGGTGTCGGGGCCAGTGCGCGCATCAACGACCTGGGTGACCACATCAGCGGCGTTGAGGTCGTGCCCGTACAGGCAGATCTCGCGACGGCCGAGGGCATCGAGCAGCTGTGGGCGGTGATCGAACGTTTGGAGCGTCCTCTCGATGTCGCGTGCCTCAATGCTGGACGCAGTCTCGGCGGCGCCTTCCTCGACACCGACTTGGACGAGGAGCTGCAGATGCTGGCCCTGAATGTCACCGGGCAGGTGCGCCTGGCCAAGCACGTGGTCCGGCACATGGCCGATCGTCAGGCCGGCCGCATCTTGATCACCACCTCCTGCTCGGCGTTGACGCCCACGCCGTACGAGTCGATCTACGGACCCACTCGCAGCTTCATGCTGAGTTTCGCCGAGGGGCTGCGCGAGGAGATGAAGGAGTACGGCGTGGGAGTCACCGCGCTGCTACCTGGCGCGACCGCGACCGACTTCCACCAGACCGCGGGGATGGGGAACACGAAGTTCGGCTCGAACGACTGGAAGAACGACCCGGCACTGGTGGCCGAGCAGGGCTTGGACGCGCTCTTCGCCGGCGAGGACCACGTGATCGGCGGCGACCAGGCAACGCGGGACGATGCGGCACTGAACCGGACATTGAGCGATCCGGTCAAGGCCACGAAGTTCGCGCAAGCAAGTCGACCAACGACCTGAGGAGATCGACACTGGCGCCGCGGCTGTCGGCTTGCGTCTCCGCACGACAGTCGCCTTGCGAACGCCGCTCGTGGCTGTCCGGCGGCCCCGTCTTCAAAATCAGCAGGTGCAATCCACGTTACGAGCGACGAACTGTGGCCCTTGGGCGGGGCGGCGGACGGGTAGAAGTCCGTGCCGTTGTACTTATCCTAGGCGTCCAGGCCCTGCTAATAGCGGTCCCGCTTGTCACGTGCTTGACCGGAGTGGTGGTCGCAGTTGCTTCGCTGTCCGACAGGCTGCTCCTCCGAGGAGGACCGCGCCGAGAGCCGGCCCGCGAGGGTGCGCGCGGTGGTGATCGCGGAGCTCACCTGGTCACCCCAACGCAGTTGCGACAAAGAACCTCGGCGGTCGCCCTGGTGTCGGCGCGCGTGCGGTCCTGCGGCGGGAGCACGAGCCAGTAGACCCGCGCGACGACGACCGCCGTGTCCTGCGAGGAGTACAGCCCGGTCACTTCCAGTGCAAAATCCATCCTCCGAGCTCGGATGCGCCATCAGAACACCTGCTCGTCGCAGTTATCGCACCAGCCGGAGAGTGAGGTCTCGAAGGTGCAGGTCGGGCAAATTCGAGAGCGGGTTACCGGGGCGTGCTCTGCCTCATGGACGATGCGGGCGCAGGAGCCGCAGGTGACGATGCCACGACCCTGCTCCACGAGCACCATCTCGATGCCGTTCCAGGGGCGGACGGGGGTATTACAGAGCGGGCTGCCGCCCTCGCTCTCGTGGACGACCAGACCCGAGGAGGTATGACCGACCTCGACGATCTGGCAGGTCTCCGAGGCGGGGTAGCCCCGATGCGGTGTGCTGGCGGACATGTGGGTCATGATGGCACTGGGAGCAAACACAACCTTCCAGCGAATGAGCCAGGAGCCTGGCAGGACCTCGCCACCGCTTGCGGTTGCGACCGAGGAGGTCCAGTCTCGGCGTCGACGAATCGCGACCCCTGGTCGATCTACGCCACACGAACCCCCAGCCTTCTCAATGAGCGGTCACCTTCCGAAGGTGGTCACCTCGCTGGAGTCCTTGAGGAGGGTCAGGCGTTGAGGTGGCCGAGGAACTCGCCGGTGTAGGGGCACAGGTAGGCAACGGTGTCTTTGATCCGCACGGTGAAGTCGGAGCCTTCGGGGACTTCGAATTGCTCTCCTTGGCTGTAGGTCTTCCATTCACCCTGGCCGGCGGGCTGCTGGACGTCCCAGCTCCCGCGGACTAGATGCATCCATTCCTTGACTGGGGCCTCGAACGTCCACTCGCCTGGTTCCATCACCCCGACTGTGAAGTTGCCCTGGTCGTTGGTGAACTCCAGGCTGCGGACCTGGCCATCGAAGTACTCGTTCTGGCCGATCATGCTAGATGTCTCCTTTGAGGTGGTAGTTGTTCGGCTGAATGGCCGCGCAGTATTGCGGCTGCAAGGAGCCTACGAAAGGGTTTGCCCACGAACTATCGCCCCGAGGGCCATACTCATCATGTTCGGATGGCCCGGGCGGCGAGGTCTTCAGCAGGTGCACCGGCGGAGGTAGGTAGTTGTTTGATGTGGGATCGCAGCCGACGTCCGAGGCCTACCAGGCCCTGGTGCGGTCGCTCGAGCTTCAGGTGACCCTGACTTCGATCGTTGCTCGCGGTGGCGGGGTCGAACGCCTGCTGACCGGCTGGCAGGAACACACGGGCGAGCCGATCGCGGTATTCCATCGCCTCGGTCGCCCCGTCGGACGCAGTGGAGGATTCCCGTCTGAAGTGCTCGACACAGTTGCGGGTCAACTCGAGTCGACAGCAGCGCCACGGATCGGTGAAGTCATGCACGTGATTGAGCACGGCATCGAGGTGACGCCGTTCGCGGGCAACGATGTGGTCCGCGGCTTCGTCGCACGCATCCCCTCCGGCACCGAGGCGGCCGAGCTCGCCGCCCCGACCATGCGATCCCTGCTGGCCCTGGAGTATGAACGCCACTGGTATCTCGACGACCCCGCAAGGCGAGCCCGGGCCACGCAGTTGAATCGGGTACTCAGCCTCGGCGACGATGCCGCCGTCCGTGCCCGACTACGCGGTGTCGGGATGGATCCCGCCGAACTGCGCGGAGTGGCGATCGAGGCACGCACCACGACGCACGCAGAGGTGCTGGTCGATGATCTAGTCGTTGTTCTCGGCACACCACTCATCCGACAGCGAGAGCGACTTGTCGAATGCCTGGTCGGCGCCGACCCGCGCCGACGACTGTCGGAGTACGGCCTCAATGCTCCCCTCGGCATCGGTGCAGCCGTCGCGCCACGGCACGCCGCGCGGACCATGCAGCAGGCCGGACTCGCCCTCGAAACCAGCCGTCGAGTCGGCTCGCCGATCGAGTACGTCGACGGCGCCTCGCACGAGTTCCTCATCCGGGCCGCCCCTGTGGAGTACCTCGAGTCTTTCGCCGACGCCACGTTGACACCCATTGAGACGGCTCGAGGTGGCGAAGCACTGCTCCAGACCCTGCACCTCTGGCTGATCGAACGTCGCTCGGTCGATGCAACCGCCGACCGGCTCGGCGTCCACCGCCACACCGTCCGCAACCGCCTACAGCGCATCGCGCAACTCACGGGACACGACATCGAAGCCATCGACGCTCAAACCGAGCTGTGGTTGGCGTTGAAGGCACGCGGAATCCGTGGCGCCGATCCGAGCTAGCCAGCCCGCGGAACAGGACCGACCAGCGCAACGGGAACCTTCGGTGTCCGTGGTGTACACGTCGATGTGAAGAGATTGGCCCAAGGGATATTCCTGAGTTGCCGCTCAGGTTGACAGCATTGGGTGCGACACCACTCCCGACCGGCAGCCACACAGGAGCAGTCCATGTCTAGCTCACCCACCCCCGCCGCGGAGAACCGCTCGGTACTTCGCCGCGTCCTGATCGCCGGCGGACTCGGCACCGTCCTCGAGTACTTCGACTACGCCAGCTACAGCTACCTAGCGACCACCATCGCCGTCGTGTTCTTCTCCTCCGAGGACCGAACAGTCGCCCTGCTGAGCACCTTCGCCATCTTCGCCCTCGGCTTCCTCGTTCGCCCAATCGGAGCGTTCGTCTGGGGCAGTCTCGGCGACCGACTCGGCCGCAAGGTCATCTTGTCCACGACCATCCTGCTGATGGCGGGGTCAACCTTCCTCATCGGCCTGCTGCCCGGCTATGCGACGATCGGCGTCCTCGCTCCCCTGCTCCTCCTGCTGCTGCGGATGACACAGAGCTTCGCCGCATCAGGCGAGTACGCCGGAGCGAGCACGTTCATCGCCGAGTACGCGCCAGCCAAGCGACGCGGACTGCTCACCAGCTTCGTACCACTCGGCTCCGCCGCGGGCTTCCTCTTCGCCTCTCTCATGGCCACGATCTTCTACGCGACGATGTCGCCAGAGTTCCTCCAATCATGGGGCTGGCGCATCCCGTTCTTGATCGCTGGACCGCTCGGAATTCTCGGACTCTGGCTCCGCACCCGACTCGAAGACACCCCCCAGTTCCGCCACATCCAAGAGATCGAACGCCAACAGCGTGCCCGGGACGCCGCCCAGCGTGCCGCAGCCTCACGCGCCGAGCGCTGGGCTGAAGTTCGCCGCAGCGTGCCATCGATGATCAAGGTCCTGCTCGTCATGTCGCTCAACGCCGGCGCGTACTACCTGCTGTTGAGTTACACGCCCACCTTCCTCATCGAGCAGGCACACATGAGCGAAGCCAGTTCCAACCTCGTCGTCACGATCGGCCTCGTCTGCTACCTTGCCATCATCCCCGTCATGGCACATTTCTCCGACCGCTTCGGACGCAAGCGCACCCTCCTGATCTCCAGCATCGCGTTCATCGTCCTGTCCTACCCGATGATGAGCCTTTTCGCCCGGGGCGGTCTGGTCTTGGCGACCACCGTGCTCATTATCGGCCTGATCTTCTTCGCCATGAACGACGCCGTCTTCCCCTCCTTCTTCACCGAAATGTTCGGCACCCGGTCCCGCTACCTCGGATTCGCACTCCCCTTCAACATCGGCGCCCTCCTATTCGGGGGCGTTGCCCCTTTGATCGGGACCTGGCTCATCCAAGCGACCAGCAACTCCAGCGCCCCCGCCTTCTTCCTGATCTCGGTCGGCGCACTATCCCTGATCGGCCTGCTGCTCAGCCGCGAAACCGCCCGCACCGACCTTGTCGACACTCAACGCGAGGTGGGCACAGTGCCGGCTCATCTGGTCGCCGACAGCCCGGTCCACTGAAGACCACAAGCACGGCAGCGGCTCACTCGACCTGATCGAGTGGGGTAAGCCGATCGGCAGAGCCCCCGCCTCCATCACGAGTCACGTCCCAGCAGGTCTGCTTGCCGCCAAGCGCTCGACCAGCCAGACATCAACCCCCATCGTGATCGCCGAAGAACTCCCACCATGTCGACGATCGTCAGCCTGCCACCCGATCACGCAGAGGAACCCAGTCGCCCACTCTGTCAACGGCGCTCGAAAATTGATCAGTTGTCGGCAGCGGTTGTGACGGGTCGAGGAGCGGCTTGCCGATCTGGGTTGGTGCTGCCGGCGGCACCTGCGATGCCGCCGGAGGTTCGGATCTCGTTTTCCTGGGTCCGCGTGGTCGGATCGCGGGTGATCGTGTCGGGCCACGGGGCACAGGCACCCGACGGCTCCCCGCAGGGACCATTCGGCCGAGTGCCCGACGTGGTGTCGCTGGAGCAAGCTCAACTTTCGGCCCGCGCCGCCGCCTTGTCCGTTATCTCCAGTGTGCAGCGAGCGATCGGTGATCTCGACCGGATCGAGGCGTGGTTGAGCGTCAGCGGGTACGTCAACGCCACACCCGGCTACCCGAAACGACCGCAGGGCTTAACGCCTTCTCCGAGGTAGTCCACGACGTCTTCGGCGGCGCGGTCGGAGCGCACGCACGCACAGCGATCGGAGTGTCCGCGCTGCCCCTCGACCTCCCTGTCGTCGTCGCGGCTGAACTCGAGATTGCTGCCGTCGGCTGACTACTCCTCGGCGCGAACCACGAACTACCTTGGACTGGCCCGGGCTCGTTGACAGGTCGGTCAGCGTGCTCCGCACGACGGTCGGTCAGCGTGCTCCGCACGACGGTCGGTCAGCGTGCTCCGCACGACGGTGGCTGAGCGTCACATGTGAGACATCGCGACGTCACCGGCGTGCGTCCCGCACCGACCGACCACCACTGGGTGCGTCCCGCGCGACCGACCACCACCGGGTGCGTCCCGCACGACCGACGACCATTGCGTGCGTCCCGCACTACCGACCAACACCGGGTGCGTCCCGGACGACCGACGGCTTGCGGCGCAGCTGGGCTGCCGAGGTGGTTCCCGGCGGCTCGAGGACGCGAGTCAGCTTTCCCGCCGCGTGAGCCTGGTGGTGAGCAGCTCAAGGTGCTCGGGGGGGTCGGCTTCTGTGAACCACAGCCACAGCTCGGCCGCGTGAAGAGTAACGAGACCCCTCAGCACCGCGGGTCGAAGCGGGCGTCAGAACCGGCCTCGTTCGTTCACGTTGAACATGAAATTGCGCCACTGGGTGCGGATGTGGCTGAACTCGGGAGCAGCGCCCCACTCGGCCACCAGCCGGGCCTCGACGTCGGCCTGGTGCGTGCGGGCGAACTCCAGCAGCGCCTGGGCCGCCGGGTAGTACGACCAGTGCCAGCGCTCCTCGATGTAGCCGGCGGTCATGAAGGTCGACGTCGCGGTGAACGACTGGATGAAGCCGTACGTCGAGGCGTTGCGCATCATCCAGCTGTACTCGTCGGCGAACGCGCCGCCGGCCTCCCACTCGGACGGGTTCATGTCCGGGTCGAAGAGGTCGAAGTCGGTGCCCCAGTGGTGCCGTGAGATGCCGGGCGCGCTGGAGGCGCCGAGAATCTCCTGCTGGCGCTCGTCAGCGGTGAGGGTGCTCAGCCAGCAGGTCCGGTGGTCGGGGTTGTCGGGGTCCCACCGGGTGGCGCTGCCGACCAGCGGGCCGCAGCGCGCCCTGGCCCGGTCGGAGACCTTGTCGAACGGCCGGCCGCCGTGGGCGCGGTCCAGGAAGTCGAACTTGCGCTGCCAGATCGCCCGCTGCTGGGCGAAGTCGCGCCGGCCGGAGCGGGTGGGTGGACCGGACGACAGCCGCAGCGGCGAGCCGGGTCGACGGGCGGCTATCCGGATCGCGGCCAGCATGCAGTCCCGCTGCGACTCAGCCTCGCGGGTGACGCTGGCCGGCGGCGCCGCCAGGCCCACGATCCAGCTGATCACGTCCCGCTCCGGCATCCGGGCGAGCACGCCGCTGCTGATCCGGACCTTCGCGGCGTCCAGCTCGGCCTGGTCGGCGAACGTCCGGCAGCCCGCCGGCAGACCGCGCGGGGGCGGAGCCTCGCGCGGCATCGGCTCGGGCATCGTGCCGAGCTGCTGCAGGACCCGGACGATCTCGTCGTACAGGTGCCCGAGCCAGCGCAGCACAGCAGCCAGCCTCCCGGGCTGCTCGACACCCTCCGGTGCGGCCGTGCCCGGCTCCGGCTGGCGCTGCACCGGGATCGGCCGGCGCTGCACCGGCGCGCCGCCGCCCGGTGAACCACCGGAGCCAGGTGGCCGACAGGCGGCGCCGAGCTGGGTGATGGCCTGCTCACCCATCGCCTCGTTGCGCGTCGCCGGACCGCCGAGCTGTGCCTCGACGTTGGCGTACCGGCCGAAGGCGAAGCGGACCGACAGCGACCCGTCGTCGCGCACACTCGGGGACTGCAGCACGACGTTGCGGTGCTGGGCCACCAGGGCGTCGAAGTCGGCGCGCCGGGTAACGAGGAAGAAGTCGTCCTTATCCTCGGCCGGCTCGATGTGCGGATTGCCGGGGACCGACGTGTCCGTCGCGCCGGCGCGGGCCTCCCGACCGGCCGACGACCCACAGCCCGCCGGCCCGCTGCCGCCCGGGCAGTAGGACAGGATGTCGATGCTAGAACTGGCGTCGTTGTTGTGGAACGCGGCCACCGGCGCGCCTTCTCGGCAGACGCCCTCCGCCATCTCCTCCGCGAGTGTCCCCGGCACTCCCATACCGCGGCGAATGGCGGGCCAGAGCTGCTGGTCGCGGAAGTCGGCGACCTGCCGGATGGCCGCGGTCTTCACCGGGTCGGTGGCGCACGCGCCGCGGTTCCAGGTCGGCCACAGCCGGGCGAGTGCGGCGTCGTTGAAGATGCGGTTAGGGTCGGCCTCGCAGACGTGCGAGCCGACCGACACGTGGATGTGCCGCGTCGTGTTGTCCAGG